>NZ_JAHLEF010000156.1 GCF_018861755.1 Clostridium sp. CF012 | reverse complement strand
CTCCAAAACCATCAATTTTACAATCAATATTGTGATCTCCATCAACCAAACGAATATTTTTTACTTTTGTACCTTTTTTTAAGGATGTTGGACTTCCCTTTACTTTAAGATCTTTAATTAGTGTTACAGAATCACCATTGTTTAATACATTTCCATTCGCATCTTTAATAATTTTTTTCTCTTCACTATTTTCAGTTTCTGATCCTAAAGTCCATTCATTTGCACATTCTGGGCAAACAAAAAGATCTCTATCCTCGTATGTGTATTCTGAATTACATTTTGGGCAATTTGGCAAATCAGCCATAATTTCATTTCCTCCATTCGTTATTGTTTCTAGTATATAATTCCTTCTAGATTCCATTGTTAAATCATCACCTGTTGTGCTGCAACAGCTTCGCAGACGATACATTAGTTTCTCATTCGTTTATATACTATCATAGTCTTCTACTATCCACAAACCATCATGCAAATATATATAAAAAACACAGTAGATAAAATGTATATC
>NZ_JAHLEF010000155.1 GCF_018861755.1 Clostridium sp. CF012 | reverse complement strand
GGAAATCTTTGGATCACAGGCTATTTGCGCCTACCCAAAGCTTATCGCAGCTTAACGCGTCCTTCTTCGGCTCCTAGTGCCAAGGCATTCGCCATGCGCCCTTTGTAGCTTAACCTTTAACTATTATCTATTTACATAGATAATTTCGTCTATTTACATAAACGTTTTAATTCATTTTGCGAAATTGTATTAAATCCATTTACACCACTTACGTGGTTTTAACTTCTTTAAACAACTTTAATTTCACTGTGCAATTTTCAAAGAACATTTTTAGAAAGAATAAATTTTTAGCTAACTCAAAGAGTTAACTAAAATTAGTCTCTCAAAATTAAACAGAGAATAGGTTACGAGTAATTACAGTAGATGTTTTGAAAAATAAAATTAATTATTCTTCTATTTGCATTGACCGAAGTCTTTGCATCTACTCCCTAGAAAGGAGGTGATCCAGCCGCAGGTTCTCCTACGGCTACCTTGTTACGACTTCACCCCAATCATCAATCCCACCTT
>NZ_JAHLEF010000154.1 GCF_018861755.1 Clostridium sp. CF012 | reverse complement strand
ATCTATAACATGTACATTAGTTCCTTTGTAAGTAAAATCTGTTTCAGCAGCCTTAACTGAAATACCTCTTTGCTTTTCCATAGCTAGAGAATCTGTATGGGTTGTACCCTTATCTACGCTACCTAGAATCCTGCTAGAACCACTTTGGTAAAGTAGTTGCTCAGTTAAAGTTGTTTTACCAGCATCTACATGAGCTACTATTCCAATATTTCTAATATTATTTTTTATCGTCATATTCATATCTCCATTAGCAATTTTTTGTACTAAGCTTTCTCAAACAATAATAAGAAGTGAGCTAGTCTATTTTTAATTATATTCCATTATTTTTGTTGTGTCCATTATCATAAAACATGAAAATAGACGGTTATATTAATGTAAAATTTTTTAATGGCTTAATTTATTGCAACATTTATTGTATAATAGGATATAGAAGACTTATTAGGAGAGATGCAAATGAAGAAGATTGAATTATTAGCACCTGCTGGCAGTATGGAAAGTGTATATGCAGC
>NZ_JAHLEF010000153.1 GCF_018861755.1 Clostridium sp. CF012 | reverse complement strand
CTTTTACTGGCTATATGGATATCCATAATCACTTTTCCTATGTTTATATTTTCAATTTCTCTACTACTTGGTTTCTTATTAAGGTATTGGTAATAAGAGCTCCTAGATACCTTAAGAACTTTACACATTAGTTTAATATCGTGATATTTTTTATTCTTAGTTATAAATTCAAATACAGTAGTTACTTCCTTGCGAATATGCCCATAGCTTTTTTTAATATTTCATTTTCTTCCTCAAGTTGCTTGTTTTTCTTTAACATAGCTAGATAGTCTGCTGATGTTATAGTTTTGTTTTTATCCACAGCTATTGGTTTATTTTTCTTCGTCCATCCTGTTATTGTTGATTTTGATAGGGCATATTCACTGCTTAATTCTGCTAAGCTTTTTCCAGCGTTATAAAGCTCTACTATTGTATTTTTGAATTCCTCTGTGTATTGTTTTTGACCTCTTGCCATTATAAACACATCCTTCTCTTATTTATATTTTAATGTGTTCGGCTTTTCGTGTCTACA
>NZ_JAHLEF010000152.1 GCF_018861755.1 Clostridium sp. CF012 | reverse complement strand
CCTTCAACTTTAAAACCTTTATATCTCTTTTTAGTTTTTGGATCACCTACAAAGAGAATGTCTTCAAACTCCGCTGTTGCTTTAGCATCAATTTTATCTATGTTTGACCATTGTATGCCATTTACATATACGCTACCCTCATTTGCAGATAGTACCTCATTTCCTTTGATATCACTCATACTTTTACCTCACTTTATTATTTGTTTTTGAATTAAAAAAAGAGTAAAAATTAATCTACTCTTTAAACCATATTGATAGCAAAATTCAAGTTTGTAATTGATTGTAGTATTTTTATATCGCCAGCCACAAACATAGATTTTTTATAAGACATATTTTTAACTTTTGTATCATCCCAATCTTTTGCAAGTGGATTTATTGCAACCCACATTTCACGTTGCTTGGCTACATTTATAAATGATGTGTTGTTATAGTTTTTATCAAGTACCTCTTCCTCTGCTAACGTTTTTAAATATCCATTTTTAGCAGATATGAAAATCATTTGATTATCTAAA
>NZ_JAHLEF010000151.1 GCF_018861755.1 Clostridium sp. CF012 | reverse complement strand
ATGTTAGTCTTTACTCCTGTAATTTTAGTTTCCTCTACAGCTCTTATAGACTTCTTTATGGCATCTTTAAAAGTTCTAGACCATGATATGTTCTTTACAAGTAAACTATCATAATAAGGACTAATTATAGCTCCCGCGAATCCATTACCTCCATCTAGTCTTATTCCAAAACCAGAACCAGTTCTATATTCTTCTATTTTCCCTGTGTCTGGCGCAAAATTATTAGAAGGATCCTCTGTTGTTATACGACACTGAATAGAAAACCCATTAACCTTTACATCCTCTTGTGATTTAATTCCTATTTCAGGTGAATTTAAAGCATAATCTTCTGCTATAAGTATCTGACTTTGAACTATGTCAATACCAGTTACCATTTCTGTAACGGTGTGTTCAACTTGAACTCTAGGATTCATTTCTATAAAATAATGATTTCCTTTAGTGTCTACTAAGAACTCCAATGTACCGGCACTTCTATAATTTACTGATTTAGCAATTTTTAATGCATCATTACAAA
>NZ_JAHLEF010000150.1 GCF_018861755.1 Clostridium sp. CF012 | reverse complement strand
GGTTGTAGGTTCAATTCCTATTGCTAGCTCCATTTAAAATTTAATAAGGCTCCTTGGTCAAGCGGTAAAGACACCACCCTTTCACGGTGGTAACAGGGGTTCAATTCCCCTAGGAGTCACCACCAAAACATATATGGGAGCATAGCTCAGCTGGGAGAGCATCTGCCTTACAAGCAGAGGGTCACAGGTTCGAACCCTGTTGTTCCCACCATATATGGCTCAGTAGCTCAGTTGGTTAGAGTGCTGCCCTGTCACGGCAGAGGTCGAGGGTCCGAGTCCCTTCTGAGTCGCCATATTTTTGCTAGCATGGCTCAACGGTAGAGCAGCTGACTTGTAATCAGCAGGTTGTAGGTTCAATTCCTATTGCTAGCTCCAAAAAAGTTCTAAACTAATGTTTAGAACTTTTTTAGTTTACTGAAAAATCATTAGATTTTATCGGCATTTAAGAAAAGTGCTTAATAATAGAAAGTACATATTACCGCAAATGCATTTGTAGTAATATGTACTTTCTATTAT
>NZ_JAHLEF010000149.1 GCF_018861755.1 Clostridium sp. CF012 | reverse complement strand
AAATATCATAAAGAAAAGGATTTAAATATAACAAAAGATTTTTTTACATATTATATTCAATCTTTTAAAAAGACGATTATTGTTTGGTTATTTTCATTAATTTTATTAACAATTGTTATCTTAGATTACTTTTTTCTAATGAAGACCAAATATATTATTATATTCACTCCTATTCTTTTTATAATATTTAATATAGTTTTAAGTACTACTATTAATTATTTCACATTTTTCGTGAAAAATAGAGAGTCTAGTATTAAAGATATATTAAGGATTTCATTTTTCTTTACTTTTAAAAAATTCTATATTGGTATTGTAAATAATATTGTTGTTTTAAGTATATTGTTTATAACAATACTTAAACCATTATTATCGGTGATCTTTTTAGTAAGTATATTTGTATATTTAATTTATATAAACAACAATAATTTATATAAAACACCAATAAAAGAGAAATAATTTTAGCAGATGATTAAAAGAAGCAAAAAATAAACACAATTGGATAGGGCGGGGTAATTTATTATGG
>NZ_JAHLEF010000148.1 GCF_018861755.1 Clostridium sp. CF012 | reverse complement strand
TTAATGGCAAAAAAACATATGTAGTACAATACTTAATTAATGTATCGGACAATAATTGGTATAAGTCCTATGAATATTTTATTGATGATGGCGAAGAGTTTTATAGATTTTCATTTTTTATAAAAAATGTTAATTTTAAAGAAACCTATGGCGCTATTTTTGAAAGCATAGTTGAAACGTTAAAAATTCGATAAGATTAATTATATTTGCTTTAAATTTTTTAGTGTATTATAATTTATCTAATAAGATTTAAGAAAACAAAATACTAAGAGAAGCATATGCTTCCCTTAGTATTTTGTTGTGATAAGTAGATGGGGTGGATCAAATAAAAGCATAAGTTTAATAGATTGGGGGGGTACAAATGAAACCGATATTATTTGAGTTTTCTTTTGTGAAAATTTATGGATATGGATTAATGATAATGATAGGAATTCTTTCAGCACTTTGTTTATTATCTTGCAGAAGTAAGAAAGAACAATATAACGAGGACAATGTTTGGGATATGGCTATACTCACAATAATATGT
>NZ_JAHLEF010000147.1 GCF_018861755.1 Clostridium sp. CF012 | reverse complement strand
ATTGAAGACAGTTCCATTATAAGAGAGTTGTAAATAGGCTTCATTGTTATCAGAAGGAGATAACGTTACAATGGATATACCAAGACCAATCGGAGCATTATTTAATACAAAATCACTTGCGGTTATAGTAGGTTTAAAAATAGAACCTGAACTTACTATAACTAATTTTATAAGACTTCCATTTAAAGATAACTCATTTAAGCTTGTGGGATAGGATGTTGCTGTAATGCTAGATGTAGCTGCAAGCGGAGTTATAATGTTGATATTCTGAAATGTAATTATTACTAGGAGAATGATACTAGTAACATATATAGTTGTAATATGCTTTTTCATAAAACAAGTAAGCCGATTTAACATAATATCACTCCTTAGATTTAATCAATATATAATACGTAACTTAATAGGAAATTAAATTAATTGTTAAAATATATCAAAAATCGTTCTAATCATGTTAATTGTATATTTTATAAAAGATTGTTTAGGCAGCAAGCCTTTGTTTCCAAAATCAACTGCAGTGTAAGATATATTTAAAGG
>NZ_JAHLEF010000146.1 GCF_018861755.1 Clostridium sp. CF012 | reverse complement strand
CTTTTTTAACTTCCAACACATTTTTCTTTCTTATAAATTATTAAACCTCCACTCAGTTCTGAAATTATATTTCTTACAAATTTCTTCTTTCCGTTTTTAAAAACAAGGTATAGTTCATCTGGATTTGAACCTTGTTGAGATTTGCAGCTAAGTCCATTGCATAGTTATATACCTTGCATTATTAAGTACTACATGTTAATATATGGATAAGGGGTGAAAATATTGGAAATAGATAAGGAAATGCTGAAAGGGTATATTGATACAATATTAATGAGTGTACTTAATGACTGCACTATGTATGGATATGAATTAGCAAAAAAGGTAAGGGCGATTAGTGGGGAAACCTTTGAATTAAAGGAAGGCACACTATATTTGTCATTAAAAAGACTAGAAAAGAATGGGTATGTTAAATCATATTGGAGTGATAGTGAAAGTGGCGGCGGTAGACGGAAATATTACAATATCACTGATGATGGAATAGAATATGTTAAAAGAAAAAGAATAGAATGGATTTTTATGAGAGAATTGATAAATAAGTTTCTTGGG
>NZ_JAHLEF010000145.1 GCF_018861755.1 Clostridium sp. CF012 | reverse complement strand
CTTCTATAAAGGGCATGCTACAGGATATTGAAAAACTATTAGCCAAACCATTATCACCAAAAGAAATGACAATGTATCTAAGCTGGCAAAAAGATTATAATTTCCCCCCAGAATTAATACTTCTATTAATTCAATACTGCGTATCAAAAGGTAAAGTTGATTATAGGTACATTGAAACCATTGCCATTGCATGGCATGATGCGGATATTAAAAATATTGAAGATGCTCAATCTTATATAAAGAAACATGAGGATAAATGGATAAATATTAGAAAAATATTAAATTATCTAGGGATTAAAGCTCCCGAAATAATGAAACCTCAAGAACAAATACTAGATAAATGGATAAATGTTTATAAATTTTCTCTCGAAATTATATTTAAAGCTTGCGATATTTGTTTTGATAGACTTAACAGAGCTGATTTTAAATATATTGATGGGATTCTAAATAGTTGGTTTAAAGACGGCATAAACTCGCTTCAGGACATAGAAAAGAAAGATAAAAAACATGCACTTACTAACAAACGCAATACTGCTGGTGGTAAAC
>NZ_JAHLEF010000144.1 GCF_018861755.1 Clostridium sp. CF012 | reverse complement strand
ATACTTAGGAAAAGTTCCTACTTAGAAAACCTGCCAATTATTTCATTAGAACCAAACTTTAAGTCTATATATGATTTAAGAAGAGGTGCAAAGGATGGCAATTTATGTACAATAGAAACTGCAATAGAGGTACTATCTATAAGTGGTGATGAGAAGCATTCACAGGTAATATATGATTTTTATAATTTATTTTTAAAAAGCTATAAGGCAGGCTTAAGTGGTCACAAACTTATAACTTCTAATAATAATTGAAGATCCCATCCAAAAGGATGGCATTTTCAATTATTTTTAATATCTAAAATAACCATATTAAAAACGAATAATCTAACAATCAAAATTACTGAATCGGTTGCTGAAAATTTTGAGATTGCTGGTCTTTAATTTTCTGTTTACCTTCCTCCATGAATTGTGCATCCTTTGGAGATAACATATACAAAATTTCTTGAAGCTCCCCAACGTGCCTTCTTTCTTCATCTGCAATGTGATTTAAAATTTTTTTAACCCTTTCATCATCTGTAGACATCGAATGAGCTTCATAACCTATAAT
>NZ_JAHLEF010000143.1 GCF_018861755.1 Clostridium sp. CF012 | reverse complement strand
GTATATACACACCAATTTTATCCAATTAAGGAACTATATAAAGTTGCTGATATTTATAAAAAAGTTAATATATATTGTTGTATGAAAAATATTCATAATACAAACCAAATACAAGATGTTTTGAATTTAAGTAATAATGAACTTACTTTAAATATAGAAAAATATAATGAGTGTATTATGCTGCTATTTAATTATTGTGACGATTTAATGTGTGATGAAGTTAATAAAATAATAAGTATTTTTATTAACATATTAAATTCTGCGATTGAAAATATAGATATAAAGGTAAAGGATATAGAAATAATAAGTGAAGAAGAGAAGCATAAATTATTAGAAGAGTTTAATGATACAAAAGCAGAATATCCAAGAGATAAAACAATAAATGAATTGTTTGAAGAGCAGGTAGAAAAGGCACCAAGTAATATAGCAGTGGTATTTGAAGATAAGGAGATAACCTACAAAGAACTTAATGAAAGATCCAATTCATTAGCTAGAAACTTAAGAGAAAAGGGAGTAGGACCGGATGTTATAGTAGGAATAATGGTAGAATGTTCTGTTGAGA
>NZ_JAHLEF010000142.1 GCF_018861755.1 Clostridium sp. CF012 | reverse complement strand
TGAAACAGTAAACAGACATTATGCACACGTTGATTGCCCAGGACATGCCGATTATGTAAAGAACATGATCACTGGAGCAGCACAAATGGATGGAGCAATACTAGTTGTTAGTGCAGCAGATGGTCCAATGCCTCAAACAAGAGAGCATATACTACTAGCAAGCAGAGTTGGAGTAGGATATATAGTAGTATTCTTAAACAAAGCAGATATGGTAGATGATCCAGAATTATTAGAATTAGTTGAAATGGAAGTAAGAGAACTATTAAGTGAGTATGACTTCCCAGGTGATGATATTCCAGTAGTAACAGGATCAGCATTAAAAGCATTAGAAAATCCAACAGACGAAGAAGCATCAAAATGCATAATAGAATTAATGGAAGCTGTTGATACTTATATTCCAACACCAACAAGATTAACAGACAAACCATTCTTAATGCCAGTAGAAGATGTATTCACAATTACAGGTAGAGGAACAGTTGCTACAGGAAGAGTTGAAACTGGGATACTTAAGGTTGGAGAAGAAGTAGAAATCGTTGGACTCAGCGAAGATAAAAGAAAAGTTGTA
>NZ_JAHLEF010000141.1 GCF_018861755.1 Clostridium sp. CF012 | reverse complement strand
GGCCTACCCGCCACTTCGTACCTCAGTAGCTGGGCTAGTCCATTTGCCCACAACCTACAAGTTTTAAAAAATAGTTAGTTTTTAAAGTTTCCTTTTGAATATCCCAATATTATTATTATTATTATTATTATTGTAAATAGATTCTATAGAACATTATAAAACTTATTATAATAATCATTTTATTTTATAGCTATTGTAGTTATTAGTAGTATAGGGAATTTGGAAGGACAAGGTCTGGGCACGTATACCGTCACCCCAAAAAGAACAAGCGTTAGCATAAGACTCTCTAAGCGGATCCTTTTTGGGGTACCCAACGGCGTGCGTCGATTTTAGCTAAATTTTAATTGCCCCTTAATTTAATCATCCTATATGGGGTAGAGGCAACATTTCCGACAAAACCCACCTTAAGGAATTAAATGGATATAAAGTTTACCTTTCACCCACTTTAAGAGGTTGTTTGCATGTGAAAATTAATGGTACAAAGCGGTTGTTAAAAATTATAAAAAGTAATTTACTTAACATTATTTATTTTGTAAGGCTTATTGACTATCACGTTACGTCATAGTGTATATTAATATTACAA
>NZ_JAHLEF010000140.1 GCF_018861755.1 Clostridium sp. CF012 | reverse complement strand
GCTGGAAAAAATGTGGCTTTCGTAGGTAGTTCTGGGGAGGGTAAGTCTACTATTTTTAAGTTGCTCTGTGGATTTTATCAGAAACAATCAGGAAATTACAAGCTTTACGGCAGAAATTTTGAAGATTGGAATCTGAATGTAGCAAGAGATCTATATTCTTTGGTATCTCAAAATGTGTTTTTATTTCCAGAAAGCATTGCTGATAATGTAGCCTATGGACGAGAGGGAGCTACAATGGAAGAAATTAAGGAGGCCTGTCGCCTAGCCAATATTCATGACTTTATTATCAGTCTGCCACAGCAGTATGATACTTTGGCTGGCGAGCGTGGAACACGCCTTTCCGGCGGAGAACGGCAACGTATTTCCATTGCTAGGGCCTTTCTTAAAAATGCTCCAATCCTTCTTTTAGATGAGCCGACCTCAGCCATTGATGTAGGTACAGAGGATTTGATTAAAGAGGCCATAGAGCGTATTTCTCAGGGAAAAACAGTCATCACCATTGCACACAGGCTGTCCACCATCGAGAACGCAGATAGCATTATGGTACTGTCAAAGGGGCAGATTGTAGAGAGTGGAACTAATGAGGA
>NZ_JAHLEF010000139.1 GCF_018861755.1 Clostridium sp. CF012 | reverse complement strand
ATATATTCCTAAAGCCTTATTAAGCGCTGGCAAATATGCCTGTAATACCAACTGTACTACAGTAACAATTGTTGCAACTGAAGTAATATACACTGGTACACGAACTGTCGGATTTACTAATTTTCTAGTAACAGATACAACCATATTATTAGCAGTAATAACAAACAGTACCGCAAGTCCCATAACCAAGGAGTTTAGCGCACTACTAGTTACCGCGAGTGCTGGGCAAAGACTAAGTGCAAGAACAAAAATTGGGTTCTCTTCAATAATCCCTTTTTTAAATATGTTCCATAACTCTCTCATATTATTTCCTCCCTACAAACTGTGTAACTTCTTGCACAGCTTCTTTAATGCCTTTAGTTACCGCTTTAGAAGTAATGGTAGCACCAGTCATAGCTTGAATATTATTTGTTTTTGTTGGGTCTTTTGTTACTTCTAAATCTTTGACTGCCTTACCTTTAAATTGGTTTCTAAAAGGATCTTTACTTGCATTATCTCCAAGTCCAGGTGTTTCTTTAGTAGTTAATATAGTAAATTCAATAATTTTACCTTGAGGTGTAACTGCTACAAGCATTGTAATTGCTCCACCATATCCTTTACTTTCTGC
>NZ_JAHLEF010000138.1 GCF_018861755.1 Clostridium sp. CF012 | reverse complement strand
GTATTACAGTAAAGACCCAAGCCAGGTGCATTATTGGAGTGAAACTGACAGAGTGGATTACTTAGAAAGAATAAAAATAGATTTAGCAGAATATTTACCGAGCAGAGGAGATGAATGATATGGATGAATTAAAGACAAAATATACATTTTGGAAATTAATAAATCAATATGATATCGAGATACCAATAATGCAAAGAGATTTTGCACAGGGCAGAATCAATGAGAAAACAAATGCCATCAGGGAAGGACTGCTTGATAGTTTATTCCGTTCTATTGATGATGAGTGCAATATTGATTTCGACTTTGTATATGGAACTGTTCAGTATGAAAAACTTTTTCCTTTGGATGGTCAGCAAAGACTAACAACGTTATTCTTGCTTCACTGGTATATAGCGATGAAAGAAGGAAAGTTGACAGATGAAGTATCGGAAATTCTTGATAAATTTACATATTCAACAAGAATCAGTTCAAGAGAATTTTGCCATGCATTAGTAAATTTTGATTTTGATTTGGAGGCAGATACAAAAGTCTCAGAAGTAATTAAAAATTCAAATTGGTATTTCCGATCATGGGATAAAGACCCGACAATTAAAGCAATGATTGTTATGAT
>NZ_JAHLEF010000137.1 GCF_018861755.1 Clostridium sp. CF012 | reverse complement strand
TTCTAATACAATTCCCCATCACTTTCCCACTATTACACTCAAATCCTGATGGGACATCAATTGATAAAATATACTTACTATTCTCATTCATAATTGTAATTGCTAAAGAGTAAATACCTTTAACTTCTCTAGATAATCCGGTTCCAAAAATTGCATCAATAGTAATTTCGCATTGAGTTATGCTTTCCCTTAAAATTTCAAGCTCCTCATTGTTATTTACTTCTATTATTTTGGCACCCATATTTCTTATGATATTAAGATTTACCAGTGCATCTGCGCTCATATTTTCATCTGATCCAAGAAAAAACACTTCGACATAATTGCCTCTATTTAAAAGATGCCTTGCTACAACAAAACCATCCCCACCATTATTCCCACTAGAGCAAACAATTACGAATTTTTTATTATTTCCTGGTATATTTTTCATTACCTTTAGTGCTGCATTTTCCATTAGTATAATACCTGGAATCCCTAAAATGTCTATACAATAACGATCAATCTTTCTCATTATCTGTGCTGTTGCGATTTTCATTTTCATTTCCCTCCAAAACTGCAAAAACAATTGCATTTCTCTCAATTTTAATAATATCAGTTTCAATTCATAGTATCAATGGGTC
>NZ_JAHLEF010000136.1 GCF_018861755.1 Clostridium sp. CF012 | reverse complement strand
CTTCTGGAGTCTTAATATTTCAGCACCGCAGGTGATGATTTAACCATTTGAATAATTATACATCAATATGAATAATTATTCAACATATTGTTTATTTTTTTTGTGATTTTATTGTGTTTATTTATTAACAGTGTATTTATAACCAATTACACCATTTTTATTGCATAATTATGCAACGAGATGCCACTAAGCATTATAGCTACAACAATAACTTTTAATGCTTGTTTTACTAAGATTGAAAAATGTCACTATACATTTTCTTTAAGTAATGGTAATATAGATGATAATGATAATCATTACAATTAAAAGATAAAAAGGAGTGTACATATGTTTCATAATAATAAGTTATTTTCTATTATGTTTTCTTTTATGGCAGTGATGCTACTTGTATCAGGGTGTGGCAACAAATCAACGACAACCACAAGTAAGGAGAAGGCGGCACCTTCATCTGAAGAGGAGCGCATTGTTAAACATGCTCAGGGAGAGACAACGATTAAAGGTACTCCTAAAAGAATAGTAACCTTATATCAAGGTGCTAATGATACATTGGTGGCGTTTGGTGTAAAGCCTGTAGGTATCGTTGAGTCTTGGGATCAAAAACCGATTTATGATTATTTAAA
>NZ_JAHLEF010000135.1 GCF_018861755.1 Clostridium sp. CF012 | reverse complement strand
GCCAATGCAGTTATATGCACTTACTAAACAAGGGGTGGTCGCTGGCAAAGCTGGTTCAGCGCTTATGATTAAATTTATTATGTATCAAGCTATATTAACTATATATTCTCTAGTTCTTATATTTTGGAAATTAGATTTTTTTAGGCGAAAAACCAGTAATTTATTTTATTTAATAGGCGTAGGTTTTTTAGTTCATGCTAGTGTAATTGCATGTTTAATTATTTTTTCAAAGTATCGTAAATTAACACACAAATTTATAATGATTTTGTCTAAAATATTACGAAAATTTAAATTTATAAAAAATGTATCAAAATTAGAAGTAGATATCAACGAAAATTTAGATCAATTCCATGATAATATGCAAATAGCAAAACATAGTAAAGGATTAATTTTTGAAGCTGCTATTTATACAATATTACAGCTAACAATATATTTTATTATTCCTTATTTTATCTATCTTAGTTTTGGAATGAAGGGTGCTAGCATTGGTAGTATGATAGCAGGAACTGCTTTTATAATGATGATAACAGCTGTTATACCATCACCCGGAGCCATGGGAGGCGCGGAAGGTGCTTTCTATATATGTTTTAGTTTGTTTTTTGCAGCTAGTAATATAATGGCCGGGATATTGT
>NZ_JAHLEF010000134.1 GCF_018861755.1 Clostridium sp. CF012 | reverse complement strand
CCTTGAACTGGTATTGCAGGACCTGATACTACAGCAAATCTATGATTATGAACATCCTCACTAACTACTTCAGCTAATCTAACGCTTCCTAAAATTCATGGTCGTGAAATTGATTTTCTTTTTTACACTCTTTATCATCATGTTTTGACATTAACTAGCTGGTCTTATTTTAAGACATTATTATTATATGTAACTTGTTTTAATATTGAAGCAAATATAAAAAAGCAGCAATATTTTAAAGTCTATAGGCTAGATATGCATATACAACAAAAGCCGTGAAACCAGACTTTCATGACATTTCTTGTTTTTTGTGAAAATAAGGTATTTTACGTCTTCCTTTTAACCATTCACCTATATATTTATCACCATTACCATAATAGTAAGTACCGGGGTACAGGTAGTAATGGAACCCAAAACGGCTATAAGCGTGTAAAAAAATGGAATTTGAATTTAAATACTTGTTTAATCACTAATAAAAAATATCTGGTAATGGCTTATAAAATAATTAATGAGCTATTACCAGATATTTTTTTAATGTTGTTCATTAAAGTATACTCTATTCGAACTCTAAAT
Organism: Clostridium sp. CF012; assembly: GCF_018861755.1. GTDB lineage: Bacteria > Bacillota > Clostridia > Clostridiales > Clostridiaceae > Clostridium_AD. Next base: position 72 of record NZ_JAHLEF010000134.1, on the reverse strand, counting down.
GTACTATCTATTATAACTATGCTTTTATTGAAAATAAAAAAGAACTTCTCAGTTCTTCACTTTATATATATA
>NZ_JAHLEF010000133.1 GCF_018861755.1 Clostridium sp. CF012 | reverse complement strand
CTCAATCAAAGGAGTATAAGGAATCTATATTGCCATCATCTGTGAGAACAAGGCGCGCTATTGAAGCCGCTGCTTCATTCGGTTGGCACAAATATGTTGGAATAGACGGAGACGTAATTTCCATTGATAGATTTGGAGCTTCAGGTAAAGCTGAAATTTTATATAAAGAGTTTGGATTCACAACAGAAAATGTTGTAAGTAAAGCACTTAAACTACTAGGTAAATAATTTTATTAAAATATAATTTATTAAACAAAGACCATCTACTCAATATTGAATAGATGGTCTTTGTTTAATAGTATAAAAAAAAGATACAGGAATTTTATTTAATCCTGTATCTTTTTTTATCATTTAATTTTCGTATTATTTAGTTTTCCAATTTTCAAGTAAATATGTCTCTGCCTCTAAAGACCAAAGTCCCTTATTGTTTTTTGCAATTTCTGCTAATTTTTTAAAACGTGGATCTTTTTTGCCTTTTTCCTCAAATTCGTCTATTGCTGTAATATCCATAAATATATTAGTATATATCAATTTTTTACCTGCTGGTACTTCTGTTAATTTAAGTGTGGCATCAGCTGCACTATCAAGTCCTCCAATATGAGTAACCATAACTGCTGGATTTATAATATTCTTTTCTGTCATTCTTAATGAC
>NZ_JAHLEF010000132.1 GCF_018861755.1 Clostridium sp. CF012 | reverse complement strand
CAATTATTGGAACTAGAGCAGTAGTTACAAAGGATGTTCCTCCATATACTATTGTTGGAGGAGTACCCGCAAAAGTTATAAAGAAAAGGTATGATGATGAAACAATTTCTAAATTGCTTGAAATTAAGTGGTGGAATTGGACATATGAAAAAATCCAAGCAAATATTAAATATATTCAATCAGGAAACATTGATAAGTTAAAGTGAACAAGTTGGTATTTTGTGTCTCATTCTTCACAAGTAAAGTCATATCTAATGATATGGCTTTACTTTATTAGTGATTATATTACTTTCACTTTGAGGCTATTTACTATTCTTAAAACATTAGAAAATACTATATTTTCAAAAGTTAAGGCGATATTGGTTTTCTATATTTCTTTATGATGTTTAGAAAAAGACGCCACTCAAATAGGAGGCAGGTTATCTATGAAAACAGAAATATTAAATGTTAAAGATTTAAATACTAATTACAAAAATATTGTAAAAGGTGCAGAGTATCTAAGAAATGGTGAGGTTATTGCAATTCCAACAGAAACTGTTTATGGATTAGCTGCAGATGCTTTTAATGAAAATGCAATAAGAAAAATATTTGAAGTTAAAGGAAGGCCGCAGGATAATCCATTATTGGTACATATATATAAATTGGAACAGGTTTACGA
>NZ_JAHLEF010000131.1 GCF_018861755.1 Clostridium sp. CF012 | reverse complement strand
GATAAAAGCACATCATTAAATTCTTTAATTCCTGAATATTTTATGTCAAAGTCCAAATCCTGCTTCTTGATTTTTTCAGTAGCCTGCAATAGAGGACTTAAATGTTTATTTAGTTTTTTTGCATATATTGCAGTAGTAATAAAAACAATAAAAAAATATATTATAGCAAAAATTACAACCATGGTTTTTTGTGGACCTGGTAAATGTTTATTTAAAAACTCAGATTGATACCTCATTTGAAGATAGTACTGTAAAACACAAGACCCATCTTGCCTTTCAATGAAATAGTAGCACTTTTTTCTTCCATCATTTGAGTAAGTACCCTTAGCATATTCTATTGCGGTCAGTAAGTCCTTACCATCTAAATTTGTTTTTGTAACTTTATATTTTTTGTTAAGGACAGCGAATTTGCATCCATCTGGTATCATATTCTCTGTGATTTCAGGTGTTGATGCAAGCAATGGCTTAGCGCCTCTAGCCAAATTCTCACTGTAATTTGGTTGAATAATCATACTTTTTATTTGCATTAGAACAAAAATCGCAAAATATAGTCCGACGAAAACAATAAATGCAACTACTAAAGTTAATAAATACTTAAAAAAGACTGCCTTTAGCGTAAAAGTTTTTTTCTTTACTTCCATTTATATCCTATCCCCCATAC
>NZ_JAHLEF010000130.1 GCF_018861755.1 Clostridium sp. CF012 | reverse complement strand
AATCCACACTGTGTATTTATAATGGAATTGTCGTCTAGTTTTAAACCATTCTTATTCATTCCAACTAGAAATCCTTCTTTCTTTTGCTCTGCACTGTAGGTATCCATATCTTTTATGTATACTATATCTGAATGGCCTTTCTCAAAGAGATGATCAACACACATAGAAATACCATAAGAGTCATCTACTAATACTGAGTAGGTATTTTCCATATCTAAAAATCCATTTTGAAGTACTGTTGGAATATGATTAAGATACGCGGAAATTGATGATTGTATATCTTTATTATTAAATACTGACCCCATTAAAATAATTCCATCTATATTTCGCTCAGATAACATTTTAATATAATTTATGCTTTCCTCGGTCCTTGCACCGGTATTGCAAAGCATAACAGAATAACCCAACTTGTTAAATTCTCTCTCCATTATGTAGGCAGACTTCGCATGATGCATATCAGTAATATTAGTTGTAACGATGCCTATAGATTTCATAGATTTAGTTACTAAACCTCTGGCTATAGCATTGGGTATATAATTATATTTTTTTAAAACCTTTTCAACCTTATCTTTAGTTTTCTTACTAATATTTTCTTTGTGGTTAAGAACTCTAGACACGGTGGTTATAGAGACACCGGCTTCTTTTGCAATATCATATATATTCAAA
>NZ_JAHLEF010000129.1 GCF_018861755.1 Clostridium sp. CF012 | reverse complement strand
CCTATTTCTCTGTTTAATTTTCAAAGACCAATTTGCTTTGTCATCATGTGACGACTTCTACAAGTATATCTGTTATTGCTTAAGTTGTCAACAGTTTTTTTAAATCATTTATCTGTTGTTGCCTTATGCTTTTTTACTTTATTGCCACTTAATCTCAGCGACAAGTAATATAATATCATCTTTGACCATAATCAGTTTTAGTCTTTTTCTTTAATACGACAATTATATGTATTAATCTCTGTAATACTCTTGTATCGTAAACTTTCTTTATACTGACACACTAGGGATAGTATACCTATCAAAATTAATTAATTCTATTTATTACTAACAAGTAAAATATATGCCCCTACATTAATTAGAAAAGTAAATGAAGAGGCCTTAACCATTTTATATTAGAAAGTTGGGAGATTATCTAAATTATCTTCTGTAGTACTATTTGATGATGACTTTATAACATCATTTCCATTTCTATTTTTACCAACGATTACTGACTCTACTGTCCCTACCTTTGCTAAAGCTACCGCTTTGCTCACATCCAATTCTTCACCAGCACTAGTTAATACATTTGTAATATCTCCATCTGCATTTTTTCTAACCTTAACTATCATCATAAAAATACATCTCCTCATCAATTAGTATAAGTATAGCTCAATTGTTAACATTTTTTACTACCCTATTG
>NZ_JAHLEF010000128.1 GCF_018861755.1 Clostridium sp. CF012 | reverse complement strand
AGATTATTATGACTAATGCGACTGTTTGTATAACAGATAAAAAGGTAATAGAGGATAAGGTTATAATTGACGGTATAATGAATGTAACGGTGCTATACAGAAGTGATGATGAAGAAAAATATTTATCTGCTGTGTCTGAGGAGATTCCTTTCACATGTGGAGCCGATATATTAGGATCTAAGATAAATATGAGCAGCATGTGTAGAGTATCAATGGAGAATATAAATGTAGATATTGAGGCAGGAAATATAGCGGTTAGGGCTGTTGTAAAAGTGTATGTACGTGTAAATTATATGGTACAAAAGAAATTCTTAGTTGATGTTTATCCAATAGAGGGTGAAGTACCTGCTAAAAGAGCTAGTGTTACTATTTATGTAGTTCAAGTTGCGGATACATTGTGGAAAATAGCTAAAAAATATAATACTACAATTCAAGACATTGCAAGAGTTAATCAAATAGAAGATCCAAATGTTATAAAAGTTTCGCAAAAACTTATAATACCAGGTAGAATAATTATCTAATTAAATAACCTTTGGTGTATTTAAAAATTGATATTTATTTTAGGTGGAATTAGCCCTAATGTGTTGTAAATAACACATTAGGGCTTTAATTATAGTATCTTATTTTAAATTTTGTGTAGCAATATTAATTTTGTTGTAATATACTAATTTTAATAGCAATATTG
>NZ_JAHLEF010000127.1 GCF_018861755.1 Clostridium sp. CF012 | reverse complement strand
GTTTAAGAGAGTAAGCTTTGCCAAGTACCGTTACCTACAATTCCATCAATAACTAAGTTATTGATTCTCTGATATTCTTTAACAAGGCCTACAGTTTCATTTCCATAAATACCATCGATATCGCTGCCAGTTCTCCATTGGATATATCTTATGGCCATTGTATCTCCCGTAGACTCAATACTACATATGGGTTTTTCCATAATAGCTTTAACTCCAGATAATACGTCAGGTCCACATATACCATCGATAGAAAGGTTAAGTATTTGCTGGAGCTTTTTAATAGTACTTATAGTTAATGGACCACTGGTTCCGTCTACAGCTAAAACATTATTATTTACATCTCTTATTTTCATAGAGTTTAGGCATTTCTGTAGATATTTAATATCTTCGTCAGTTGTGTTTTCGGTGATTTCAGATCTAGGAGCGCAGTCATAAAGATAAAGTTTATTTTGCTCAATTATAGCTATTAGTTTTTCAGGGTATTCCTCGTCAGTACAGTACCCTGAGTTATAGACGTTCTGACAAGCTTCCTTGTAGTCTTTAGATGTTATTACAGATTTGTACCTGATAAAGTTTAAAAGCTTTCCATGGTCCAGGATGCTGTCACCCAGCGTATCATACTTTCTAAACATGCACACCATGGGAGCACTTACTCCATTTATAAATTCATGAGTATTAAATTCTTGAAC
>NZ_JAHLEF010000126.1 GCF_018861755.1 Clostridium sp. CF012 | reverse complement strand
GTGTATTTATTAGATTTAACATATTCTAATATATCATCTGGATTTCCTGTAACTACAGCAGTTTCCATATCTAAATTTTCAATCATAATTATATCATCAATAATATTAGATATTTTATCTCTATGATTTTTAATATCTTCACAAATAAATACCTTTATCATATCTATAACACAATCCTTTATTTTAAGACTTCTATATTTTGAATGAATTCGTTATCTTTAATTGAAGTATCTAAAGACACATTACTGTAGGAGTTAATAATTTCTTTTAAATTGTTAAGACCTAAACCTCTATTTTTACCTTTAGTTGAAAATTCCTTTTCAAAAAGCTTATATATTGGTGGAGTATTTTCAAGGCATTGATTAATTACGATTATGATCACAGATTTTTTTTTATTTATAATGGCGAATTTTATAATAGGATTTTCACAATCTCCAGAAGCTTCTATTGCATTATCTAGAATTATTCCAATTATTTTGCAACTATCTATTATATCTATATTTATATCTTCTATGGGTTCCATTATATCGATAAAAACATTTATATCTTTGTGCTGAGCAGTTATTAATTTTGAGGAAACAACCCCTTTTATTTCTGGTATTTTTATATTTTGCAGTAATCCTAGTTTAAAATTCTTTTTTTCAAAGCTTGTACCAATAGGAATTATTTTATTATCAAAATAACGTCGAAGGCCCTGCATATCGTTTTTGTCCATATATCCTAC
>NZ_JAHLEF010000125.1 GCF_018861755.1 Clostridium sp. CF012 | reverse complement strand
AAGATACATTTTCCTTTATCCATTACTAAAACTCTATTTGCAACTTTAGCTACATCTTCCATACTATGTGATACTAAAATTATAGTCATATTGTTTGCTTTATAAAGCTCAACAATCTTATCTAAGATGTCATCTCTTCCTTTTGGATCAAGTCCTGCAGTTGGTTCATCTAAGATTAATACCCTTGGTTCCATAGCCACTACTCCAGCAATAGCTACTCTTCTCTTTTGTCCACCACTTATCTCAAAAGGTGATTTATCTTTATATTCTTCATAATCAAGTCCAACAATTTTCATAGCTCTTTGAACTCTTCTATTTATTTCATCATTATCTAAACCTAAATTTCGAGGTCCAAATGAAATGTCTTTTTCAATAGTTTCTTCAAAAAGTTGATATTCAGGATATTGAAATACTAGCCCAACTTTTTTTCTTATACTTGTTAATTTCATTTTTTTCTTTGTTATATCAATATCATCTACTAAAATCGTACCTGAAGTTGGTTTTAGTAAACCATTTATATGTTGAATTAGTGTCGATTTACCTGAGCCGGTATGCCCAATGAGTGCCACAAATTCTCCTTGCTTTATTTCTATAGATACATCATCTATAGCTTTTTTTTCAAAAGGAGTCTTTGGCATATATATATGTGTTAAATTTTCTATTTTAATTGACATAATGCATTCACCATCTCATTTATAGTTAGTATATCAGATCCTATATTAATACCCTTCTGTCTA
>NZ_JAHLEF010000124.1 GCF_018861755.1 Clostridium sp. CF012 | reverse complement strand
GTAAGGCCCTATGGCTTTGCGTCCTTACTTTTCAATAAGTTTGCTATTTTCCGTAAAAAGTTTTATCTTAAGGTATTAAAAATGGATTTTACATTGTATAAAATATTATTAGCAAGAATTTATTTGAAATAATATATTAACTTATCGTTAATAATCTTTTATTCTTTAGAATTTCCTCAATTATTTATTAAAGTAAGGTATAATTTATATAAGAATAAGCTTTAAGAGGAGAATTAAATATGAAGATATTAATCACAGGAGCTAATGGTCAACTTGGTCGAGAATTAGCTAATCAATACAAAGAGAAAAAGGGTATTGATTTAATACTTACGAGAAGGTCAGATCTAGATATATCGAATATTAATGAAGTATATAGTTTTGTAAATGAAAATAAACCAGATGTGATTATAAATTGTGCTGCACTTACAGCTGTGGACAAGTGTGAGACGGAAATAGATATGGCATATAAGATAAATGCAATAGGACCTAAAAACTTAGCAATAGCTGCAAATGAAATTGGCGCAGAAATTGTCCAAGTTTCAACAGACTATGTTTTTAGTGGCAATATAGATAAGCCACTAACGGAATTTGACAAAATAGATCCTTTGACTATTTATGGGAAAACTAAGCTCGAGGGAGAAATATTAGTTAAAAATCATAATCCTAAACACTACATAGTTAGAACAGCATGGCTTTATGGAGATGGAAATAATTTTGTAAAGACTATGATAAATTTAAGTAAAACTAATACCA
>NZ_JAHLEF010000123.1 GCF_018861755.1 Clostridium sp. CF012 | reverse complement strand
ACTCCTTCCAAATTTCATTGAAGTAAATACTAAAATTTGGAGCCTCTCTACGTTTTAATGGATAAGAAAAGTTTTCACCAAATTCTAGTGTCATGTGTTTAACAATTACAGCAGGGCGTTTAGAAAGGATAATAATTTCATCGGACATAGCAATGGCTTCTGCAATGTCGTGTGTTACCATTATTGTGGTCTTTTTCTCTTTTTTTATAATTTCATAAACCTCATCACTAATGTTTAATCTAGTTTGATAGTCTAAAGCTGAAAAGGGTTCATCTAAAAGAAGTAATTCAGGACTTAAAGCTAAGGTTCTAATTAAAGCAACCCTTTGCCTCATGCCTCCAGATAATTCTCTAGGATGATGGTCTCTAAATTCCCAAAGATTATAACTTATTAGGAGTCTTTTTACTAGTTCCTTATTGGCAGCTGTAATAGAATGGTTAATTTTAAGGCCTAGCAGTACATTGTCCCATATAGTTAGCCAGTCAAACAATTGATCCTTTTGAAACATATATCCAATTTTTAAAAAACTTGTGCTATCAGCACTACTATTAATTTTAATTTCTCCAGATGACGGAGAAATTAAGCCTGCTATTATATTTAATAGCGTAGATTTTCCACAACCAGAAGGGCCTACAATACTTAAAAAGTGACCTTCTTGTACACCAAAGGAAATATCCGCTAGAGCAGGTGTTTCTGCAGTTAAGGAGTGGTAATTCATACATATATTATTTATTTCTACTTTAATCACATCATCATCCCCTCAAAGTTATAGTTTAGTATATGAGGGATTATATTG
>NZ_JAHLEF010000122.1 GCF_018861755.1 Clostridium sp. CF012 | reverse complement strand
GAGAATAATAGAATTATAAAGAAAAATGAAAACTTAAAAATAGAATCACAATCGCTACAAATGCTTGTTGAAAAAATATCTATCATTAGTGAACTAGGACAAAAAATAACTTCAACTTTAAATGAACATTTGATATTAGATATACTTTATTCAAGTATTAAGGATTTCATGGATTTGTCTTATTTTTGTATTGGTCTTTATGATGAGGACAACTCTATGATAAATTATTTAGATGCTATTATTAATGGTAAAAAGGAAAGTATACCTGCTCTTTCACTTTCTAATAAACAAAGTTTTACTGAAAAATGCATTGAGAGTGGTGAGTTGATTATAATTAATGATGTTAGTAAAGAGTTCCCGAGATATATTAACGAGGGAGCATTTAACAATCAACTAAAATTGAATTACAATGCTGAAATAAATTCACTTATGTTTTGTCCTCTTATAGTAAATGCGAAGATTATAGGAGTAATGTCAATACAAAGTAAAGGTAAAAATGCTTTTACACCATTCCATATTGAAATGGTTAAAGCACTATCGTCTTATGCTGCTATAGCAATTAATAATTCAATAAAATCAATGGAACTAGAAATGGAAGTTATAAAAACAAAAGGAATTCAAATTGAATTAGAAAAAGTGAATGAAATATTATTATCTTTGTCTGAAAACGATAGTTTAACGGGGATTCCGAATAGGAGAAAGTTTGATATCTACATAAATGATGTTTGGGAGAGTAGTATAAGAGAAAGAAATAGTTTAGCTCTACTAATCATTGATATAGATTATTTTAAAGAGTATAAC
>NZ_JAHLEF010000121.1 GCF_018861755.1 Clostridium sp. CF012 | reverse complement strand
GGAACAAAATGATATTGTGGATGTAATATCTGTAAGAGTAAAACTTAAAAAGACAGGAAAAAATTATACTGGCCTTTGTCCTTTTCATAATGAGAAGAGTCCATCATTTACAGTGTCTACGGAAAAACAAATTTATAAATGTTTTGGATGTGGAGAAGCTGGAAATGTAATTAGTTATGTTATGAAGGATAGAAATGTAACTTTTCCAGAAGCTGCAAGGATACTTGCTCAAAGGGCTAACATTAGTATAGAAGTAGATAATGGAGAAAATAATGTACAACGTGACATGTATAAAAAAATGTACAATATTAATGTGGAAACGGCCAGGTATTTTTATGAAAACTTAAGAAAGGATAAGAAAGCTGAATTATATTTCATTAACAGAGGTATTACAGAGGCTACTATGAAAAAATTTGGGTTAGGTTTTTCTTTTGATAAATGGGATGGATTGTTATTATATTTAAAAAAGAAAGGCTACTCAGAACTAGATTTACTTAATATAGGATTAATTATTAAAAGTCCTAAGGGATCTTATTATGATAGATTCAGAAATAGGATAATGTTCCCTGTGTTTGATTATATGGGGAAAGTGATTGGATTTGGTGGAAGAGTTTTAGATGATTCGAAACCTAAATATCTAAATTCACCGGAAACTCCCTTATTTCATAAAGGATTAAATCTTTATGGATTAAATTTTGTAATTAAAAATAACAGATCTCGAACAATAATAATTGTAGAAGGATATATGGATTGCATTTCGCTTCATCAATATGGTTTTTCAAATGTAGTTGCGTCGCTTGGTACTGCACTCACTATTAAT
>NZ_JAHLEF010000120.1 GCF_018861755.1 Clostridium sp. CF012 | reverse complement strand
GTCTATACCCTTAGCAGGGGCACCTCTTTAGCCACTTGAGTACTTCTCCAGGCTTAATTTCATATCGTTATAAAATGGTGGAGGAAGTGGGATTCGAACCCACGGTACGCTTTCACGTACGTCGGTTTTCAAGACCGGTGCCTTAAACCAACTCGACCATCCCTCCATGTCCTATGCGACAAGATTTATTATATCAGCATGTTTATATCATGTCAATATATTTTTTAAATCTTATAACTATAATTATATTTCATTCTAAATTTATGAAACAATTGTCTTACTATTTAATGATGAATTATAATAGTATTTCACAATATAGCATATCCAATATAGATATAATTTGTTATATAAAAAAAGAAACATCTAACAAATGTTAGATGTTTCTGGTGGAGAAGGAGGGATTTGAACCCTCGCACCAGTTTCCCAGTCTATACCCTTAGCAGGGGCACCTCTTTAGCCACTTGAGTACTTCTCCAGGCTAATATTACGTTGTTAAAAAATGGTGGAGGAAGTGGGATTCGAACCCACGGTACGCTTTCACGTACGTCGGTTTTCAAGACCGGTGCCTTAAACCAACTCGACCATCCCTCCATATTGTAGCAACAAAATATATTATATCAGTATAAATATACATTGTCAACATATTTATTGTTTTTTTGTATATTTCATGTAATAAATATATGTTTTATAATAAATAAAACGCCTTAATATCAAATATTAAAACGTATATTTATTATGTTATATATACAATAATCTTTTTATTTTGATATTATTGTATTTTTTCCCATATATTTTAATAAAACTGATGGTATAGTTATTGATC
>NZ_JAHLEF010000119.1 GCF_018861755.1 Clostridium sp. CF012 | reverse complement strand
GCTCTAATGATCTCAATTGCAACATAGGCTACTATGTAATCATTTTCATGTTTCAGGCCTATAGTGCTTATTTCGCAGCTATAATCCTTTTAAAATTTATATTATACACATTGTATTTTAGTTATAGCCACGTTTTGCCACAAAACTTATAAATACATTTTATATATTATTTTATATATTATTCCAATTTAATTGTAATCTCTTTTAATTATGAAGTTGTATTTAATTTACATTGTTTTGCTAATTATTTTAAATTTATTATTTTTTTTAGTTAGACTCACAGATTGTGCACATTAAGTTTTACTAATCCACAATCCCATTTAACATATGTAATTATATGTTAAAATTTACGAACTATTTAATAGTTATGCACATTATCAACAGCCTTTCTGTGTATAACTTGTGGAGCTGCTGTTAATGATTAGTTATTTGTCGTTATTATGTATATCGTGGAAGATAACATGTAAATATTTGTCTATTAAATAAAATAATTCAATATTTAATTATTAAGTTATGCACATTATCCACAGTTTTGTTGATAACATGTTAATAACTTATTTTCTATAATATCACTTGTATTTACTACGTCTAAAGTGTTAAATCCTCTCCTAGGTCGCTGCAATATATCTCCCTAATAAAATTTCTTGATTACCATCTCGTGAAATGGTATATTAGGCACATAAGTATATATTAAATTCAAATATATAACACATATTTGAAATCTTTATAAATTAAATTGAAAAGAGGTGATTCGCTTGAGAATAGGAATGGGATATGATGTTCACAGATTAGTTAATGATAGAAAATTAATACTCGGGGGAGTGAC
>NZ_JAHLEF010000118.1 GCF_018861755.1 Clostridium sp. CF012 | reverse complement strand
ATCTTAATCTTAAGAGATTCAACAGACATTACATTTAAAACAAAGGAATACAAGCTACTAACAGAGGTTGTAGCAGATATTTTAAAATATACACCGGAAAATTTGCAATATATTAAGGATGCAATGGTAGGAGCTCCAAACCTAGTTACAGTAGTGCGAATAGATATTTTAGGTACAATTGCAAGTGCCTTGACATTAGTTGCTACATTGAAAAGTGGATGGACTTCAACCGTAGGAGAGAAGATTGACTATGAAGCCATTCCAACATGGACAGAACAAATAAGAGAACAAAAGAAAACTTATAAGTCTATTGTAACAGATACAACAGTTCTTCCTGATAATGAAGGAGTAGTTGACTTATTTAAAACAAAAGTAACCTTTAAGGATGCAAGAGGAGAACAGGATTCAGAAGAAATAATTCCAACACTTTTAGGACTTTTAGCGGGTGCAAATGTAAAGCGTGGAGCTACCTATATGATTGTACCTAATTTAAAAAGTGTTATTGAACCAATGGATGTCAATGCAGAGATTAAAAAGGGCAAATTTGTGCTTATAAATGATGATGGTGTAGTTAAAATTGCGTTAGGTATCAATAGTTTAACTACATTCAAAACAGATCTAATAGATACAACAGAAAAAACAGAAGATTTTTCAAGTATAGAAATAATTGAAGCCATGGACATGATTTTAGATGATACGACAAAGACATTTAAAAATGACTTCGTATCTAAATATAAAAATAATTTAGATAATCAAATGATTTTCATATCTGCTAAAAATGGATATTTAAAAACGTTAGCAGAGGAAGAGGTACTTGATAAAAACTATAACAACACATCATTTATAAATGTAGC
>NZ_JAHLEF010000117.1 GCF_018861755.1 Clostridium sp. CF012 | reverse complement strand
CGCTAACGGAGTTCCGTGTGAAAATAGTTTCTATAAATATACTTTATAAGATTATATATGATCGTGAAATAAGATTGAGTGAGATGATTAATATTGATGTTTGTTTAGATATTGGTAATTATAAAGAAGCAATAATAATTTACAACAATTTTATATAATGAAAATCTAATAAATATTTTATCAAAAGAAGGTTTTAAATATAAGGGAAGATTATTCACAAAATAATCTATGTGAGGACGTTGAAGAAATTTCTTGGTAAAATATAAAGATTATTAAATAGATAATATAATTATGTACCCCTTAAGAAGGATGGATTTGACCTTTGTTATGTAACATTAATTGGTAGTCTTAATAATATCCTTTAATGAATATGGGAGTAATAATGAGTGTTATTACTCCTATATTGATTGTTTCTTTGAGTTCTATTATATCAAAGATATTTGTTTTGTTATTTTATTCATAGAGAAATATATGTATTTTACATAAAGATAAATTTTGAAATGCTCTTAGCTGATTTGCTTTAATATTATTATTGTTAAGTCTAGATTTAAATGTTTAATTTTGTAAAGGAAGTGAATGAAATGAAGATATTAGTTAATTGTATTAATAATCTAGAAGAATTACCCACAGGTATTCTTAATAAAATTGATAAAACAAATATGTTTTATACGGACGATTATGCAAATTTAATAAAAGATCAAGGGGGAAAAGTGTATTACATATATACATGTAATTACATTATGCCTATTTCAATAATGAAAAGCTATATTTTTAAGTGGGCAAATATATTATCAGAGTGTTATTCTTTAAGTGACTATAAAAGCGAAAGTGTAAGAGAATTTTTAGATGTGTGTATGG
>NZ_JAHLEF010000116.1 GCF_018861755.1 Clostridium sp. CF012 | reverse complement strand
AAAGGAAGGGTACGAATATATAGCCTCTATTTTTGAAGCTACTGCGAACAATGAAAAGGCTCATGCAAGAGAAGTTTTTAATAGGTTTCTTAAGATGAATAAAAGTACAGCAGATAATTTAAAAGATTCGGCCGAGGGAGAAGCTCATGAAAGTAATAACCTATATAAACAATTTGAAAAAGAAGCCCGGGCAGAAGGTTTTACTGAAATTGCAAATTTCTATAAGGAATTACAAGAAGTAGAAGGGAATCATGAAATGAGGTTTATGAAAATATATGAAAATCTTGAAGCAGGCATGATATTTAAAAGAAACACTGATGTAAAATGGCAATGTATGAATTGTGGATATATTCATATTGGAAAAGAAGCACCTGCATTTTGTCCACTATGTAAATTCCCAAGAGCTTACTTTAAAATCTACTGCGAAGACTACAAATAGGAGGGGTGAATATGATAATTTACTATCCTACTTACTATTTAGTACCAGTAGCACCTGTAATGTTTTCATATAAAGATGAATACAACACTCGTTGCAACGGTTTTTACAATGATGAGTTAAATGTTCCTTATAATGATGAGTACAGCGATGTTTATAGCGATGAGTACACCCTTCCTCAAAATAATGAGTACAACGACAATCATGACTCAAGGTACAATATAGAAACTAGCGAAATCTATAACGCATACAGAACTATAAATGAAGATCTTTTTTACGAGGTTGATGAAGAATACGTAAATGATAACATTAAATAATGTTTATAATTATTTATAAGGCAACCTCTATTGAGATTGCCTTATAAATTTGAACAAACAAAATATATTTCCTATTTCCTATTTTCTACATATATAATCGAAGGTACAGATCTTTCTCCCAAACTATCACAAGGATTGTTTATAACTTCATCATCATAAAATAATGT
>NZ_JAHLEF010000115.1 GCF_018861755.1 Clostridium sp. CF012 | reverse complement strand
CCTGAATATCAATTACCAGAACTAAAAAGCTTATTAATACATACTTGGGCAAAAGGTAAGGGTTTCTTAAAGAAAGCTGGTACTATAATCTTTTCTATTTCCGTACTAGTATGGTTTTTATCAAACTTTAACACTACAGGTATGGTTGATATAAACTCTAGTTTTTTAGCTAGTATAGGTAAATTTATAAATCCAATATTTATTCCTCTTGGATTTGCCTCATGGCAAAATTCAGTAGCACTTTTAACTGGTCTTATGGCTAAAGAAGTAGTTGTAGGTACCATGGGTGTTATATATGGTGGTAATTTAACACATTCTTTAGCTAATCATTTTACGTCACTATCTGCTTATAGTTTCTTAGTTTTTGTATTATTATACACTCCTTGTGTATCAGTAATTGCAACTATGAAAAAAGAATACGGAAATAAAATGGCAATTTTTTCTGTATGTTACCAATTAACATTGGCTTGGGTAGTTTCTTTCATAATATTTAATGTTGGAAGCATAATAATGAGGTAATATAAAATATAAAGAGGTGATGTAGCCATGGAATTCATTATTGTTGGTGTGATCGTTGTCGCAGCTGGATATATCTTATATACTAATATAAAAAAACAATCACATGGTGATTGTGGCTGTGGAAATGGCTGTAAAGGCTGTAATCATAGTTGTGAAGTAAAACCATCTAATAAAAAATGATAACAAAATCAAATGAAAAAGTGGTATAGTACATAAATGTACTATACCACTTTTTTTATAACCTACTGCTCACCGTTTTTAGTGGCTGCTTTGTGTTTATATTATTCTTCATAAGAGACATTTGTTTTTTAGCTAATTTTTCTTTTCTCAATAGATCTAAATCATTATCGATAACGTTAACTACCTTAAATATTTCAGGCAAATTTACAACATCTTCGTAATTATGAAGCATAAGAA
>NZ_JAHLEF010000114.1 GCF_018861755.1 Clostridium sp. CF012 | reverse complement strand
GTACTCACTTTTGTTAGTTGTAAAAACACTATCATTGTATGCACTTTCCTCAATGGATTGAATAATTTGATTTTTAGAATGTGGATTTTTCGATTTTGTGTCTTTGTTAATATAATTACGGGAATTATCTTTACTAGCTTGTTCACGACTCTTCATACAGAACCTCCTAATTACTTAATATAGATTAAATCCTCTCTTGCAGAGCTGCGATATTAATGTTCGCTATACTTCTTTAATACTTTTTTAAACTCATCGCCCTCACCTATTGATTTATATTCTACTTCGCCATTAACTACAACTGACTTATAAGCATATGCCTCATCTGAATCCTTAGGTCCAACTATTACATAATCAGTTCCATCCATTTTAATAGCATCAATTAGTTCTAAATCAACTTTTTCTCCATTTTCATTTAGCACAGTAATTATTTCATTAGTTTTCATAAACAAACCTTCTTTCATGTAATTAACCATTCGTTTCTACGTGCCCTCTTATTTTGTTCCTAATTTAATGTTTTATACTAAATATTTATAATAACTCAAAATGAAATCTCCCTAGAATAAAAAATAAGAGTAAGATTCGTATGAAGTTTCTCCTGCGTGACGTGAAATAAGAGTTTGAAACGTGAAAGTTGATAAAAAAATGACACCCAACTATTGAAGTCAGGATGTCACTTTTCATCTAATTATTTTGGTAATATCCATCTTGCATAAACAAATCTGTGTCGATATTTCAATTTTTATAATATTTTTCGTAAATTATAGATAAAAGTTTCTCTTTAGTATTAAGCTCCGAGTTTTCTAATACTATGTTTAAAAGAAATTTCAGCATAACACCTATCTGAGTTCCTGGCTTAATAGAAAATTCACTCATTAAATCTTTACCGTTTATTGCTAGTTCTTTTATAGATAATGGAGCCTTAGATTCTATAATATCTAT
>NZ_JAHLEF010000113.1 GCF_018861755.1 Clostridium sp. CF012 | reverse complement strand
AAACATTATTGACTTAAACATTCAATAGAGGAATATAGAAATCACATATAAGTAATTAAAAAGCAAAATGTTGTAAAAATTTAATTAAACAATAAAGTAAGATGATTTTTATTCGATGTTAATACAAGAGTGTTAATATATACAAATATATAATCAAATGTTAAATTAGGTGTAGGCACTAGCTTATTTTTAATTGATACTTATGGGGGGCATAATAAGATGAACAATATTAAGAAAATTTTACTAATGAGTTTAATAGGAGTGCAATTAACAATAGTAGAAAGTGGAGAAGAAAATTAGTTAATAATGAAAGAAAACAAAGATAGTGTTAACACTATCAGCTGATAAAAGGAGCGTGATTTATGAAAAAAATAGCTGATTTAAATAGTGAACAATTTTATGGAATAGATATTTTATTTGAGTATTCTAGAGTACAGTTTTATAAAACACCTTTTTTTGTTTTATCAATGGGATTTATGCCTCTTTTATTAAAAATACCTTATGGGCGAATATATATAAATAATCATGGCAATAATCTCGCCTTAAAAATATTTTTTGTTTTTATGTTGGTTTATGGCGTGATACAATCGGTATTATCCATATGTTTACTTATTAACATGAAGCTTAAAAAAAGACCAAAAAAATTATTCTCAATTAGTTATTTTGTATTTGTAACGTCTATCATACTAATGACTTGGCTAATCTCACTTTCTAGTATTGTGTACGCAGGAAATAAATATTATTTAGTTATAATTATTTTGGTTTATATATCCTATATCATTTTTTTAATAATAAGTGTGTGTAGGGAAAGAAAAAGAATAATTGAAGCATATTATTCAAAGGAAAAGAACATTACGATAGATCCTTTTAAGTTTATGCACCATTTTTTGATAGCCATGATTCCTGTAGCCCCATTCTATATTCTTTCGGTTTTTAAAAGAACTAAGTTTATAG
>NZ_JAHLEF010000112.1 GCF_018861755.1 Clostridium sp. CF012 | reverse complement strand
TGGTTAAAATAAAATGTTATTTCATTTCTTTACCTATTTCTCTGTTTAATTTTCAAAGACCAATTTATTGTTTAATATTCGATATCATCACTTACTTACGACGACAAGGAATATTCTATCATAACAGCATTATTGTATATTAACGTTATAGTTCATATAACTAAATTATTCTCATTTTTCTCCACTATTCACTATTAATCCTCCAATACCTTATGTTGATACACTAGGATAAGTATATTGTTTCTTGTCCTATATTAATTAATATTGAACCATACTATTATATTTAATTTAACAACTACTAATCACTTAACTGTTATAATATATATAAGGGGTTGATGTTATGTGTTACAAATCATTAGAAACAATTGTAAAAAACAGTACTAATATAGTTTTTTTTGGAGGTGCAGGCGTATCAACAGAAAGTTCCATTCCTGATTTCCGTTCCGCAAAAGGTTTATATAATGTAAAAAATGGCTTAAAATTTTCTCCTGAAGTTATTTTGAGTCATTCTTTTTTTATAAATCATACCGAAGACTTTTTTAAGTTTTATAAAACTAATATGATTTTTACTGATGCAGTACCGAATGCTGCCCATATTGCATTATCAAAGCTTGAAAATAAAAATAAATTAAAAGCTATAATCACTCAAAATATTGATGGATTACACCAAATGGCAGGTTCAAAAAATGTTTATGAGCTTCATGGATCTATACATAGAAATTCTTGTATGAAATGCAACAAATCTTTTAGTTTAAATTATATATTAACTAGCAAATCTATAGTTCCAATATGTGATAGTTGTGGTGGTATTGTCAAACCCGATGTAGTCCTTTATGAAGAAGGGTTAGATATGGATATCTTAGAAAGTTCCATTAAGTCAATAAGTAACGCTGATGCATTGATTATAGGTGGTACCTCTCTTGTAGTCTATCCAGCAGCAAACCTAATTAAATATTTCAATGGAAATAACTTAATTCTCATCAACAAATC
>NZ_JAHLEF010000111.1 GCF_018861755.1 Clostridium sp. CF012 | reverse complement strand
TTATGGCATGAAGGTAACACCCGTTCCCATACCGAACACGAAGGTTAAGCTTCAATGCGCTAATGGTACTGCAGGGGTGACCTTGTGGGAGAGTAAGTCGTCGCCAGGTAAAAAATGGATCTTTAGCTCAGCTGGTTAGAGCTACCGGCTCATAACCGGTCGGTCCGGGGTTCGAGTCCCTGAAGGTCCACCAAAAAAAACAGTTCTATTTGAACTGTTTTTTTATTTTCATAAATTATTACAATGAATTTGTGCGGAAAGCCCATTCTCTTTAGGTGTGGGAGTTTCAGTTTTAAAACCAGTATTATATATAAGTTGTATAATATATTTTTTTATTAACATAAATCATGTGAATATCTGTGGATAATGTGAATATGTTTTTTATAAATGATAGTAAAATATAATATATATAAGTAAATATATTTACTTATATATATTGAAAGAGGATTGACATAAATATTTATGTTAATCCCCTTTGTTTTTTGAAGGTAGATTATTTTTTTAAAACATAAATTATTCTTATAAGCCTTTAAGATAAAGTCTACAGAATTAATTAATAAGACAAAGGATCAACAAATATTGATGGGCTGAAAATTTAATAATGATTCTTTTTATAAAGGAAAATCAGTAAGAAATATATGTACACTTATTCAGGCGTGTCAGTATAGTTAATTGTTAGCATTTTTGAGTAATATAGAGTAAATAAACACTAATGTTATCATATAAATATTAGTTTAAATACAAAAGTATATAGTTATGATAAGATATTCCTTGTCGTTGCAAATGAGTAATGATAAAAGCAAATTGGTCTTTGAAAATTAAACAGAGAAATAGGTAAAATAGCGAAATAATATTTCGCTTGACCAGTTAATTACTTTAGATAAAAAAGTAATTTTAGTCGTAAGACTAAAAAGTATGTAATGAGCTTGCTAACCAGCTTAACAGTTGGCGCAGATTATTCATTTCAAATAAAAAGTGTAAACTTTTAAATTGAGAG
>NZ_JAHLEF010000110.1 GCF_018861755.1 Clostridium sp. CF012 | reverse complement strand
AGCGTGAAGTGTGCTTTAAAGGACGTTGATAATTATGAAGGTAACTAAAAGAGAACAAGTATTAATAGGAGTTTTATTAATAGTGTTATTGTGTTATGGGTTTTATAATTTTGTTTACATGAAACAAAATCAAAAGATAACTGAATTAAAAGCTAGTAAAGATTCATATTCACAAAAATGGAACTTAGCTAAGTCAAAGATAACGTCAGAAAATGAAAGAAAAGAACAGTATAAAAATTTAAATTCTAAAATATTTAATGCAACAGGTATGCTATTTCCATCACTAGAGCAGGAAAAAATCATAGTTGTATTAGATAAAATGATTAAAGATAGTAATCTTCAAGCAGATGTATTAGCTTTTTCAGAAGTAAATAGTGGAAACAATCTTGTAGATACGACAAAAACTGTAAACAATGAGGATAAAAATAAAAATACTACTAATGAATTAGACAAATTAGTAAACGACTTTAATGGAACTTCTAAAAACGAAACTACTAGTACTGCTAGTAAGAGCGCTAATGACTCAAGGATTATTGGTGCATATAAAATGGAAGTTACACTTAAATTTAAGGGTGTGTATGATGAACTTATAAGTTTTATAGAGCAAGTAGAAGATTACGATAAAAAGATAATTATAAAAAGCATAACACTAACTGGAGCTGAGGGCAGTGGAGTATCAGGAAATCTTATATTAGAGTTTTATGGTGTTCCTAAACTCAATAATAATGATGACTTTAAGTGGAATTATAAAAAACCTATCGGTAGTGAAAATCCTTTTTTTCAAAGTCCGACTACATCACTAATTAATAATGAGATAACAGCAAAAAATGGGGATAAAACTGTGGCAAAAGATGAAAGCACTGTAGCAAATGATGATAGCAAGAGTGACTTTGTTTTATATGCAAAACCCAAAACATCTGATTTGCACACTGTAACAATAGAAAAGGGAAAAGATGATTCAAAAAAATCATATATTTATGTTGATAATGAAGGAGTAGAGTTAGTAGACTTTT
>NZ_JAHLEF010000109.1 GCF_018861755.1 Clostridium sp. CF012 | reverse complement strand
TTCTTTCATACCCTCAAATCCAACTTTAATTACAAACCCAGCGGCTAAAGTTGCCATTGCAATGCCTAATTTTACCGCCTTATCTCCAGCTTTCTCAAAATTCTTTTTAGCATTATTCGCAAACATCGCTGATTGCTGGGAAGCCTTTTTCATTTCTTTGCTCATATTTGCAGTATTTTTAGACACTTTTAAAATTCCACCGCTCATTGAATCTTTAAGCGTTAAAATAGTTGCTATTGTTTTTGAACTCATTCTCTCCCCTCCTTACATTTTAAACATTGATTGCAATGCTTGGAGTTTTTGTATTTCAAAATCTACATATTCCTCTTGCTCTCGTGCCATACTTTCTTTATAAAATATCTTTTCAATTTCTGATAAATTGAGTAGGTAGTTAAGTTTTTCTCCTTTGCACACAAAGTAAGATACCCAATATAAAGGTCCTCGTCTTATGCCTTTACCACTTCCTACTCTGATTAGTTTTTTATTTCAGTTTCTACCTTTTCCATTGTTTTATCATCCATAAATTCTTTTGCTATATCTGCAGCAATAGACATAGTTTCTTTTATTCCAAAAACTTTTGTTACCGAATCTAATGGATCTATCACTTCCAAAGTTTTTTGAAATTCTGCATCCTTTAAAAAACCACAAACTGAATATACTAAGTCTTTAGCTGACTCTAGCATCGCCACCATGTCTTGGCTAATTGTATTATCGTCTTTATCAGTTTTTATTGCGTCACTTGACTTGCCTACATATGCTAATAGTTCATTTTCTGTCGGTCTATTAAATGTAATAACTCCATAACCTTCGACCTCTATATCTATACTCATTTTTCTATCTTGAATTTTTTTTATTGCTTTTGCTTTAAAATCCTCTAGTGTTAATTTTGTAGTATTCATATATTTTTTACCTCGCTTTTATTTATTTTGGAATGAAAAATAAGGTGTGGTTAGCACCTTATAGTGATTATTTTATACGATCAAGATATTCAAAATCTTCTGCACTTAATGGCAATTCTTCAATTACCAATGCTCCCGCTTCTAATTGTATTAATGTTAATTCTGAAAATACAACTCCGATTAGTGCTATTCTTTCACTTTGTCCATTTAACTTTCCTTGTCTTGCTATAATTTTAATATCTGGCATA
>NZ_JAHLEF010000108.1 GCF_018861755.1 Clostridium sp. CF012 | reverse complement strand
AAACCTTAGATTGTAACGTTTAATAATAATGCTATCTACTACAGAAAATTATAATCCAACATCTGAAAGCTCAACTTTAATATTCTCACTTTTATTTCTTATCTTACTAGTAAGTATTAAATTTTCCTGCATTACTTTTATTATAGGAAGAGTAAAAATAAATTTACTACCATTACCGAATTCACTCTCAACAAACATGCGACCACCATGTAATTCTACAATCGATTTAACTAAACTTAAACCAATACCTGTACCTTCAGAATTTCTTGATAAGGATTTGTCTACTTGCTTAAATCTATCAAATATCATATCCAAGTAATCCACTTCAATACCAATTCCATTATCTTTCACTGATATTTCAACAAATTCTTTCCTATCTTTAACAGCTACAAATATTTCATCACCTTCATCAGAGAATTTTATTGCATTGGATATAAGGTTCAATACTACTCTTTCAATCTTTTCTGGGTCACATGCAATTATTTTTTCTTCTATATCAGTATCAAATATTATATTTAACCATTTACTATCAGCATAATTAATAACTGACATTACTGTATCCTCTATAACCTCAACTATATTATTATTTGACATCTTCAATTCAAAGAATCCCGCATTAATCTTTGATGAGTCAACTATATTATTTATAAGTTTAGATAACCTATAGGAATTAAGTTTCATTGAGTTAATATATTTAATAATTTTTTCCTTTTCTTCAACTATAGAACCATTCTTACAATACATTTCAAACAACTGTACAGTTGAAAAAATTACATTTAACGGTGTCTTAAGTTCATGGGATATGTTAACTATAAATTCTTCCTGTGCTTTTATTGCACCTTCCATATTTATTTTAGCTTCCTTTAGTTGTTTAATCTCTTTACTCTGTTCTTCAATACATTTTCTAGATACAACTCTTTCTGTTAAACCAGAAACCGTTTCAATTATATTTTTAACCTTTTTGTTATTAAAAGCATACCCCACGCTATTACCCCCATTTTTATATACATATTTAAATAGATTTTATAGCCATATAATAATATAAATTATAAAAGACAATTTTGACCATTATCTCACATATTACCATATATTATGTTGCATTCATACGCTTTTCGCCAGCCATGATACGACATTTAATATATTTACTATTCTTAAAAATTGA
>NZ_JAHLEF010000106.1 GCF_018861755.1 Clostridium sp. CF012 | reverse complement strand
AGCTAGACCCTTTAATAGGTAGCCACTTGCCCCATATTTTAAAGCATTAAACACATATTCATTATCATCAAAGGTTGTAAGTACTATAATCTTTATTTGTGGTAATACTTTTTTGATAATCTTTATACATTTTACTCCATCTATTCCAGGCATACGTATATCCATTAAGATAATATCTGGGATTAGTTTTTGAGCCAATCTAACAGCTTTTTCGCCATCCTCTGCCACACCAACTACTTTTAAATCAGGCTTATTGCCAAGAATTATCTCTAGACTTTGGCTAATAATATCTTGGTCTTCTGCAATTAATATTTTAATCATTTTTAATTTTCCTCCTTATAGGTAAGTAAGCAGAAATAATGAATCCCTCCGATGGTACTCCCCAAAAATGCACTTTTCCCCCAAGCATTTCTACCCTTTCCTCAACATGCCTTAATCCGAACCCTTCTTTAATTTCACCAACTCCTATTCCATCATCCATTATTTTGATTTGCAACTTATTTTCTGCAAATTCTAAAGCTACTATAATCTCACTTGCCGCCCCGTGCCTCACTGCATTTGTTATTCCCTCTTGAACTATTCTATAAACTGTTTCTTCTTCATCCGCGCCCATTTTGGGAGCTTGTCCTGTAATTTGAATCTCTACTTTAGTATTTGTACACTCATTTATATCTTCAGACAACTTTGAAATTGCTTCAATTAACGAAAATCTTTCAAGTGCATCCGGTCTTAGCTCATTCATAGATCTTCGAACATCTAAAAGCCCTTTTCTTGCAAGCTCTGATATTTTTAACATCTGAATCTTCATCTTACTAATGTTGAATTCTGATAATTCTATACATGCTTCTAATCCAATTGCTATACCAGTAAGTGTATGTCCAATAGTGTCGTGAATTTCCCTTGCTAGCCTATTTCTTTCTTTAATTTTAGCTGCTTCTTGTGATTTCCTAGCATAATCTTGTAATTGAATATTTATAACTTTCAATTCTTCAGATGATTTGTACAATTCGCCATACAACTCAGAAATTTTCTCGTTTTCATCTTTCTCACTTTGTATAACTTGAATCATAAACAGTATAAAAATAATATCATTCGTAGAATTAAGTATGTTTTTAATACTATAATAATAAATTCTTTGCAATGATGTATAGTACTCCGCATAATCATTTATATTAAATAT
>NZ_JAHLEF010000105.1 GCF_018861755.1 Clostridium sp. CF012 | reverse complement strand
GTCCATACGTCTTAATATCGGCACCAAAAATTACGAAGTATAATAGTATTGGTCTTACTTCGAATAAAAACTATTACTATAGCATAAGATCATATAAGATGGTCCGTGGAATTAAGGTATATAGTGCTTATTCAGATTTAATAAGAGTAAAATCCCTAGCATCCTAATAAAACAGTTTAAAAAAATACCAAGCGAATATTCGCTTGGTATTTTTAATTAGTCTTCCCTTAAATCTAAATAAGAACTACCATCTAGTGGAATTAAAGCTTGAAGGCCTGGGTTGCCGCCCACGAGGCCTATAGCATATACGGTATAAAAACGTTGAGATTTTAATCTTACATTTGGGACATATAAAGCAGTAGTTTGGGTACCTGTAGGTTTAGCTTCTAATGTATAGGTTCCAGGCGGAACCTCTATATAATCAGTAGATTCTTTGTATTTAACGTTCTTAAAAAGAATTTTACCGTCCGGGAGGGTTACATCAACAGCGCCAGCATTGGGCGATAAGTGAGCAAATTTAATATAAGCATTATTAGAAGGATTATTAACTTTAGGTTCTAAAACTAGTAGCACATCAATGTTTGGCAAAGTTCCAATTGCTGCGGCCGTATAAATTTTTTCTTTCGGGATAAAAATATTTTTATTAAGTACAGGTGTAATTTTAGTGCCAGCAGGATACAATTTTATATTGTAATCACCGCTCATAACCTCCACATAATCCGTAAAAGTACCATACGTAAGATTTCTGAACTTTAATATATCGTTAATATACACATCAACAGCTGGGGATTTAGGTGAAGAATGAAGAACTCTGATATACGAATTCATGGTTGCAACCCTATATGGAGAGTTATCACTACATAGAGAGTTTTCCCTATAAATAGAGTTATCTCTACATAAAGAATAAGGATCGTTATAATTTTTTGGACAATAAAACATAAAAGGCTCCCTTCAAACATTTTTACTATACTAATATATGAAGCAATATCATATAAGGTTACTAAATTGTTAAGTAGCCACTTAAAGTAAATTTTCATTCGCTTCTATAATATGTGGATATTATTTCATGGCTTAACAAAAAACTTTTAAGAAAGTGCAACTATATTACAGGGACAACCGTTATACAATGTGGAAAGATTAAAAATACGGCATAGACATACGGCAGAGACAAAATATAAACTTAACCGTAAG
>NZ_JAHLEF010000104.1 GCF_018861755.1 Clostridium sp. CF012 | reverse complement strand
TTTTAGTCTTACGACTAAAATTACTTTTTTATCTAAAGTAATTAACTGGTCTAACGAAATATTATTTCGCTATTTTACCTATTTCTCTGTTTAATTTTCAAAGACCAATTTGCTTTGTCATCAAGTGACGACTTCTACTATTCTACTAGGTTTTTCTTTCTTTGTCAACAACTTTTTAAAACTTATTTTCATTTAAAATAAATTAAATAGTAATTAACATCTAGCTTATAGCTCCAATCGTTTGTGACGACAAGGAGTATTCTATCACATAAATAAGAGCATATTTTAATCACATACGTGCCCTAGCTAGATTATCTTCATATTGCTACGTATATGTTTAAATAATTAGACATTCCTCATTCCGATACACATGGCTAAGTATTTTGAATATTAACTTAAACCCTGTAGAGTCAATTGAAGGTGCTACAAATTATCAAATGCATTAATAGAGGGAAAACCACAAAAACGCCTTACACACTGAAGGAGTTTTTATCATTATTTAATATTAGAGGAACTACTCCCTCTAATATTATTTGAAGTATATACTTATATTTCCCTCGTACAAATTTTCTTCTAACTCTACAGAAAATTATTTTATTCTTCAAATCATCTATCTCATATTGGTTATTTTTATCAAGCATCGTTTCAATCTTTAATCCAATCCATTTATAAGTATTAGTTTCAATAAAAAACCTTATTCCAGTCTTATTAGACTTACCCTCTAATGAATTTAAGAGTGAATATTCAGTTATCCTAAATTCCTTAATCATTTCATTTTTACTCTATCTTGTTTTCGTTCTTACATGTCTTTTAATAGTCTCACTTATACAATAGGTATTAATATTTTCTCATATACCTTGGACACTATACAAAATAATATTTTATATAGTGTTGTTTTGTATATTATAAATATTTTATACATTTATTACCATTTTTTACTCCTTATGTTGAGTATCTGAAAATCCTATCCATCCCACACCTGAAAGGGTGGGATGGATAGCACAAAGTTTGTAATGTTTATTAAATTGGATTTTATATTTACGCAAAATAAAAACCACTAAGTTAGACTTAGTGGTTTTTTGTTACCTGGCGACGACTTACTCTCCCACAAGGTCACCCCTGCAGTACCATTAGCGCATTGAAGCTTAACCTTCGTGTTCGGTATGGGAACGGGTGTTACCTTCATGCCATAA
>NZ_JAHLEF010000103.1 GCF_018861755.1 Clostridium sp. CF012 | reverse complement strand
TATCAATGCATCTCAACAGTGGATCAACTATATGGCTAATAAAAAAATAAGTTGGGTTAACTGGTCATTATGTGATAAAAGCGAAGCAGCATCTGCTTTAAAACCAGGTGCTAGTACAACTGGGGGATGGACAGATTCTGTTCTTACAACGTCTGGTTTATTCGTAAAGCGAAATATAGGTGGATTCTACAAGTAGTACTATTACTAGATTTCAAGTATCAGCACCAGTTTTCAACGTTACTGCAGGAACCTATAGTTCAACACAAACTGTAACATTAAGCTGTTCTACTTTAGGTGATACTACACTACAGATGGGACTGAGTTTAAGGCTTAGTAGTAGGAATGAATAGTTACATTAGCACTATTATGTATTTTATTCCTGTTTGACTGAAATTATATGAAATTACGACATAATATTACAAAATTTCCACAAACAAATAAACCGCAAACCTCATTTAGATGTTAGTATAGGTATACAAAGAAAAAAAGCATACTTTGTATAATAAAATTAGAGGGTGAGGTACAAAAGATGAAGAAATCTTTAAGAGCATTAATATTAACTTTAGGTATTTTAGCAACAACAGGAATAGGTTCAACGGTGTACGCACAAGATTGTAGTACAGTAAAACAAGGTAACTCAGTAGAGAGTATACAAGCCTTATGTGCTAAGTCCGGGATTGCAGTTCCAAAGGGTGTGGCAGCTAAGGCTCAGGCAACGACTCCTTGCAAGGCGAAGCCTATAAAGGAAGCACCTACAAAAACTGCTCCTGTCAAAGCAGCGACTACAAAGGCAACTCCTGCAAAGACGACTGCTACAAAGGCAACAACAACCCCAACAGCATCAACTTCAACAGCAAATAGCAAATTAGAAAAAGAAGTAGTAACATTAGTTAATCAGGAAAGATCAAAACAAGGACTAGCTCCTTTAACTGATAATGTTAAGCTTTCAAACGTAGCTAGAACTAAGTCAGAGGATATGATAGCTAAAAACTATTTCGATCATACATCACCAACTTATGGTTCACCTTTTGACATGATGAAACAATTCGGTATTACATATAAAGCAGCTGGTGAAAACATTGCAATGGGTCAACAAACAGCATCTTCAGTAATGACTTCTTGGATGAATTCGCCAGGACACAAAGCTAATATTTTAAGTAAGAACTTTACTGATATTGGAGTTGGAGTAGCAAAAGATAAAAGTGGAGCTATTTATTGGACTCAAGAA
>NZ_JAHLEF010000102.1 GCF_018861755.1 Clostridium sp. CF012 | reverse complement strand
TTTGCATCTTCTTTATAACACCCATTCTTTTTAGCACAGTTTTTGCATTTATCTACATTAAAATAATAAGTTATAACTTGATTTTGGCCAACGTTTTTCTTGCCCTGTTTTGCTTTTCTAGAAGCCATGTGTCCTGCCGGACATACAAATAGATCTGCATCTTTATTAAACTCAAATTCATCTTCTTTTTTTCTAGTTCCTTGTGAAATTACAGGATTTAGTTTTGATATTAGTGCAATTTTATTTTCTTTAGCATATTCTAAATTTTTCTTCTCTGAGTAAGCTGTATCTCCAATAACTTCATTAACATCTACCCCAGCTTCTTGACTTTTTTCTATTAATGTTATTAATTCTTTTCCATCACTCTTTTCTCCAGTAGTAATTACAGCAGCCGTAATTAAACGTTCTTCACTCATTGCAAGGTGCGATTTATAACCAAAAAAAGAGCTATCTTCAGTTTTATGACCTGTTCTTGCATCCTCATCTTTTGATAGTTTTAAATTTTCTAAGTCGTCATTAAAAGCTTCAGTTAAATAATTTAATTTGATCTTTACAGCTGGGTTTACCGCAAGTTCTGGCTTAGCATTTATGCTGTCTATTAATAATCTGCAGTACTCCAAAATATCCTCAAGTACTCCAGTTGTAACTTTAGTTGGCAACTCTTCTTTAATTTCTGGTTTTATCCCATACAATGTTTTACGTAAGTTTTTTGCGCGTTCCAATAATTCTTCTTGTGCTGACTTTTGATTGTAGCGTGATTTTGTATGCGTAGCATCAACTATTATTGCTTTACTTTTTAAAACACCTTCTGCTATAGCAATTTCTACTGTTTTATTAATTAGTAAATCTAGTAAATTCATATCTTTAAGGCGCAGCTTTCTGAATTTGGTTAATGTACTTGAATTTATTAAATTTGTTTCTTCTGGAGCTAGATTTAGAAAGTATTTAAAAGACATATCATAAAGAGTCCGTTCAACAACATCTTCATCAGATAATTCGTAAATTATTTTTAAAAGCAAATATTTGAATAGCAAAATAGGATCAATGGCACCTCTGCCCATTGATGTACTATAATTAACCATTAACTCATCATAAACAAAAGAAAAATCCACCAGGTCATTGATTTGTTTTAAAATATTCTCTTTAGGTATAATTAATGAATATAAATTATGGTATTTGTTAACTTCTATTTTTAACTGTCCTTTTAGCATAATAATCTCTCTCCTTTAATTTTATCCTACTATACA
>NZ_JAHLEF010000101.1 GCF_018861755.1 Clostridium sp. CF012 | reverse complement strand
TCATCCCATGGTTTTTCAACACCAACGTGGTTCGGACCTCCACGGAATTTTACTTCCGCTTCATCCTGGCCATGGATAGGTCACCCGGTTTCGGGTCTACGACATGCAACTATACGCCCTATTCAGACTTGGTTTCCCTTCGGCTCCGTACCTTAAGTACTTAACCTTGCTACATATCGTAACTCGTTGGCTCGTTCTACAAAAAGCACGCCGTCACACATATAAAGTGCTCCGACCGGTTGTAGGCACACGGTTTCAGGTTCTATTTCACTCCCCTTCCGGGGTTCTTTTCACCTTTCCCTCACGGTACTTCTTCACTATCGGTCACTAGGTAGTATTTAGCCTTGGGAGGTGGTCCTCCCAGCTTCCCACAAGGTTTCACGTGTCTCGTGGTACTCTGGATTAGATCTGACTGTTCTTCCTTTTCATTTACAGGCCTATTACCTTCTGCGGAGCAGCTTTCCAGCTATCTTCAATTAAAGAATTGCAGTATTTATGATCTATCCTCAACCCCTAAGTCAAAGACTTAGGTTTGGGCTCATTCCCTTTCGCTCGCCGCTACTTAGGAAATCGATATTTCTTTCTCTTCCTCCGGGTACTTAGATGTTTCAGTTCCCCGGGTGTACCTCTGCATACCTATTTATTCAGTATGCAGTACATAGTTGTTACTATGT
Source organism: Clostridium sp. CF012 (assembly GCF_018861755.1). Lineage (GTDB taxonomy): Bacteria > Bacillota > Clostridia > Clostridiales > Clostridiaceae > Clostridium_AD. The sequence continues at coordinate 604 of NZ_JAHLEF010000101.1, read as the reverse complement.
GGGTTCCCCCATTCGGAAATCTTTGGATCACAGGCTATTTGCGCCTACCCAAAGCTTATCGCAGCTTAACGCGTCCTTCTTCGGCTCCTAGTGCCAAGGCATTCGCCATGCGCCCTTTGTAGCTTGACCTTTGATTCTGTCTATTTACATAGACGGTTTTGTTGCTTAATATTAATTTTGCGAAATCATAATAAATTAACCTATAACCACTCACGTGGATCTAAATCTTTTTAAAATAACTTTATACACTGTGCAATTTTCAAAGAACATTTTAAGAAAAACTATTAATTAATTAGCTCCTAAGAGTTAATATAATTAGTCTCTCAAAATTAAACAGAGAAATAGGAACGAGTAATTACAATAGATATTTTGAAGAATAATTAAATTCTTCTATTGCATCGACCGAAGTCAATACATCTACTCCCTAGAAAGGAGGTGATCCAGCCGCAGGTTCTCCTACGGCTACCTTGTTACGACTTCACCCCAATCATCGATCCCACCTTCGGCCGCTGGCTCCTTACGGTTACCTCACGGACTTCGGGTGTTACCAACTCTCATGGTGTGACGGGCGGTGTGTACAAGGCCCGGGAACGTATTCACCGCG
>NZ_JAHLEF010000100.1 GCF_018861755.1 Clostridium sp. CF012 | reverse complement strand
GTATGAAGTATGATGGAATCATATACTCTGGTAGAGATTTTTTCAGTTCTTCTCTTAATTCACCTACACTATATTCTTTTTCTCCAACATAATATGCACATAGATATTTACTTCCTTCTTCTTCTTTGTCTAATACTACTACTTCTTTTACTCCTTCTATTTTTAATAGACTGCTTTCTACTTCTCCAAGCTCTATTCTAAATCCCCTTATCTTAACTTGATGATCTATTCTTCCTAAATATTCCATATCTCCGTTTGAAAGCATTCTTGCCAGGTCACCAGACCTATAGATTTTCTCCTCTACTTTATATGGATTGGTTACAAATTTTGCTGTTGTCAATTCTCTCTTATTTAAATATCCTCTTCCAACCCCATCTCCACCAACACATAATTCTCCTGGTACACCTATCGGTTGAAGTTTTAAATTTTTATCCATTATATACGTTAATAAAGTTGGTATAGGTTTTCCAATGTTACTTATTTTTAAATTAACATCTTCTTCTTTTATTTCCTTAAATGTAACATGAACTGTTGTTTCTGTTATTCCATACATATTAATTAATTTTGTTTTTGGATATTTTTTTATAAAACCTCTTAACATTTCAGGCTTTAATGCTTCACCACCAAATATCACATACCTTAATTTAAGCTCATTATTACTGTTTTCTAATTCTTTATTCATAAGATTATAAAATGGTGTTGGAATTTGATTTAATACAGTAACTTTTTCTTCTTTTAAAATCTTTAAATATTCCGATGTATCTCTTGCCTTATTTTTTGAAATTAAAACTAGTTTTCCTCCATAAAGTAATGCCCCGTACATTTCCCAAACAGAAAAATCAAAACAATAAGAATGGAACATTGTCCATACGTCTTTTTCATTAAAATCAAATTGTATTCTATCATTAAACATTAATCTAACTACATTTTTATGCTCAATCATTGCACCTTTAGGTTTACCTGTTGTTCCTGATGTATATATAATATACGCCAAATCCTTTTTCTTATTTATATAATCTAAATTTTTTATATTTTGGTCATATACATCCTCATCTTCTAAATCAATTATTACTCCTTTAAATTCTACTTTATTAATAAGTTTACCTTGAGTTAGCATTATATTGGTTTTACTGTCCTCAAGCGTATATTTTACTCTATCCTCCGGATATTCTGGATCTATTGGTAAATACGCTCCTCCTGCTTTTAGTATACCCATTATCCCTACTATCATCTCAATAGAACGTTCTACCATTATTCCTACTATAACATCCGGTCCTACTCCCTTTTCTCT
>NZ_JAHLEF010000099.1 GCF_018861755.1 Clostridium sp. CF012 | reverse complement strand
CATTCTGACCCCATAACAGTCTTCGACAGTTTCTAACGAGCATGTTAATATAAGAATATACGATGGAGGTTAGAAATATGGCTAGAAGAAGGTTTACCCTAGAAGATAAAATTAAAATTGTAGAAGAATTAAATCATGGGTTTACACATGCTCAAGTTTGCAAAAAATATGAATTAACATCATCCACTCTATCTACTTTTAAGCATCAACTTGGTGTAATTAACGCCACACAACCCAAGGACCATCACTCAAGTATCAAAGAAAAGGCCTTGGAAAGTGAAAATCGGAAACTGAAAGAACTAATTGGTAAAAAAGAATTAGAACTTGACATGCTTCAGGATTTATTAAAAAAAAAGAATTACCTAAAGTAGATGAAAAACTGGCTCTAGCTAAGGAATATAATCAAAAGGGCATGAAAATATCTAGAGCTTGTAAATTGCTGCAAATATCAAGATCCACTTTCTATCCTAAAAAAAAGTCTATAAAGAATGAACATGAGCCAAAATGTAAGGTCGGTAGACCTGTTCCTGGATTTTCCTACGGAATAAACAATTGTATAGTGGACGACTCAGTTATTGAAACATTGCTACATCAAGCATGTGAAAAGATTCCCTTCTATGGCTATAAGAAAATCACTAAAATTCTTCGCAAAAATCATGGATTACAAGTAAACGCTAAAAAAATTTATAGACTAGCTAAGAAATTAGGATTACTTCTACCATATGTAAAACATACTAAGCAAGGTCATCTTGCTGTCGCAAGAAAAGTAAGTGAGATAAATCAACTATGGCAAATAGATATAAAGTATGTTAAGGCCTTAAACGGCCAGTTTATAATGCTTACGGATATCATTGATGTGTGTTCTAGGAAACTTGTTGGTAGAGAAATAACTAAAACCGCAACCACTAATGATGCTCTTAAAGCTGTAGAAAGAGCTCTTATTGAAAATGGTGTAACCTCTAATATTATTTTAAGAAGTGATAATGGTCCACAATTTACTTCCATCAGATTTGAACATTTTTGTAAAATAAAGAATATATATCATGAGCTAATTCCAACAAATTCACCAAACTATAATGCTCACATTGAATCTTTTCATTCTCTTCTTTCTAAAGAGTGTATAGCTTGGAATGAGATTAGAAACTTTACTCATGGATATATGCTTATTGATGAATATATAAAGTTCTACAATGAAGAAAGAATACATGGAAGCTTAAATTATATTAGTCCAAATGAATTTATAAGGAAATCTATAAATTAGTTAGTATTCGTTAGAAAATGTCGTAAATAAAGGGAGCAATCCG
>NZ_JAHLEF010000098.1 GCF_018861755.1 Clostridium sp. CF012 | reverse complement strand
ATCTAAAGTAATTAACTGGTCTAACGAAATATTATTTCGCTATTTTACCTATTTCTCTGTTTAATTTTCAAAGACCAATTTGTTTTGTCATCAAGTGACGACTTCTACTATTCTACTAGGTATCTTTTATTTTGTCAACACTTTTATGTATTAATTTGAATTTTTTATAAATCTTTGAGTTTAAATATTATAAATACCCATTATAGTATAAGTAAAAACCAATATTAACAATAATATTGGTTTTTACTTATATAAAACTCATTTTTATATAAAATTATAAATATATACTTCTATTTTAATTCTACAGTATATTTGTTTTTTAATTCCGTTACAGTGCTTATATATTTCTCGTTTTGTTTTTGATTTAAAATGTTTTTTACAATCATCTGCTTAGATTCTTCCAAAGATTTAACATCTTGTGAACTTTTCTCATCTAATTGTATTAAATGATATCCAAATTGAGTTTTAACAGGTTCACTTATTTCACCAACTTCTAATTCAAAGGCCGCCTTTTCAAATTCAGGAACCATTCTACCTCTAGTAAAACTACCTAAACTTCCACCTTGAGCTGATGATGGACATTTAGAGTATTTTTTAGCGGCTTCTTCAAAAGACATTCCATTATCTATTTCTGATTTAATTTCTTTCATTTGATCCAAAGTGTCTACTAATATATGTTTAGCTGATGCAGTCTCTTCACTTTTAAACATCTCACTATTACTTTCATAGTATTTTTGAATTTCATCTTCAGTTATATCTACATCTGTCATTATGCTTTTTACACCTATTTGTGTTAAAACTTCTTTTTCTATAATAGCTATTTGTTCTATATATTCTGGGTCATTTTTCATATTGCTATCAAGAGCATGATTGTATATTAATTCAAAATTTATGATTTGATCTAGGAATTGTTTCTTACCTTCTTCTGTTTTGTAGTACTCTTGTGTTTCCTGTGGAAACCTTAATAATGATCTCTCTATATCTTTTTCGGTTATTTCATTTCCATTTACTATAGCTAAAACTTTATTCTCCATAATTACTCTCCTTTAAAATTATATATTTTCATTATTATGATACCATAAAATTAGTAAAAAAACAAAATCAATAAGCTAAATTTATTTAAATACTGAATTTCACTCATAATTTAATTGCACCAAAATATGCTAGTTGAAAATCTTTAAATTTTCCTTAACTCTCAACAATAAAAAAAACACTTCATAAAGAAGTGTTTTTTTGGTGGCTTACCGGGGAATCGAACCCCGGACACCATGATTAAAAGTCATGTGCTCTACCAACTGAGCTAGTAAACCATGTAAACCTGGCGACAACTTACTCTCCCA
>NZ_JAHLEF010000097.1 GCF_018861755.1 Clostridium sp. CF012 | reverse complement strand
GATTATGGCATGAAGGTAACACCCGTTCCCATACCGAACACGAAGGTTAAGCTTCAATGCGCTAATGGTACTGCAGGGGTGACCTTGTGGGAGAGTAAGTTGTCGCCAGGTAAGAAAAAAACCACTAAGTCTAACTTAGTGGTTTTTATTTTGCGTAAAAAATAAATTAAAATTCACATACAGTACTTAAAACTTTCCCTATACTTTCATTAATAACCAAATTTGCTTGTTTATCATAAGGGGTAGAGGACTTGTTGATAAGAATTAAATTATTTCCTCTGAAATATTTTATCAAGTTTGCAGCAGGGTATACCACAAGAGAAGTGCCACCCACAATCAATGTATCAGCTATACTTATTGCTTTAATAGAACGTTCTAAAATATCCATATCTAAAGCTTCTTCATAAAGGACTACATCAGGTTTTATAATGTTACCACAACTATCGCACTTAGGAATTATATTTTTGCTGTTTAATATATAATTTGAATCGAAAAATTTATTGCATTTCATACAGTAATTTCTATGCACAGAGCCATGAAGTTCATATACACTTTTAGAACCCGCCATTTGATGTAAACCATCAATATTTTGGGTGATTATAGCTTTTAATTTATTTTTTTCTTCCAGCTTAGCTAATGTATTATGTGCATCATTAGGTACTACATCTGGAAAAATCATATTAGATTTATAAAATTGAAAAAAGTCCTCAGTATTATTTATAAAAAAAGAATGACTTAAAATAACTTCAGGAGGAAATTTTAAATCGGTTTTTATGGTATATAAACCATCAGTAGAACGAAAATCAGGAATGCCACTTTCTGTAGATACGCCCGCTCCTCCAAAAAAAACCATATTAGCAGTGGTTTTTATAATTGTTTTTAATAGTTCATAACTCATAATATCAACTCCTTTACTACAGTATAACAGTTAAATAAATACTTAGTAGTTATTAATAAGAAAATATAGTATAATGAAATACTTTAAAATATGGTACAAGAAACTATATACTTATCCTAGTGTATCAGTATGAGATATGACTAGGATTAATTATGAATAGTGGAGAAAAATAGGAATAAATTAAGTATACGAACTATAACCTCAATATGCAATAACTTTGTTATGGTAAGATACTCCTTGTCGTCACATGATGACAAAACAAGTTGGTCTTTGAAAATTAAACAGAGAAATAGGTAAAATAGCGGAATAATATTTCGCTTGACCAGTTAATTACTTTAGATAAAGAAGTAATTTTAGTCGTAAGACTAAAAAGTATGTAATGAGCTTGCTAACCAACTTAACAGTTGGCGCAGATTATTCATTTCAAATAAAAAGTGTAAACTTTTAAATTGAGAGTTTGATCCTGGCTCAGGACGAACGCTGGCGGCGTGCCTAACACATGCAAGT
>NZ_JAHLEF010000096.1 GCF_018861755.1 Clostridium sp. CF012 | reverse complement strand
CGCATTTTTAAGTAAACTTAAAATAACTTGAATAGCCTCAAAAAATTGTATGTCTTGAAGTTCATCACAACAGTTAAAAAATAAGCCACCTATAGTACGTAAATCTTCATTGTTTCGGCTTTGCATTGATAACATAATGTATCTTGTAAACACAATAGTAGTATGTGCAACCATTGAATTATAAGAGCGTCCTTGAAATTCTTTAGCAAGGCTCAAAAATGATTTGTTCATTTTAAAGAAAACTTCTATATCCCATCGTTTTCCATATATTCTTATAATCTCTTCGTCACTTAATGTTATATCTGTTGAGATTATTGCTAGCCAACTTTTAGCTTTATTTTGATTCTTAACAAACACTATTTTGGATTTTATAGGCGTAGCCTGTGAGTCTACTCCAATTTCAACGATTACAGAGGCCTTTATTTTAGCTTTGCCACGTTTCTTTTTCAATGTAGAATATAAAGATTTTAAATTCAATTTTTTATTTTGATAAGTGTAAAAAACTTTTGGCATAGCTTTAACCATAGCTATTGTATGTAACTTGAGTTCCAAAATTTTTATTAAGGTTTTAGGATAAGTGAACCAACTATCAAATAAAACATAAGTACCTGGTATTGCATAAGCTAACGCTTGGGTTAACAAATCAATCATTGCGTCTGGTGATTTTTTTATAGCTTCAGCTTTTATTTTATAACCATTGCTTCGCTTGTCTGTAGTTGGATTTATTGGACATATACGGTTCGATTCCTTTGCTGAGCTTAGTAATGTAAATGCTAAAGGAAGAAAGGTATTTCCATCAGACCAGCCTAGAGTAAGCATTCTGAATCCCCTTTTGTATTTATGATCTACATGATCAAATACTTTTGCTAGTAATTCTACAGATTTGCTCCTTGTTCTGCTATAAAAGGAATCATCAACAATTAGAACATTTACTCTATCAGGTGAAGTTAATTCTTCAAGTTCATTTTTAATTATTGAAGAAGATAATAATAGTAAAAATTTTCTCCAATTAAAATGTGCAGAATTTAAAAATCTATACACAGTATCTTTGGCAAAAAAAGTTTCTGTATTTTTAGAATCTAATGTGCGAAATAAATTTTTGCCTGTAAATACTAACATAAAAATAAATTTAAATATTGCACCACAAGAAAATCCTTTTTCTTTAGAAAAATTTGATTGCCTTAATAAAGAATTAATTTTATTTTTATGAAAAAAAGTAGTAATAGTAGATTTAAACTGTTTTTCAGTATCATTTTTTGTTATAATTGTATTCATGAAGAACATCCCCTTCTGGTTGTTGTTAGTAGTGAATCAATTATACCAAATAAGGGAATGTTCTTCTGCTTTTTTTGCTAAAAATGCAGATACTACAGGCTACCGCCTAGAAAAATCATATGCGAAAGTTGAGTTATTA
>NZ_JAHLEF010000095.1 GCF_018861755.1 Clostridium sp. CF012 | reverse complement strand
GACAATTTAAAAAAACTTATATTAAATTAAGGAGATGATTTCTGTATTGAACAGGAGTCATCTTTTCTAAATCCCATTGATATCTATATCTATTATAATAAATCATATATTTTTTAATTTCTTTCTTTAACTCTACTAATGTTTGACACTCTTTTATGTTTGCCTCATCTTTGAAATGACCGAAGAATGATTCCTGTGGTGCGTTATCCCAACAGTTCCCCCGTCTCGACATAGATTGTCCTAGTCCACAACTTTTAACGAGCTTTTGGAAGATTGGACTTGTATAATGACAGCCTTGATCTGAGTGAATAAATGCATCTTTAGGTATTTTAATATTCTTGTTCTTTTTTAGCTTTAGTATAGTATCAGTGGCTATATCCATCTTAATATTAGCTGACACATTATATGCCAGTATTTCATTTGTAGAGGCATCCTTAATCGTTGATAAATAGGCCCTATTTCCTTTTCCATAAAACAAATAGGTTATGTCTGTAAGCAACACCTTGCCAGGTATATTTTGCTTGAAATTTCTATTTAATATATTTGGTAAAACAGCATGTTCAAGGGTAGCCTTCATCATCCTTCTATAGGGATTTGCTTTTCTAATAGGACATACTATTTGATATTTTTTCATTATCCTACGGATACGTTTCAGATTGTAAACGATTCCAAATTCACCTTCTAATGTCATTTTGATTTGCCTTGCTCCTTTTTTGCGACCTTTAAAGTTATATGCCTTTAAGATAGTCTCTCCAACTGTTTGATCATAATTATCACGTTTATCTCTAACGGCCTGTGAACTAACTGAGAAATAGTTATAATAACCTGAACGGGATACCCCAGACACGTTGCACAAGTGGCTAAGCATATTTGTGAGTTTATATTTTTTAATTTGTGAATTTATAAGAAGATATTTTTCTTCTGCTATTAATACTATTTTTTCTTTATCAGCCTTCTTTCTAGGATGTCGATTTTTTTTAGCAATTCATTCTCAGCTTTAAGTAAATTAACTTGGACCTTAAGACGTCTATATCTTTCTTCTATGGGAAGATCTTTCCCACTTGATCTACCGCACATTAATTTCCTTGTATCATTCAGTCCAATGATACCTTTTTTTCTATATGCAGTCCGCCATCTTCCAGCTGCTGATCTAATTCGAACCTTTCCAAGAACGTCTATATCAAAGCCATATTCTTCAAATATTTCTTTTATAGATTTACCCTTTTCATCCTCTGCTATAAAAATACGTTTATACTCATCAGTATACGTTATACCTTTAATACTAACCTTTGTTACATATTTATTTTTGGATAACACTTTCACTTCTTTTTCTGTAAAATCCTTAATGCTCATTTATCCACCTCTAATCTTTATTCCATTATACATAGAAAAACCCTATAGCGTAGGTTTTTTTAAATCGTCTACTCTATAGGGTACATTTTA
>NZ_JAHLEF010000094.1 GCF_018861755.1 Clostridium sp. CF012 | reverse complement strand
TGTAAAATCCTTAATGCTCATTTATCCACCTCTAATCTTTATTCCATTATACATAGAAAAACCCTATAGCGTAGGTTTTTTTAAATCGTCTACTCTATAGGGTACATTTTAGTATTTGTGATGCTTCAGTTTTTTTAGGTAAAATGGGTATTCTAAACAATGTAAAACATACTAGTAATGATTTACATGATTTGAAGCAATGGGCTGGAGATTCTTATATGGGAGAAGAAAAGTATATGATGCAACCGGCAGTGAGCGATAATAATATTATTACAGCAAATGGCACAGCGCCTTTGGAATTTGCTAAAGAAGTAATGATTGCGTTAGAAGTTGCACCTCAAAAAAGTATTCTTGAATGGTACAATTTTCATAAATATGGTTGTTATGAAGCACCTATGCCGCATATGTAGATTTTAATAGAGTTATTACTGTATGAAACTGATAAATCAAATTTGTAGATTTGATGTAACGTAATTTTATATTCAGTTCTGTCGCATTTTTTATATAAGTATGAACTAACTGGTAATTCAAATTAAAAGTATATAAGGGGGATAAGAAATGATAGAAAATTTAATTAAGGGTAAAAATTTACTTATTAGAAATGCTGAAGCTAGAGATGCCACCGAAATTATAATGTTAGTTAAACAAGTTATGAATGAAGTACCATTTTTCCCAAGGACATCTGATGAATTTAATTTTACTATTGAGCAGGAAGAGGAATACATAAAAAATGCAGCACTTTTTTTGATTGTAGAAATAGAGGGAAAAATAGTAGGCTCAACTACTTTAGATAGAAGTAGTTTAAGTAAGTTAAATCATATTGGTGTATTTGGTATAACTATTTTAAAAGAGTACACTGGACTAGGTGTAGGTAATTCACTGACGAAAAAGGTTATTGAATGGGCTAAACTAAATAAAGTTGAAAAAATTGAGTTAGAAGTTTTTGAAGATAATGCCCCAGCGATATTACTTTATAAAAAATTTGGTTTCATTGAAGAAGGCAAAAAAAGAAAAGCTATAAAAACAAATGAAGGTTACAAGGATATTATTTTAATGGGTAGATTTTTAAATGATTAGGTAATTCTGTGAAGGTTACTTAGCATTATTTGTATATTTGGGTTACGAAAATAAAACTCTGCAACGTAATATTTCATATTAGGCGTCACAAACAATAAAAGTTTGTGGCGTTTTTACTTGTGACGACTTAGGCTGATAATGTGACACAATTTAATGCGGTAAATATTAAGATTTTAAATATTCAAAGAAAATTCAGAATGGGGGAATGATTTAATGCCTATAGGATATGTATCACCTAAAAAATTATTTCAGAGTGCTATAAGTACCGCGGTTACAGCAAGATATACAACACCAGCAAACACTAGAACACAAATAATCGAAATGTGGCTAGATAATCAGAACACAACTACTGACAGAAAGGTAGATATATATGCTCATGG
>NZ_JAHLEF010000093.1 GCF_018861755.1 Clostridium sp. CF012 | reverse complement strand
TTTCTCAATCTAGTGATTATGGCATGAAGGTAACACCCGTTCCCATACCGAACACGAAGGTTAAGCTTCAATGCGCTGATGGTACTGCAGGGGTGACCTTGTGGGAGAGTAAGTCGTCGCTAGGTAATGTTCCGCGATAGCTCAACGGTGGAGCACTCGGCTGTTAACCGATAGGTTGAAGGTTCAAATCCTTTTCGCGGAGCCATTTTTTTAAAACTTAATAACTTATTGGTGGATATTAACGAATCTGGTGATTATGGCATGAAGGTAACACCCGTTCCCATACCGAACACGAAGGTTAAGCTTCAATGCGCTAATGGTACTGCAGGGGTGACCTTGTGGGAGAGTAAGTCGTCGCCAGGTAATTTATGGATCTTTAGCTCAGCTGGTTAGAGCTACCGGCTCATAACCGGTCGGTCCGGGGTTCGAGTCCCTGAAGGTCCACCATAAGGGGATATAGCTCAGCTGGGAGAGCACCTGCCTTGCACGCAGGGGGTCAAGGGTTCGATTCCCTTTATCTCCACCAAAAAAAACAGTCCAATATGGACTGTTTTTTTTATTTTAGAAAATTATTATATGTAATTAAGAGTAGTCTGTTAGCATAATTTAAGAAAAAAATATAAGTCTATATATTTAATAAGCAATGGGAATCTCAATTCTAAATAAACGGATGTACGATTTTAGATAAGGTCGTACATCCGTTTATTTTGTTTAAGGTACTGATTTATATAGGTTGTTAAGCATTTAGTTAAATTTAGTTAAATTTAGTTAAGCAGTTATAATTTTAAAATTGTTATTTTTAAACAAATGGGTGTAACTTTTAAGTAACGTTGTGCGTCTAAGGTAGTTTGATACTTAACATTGGAGATACCCAAACGGAAAGTATAACAATAAATATTATATAGAAGATAGATCTTTTCGTATTTCACGTCACAACATCCATAAATGGTATTTATCAGAAATTATAAATACCATTTATGGATGTTTTTTTGCACGGATGTTAGCGGTAATTATATAAAGTGTACATTGGAATTAGTATGCAAGAGGTCAAAGATGCTTTGAACAATCACATAAATATATTTATAACTTTTGAAAATAAATGTATAATATGCTCAAATACAGATAAGTAATTAAATACTTAACCATGTGTGTCAATATAACTAAAACAATGAAATATGTAGCAATATGAAGTAAATAAGGAATAACCTTGGCATACAACAATAAACCTAAATATACTATTTCATTGTTATGATAGAATACTCCTTGTCGTTGCGAATGAGTAACGATGAAGTAAAGCTTGATAAGATAACATTTAATATTTTAAAAATTTAACTTTAAAAAATATTAATAAAGTTGTTGACAAAACAAGCAATACCTAGTAATATAGTAGAAGTCGTCGGTTGACGATTAACACAAAACAAACAGTTGGTCTTTGAAAATTAAACAGAGAAATAGGTAAA
>NZ_JAHLEF010000092.1 GCF_018861755.1 Clostridium sp. CF012 | reverse complement strand
TAAAATGTATCCTATAGAGTAGACAATTTAAAAAAAGTCTACCCTATAGGATATTTTTGTGTATAATAGAAAAAAAGCAGGAAATGGTGGGGTTGAAATGAGTAATAAATTATTTACAAATGGAGAAATAAAAATATTATCTAAAAATGAATATGTTAAAAGTGTAAGCATGAAGGGAATCACTTATACTGATGAATTTAAGAATATTTTTATTGTAGAAAATGAAAAAGGGAAATTTCCAAGAGAAATATTCGAAGAGTGTGGATTTGATATAGATATACTTGGAATTGAACGAATTAAATCGTCAGGAAATAGGTGGAGAGCAGCTTATAGAAAAAGTGGTGTATGTGGATTAACCGATACAAGAAAATTAAACTCTGGAAGACCAAGTGAGAAGGAATTATCTACAGAAGAAAAGTATGAACGTCTTAAGGCTCAAAATAACTTATTGAAAGCTGAGAATGAATTGTTAAAAAAAATCCAATACCTAGAAAGGGGGCTGATAAAGAAGAAATAACATTAGCAACTACGCATAAATTTATTATCATAAATTCAGTAATTGAAAAATATAAACTTAAAAATATGATTGGTTATTTATGTCAAATAGCTGAAGTATCTAGGTCAGGATATTATAATTATTTTGCATCAAAATCACAGGATTATAGATTTCAGCGCGATAAGGAAAATGAATTGATTAGAGATAACATTTTAAAGGCTTATAATTTTAAGGGACGCAAAAAAGGAGCTAGGCAAATCAAAATGACATTAGAAGGTCAATTTGGTATCGTTTACAATTTGAAGCGTATTAGAAGAGTAATGAAGAAATATAATATTGTTTGCCCAATTAGAAAAGCTAATCCATACAGAAGAATGATGAAGGCAACACAAGAACATACGGTTTTACCCAATATTCTAAAGAGAAACTTTAAGCAGGAAATACCGGGGAAAGTTTTATTAACAGATATAACTTACCTATTTTATGGAAACGGTAAGAAGGCGTATTTATCAACAATTAAAGATGCTTCTACAAATGAAATACTGGCATACAATGTGTCAGATAGTCTGAAATTAGATATAGTGCTTGATACAATACATAAGTTGAAAAAGAATAGGAATGTAAAATTAACTAATGATGCATTTATTCATTCAGATCAAGGAGTACATTATACTAGTCCAGTCTTTCAAAAATTAGTAAAGAAATACAAACTAGGACAATCAATGTCCAGACGCGGTAATTGTTGGGACAATGCCCCTCAAGAATCGTTCTTCGGTCATTTTAAAGATGAGGCATATATAAAACCATGTGAAACTTTAGAAGAGTTAAAGAAAGAGATTAAGCAGTATATGATCTATTACAATAACTATAGATATCAATGGAACTTAAAAAAGATGACTCCTGTTCAATACAGAAATCACCTTTTCAATGTTGCATAGACTTTTTTTAAATTGTCCTTGACAAAGGGTACATTTTA
>NZ_JAHLEF010000091.1 GCF_018861755.1 Clostridium sp. CF012 | reverse complement strand
GGGAATGTAGCTAGATTTGTGTAAACAAATCTAGCTACATTATTTTTTTTGTATTAACTAATGGTATTTGTGGAAATAATATCTAATAATTAAGTGAGGAGGAATAGTTATGAAAGAAATTGAAGCACCAGATTTTGATTTAAAGGCAGAGGTTAGAAAATGTAAGACTATGGAGGATGTAGTTGGTAAGAATGGCTTAATGCAAAGACTGCTAAAAGGTGTTATGCAGGAAATGCTAGAGGGGGAAATGGAGGAGTTATTAGGTAGAGAGAAGTACAAAAGGGCTGATGATAATTCAGATATAAACTACAGAAATGGCTATAGTGACAAAAATATAAAAAGTAGTTTTGGGAATGTTGAAATCGATATTCCAAGAGATAGGAACGCTAAATTTGAACCTAAAATCGTAAAAAAATATGAGACAGTTTGCAATGAACTTGATAACAAAATAATTGGACTTTACGCGAGGGGTATGTCAACAAGAGATATACAGACAGAGCTAGAAGATCTATATGGAATTGATGTTTCACCATCAATGATCTCTAAGATAACCGATAAGGTTATGGGTGCTGCTACTGATTGGCAAAATAGAACACTGGATAATATTTACCCTATTGTATATATGGACGCAGTCCACTTTAAAGTTAGGGAAGAGAATAAGATAGCCACCAAGGCCGCATACATCTGTATGGCTCTAGATATGAAGGGACATAAAGACATACTAGGAATATGGATTGGAGAACAAGAAGGAGCCAAGTTTTGGCTTACAGTATGCAATGATCTTAAAAATAGAGGAGTTCAAGATATTCTTATAGCTTGTATGGATGGCTTAAAAGGCTTACCTGAAGCAATAAAAGTGGTTTTCCCTGATGTAAGCATTCAAACATGCATAATACACCAAATAAGGAACTCTTTTAAATATATTGCCTCTAAAGATACTAAGGAATTCATGAGGGATTTAAAGTGTGTTTATAGGGCTTCATCAGAAGAAATAGCAACAAATGAACTTGAAAAGTTAAAGGACAAATGGGGTGCAAAATATAGTATAGTTATTAACTCCTGGTATAATAATTGGAACAACTTATCAACATACTTTGATTATCCACCAGATATAAGAAAGATTATATATACAACTAATGCATTGGAGGGCTTTAACAGGCAACTAAGGAAATTTACAAAGACTAAAACGGTGTTCCCTACAGATGATTCATTAAGAAAATCGCTGTACCTAGCAACCTTAGAAATTATGAAAAAATGGACCTCACCTGTTCAAAACTGGTCTAGTTCATTAGCACAGTTGGCAATCATGTTTGAAGATAGAATCGAGGCTTAATTGAAACTATAAACCTGTAATTTTTATATTTTAATGTATAATTTAAAAAGTTTAACAAATAATATAATAATATCCACACTACCCCAGTATTAGTATTACCATAAAAATAAAAAATTAGTACAGGAGTGAATTCCCATACTAATTTCAGTTGAAATATACTTGTCTAAAATTATTTACACAAATCTATAAACATTCTC
>NZ_JAHLEF010000090.1 GCF_018861755.1 Clostridium sp. CF012 | reverse complement strand
TAATAAAGTGGACCCTGTGTCAAGGACATTCTAAAAAAAGAGCCTTAAAAATACCCTAATATCATATTTTCTGATATTAGGGTATTTTTTTAAACTTTTATAGGGTACTTACCTGTATTTAAGTATAAGGCATATTGATTTGGTGAGAGTTTTGCTAGATTCCATTGGTAACGATCATTGTTGTAAAAGTCCATATAATCATCGATCTCACGCTTTAAATCCAAGATACTATAGCATCTTTCTAAATGTAATTCATCCTTCATATGGCCAAAGAATGATTCCTGTGGAGCATTGTCCCAACAGTTCCCTCGTCGGGACATAGACTGGCGAAGTTTCTTATCTTTTAGAAGTTGACGGAAAGATATACTAGTATAATGACATCCTTGATCAGAATGCAGGATTGTCTCACTATTTAACGAAAATCCGTGATTCTGCATAAGAATATGGACAGTTTCAAGCACGAAATCTACAGCTAACGATTCGCTAACAACATATGCCATTACCTGGTTAGTGCACGCATCCTTAATTACGGAAAGATATGCCTTGTTACCATGATTGTAGAAAAGGTATGTGATATCAGTGAGAAGTATCATACCCGGACCATGTTCCTGGAACTCACGGTTTACCAGATTTTTAGAAACATTGTCGGTTTTCATGGCCTTAGCTATGCGGCGGTAAGGATTTGCTTTGCGTATTGGGCATTTCAATCTATATTTGCTCATTAGACGTTGTATTTTCTTGCGATTCATTCGAATACCTTGATTTAGAAGGCGCATATGTATTCCACGTGAACCCTTATCATAACCACGAAACGTGTATGCTTCTAGAATAAGTTCAAACTCTCTTTTGTCTGCTCCTTCCTTCTCGTTTCTTGTATCTATATTATTTTGCCATCGGTAATAACCTGAGCGAGATACTCCAGCTGTTTGGCAAAGCAAAGTGATATTAAGCAGGCTGTTATCCCGTTCAATCATTTCTTTAATGAGCTTGTATTTGATGGGTGCTTTCGCTTGTATTCCCAGTTTGCCTGCCGATCCATTTGAATATTTTTTTTTAGAAATTCATTTTCTTGGTTTAAGTATGTAATTTTTAGCTCTAAGCGCTTGATTTTTTCAACATCTGTTAGTTGCTTTGTAGCCGGACGACCGGAGTGATTTTTTCTGATGTCTTCAAATCCTTCTGGCCTTAATTCATATACCTTCATTTTCGCTACAAAGCCGTCTTTTCTTCTCTTTCCAAGCATATGATGATCAATACCCATATCACTCAAAATTTGCGATGGCAGCTTTCCAGCACGATATTCTTCTTGGAAATTTTCTTTAAATTCTTTTGTATAGGTAATTGATTTTGCACTTACCTTTTGGATATATGGGTTCTTGCGAAGTTCGCTCTGTTGTTCTTCTGTAAAATAATTTTTTCCCATAGTATCACTCTCCTAACTTAATGTATTAAGTATAACAAAAAAGACCCTACAAAGTAGAATCAGTTAATTTTGAGACAACTATGCCTCTTTTTTTAACTGTCTACCTTATAGGGTCCATTTTATAA
>NZ_JAHLEF010000089.1 GCF_018861755.1 Clostridium sp. CF012 | reverse complement strand
GGTTACAGCAAGATATACAACACCAGCAAACACTAGAACACAAATAATCGAAATGTGGCTAGATAATCAGAACACAACTACTGACAGAAAGGTAGATATATATGCTCATGGCACAGCAAGTACCAACAGATTGAGTCGTAAAATTCCTATTACAATGGATAGTGGAATTAGCATATCAGATTGTAAAACTGTATTAGATGCAGCTCAAGTCCTTGCGTTATCTCAAGATGTAGGAACAGATGTAATTGTAACTATATATGGTATTGAGGAGGTAATTGCATAATGAGTAAACTAGTAAGTTTTCAACCTGTAAGAGGAGGACAAAAAAGTGAATTGACCTGAATATTGTTTAATATCGCTAAATATTCCATTTTTGAATACGGTATGTTTGCTACTGCAATCACTTCACCTCTTATGATAGTAATGATGGCATTAAATGATATTTATGCTTTTTTGCCAGAACCTACAGAACCTACAACAACATAATGTTGAGGAATATATTAATCCAATTACTAATAAAATTAATCGGAGGTAATATAAAAATGGTGAATTATGGGCAACACTAATCATCAACGGTGACTTATTACTTGAGGAAGTTCCAGTAAGGCCTCAGCCAGCAGTTCACAATCAATTACTCGCATGGGGATTACAACGATGAAGGAACACCAGTTGAAGGCGTAGAACAAACAATAGTATAATTTAAAAGCGCAATGTAGGCACTCAATAGGGTGTTTTTATTTTGCCCTTTTTACTAAAGAATAAGATATCTCTAATCTTTATATTTATGCTATATTATGGTATTATTAAGTAACAATTGTAAAATATTCCGACAGAACAATAGGATTATGTAAAGTAAGGATTATTTATGTAATGCTGAACAAGGAGGTCATAATATTTGTCTATAAAAGAAACTTTGAACAAAATAAGAGCAGAACAATCCGCTCCATTAACAATAAAACAGATAATTTTAAAAGTACTAGTAATCTTTGCTTTAGGAATGTTCCTTGGTTTTATAGCCAAATATAGCGATACAATTCCATCAAACGGTCTAATGGGAAGCGTTTGGCATACTGTCAGCAACATAACTACCAGATTAGGTATATGGGTTCTGTTGGCTACAATAATCGCTGCGTGGAGCAATAATCCGAGAATTGGAGCAATAAAGGTTTTTGCATTTTTTAGTGGAATGTTGTTGGTATATTATATCTATTCAATGAGGTTGTTTGGCTTTTTTCCCACTTATTACTTTATCCGTTGGGGTGGAATAGCGTTAGCATCGCCAATAGCAGCCTATATAGTATGGTTTAGCAGAGGAAATGGATGGATTGCAGCGTTATGTGCCTCAATGCCCATTGGCTTGTTAGTTTCACAAGGTTATCCTTTTTTTTATATGTTTACAATGACTTTGGGATTTGATATTTTTTCTGCTATCATATTATTTTTAATTTTACCAATGAATAAAAAACAATGGTTACGAATTTTTATGTTGACATTACTCATAGTGTTTATACTTAGAAATTCAAGGGTTCTATCATACATATTTGGTGGTCTATAAATAGAACCTCACAAAATGAGGATAATTT
>NZ_JAHLEF010000088.1 GCF_018861755.1 Clostridium sp. CF012 | reverse complement strand
CTAATATTTGTTTGCTTATATGCATAATCTAATATGTCCATTATAATTTCTCCTGTTGGGTAATCATCAAGTTCTATATAACTAATGTGCCCAGCATTACATAATTTATGGTAAGGTGCTTCAATATCTATTTTTCCTACAATGGATATTGGGAACCCTACGGGAACATGATAACTATTTGTATAATATTCCTTATCCGTAACCCCTGGTATTTCACCAAATACAGCCTTGTCTTGAAGTATAAATCTACCACTTAATCCTTCAGCAGGTGTTGCATAAGTACTCCAATTAAGCTTAGTTGCCTCTATTAACTTATCAGTATAATTTCTTATATAGGATATTATTTCAACCCCTAATTTTCTAGACTCGGCGCTTTCACCATGATGCTTCCCAGTTATTGCTGCTATGGTTTCCGCAAGACCTATAAACCCAATAGACCATGATCCATTCTTTAAAATAGGCTCAATGGAATCATTAGGTGTTAATCCTTCACTTCCCATCATTAGACCTTGACCTGCTACAAATGGCAAATCCTTAACCTTTAATTTTTTTAACACATTATATCTATGCATAAGTGCTTCTCTGCAAAGTTCTAACTTAACATAGAGTAATTTATAGAACTTGTCTACATTCCCCTTCGCTAATATACCAAGTCTAGGAAGATTTATAGTTGCAGGTGCAATATTTCCTCTGCCTTTTGTTCCTGCTTCTCCATTTACGTTAGAACAAACATAAGTACGACAGCCCATTGTAGCCGGTGTAATGCCTTGATCATAGTAAAACTTATTAAAATCAGCATCTAAATTCATAAAAGTAGGATTCATTCGCCTGCTAGCAACCTTACATGCAAGCTTATATAAATAGTGATATGGGTCGGTTTTATCTCTATTTACTCCCTTTTTAACTCTAAAAATTATATTTGGAAATACTGGTTGTTCTCCTTTTCCAAGCCCTTTTTCGTATTCAATTAGAAATATTTCACATACCAATGCTGCGTCTTTAGATTCTGGTATTCCAATATTCATTGAACTAAACGGCACTTGCGAGCCTGCTCTACTATGCATTGTATTTAAGTTATATACTATGCCCTGCATAGATTGCTCTATAGCTCTTCTTAATTTACGTTCCGCAAACTCATTGACCTTATTTTCATCTACACCAAGGTCTCTAATTTCTTGTCGTATTTCTTGCCTAGTGTATTCTATAAATGCGGCCATATCATTATCAAAATCTGGATGTGATTGACCTCCAAACATATCATTCTGCGTTGATTGAAGTAAAATACATGAAAGTTCTGCTGCAGACTCTATCCTTTTTGCTCTCCTTATATAGCCATAGCCTGTATTAAACCCTCTTTCTAAAACTTCTTTCGTGGGTATATGTAAGCAATTCACAGTTAAATTATAACTATCTAAATCATGGTAATATACGTCTCCATTTTCATGTGCTTTTGCTAAATGCTTAGGCATCATAGATAAATTATGCCATTTATTAGATTCACTAGCAATTCTAAGTAACTTAGAACTAAAATTATTACCCACATTAGCATTATCTCTATCTGTTTCTACTCCTATTTTTTCTATAGCTTTCATAAGGTCTGATTTTATTTCTCTAATCTTGTTACGTTCACGCCTATAATTAGAATAAGCCACTCCAATAGGCTTATGTCCATTTTCTAAAAGTTTATCTTCAAC
>NZ_JAHLEF010000087.1 GCF_018861755.1 Clostridium sp. CF012 | reverse complement strand
TTTAGATAATCAAATGATTTTCATATCTGCTAAAAATGGATATTTAAAAACGTTAGCAGAGGAAGAGGTACTTGATAAAAACTATAACAACACATCATTTATAAATGTAGCGAAGCAACGTGAAATGTGGGTTGCAATAAATCCACTTGCAAAAGATTGGGATGATACAAAAGTTAAAAATATGTCTTATAAAAAATCTATGTTCGTGGCTGGAGATATAAAAATACTACAATCAATTACAAACTTGAATTTTGCTATCAATATGGTTTAAAGAGTAGATTAATTTTTACTCTTTTTTAAATTCAAAAATAAATAATAAAGTGAGGTAAAAGTATGAGTGATATCAAAGGAAATGAGGTACTATCTGCAAATGAGGGTAGCGTATATGTAAATGGCATACCATGGTCAAACATAGATAAAATTGATGCTAAAGCAACAGCGGAGTTTGAAGACATTCTCTTTGTAGGTGATCCAAAAACTAAAAAGAGATATAAAGGTTTTAAAGTTGAAGGGTCTATCAGCATGAAAAAAATAGATAGTAGAGTAAGCGATCTAATAGCAGATGGAATAAGAACAGGAAATATGCCAGATATTAAAATTATAGCAAGACAAGGAAAGTTAAATGGACAAAGTGAAAGAATAGCACTAATCGGAGTTGTATTTTCAGAATTAACATTAATACAATTAGAAGCAGGAGCATTGGTAATTGAAGAATTGCCATTAAGTGCAGAAGATTTTGAATATCTTGATCGTATAAAATAATCACTATAAGGTGCTAACCACACCTTATTTTTCATTCTAAAATAAATAAAAGCGAGGTAAAAAATATATGAATACTACAAAATTAACACTAGAGGATTTTAAAGCAAAAGCGATAAAAAAAGTTCAGGACAGAAAAATAAGTATGGATATAGAAGTCGAAGAGTATGGCGTTATTACATTCGATAGACCGACAGAAAATGAACTATTAGCATATGTAAGTAAGTCAAGCGATGCAATTAAAACTGATAAAGATGATAATCCAATTAGTCAAGACATGGTAGCGATGTTAGATGCAGCTAAAGACCTAGTATATTCAGTTTGCAGTTTTTTAAAGGATGTAGAACTTCAAAAAACTTTAGATGTGATAGATCCATTAGATTCAGTAACAAAAGTTTTTGGAATAAAAGAAACTATGTCTATTGCTGCGGATATAGCAAAAGAATTTATGGATGATAAAACAATGGCCAAGGTAGAAACTGAAATAAAAAACTAATTAGAGTAGGTAGTGGTAAAGACATAAGACGAGGGCCTCTATACTGGGTGTCTTACTTCATATGCAAAGGAGAACAACTTAACTACCTACTCAATTTATCAGAAATTGAAAAAATATTTTATAAAGAAAGTATGGCACGAGAACAAGAGGAATATGTAGATTTTGAAATACAAAAACTCCAAGCATTGCAATCAATGTTTAAAATGTAAGGAGGGTAGATAATGAGTTCAAAAACAATAGCAACTATTTTAACTCTTAAAGATTCAATGAGCGGTGGAATTTTAAAAGTCTCTAAAAATACTGCAAATATGAGCAAAGAAATGAAAAAGGCTTCCCAACAATCAGCAGTATTTGCGAATAACGCTAAAAAGAATTTTGAGAAAGCTGGAGATAAGGCGGTAAAATTAGGCATTGCAATGGCAACTTTAGCCGCTGGGTTTGTAATTAAAGTTGGATTTGAGGGTATGAAAGAA
>NZ_JAHLEF010000086.1 GCF_018861755.1 Clostridium sp. CF012 | reverse complement strand
GATAGTGTTAACTGACTTATGGAAAAACCTAATTGGTAATAATAGGAATTAGATTGCATCTTTGAAAAATAAAGCCTTTGTCTTTCTATCCTTAAACTTATGGAAGTTAATGTTTTTGTTCTCACAAAAGAAAAAAGGGTAACAAAAATAAACCTTCTCAAACTGTTTCTTTTTTTACAGAAACTTGGTAGGTAAGTAAAATTTGATTAAAGCAAAAGAAGAACGGTAAATTTAACTATGCAAGTTGTTTTTCTAATATAAGATGTTGTGAAAGTTCAATTAATTTTTGCCATTTACCAGGCATTGTGCGAATCCTTTCGAGCTCAGGGATAGAGTTCAATGGCCCCCAATAAGCGTAGCTATGTGGGCGGAGAAAGTTGTAATAGGCTACAAATAAAGCCAAGTGCGTCTTGGAACCTTCCTCACTACCAAAGCCATTTGTAACCCTATAAGAGAATTTAAATGTTCTGTTGAGGCGTTCAATTATTTGTTTAATCCAACGATATTCAGTTGAGACAGGATCACTGTTAGTAAGTCCAATTACCTGGGTTACATCGAAATCAAAGCCATTAAGATTAAACTGTTGCTGCGCAAGCTTGTATGCGGTATAACCATCAGCAATGAATTTAAGGGACTTACCAGGAAATTCTTTAAATTTATCAAATGCCATACGCATAGTTAAAATGCAAGGCCCGGTATCACGGGTAAAGGATGCTTGATATCCTAAAATTGATTTCTTGATGGCATCCATAACAAGCCAGATATATTGATGGACTCCTTTGACTTTAGTATAGGTTTCATCAGCGGCAAGATAAGTAGTAGGTTTATAGTCATAATTATCTACAAAGGGCTTAACCATAGCGGCAGCTGTGATGGCGTATCTGCTAACCATGACATGAGATATTTTAACTCCATGGATTTCCCACAGAGCAAGCGCCGTACGGCGTGTAGATAAACCTAAATTAACGTTATATGTTAAGCAAAGTCCCATTACATGTGAAGAAAAATTTCTGAATTTGAGGCTAGTAGCACCCTTTGGCATAGAATATAAATCTACATCAAAGAAATCAGTGGTGAACTCACGGTAAATGTAATGAAGTTTGAATTTATGTTTATCTTTCTTGTATTCCTCAAGGTCTTCTAACGAAAGTTTTGCAAGAGAATTCAGGTAGAAATCACATTTTTTATTAACGCATTTATGGACAAAAAAATGCTTGCGATCTTTCTTTTTACTGAGAGCATGTCCACAAAAAGGGCAAATGAAAAGCTCGGTCTTTAAATCAACTTTGTTTTTGCTGAAATGCAGATCACAAACCTTGCAACAAAGCTGCCCACGGCCACCTGCATTATCGTAGATATAGTTATGTGGAGCATCACAGCGAGGGCAGACAGTATCAGGTGCTACTGGGTTTTTACCACGAGGATTAACTGGCTTTTTCTCCTTCCCATTAGCAATCTTGTACTCTTTTAACATTTGTTTGTAATCAAGCTTTTCAAAGTTCTTAATAATAGGTAATTTATCTACAGTAAGTTTTTTATATTTAGGGCTTGTCATATCGTATTTTGGAGCCTTTAAAGGTATATTTTTTGCAATGAAAATAAGTAATTGATTTATTTGCGAAAGTAGTAGTTGATTATATGTAACTAATATTGATATAATTGTACTCACAATGACACCGTCCTTTTGGATTTTTGTTGGGTTGAGATACAACAATTATACCAAAAAGAGGGGGTCATTGTTTTTTTGTTATAAAAACAGTTTAAACCCTTGCTAAAGCAGGGATTTATATAAATAAAACAAAGATAGTGTTAACACTATC
>NZ_JAHLEF010000085.1 GCF_018861755.1 Clostridium sp. CF012 | reverse complement strand
ATTAAGAGAAGAACTGAAAAAATCTCTACCAGACTATATGATCCCATTATACTTTATAAAATTAGAAAATATGCCATTAACACCAAATGGTAAAATAGATAGAAAAGCCTTGCCAGAGCCAGAGGGAAAAGTTAATACTGGAGCAGAATATGAGGCACCAAGAAATGAGGTAGAAGAAAAACTTGTAGCAATATGGAGCAAGGTATTAGGCATAGAAAAAGTAGGAATAAATGATAACTTCTTTGAATTAGGAGGACATTCTTTAAAGGCAACAATATTATTAGGTAGAATTCATAAGGAGTTAAATGTAGAAGTACCACTAAAGGAAGTATTCAGTGTAGGAAACATAAAAGGGCTTAGTGAATATATCTCATCGATTAATAAAAAAGAATATGATGCAATAGAAACAGTAGAAGAAAAAGAATACTATGAAGCTTCTTCTGCACAAAAGAGAATGTATATCCTACAAGAGCTTGATAAGCATAGTGTTGCATATAATATGCCTATAGGTTTAGAAATCGCAGGTAAACTTGAAATATCAAGACTAAAGGAAGCATTTATAAAGTTAATTAAAAGGCATGAAGCATTAAGAACAAGTTTTTATGCTCAAGAGGATAAAATAGTGCAAAAAGTTTATAATGCTGAAGAATTGAACTTTGAAATTGAAGAAATAAAGGTATGTAGTGAAGCAGAAGTAGAAATAAAAACAAAAGACTTTATAAAGCCTTTTGATCTAGAAAAAACACCATTATTAAGAGTAGAGGTTATAAGTTTAGAAGAAGATAGGCATATTATGTTATTTGATATGCACCATATAATATCAGATGGGGTATCAATGGCAATATTAACGAAAGAATTTAGTGAGTTATATGAAGGAAAAGAGTTAGAGGAATTAAAGGTACAATACAAGGATTATTCTGCATGGCAATTAAAGAAAAAAGAAAGTGAAGAGTTTAAGAGCCAGGAAGAATATTGGTTAAAAGAATTCGGTGGAGAAATACCAGTATTAAATCTACCTACAGACTACACAAGACCAAAGGTTAAAGATTTCAAAGGGGGTAGCATAAACTTTGCTTTAGATAAAGAAATAACTGAAGGCCTAAGAAAGGTAGCTAGAGAAACTGGAAGCACCATGTATATGGTTTTATTATCAAACATTAATGTTTTATTATCAAAATATAGTGGGCAAGAAGATATAATAGTAGGAAGTCCAATAGCAGGAAGAAACCATATAGATTTAGAAAACATAATAGGTATGTTTGTAAACACTCTAGCAATAAGAAGTACCGTAAATAGTGAGTTAAGCTTTAAAGACTATTTAAAATCTATAAAAGACAAAGCATTAAAGGCTTATGAAAATCAAGATTATCAATTTGAAGAATTAGTTGACAATGTAAATATAAATAAGGATTTAAGTAGGAACCCATTATTTGATGTTATGTTTGTACTTCAAAATATGGAAGAGGCTAAGATAGAAGTAGAAAAATTAACCTTCAGACCATATGTTTCAAATAATAATGTAGAAAAGTTTGATATAACAATGAACGCAGTTGAAGGAAATGAAGAGATTTACTTTAGCTTAAGTTATGCTACCAGCCTATACAAACATGAGACTATAGAAAGAATGGTAAATCATTTCTTAAATATAGTGAAAGAAATAGTAAAGAATATAGAAGTTAATCTTAAGGATATAGAAATAATAAGTGAGGAAGAGAAGCATAAATTACTAGTAGAATTTAATGATACAAAAGCAGAATACCCAAGAGATAAGACAATAAATGAATTGTTTGAAGAGCAGGTAGAAAAGACACCAAATAATATAGCAGTGGTATTTGAAGATAAGGAGATAACCTACAAAGAACTTAATGAA
>NZ_JAHLEF010000084.1 GCF_018861755.1 Clostridium sp. CF012 | reverse complement strand
AAATTCCAATTGTGCGCCCAGCTAAGGGTAATTAACCTAGCAGGTGGAAATCCTGTCTGAGTAAGGTCTAGCCAACCAACAGTAGCGAGTCTTGAGTTGTCATCAGTAATGGTGAGAGCTAAGCGTAGACAGCGAGAAAGTAGGGTTGAAAAGCTATTGAGCCTCGAAATTTTGTATATCAGAGGGCTGACGTCTTAATTGGTGCGGAAAGCAACATCACATAGGTCGTAATGGCAAGAACTATGTGGCACTGCGGGGTCAAAGGGCCAATCATGCTTTACATTATGGTTAATTGTCAACTGGGGAGAGCCTGTCGTTTCTTAGAAATAAGTATGACAAACAACAATAAAACGTAGAATGTCAAATGGACGACAGGCAGTCGGATAGTCCCATAGTACTGCTGAGACTGGGTAATGCCAGTGGAGGGAAGGGGACTACGTAATAACAATCTTTCTGAGGACACATCATCTGTACTCAGGGACGGGAGAAATGATGGGAACAAAATTAGAAAGAATAGCAGAAATATCAGCAAATACACGCAAACCAGAATTTACTTCGCTATATCATCATATTAATGATGATATGCTTAGACAGTGCCACAAAGAGCTAGATGGAAATAAGGCAGTTGGCATTGACAGAGTTACAAAAGCAGAATACGGAGTAAATCTGGAAGAAAATATATCTAACTTAGTAAAACGGTTAAAGAACAAGTCATATAAGCCATTACCATCATTAAGGGTATTTATACCAAAAGGAAATGGTAAAACGCGACCGTTAGGAATTGTGTCCTATGAAGATAAAATAGTACAACTAGCAGTAAAGAAGATACTAGAAGCAATCTATGAACCAAGATTTTTGAGAAATATGCATGGTTTCAGACCGAAATGTAGTTGTCATGATGCTATCAAAGAAGTTTATAACAGAATGTATCAAGGAAAAATAAACTATATTGTTGATGCGGACATCAAAGGCTTCTTTGACAACATGAGTCATGAATGGATAATGAAATTTTTGGGGGTATACATAAAAGACCCAAATCTCCTATGGCTTATTAATAAATACTTGAAAGCTGGAGTAATAACTGACGGAGTATTTGATGAAAGTACAGGCGGCTCTGCACAAGGAAATATCATAAGTCCAATAATAGCCAATATTTATATGCATAACACTTTGATGTTGTGGTATAAGGTTGTTTTTACAAAAGGTATAAAGGGAGATAACTTTTTGACAGTTTATGCAGATGATTTTATAGCAGGCTTCCAGTATAAATGGGAAGCTGAGAAATACTATGATGAACTCAAGGAAAGAATGGGAAAGTTCAACCTAGAACTGGAGGAGAGCAAAAGCAGATTACTGGAGTTCGGTAAATTTGCAGAAAGTAATCGGAAAGCAAGGGGAGAAGGTAAACCAGAAACATTTGATTTCTTAGGCTTTACGTTTTATTGTGGGAAAAGTCGCAGAGGGTATCCATGTGTCATGTTACAAACAAGTAGCAAGAAATTTAGACAAAAACTAAAAGACACTAAAAAGTGGCTCTATGAGAATAGAACTATGCGAGTTAAGGAAATGATAAAGTCATTAAATCTCAAATTGGTTGGACATTATAGGTACTATGGAGCATCTTTCAATGGTAAGATGCTAACAAACTTTCTGCATAGAGTACAGCAATTTATATTTAAGACACTGAATAGGCGAAGTGATATGAAAAGCTATAGCTGGGATGGCTATTTAGAAATGCTGAAATATTATCCTTTAGCGAAACCAAAGATATATTTTAAGTTGTTTTAACTGTGAATGTTATTATGAGGAGCCGTATGCGGGAAAGCCGCACGTACGGATTCTGTGAGGGGCTTACATTGTGAGGTGTAAGTCTACTCGACTGTAGAGTT
>NZ_JAHLEF010000083.1 GCF_018861755.1 Clostridium sp. CF012 | reverse complement strand
ATATACTTTCGGTTTTGTTATTGCTTTTACTTTTGTACCCTTATCCTCTACGCCTACATTGCCAATCTTCCCAATTTTTACACCTGGTATTTTACTCATTAAACCAGTAACTAGATTTATTTTATTTATTACTCCATTCAAAATGCCTTCGCAAATGCTTTTAATGCCTCCAAATATACCGCTAAATATATTGACTACACCTTTCCAAGCCTTGCTCCAATCTCCTGTAAAAACGCCAGTCACAAATTGTATTATGCCACCGAATACTTTAATTGCGCCCTCTACAACTCCTTTGATCATATTAAATTTACTTTTTACAACATCTAAAATATAAGAGAATACCACTCCGAAAATAGGCTTAAGAACACTGCTCAAAAATCCAACTAGTGGCATTAAAATACTAGTAACAAAATTTGATATAATTGGATATAAGAAATTAAAAGCATTTACAACTGTATCTTTTATTGTTATTGCCATATCTTTTAAAATAGGGACTATGGTAGTCATTATATAGTTTCCAAATTGCTTAAGAGGCGGTAACGCATTAGTAACAATATAGCTTCCAAACTCTTTAAGTTTTGCAACTAAACCCGCCACGCCTTCTCTAAATTCAGCACTATTTTTATATAATAAAGTAAACCCTACTATTAGTGCAGTTATACCTATCGCTACCCACCCAAATGGTGTTAGTGCTAACCCGCCACTCAACAATGCCATTGCTATTTGCACCCCGAAAATAACACCTTTAAGTACCTTCATTATCTTAATCGCAACATAAAAACTAGCAAATACTAAAGCTACATTTTCTATTGTTTTTTTATTATCTTTCAAGAAATTAAATACTTTTCCGATAACTTCAATTATTTTTGTTACTCCTAATGCTATTTTATCTACAAATCTTTGTATACCTCCGCTTTCTTCTAGTACTTTTAATTTGTCTGTTATTTTAGATACCAATTTACCAATCGCACCGCTAGTGTTATCCATTATTCCTGTCGCAATATTTTTAGTTCTTACTTTTAATTTATTTAGTCTACTGCCTAATGTATCTGCCATTATGTTAAATGCGTAATCTGTAGCACCTGCACTATTTTTCAGTGCTACTAATCCATTATTGAAGTCTTTAAATCCTGAACCGCTTAGGACTAACGCGCCTGTCAAGGCTCTTACGTTTCCGAATAAACCGGCCATTTTTTCTGTGCTTCCACCAGTTTTGGTTCGAACATCGGCCATGAATTTTGCGAATCCTTTAGACTTAAGGGTCGCTGCATTAAATTCTAATCCTAAACTTTTTGCCATGTCTGCTGATTCTTTGCTAGGTGCTATTATGCTTGTAAACATACCCTTTAGCTGTACTGCTGCTTCATCAGTTTTTATTCCATTTTTAGTTAATGCAATCATACCCGCATCTAGTTCATCTATACTCGCACCAGCCGCCTTTGCTATTGGTGTTACGCTTCCCATACCCTCTGCTAGTTCCGCAACTGTTGTTACGCCTAGATTTTGGACAATAAGCATTTTATCAGAAATTGATTGCATTGCTTTAGTTCCGCTTTTACCATATACATTCATTGTTGACATCAGAACTTTCAAAGCACTATTTGAATCTGTAAACCCTGCTTTTGCTAGCTTAGCTGAAACTAAAGCAGCTTCCAAAGAATTGGCACCACTAACTCCACTTGAAATAGCGTTGTACTGCGTGTCCCCTAATTCTGTTGTGCTTATTCCTGTATCGCTACTAGTTTTTAAAAGTCCTTTTTTAATATCTTTCTTTTCTAAACTTGCCCCCGCTATAGATTTTACTTTTGCTGCAGCTTCGTCAAGTTCTTTCATACCCTCAAATCCAACTTTAATTACAAACCCAGCGGCTAAAGTTGCCATTGCAATGCCTAATTTTACCGCCTTATCTCCAGCTTTCTCAAAATTCTTTTTAGC
>NZ_JAHLEF010000082.1 GCF_018861755.1 Clostridium sp. CF012 | reverse complement strand
ACTTAATGTATTAAGTATAACAAAAAAGACCCTACAAAGTAGAATCAGTTAATTTTGAGACAACTATGCCTCTTTTTTTAACTGTCTACCTTATAGGGTCCATTTTATAAAAAAGAGCCCTAGGGCTCTTTTTATATATTAATAAAGTTATTTATTTTCATGTGCATTAGTAGTCTTATTTCCTCTAAAACCATAATTAGTTGAGACCCTTCGCCCAATGCTAGTAATCTTACCTGTTATGCAACCCCGACAATGAGCGGGAGTATCACCGGTACATATTTTACCTGGATATAGTGCATATTGTTTTCTATATTCGCCTTCTGTAACATTAGGCATAACAACATTGGCACCACTTTGTAGGGCCATAAGTCTTCCGTTTTTATTTAAGGACTCCATAGCCGTTGTTGCAGGTATATTAATGTCTGGCAGGAGTAACCGTGTTATAGCCATAACCTTAAGTGCCATAGTTAATTCTTTTCCCTTAGCATTTGCAAGAGGTGTGTCTTCATTTGGAATAAAAGGTCCTATGCCTAACATGTCGGCATCAATTTCTTTGAAAAATAATATGTCATCCGCATAGGATTCTATAGTTTGGTTTGGAAGTCCAACCATAACACCTGTGCCAATTTCAAAGCCTAATTCCTTTAACATTTTTAAGCAACTCACTCTGGTTTCGTGGCTCATGCCTGGATCCAGTTCTTCGTATAGTTTTTTGTCTGTTGTTTCAATTCTTAGAAGATACCTATCAGCACCAGCATCCCTAAAAGCTTTATATTCATCGTAAGTTTTTTCGCCTATACTTAAAGTTAGAGCTAAATCTAAAGCTTTTATTCCCTTTATTATTCTGACAACTTTATCAATGGTGTAATAATCATCTTCACCACCTTGAAGGACTATGGTTTTATAACCAAATGATTTAGCCTTAGTGGCAAAATCTAAAATTTGTTCTTCTGTTAATCTATATCTAATTATTTTTATATTATCACGACGAAGTCCGCAGTAAAGACAGTTTCTCTTACATATATTGGTGAATTCAATAAGACCTCTAAGATGAACTTCATCACCTAAATATTTGTTCCTAACTTCATCAGCCGCGTTAAATAGTTCTTGGTCTACATCATTGCTTTTTAAAAGAGAGACGATTTCTTGCTTGTTTAATATATGTTCTGTTTTTGCCTTATTTATGATTTCTAATAATTTCATTATTTTATGGCACCCCCTAGTATTTCTTTAAGGTAAGTAAAAGTTGTGAACTCTTATTTACTGAAGATAAAGTGTTAAGACTATCATAATATTATTAAAAATATATGTAAAGATAAAATAAAAAATTAATATATTAGTAAATTTATAGCTATACTAATAAAATACATTAGTAAATAATTATTATTGACTTGGGAAAGGAAAGATGTTACTATTAATATATAGTTTAATTGCATAGGATTTAGCTTATAGCAATAAAAGTAAAGGAGCGATTATTTATGAATAAAGTTGAGATTTATACAAGTAACACTTGTGGATATTGTCATTTGGCTAAGGAGTTTTTTAAAGAAAATAACGTTGAATATATAGAGCATAATATTTCTGAAGATCCAGAAGCGAAAAAAACGCTTATAAAAAAAGGATATAGAGGAGTTCCAGTAATAGATATAAATGGAGAAGAAATGGTTGGTTTTGATAAGGAAAAGGTGTTAGCACTATTGAAATTATAAAAGTAATAAGAATGGATGATATAAAAATATAGCCAATAAATAGATAGTCTAACTATTTATTGGCTATATTTTTGTTTTATAGTAGATAATAAAGTTATTTAACTGTAGATATATCTGGGACATTTTTGCTAAATGTCATTAAATATCTAAAAGTCAATAAAAATGTTGACATATACAAGGTTAACTGATAGAATACAAAGAGTAGTCACTCAGTGGCTAATAAGTAATTTTAAATTGGTCTTTGAAAATTAAACAGAGAAATAGGTAAAATAGCGAAATAATATTTCGTTAGACCAGTTAATTACTTTAGATAAAAAAGTAATTTTAGTCGTAAGACTAAAAAGT
>NZ_JAHLEF010000081.1 GCF_018861755.1 Clostridium sp. CF012 | reverse complement strand
GACCGGGATGGACAAACCTCTGGTGCACCAGTTGTCACGCCAGTGGCATCGCTGGGTAGCTATGTTTGGAAGGGATAAACGCTGAAAGCATCTAAGCGTGAAGCCCACCCTAAGATGAGATTTCCCATTGTCCACACGTAAGTGTGGTGCAAGTAAGACTCCTGGAAGACCACCAGGTTGATAGGTTAGAGGTGTAAGCATGGTAACATGTTCAGCTGACTAATACTAATAAGTCGAGGGCTTGACCAAGATATAATAGTAAAAATGCGAATTCACTGTGCAATTTTCAGAGAATATTTATATTCTCATCTGGTGATTATGGCCTGAAGGTAACACCCGTTCCCATACCGAACACGAAGGTTAAGCTTCAATGCGCCGATGGTACTGCAGGGGTGACCTTGTGGAAGAGTAGGTTGTCGCCAGGTTACAAAAAACTACTAAGTTATACTTAGTAGTTTTTATTTGGGTTTAAACTCTTCATGGTTTTTAACATTTAATTTTCTCTTAATAGCTTAGTCATTCTCCTATAATATAGTTGTAATCATTGATAATAAATCAGTCATAATAACTACGAATGTTATAACTAATATCTTATCTAATATTCACAATTCATAATTTAAATTTAATTAATCTTGTCTCAATTCTGATTAATAATAAAAAGTGGTTATGAAATTTCACAACCACCTTTAATCATTTAATTATTTTACTAGTGATTCAATACTATCAAATAACTCTTTACTAGCTTCTATTGTTTTGCTATTACCAATAGTTGTAATTCTGTTTTCTTTTAATCCATCTTGAAATATTTCAGAATAAGATTTTAGGTCACCAGAAGTTGTATTTAGAATTTCATCTATACAATTTTGACGATAATCATCGCTTACCCCACTAAAATATAACATATCAGATTTAGAAGCTTTTTCATATATTGAATTTGGTATATAGTAACTTTTTAAAGCATCTAGTTTATATTGATTTAATTGCATTGGTGATATTTTATCAGCATTTTCTAAAAATTCAGGTATCGTTTTTACATCTTGGAAAGATTCCTTAATTCTAGGGTCTCTATAAGTAAATATAGTCATTTCTCCAGTTTCATCAGCTGATAGATAAGCACCATATGCGCCACCTTTAACTCTTAAAGTATCCCATAAGAATGAGTTTACAAGAGGAGACAATACTTGGAGACTTCCTTTAACATTGTACCCTAAATCTTTGTAGTTAAAAGATTGAATGTTATAATTAATAGGAGATTCAATTGTATATGCTTCTTTTTTGTCGCTAAATTTAAATTTATAATTCTGAGTAGTTAATTTATCAGAAGGAAGATTACTAATAATATTTGTCAAATTAGTTTGGAACTTGTTAAATTCCTTATCTTCAACAGTAACACTTAAAGTTAAATTATTTTTATTGAAAATACTTTTTGAAACCTCTGTAAGATTTTTAACTAGTTCATCATATTTTTTATCAAAATTTTTACTAAGATCACTAATGAAATTATAGTATTCTATACCAGCCAAATTATTCATATAGGCAGAGTATGCACTGTTATTACTTGAATTCTTATTGAGTGCTAAGGAGATAGTATTATTTGCAATTGAAGAATCTAAGTTTGCTTTAGTAGTATCTATTATTAGTTTTAATTTTTCTTTGTCATTTATTTTAGTATCCTTAATGACTTCCAACATTAATTTTGTTACATTTGATGCATTTTCGTTTAAAGAAGTTGCACTAACTTGTAAGGTTGGAGTATAAGTGTTTTTATGATTAATTGAAGGAGCCGCGTATGCTGAAGTACTAAGTCCATTTGAGTATTTTGCACTTAATTTTGTTAATTCATCTTGAGTGTGAGTTTTTGTATCCATACTACCAAGTAGTGAAGATAATAATTTTATATAAGGAATTTGATTCTGCTTAACTGAGGTTGTATCAAAGTATAATGATAAATTGTTTGTTCCATTGGTAGACATTGGATGATAAAGTACTTTAACCCCATCTACGCGATTTATTTCAAGTGGTGTTTTAGTAATTTTAGGGGTTAGAGCATCAACATTAACCATTGGAAGCTATGATAATACTTCAGGTGATTCT
>NZ_JAHLEF010000080.1 GCF_018861755.1 Clostridium sp. CF012 | reverse complement strand
AGGGTGGGCTTCACGCTTAGATGCTTTCAGCGTTTATCCCTTCCAAACATAGCTACCCAGCGATGCCACTGGCGTGACAACTGGTGCACCAGAGGTTTGTCCATCCCGGTCCTCTCGTACTAAGGACAGCTCCCTTCAAATTTCCTACGCCCGCGACGGATAGGGACCGAACTGTCTCACGACGTTCTGAACCCAGCTCGCGTGCCGCTTTAATGGGCGAACAGCCCAACCCTTGGGACCTACTTCAGCCCCAGGATGCGACGAGCCGACATCGAGGTGCCAAACCTCCCCGTCGATGTGGACTCTTGGGGGAGATCAGCCTGTTATCCCCGAGGTAGCTTTTATCCGTTGAGCGATGGCCCTCCCACGAGGTACCACCGGATCACTAAGTCCGACTTTCGTCCCTGCTCCACTTGTAGGTGTCGCAGTCAGGCTCCCTTCTGCCTTTGCACTCTTCGCGCGATTTCCAACCGCGCTGAGGGAACCTTTGAGCGCCTCCGTTACTTTTTTGGAGGCGACCGCCCCAGTCAAACTGCCCACCTAACAATGTCCTGTGACCAGATTCATGGCCTCCAGTTAGAACCTCAGTACTGTCAGGGTGGTATCCCAAGGATGACTCCACACAGGCTGACGCCCATGTTTCTCAGTCTCCCACCTATCCTGTACAGACAATACCGAAATTCAATGCTAAGCTACAGTAAAGCTCTACGGGGTCTTTCCGTCCAATCGCGGGTAGCCAGCATCTTCACTGGCACTACAATTTCGCCGGATGTGCTGTTGAGACAGTGCCCAAATCATTACGCCATTCGTGCGGGTCGGAACTTACCCGACAAGGAATTTCGCTACCTTAGGACCGTTATAGTTACGGCCGCCGTTTACTGGGGCTTAAGTTCATACCTTCGCTTGCGCTAAGTAATCCCCTTAACCTTCCAGCACCGGGCAGGCGTCAGCCCCTATACATCAGCTTTCGCTTTAGCAGAGACCTGTGTTTTTGCTAAACAGTTGCTTGGGCCTATTCTCTGCGACCTACTTTCGTAGGCACCCCTTCTCCCGAAGTTACGGGGTCAATTTGCCGAGTTCCTTAACAGCAATTCTTCCGATGGTCTTAGGATTCTCTCCTCACCTACCTGTGTCGGTTTGCGGTACGGGCACCAATATCCTCGATAGAGACTTTTCTTGGCAGCGTGGAATCAGATACTTCGGGAATAAATTCCCTTCCCCATCACATCTCAGCGTTAAGAGCAAACGGATTTGCCTGCTTGCTCCGCCTAAATGCTTAGACATACATCCAATAGTATGCACATCTTATCCTCCTGCGTCATCCCATTTCTAATAACGTCCATTGGTGGTATCGGAATATCAACCGATTGTCCATCACCTACGCCTTTCGGCCTCGGCTTAGGTCCCGACTAACCCTGAGAGGACGAGCCTTCCTCAGGAAACCTTAGGTTTTCGACCGTTAAGATTCTCACTTAACTCTCGCTACTTATGCCAACATTCTCACTTCTGTACCGTCCACCACTCCTTACGGTATGACTTCAGCCAGTACAGAAAGCTCCTCTACCGCGTACACATAGTGTACACCCATAGCTTCGGTGGTAAGTTTTAGCCCCGGACATCTTCGGCGCAGGATCTCTTGACTAGTGAGCTATTACGCACTCTTTGAATGAGTGGCTGCTTCTGAGCCAACATCCTAGTTGTCTTAGAAATCCCACATCCTTTTCCACTTAACTTACACTTTGGGACCTTAGCTGATGGTCTGGGCTGTTTCCCTTTTGACTACGGATCTTATCATTCGCAGTCTGACTGCCGAAATAAAAGTATATGGCATTCGGAGTTTGATAGAGTTCAGTAACTGTTGTCAGCCCCTAGCTCATTCAGTGCTCTACCTCCATTACTCAATTAATCGACGCTAGCCCTAAAGCTATTTCGAGGAGAACCAGCTATCTCCGAGTTCGATTGGAATTTCTCCGCTATCCACAGCTCATCCCATGGTTTTTCAACACCAACGTGGTTCGGACCTCCACGGAATTTTACTTCCGCTTCATCCTGGCCATGGATAGGTCACCCGGTTTCGGGTCTACGACATGCAACT
>NZ_JAHLEF010000079.1 GCF_018861755.1 Clostridium sp. CF012 | reverse complement strand
TGGATTTTTGAGCTTATGCCCTGCCATCCAGTATTTCGTTTAATAGTAATTGACATATTATTATCTCCTTTCTTAGAACCGTTCTGCTCCATAATTGAAATTGGTTACTTCACATTATTTTACAAGTTTGACACAACTCTTCAACTGAAAAACGCCTTAAGATATCCTTGATATGCCTTACACCTATCAAGTTTTTCACATCTTTTGGAGTGTGTTCATAAAAAAGCCATGACAAACAATTAATATATTACTGCTTAATTCATTATTTATACTATCTAAAAACTCATTCGCTCGTCCTTGAGTATCTTTTTTACTTTCTATTTGAGATTTATGATGAAAAAGCCAAGCAATTCTCCCACTTATACACCAAAATACATAAGGAAGTTTTATATTAGTGTTAAATACTGGTGCTATAGGCACTTCTCTTAACAATTGTGTTTTTATTATTTCTCCTGTAAAAATAGATTTTGAAGTTTTAGTAGCTCTTGATAAATCACTTGAAAAGCATTTGTGCCATATTATGTTTCCTATTTCAAATTTATTTTCTATAATATCACTATTATCATACCGTTTTACCCATTGTTTAAAATCATCTGATGTCATAAACGTCTTTGCATAACAATTAACTTTAAAATGTCTAACTAATCCTATATTCATTTTTCCTCCTCTGTTGTTCCCCAAGATTCAATGAAACTTTCATCATCCTCATAAAATATTTTCGGTATTTTACTTATCTTTATTTTATTTGCAGTAACCAATTATCGGAAAATTAGACTTGTAACTACAAATGCAACAATAGCAATAACCACTATTTTATCTATTCCCACATCACTTCCCCCTCCAATAATCATAAACTAGTTTGGTTCCTACTTCACTTCGGAACTTTAACAAATGTTATGCAATACTTTAATCCCTCATAGTCTTCACCTACTTATACCATTAAATTCAATAGTTTCCCATTTTACCAAAACATTGTTTATGTATGGTGGTGGCGGCCGCACCTAACTATATTGTCCAGCTTAAAAAAAATGTTCAAATTACATGGAAACTTTCCGTTGTAAAGGTTATCACTTCTAGGAATATGGAAAATATATCTCAGCGCATTAGCAGTCGCAGC
Organism: Clostridium sp. CF012; assembly: GCF_018861755.1. Classification (GTDB taxonomy): domain Bacteria; phylum Bacillota; class Clostridia; order Clostridiales; family Clostridiaceae; genus Clostridium_AD. The sequence goes on along the minus strand of NZ_JAHLEF010000079.1, from coordinate 1,247 downwards.
CTAATATATGCAAATAAAACAAGTTTTTACGGTTAAATAATTGATTTCATTGGTACAACAAAATACAATGTTGCAGTAGTCACAAACCTTTAAGTAACTATACTGTTTTAAATAGATCTTCAAGATAGGTAAATGTATTCGCAAATTCTCCTATTTCTATCGACGATTGAATCTGACTTGGAGTTGCCCATTTTGCTCCGCATACTTCTTCTGGTTGATAAATAACTTCTGTAATATCTACTTCTTCTTTGAACAGCCACACATCTACAAAATCTGGAGAGTCATGGTGTTGTCTTTTTAATCTAAATAGATATTTCCCATTCGTAGGAGATAAACCAATACTGATTTCTTCCTTCACTTCTCTTAATACAGCTCTCAAACTATCCTCACCAACAATTGCTGAACCACAAGTTGTTTCCCACATATTTGTCAATATTGTCTTGTTGGGTGTACGTTTTGTAATTAAAAATTCTCCATTTCTATTTTTTATCCATACATGTACCACGAGATGATATTCATCTTGTCCCATAGGTTTTCCACGTTCACCAGTTTTGCCGGTTTTATTCCCATTTCCATCGAGTATATCCCAAAGTTCCATTTAAAGACCTCCATTGTAATTAATCTTCACCGTTTTCTACGAGTGTTCCACAGTTAAAGAATAATTTGTCATTAATTATTTTTCTTTTTTATAATTATACCTTATACGTCCTATTCTCAATATCAGCATATATTGTTACTTTGCTATAATCACTAATAATATTCTTGAGTTCAGGTATGATTTTTTTATTATACCTTGTCCCCAATATTTCTTACCTATAGAGTATCCTACATCACAACAAATATCATTTTTCTTAATTATAAATAAACCAATTGAACCTATAGGTTCATCACTTTCTTTAAATACAATAGCCCATATATAAAAAGATAATCTATTTACCCTTATACTCTTTAGTAAATAGAAATGGTAGGAATACAATAGTGCAAAAGATTAAACTTAGTATTAAGTCCTTTAGTGAAATTGGCTTACCATAGGCACTACTGGCATCAATAAAAATACTGTTATTAATTAAATGAATAATTATAACTGACCAAAGGTTTCTAGTTTTCATATAGACAAATCCAAAGAAAATACTAATCAAAATACAATAGCCAATATGAGATATTACACAATAAATAGGGGTGGATGGACTGTATAGCATAAAACAAAGTGGTAAATGCCATATCCCCCATATAAATCCTAATATAAT
>NZ_JAHLEF010000078.1 GCF_018861755.1 Clostridium sp. CF012 | reverse complement strand
AATACCTTCTTCGCCCTCAAGCACAACAGCCTTGCAGAATTCTGGAACATCAGAATAAAGGGTAGTATTTGCGTCCTTCCAGTTATTATAGACCTTCCTAATTTCTTTAATCTGTTTATCTGTTAAGACTGTCTTTTTCTTTTTCTTTCCCTTGTCAATCACGATTTCTTCGATATTTTCATCCCAGTGACGTAGATCCATAAAAAGCACTTCATTTGTGCGGTCACGTAAATGTCTACCATTTACGGTTCTCTCTTTCTTATTCATATTCATAATCCACAACGTAACGGAAATATCAGTGGTATAAAACATATCTCGAGGCAAAACAATAATTGCTTCAATTTTATCCCGTTCTAATAACTCTTTTCGAATTTCATATTCAGCACCGCTCGCATTAAGGGCACCATTTGCAAGCAAAAAACCGGCAATACCATTTGTTATATCAAGCTTTGATAACATATGAAGAATCCATGCATAATTCGCATTCGCAACAGGCGGAGTTGCAAATCCTTTAAAACGTGGATCATCAGTCAACTGATCGTCACCACGCCATCCTTTAAGGTTAAAAGGAGGATTAGCCATGATATAGTCTACTTTTTTATCGGGATGTAAATCTTCAGTAAATGTAGATGCATTCTTGTCACCTAAATTATGAGCAATACCGCGAATAGCGAGATTCATTTTACAAAGACGCCACGTATCTTGCTTACTTTCCTGCCCAATAATTGATATATTTTGTCTATTTCCATTATGTTGGTCAACAAATTTTAGAGACTGTACAAACATACCTCCAGAACCACAGCAGGGATCATATACAACTCCGCTATAAGGTTCAATGATTTCTGCAATCAATTTAACTACGCAAGCAGGTGTATAAAATTCTCCATCTTCCTTAGTACCAGCAGCAGCATAGATTTGCAAGAAATACTCATATACACGACCAATAAGATCTTCATCATGAAAACGCTGTTCATCAATCTTATTTATTTCATCAATCAAAGACTTAATTGACTCTTTGCTAGCGCCTAAAGTAGCAAATAAATTTTGTGGTAATGCTCCTTTTAGAGAAATATTGTTTTCCTCAATATCTGCCATAGCTTTATCAACGATAACAACAATATCATTAGCACTAGCGTTTTTTACAATATAAGACCATCGAGCTGTTTCATTAACATAGAATACATTTACTGCATTGTAAAACGATACTTTATCAAGAAACGCTGGAATATCTCCGTGTTGCTCTTTTATTTCAATACGCCGTTTTTCAAATTTATCTCCAGCAAATTTTAAGAATACTAATCCGATAACGGCATCTCTGTTTTTTTCTGTGCTACCGATACCTCGCAATGCAACACGACAATTCCATAATATACTTTCAAGAGAAATCTCTTTTGTTTTCGTAGCTTTTGCCATCTATATTTCCTCCACTTTTCATTTTTTAAATTATTTCAGCTTACTTTATTTAATTTTTACTTAACGTGCCTTTTGCACGAAAAGAGAACACTACCCCTAATTATCTTAATGTACCTACCTTACTTTCTAAAATCACTAAGCTCCAAAACCGCACTCTCTCCACGATCCTCTTCCTCCATGTTATCTAATCTTTCCACCAACTCCCCTATTATAACAACCATCTCATGCTTACTATATTCCCTATCATCAAAGCCATTTACTTCTCCATGGGCCCTTTTGTAAAGCTTCTTCGCATACTTTAACTGTTTATCCGTAGCTGGCTCTGTTTTCTGTTTTTTTACTCTCTCCACAGCATTACCCTTTAGCTTAGCTATTTTTTTAACGTATCTCTCTTCAAATACCTTTTTAATATCCGCTAAGAGCTCATCATCTACATCAAATCTTTCATTTGTAATTCTCTTAACATACTGCAGCTTTCCATCGTTCTCTTCGAATTTATCTTTAAACCAATAATCAAACACAGAATCAAAAACGTCATCCTCAGAGATTGCTTTTAAAGAAGTAGTCATACTACCACTAATACTAAGCTTCCATTTTTGTTCTAAAGCAACATATAACATAAAAAACCTCCTCAATAAAAACACCGAAAACATAAAAGAAAAAGGAACCAGGTTACACCCATAATCTTATCCGAACGTTTCAGTACACCATAATATTTTACATAAAATCATAAAGTTTACTTCAAAGAAAACAAACCAGGTTACACCCATAATTTTATCCGAACGTTTCAGTACACCTAATTGATATATTTACTTGAATATTTTTTTATTGTATTTATACTAAATTTTAATTCCTGAGCTATCTGTGTGTATGTCATTCCTTTTTCTTTTAATTTCTTTATAGATTCTATTTTTTCTAATTTAGTCTTTTCTCTTTTAGTAAGTCCATTTTCATCTCTTCTCTTTTCCTTTTGTTTTTTCTTATTCTGCTCATTATCTCTTCTCTTAATTTCTTTCGTATTAATAATAGTCTTAAGAACCCTCATTTCATCTTCAATAATGTTTAAAAGACCTATAAGCGTTGTATTTTTATAGTTGTAACCCTTATATTTATATCCAGATCTGTTTTTTTTTTTAGCATCGCCATCTTTAATCTCAATTTTAAATTGCTCT
>NZ_JAHLEF010000077.1 GCF_018861755.1 Clostridium sp. CF012 | reverse complement strand
GCGCCATTTAGTGTAATAAATGCGTTAATTATAGCTGTTGGATTAAGAGAAAAAGAAAAAATTTCAAGTACGTTTTCTACTCTAGAGAATATATGGGAAGAATATAAAGTTTACAAATAAAGGAATAAAGAATAGCGTTATGTAGACTATTTTTATTGATGTTAATAATCACTGTTATATCTATTAAGCATAATAAAATAGGATAATCTATATTTTTGGTACAATTTATATTTTTCAACATATTATGAAAAGATTACTCTATAATTGGAGGAAATATGTTTATACGTTATTATAATTATGATGAACAAAGTCTTTATCGTGCTATTAGCTATAACATTATAGTTAATGTTGATGCTAAAAAGTTAAATTTGTTTAAGGCAGGAAAGTTATTTAAGACATATCCTATAGCAACAGGTAAAATTACTACACCTACACCTAAGGGAGATTTTAAAATTATAAATAAGGCCTCCAATCCGGGAGGTCCATTTGGTGCAAAATGGCTTGGCCTAAATGTTCCTGGTGGAGACTATGGAATTCACGGTACTAATAACCCCAGTTCTATTGGTAAGTCTGTTTCTAATGGATGTATAAGAACTTATAACAAGAATATAATTGAAATTTATAATTTAGTACCCGTAGGAACTCCGGTAAAAATTGTGTGAAAGCAAAAATACTAACATAATAATTTTATGTTAGTATTTTTGATTGTTTTAAAATCTTTTTTTATTAATATGATTTAACACTAATTGATTTATAATATTAGCAACATGTACATGAATAAGATATAATTATTAGAGAATGACATCTATTAAATAAAAGTATATATGGAAAGGGGTATTTGATGATTTATTTTTTAGAAAATTCAACAATTAAAATAACAGTTAGTACTCAGGGAGCAGAACTACATTCTGTAACTGGAAAAAAAGAAGGAACCCAGTACCTTTGGAATGGAGACCCGAAATATTGGAAGTATCATTCACCAATTTTGTTTCCAATTGTCGGAAACCTAGTAGGTTCAAAATATAGGATTGATGAAAATATATATGAATTGCCATCTCATGGATTGGGTAGGATATCAAATTTTAAATTTATAGCAAAAACGAATAATTCAATTACTTTTGAACTAAACTATTCTGAAGATACTATGAAAAGATATCCATATAAATTTTCATTACATATTAACTATACAATTGAAGCAAATACAGTTAAGGTAACGTACACTGTTATAAATTTAGATGATAAGGATATGTCATTTTCAATAGGTGCACATCCTGCATTTATGTGTCCTATTGAAAAAAATGAAAAAATAGAAGACTATTATCTTGAATTTAATGAGAAAGAAACAAGCGATAGAATGGAAATAACTAAAGAGGGGTATTTTTCACATAAGAGAAAAGAGGCTTTAAATGATACTGATATCATGATTTTATCAAAAGAGTTATTTAAAGATGATGCTTTAGTATTTGATGATTTAAAATCAGATAAAATAACTATAAGGTCAAGAAATCATGAGAAGTCTGTATCAGTAGAATTTAAAGGATTTCCTTATATGGGAATATGGTCACCAAAAGGTGGGGCACCATTTTTATGTATAGAACCTTGGTTTGGACATGCTGATTATGAAGATTTTACTGGTCAACTTAAAGAGAAAGAGGGCTCAATTTTATTATCTATAGGAGAAGAGTTTAAATATAGTTATAAAATATCTATTGTAGAATAACACATTATAGATATTTTAAATAATTGAAATGGATATAAATAAGAAATAGAGCAATTTTAGTAGCTATCATTATTTAAGTTTATATACTTGAGTGGTGATAGTTTTTGTTTTTATAATGTAATCTGATAAAACCATTAATGATGTAATATTACAAATATTAAAATCATTTTACCATGCGTATCCCGATGAGGTATATTGAAGAATTTAGACCTATATGTAGAAATATAGAGTTAATCTTATTAAAATCTACTTATGTTAAAGGTGACATTATATATATATGATAGAATATTCCTTGTCGTCACATAGAAGTGGCACACTAAACAACTGTTAATTACACTTTAATAGATTTTAAATAAAAATTTATTTTAAAGAAGTAGTTGACAAAATAAGAAAAACCTAGTATTATAGTAGAAGTCGTCACATGATGACAAAGCAAATTGGTCTTTGAAAATTAAACAGAGAAATAGGTAAAGAAATGAAATAATATTTTATTTTAACCAGTCAATTACTTTAGTAAAAGTAATATTTTAGTCGTAAGACTAAAAAGTATGTAATGAGCTTGCTAACCAACTTAACAGTTGGCGCAGATTAATTATTTCAACTAAAAAAGTGTAAACTTTTAAATTGAGAGTTTGATCCTGGCTCAGGACGAACGCTGGCGGCGTGCCTAACACATGCAAGTCGAGCGATGCGATCCTTCGGGATCAATTAGCGGCGGACGGGTGAGTAACACGTGGGTAACCTGCCTCAAAGAGGGGAATAGCCTCCCGAAAGGGAGATTAATACCGCATAATATGTTTTGATCGCATGATCTTAACATCAAAGGAATTTTTCGGAATTTCACTTTGAGATGGACCCGCGGCGCATTAGCTAGTTGGTGAGGTAAAGGCCCACCAAGGCAACGATGCGTAGCCGACCTGAGAGGGTGATCGGCCACATTGGAACTGAGACACGGTCCAGACTCCTACGGGAGGCAGCAGTGGGGAATATTGCGCAAT
>NZ_JAHLEF010000076.1 GCF_018861755.1 Clostridium sp. CF012 | reverse complement strand
ACAAATGGTAAGGGAATTTACAATAAATGAAGTTGAACCAATAGCTGCAGAAATAGATAGAACAGAAAGATTTCCTTCAGAAACTGTAGAGAAAATGGCTAGATACCATATGCTTGGTATTCCAATTTCTACTGAATTTGGTGGAGCCGGCGGAGATAATTTATCTTACGCTATAGCCGTTGAAGAATTATCAAAAGCCTGTGGAACTACAGGAGTTATAGTTTCAGCTCACACTTCACTATGTGCAAGCCCAATAGACATGTTTGGTACATTAGAGCAAAAGAACAAATATCTAATTCCACTTGCAAAGGGTGAGAAATTAGGAGCTTTTGGATTAACTGAACCTAATGCAGGAACAGATGCGTCTGAGCAACAAACTACAGCAGTAATAGACGGAGATAATTATATATTAAATGGTTCAAAAATATTTATCACTAACGGTGGAGTAGCAGATACATTTATAGTCTTTGCTATGACTGATAAGAGTAAAGGAACAAAAGGAATTACCGCTTTCATAGTTGAAAAAGAGTTTCCTGGATTTTCAATTGGTAAACACGAAGATAAATTAGGAATAAGAGCATCTTCGACTACTGAACTTGTATTTGAAAATTGTATAGTTCCAAAAGAAAACATGCTTGGAAAAGAAGGAAGAGGCTTTGGTATAGCAATGAAAACTCTTGACGGAGGAAGAATTGGTATAGCTGCTCAAGCACTAGGGATTGCAGAAGGAGCACTAGAGGCAGCTGCTAAATACATGAAAGAAAGAAAACAATTTGGAAAACCACTTTCAGCATTCCAAGGACTTCAATGGATGATGGCTGAACTTGATGTTAAAGTTGAAGCTTCAAGACTTTTAGTATATAAGGCAGCATGGAATAAGGATAATGGTCTTCCATATGCATTGGAAGCTGCTAGAGCAAAATTATATGCATCAGAAACAGCTATGGAAGTTACAACTAAGGCTGTTCAAATCTTCGGAGGATATGGATATACAAAAGAATATCCAGTAGAAAGAATGATGAGAGATGCTAAGATAACTGAGATTTACGAAGGAACTTCACAAGTTCAAAAAATGGTTATTGCTGCAAACTTATTAAAGTAGGAGGGATTAAACAATGAATATAGTCGTATGTTTAAAACAAGTTCCAGATACAAATGAAGTTAAAATAGATCCTAAAACAGGAACCCTTATAAGAGAGGGAGTTCCATCAATTATAAATCCAGATGATAAAAATGCACTAGAAGAAGCTCTAAGGTTAAAAGATACCGATGGTGCACACGTAACAGTAATAAGCATGGGACCCCCACAAGCGGAAAAAGCACTAAGAGAAGCTCTAGCTATGGGAGCGGACGCTGCGATTTTAGTATCTGACAGAGCCTTTGCAGGTGCAGATACATTAGCTACATCACATGCACTAGCAGCAACTTTAAGAAAACTTGACTACGACATCGTTTTTGCAGGAAGACAAGCAATCGACGGAGATACAGCGCAAGTTGGCCCAGAGATTGCAGAGCACTTAGGTCTTGCTCAAATAACTTACGTTGAAAAAGTTGAAATAATTAATGGTGGATTAAAAGTTAGAAAAGCTTGGGAAGATGGATATGAAATCATAGAAGTTAAAACTCCTGTTCTTTTAACTGCTATTAAAGAGTTAAATCAGCCAAGATATATGAACATAAAAAACATATTTGATATGTATCAAAATAAAGAAGTTAAAGTTTGGAATGCAGACATTATTGGAGCAGACAAAGCTCTACTAGGACTAAACGGTTCACCAACAAAGGTTAAAAAGTCTATGACTAAAGAACCTAAAGGTAATGGAGAACTTGTTAAATTACAACCTAAGGAAGCAGCTCAGTATGTAGTTTCAAAATTAAAAGAAAACCACTTTATTTAAGGAGGGATCGTGCAATGAATATAGAAGATTACAAAGGAGTCTGGGTCTTTGCTGAGCAAAGAGATGGAGAACTTCAAAAGGTATCACTTGAGATTTTAGGTAAGGGACGTGAAATAGCTAATAAATTAGGCGAAGAGTTAACAGCTGTAGTACTTGGAGACAAAACAGATGCTATGACGGCCGAACTCGTAGCTTATGGCGCTGATAAGGTTATTGTTGCTGAGCACCCACTACTCGGTCACTTTTCAACTGATGCCTATGCAAAAGTTATTTGTGAACTAGCCAGCACGCGAAAGCCAGAGATAATTTTTATTGGAGCAAGTTATTTAGGAAGAGATTTAGGACCAAGAGTAGCCGCAAGACTTGCAACAGGACTTACAGCTGACTGTACTTCCCTAGACATAGATACAGAAACTAAAAACTTACTTATGACAAGACCAGCATTTGGAGGAAACTTAATGGCTACTATAGTTTGTGGAGATCATAGACCACAAATGGCTACTATTAGACCAGGAGTTTTTGAAAAATTAGCTAAAGATAAAAACAGAACTTGCAAGATTGAAAAAGTTACTGTAAACTTAACTGAAGCTGATATTAGAACTAAAACTTTAGAAGTTGTAAAGCTAGCTAAAGATATAGCAGATATTGGTGAAGCGAATATCATTGTATCTGGTGGTCGTGGAGTTGGGTCTAAAGAAAACTTTGCATTACTGGAAACCTTGGCAACTAGCCTTGGCGGAGTTGTTGGAGGATCTAGAGCAGCAGTTGAAAATGGTTGGGTAGATAAATCACTTCAAGTAGGACAAACAGGAAAAACTGTTAGACCAACTGTATATATAGCTTGTGGTATTTCAGGAGCAATTCAGCATTTAGCTGGTATGCAAGAATCTGATTTTATAATAGCTATAAATAAAGATGCAACAGCACCTATCATGAAGGTTGCAGATATTGCAATAGCTGGAGATTACACAAAAGTTCTTCCAGAAATGATAGC
>NZ_JAHLEF010000075.1 GCF_018861755.1 Clostridium sp. CF012 | reverse complement strand
TATGGCATGAAGGTAACACCCGTTCCCATACCGAACACGAAGGTTAAGCTTCAATGCGCTAATGGTACTGCAGGGGTGACCTTGTGGGAGAGTAAGTCGTCGCCAGGTAATGTGGCTGGATAGCTCAGTCGGTAGAGCAGAGGACTGAAAATCCTCGTGTCCCTGGTTCGATTCCTGGTCTAGCCACCAAAAAACGTCTTAGATAATTCTAAGACGTTTTTTTATGTTCAAAATTACATATTATATATTATCGATTTGCCAATTAATTGGTATTTTACCATGTGAAATCAAAAAATCATTAGCATTAGAAAAAGGTTTACTATTAAAAAAACCTCTATATGATGATAATGGACTTGGGTGAACAGACTTTATTATGTGGTGTATTGGGTTAGTTATTAGAGATTGCTTAGACTGGGCATTATTTCCCCATAAAATAAAAACTATAGGCTCTGTTTTATTATTTAATAGTGAAATAATTTTATTAGTAAAATGTTCCCACCCTTTATTTTTATGAGAATTAGCCTCGCAAGCCCTAACGGTAAGAACAGCATTTAAAAGTAAAACCCCTTCATCACACCATTTTTTTAAATACCCATTGTTAGGAATATAACAGCCTATATCATTATTTAACTCTTTATATATATTTGATAGTGAAGGGGGAATAGATACACCTGCTTTTACAGAAAAGCTTAAACCGTGAGCTTGATTTTCACCATGGTAAGGATCTTGACCAAGTATAACAACTTTTACATCCTTATATGTTGTGTATTTAAGGGCATTAAAGATGTTTTGTGTTTCAGGGTATATTGTTTGCGTCTCATATTCTTCTTTTAAAAAGCTTTTTAACTTTAAAAAATATTCGCTATTAAATTCTTCTAATAAGAGTTCATCCCAATCATTTAGTAAATCATTCATAAAATCACCTCACTTTAGTGTATCATAAATACTTTTATTTTCATAAAACAAGTATTTACAATTGTATGTGAAAAATTAGCTCCTTCAGACGTATAATGGATAGCACTTGCAGAGCGAGGCAGAAGAATTAAGATATATAACAGTAGGACTGGTTGTTAATGCGTTAAATGGTATATAATAAATATAAAAACATATGGTACAAAACAGTTAATAATTGTTCTGTACTCTAGAGAAAGATACGGAGGCAGTTTATGAAAAAATCATCTAGTACTGATTTTAAAGATTTATTTCAGAAAGTAGTTCTTATTATTTTAGGTAGTTTTATTTTATCTGTTGCAATAAATTTATTTATAATTCCCAATAAGCTCCTTAGTGGAGGTCTTTCAGGAATAGGGTTAATGTTGCAGTATATTTTTAAAATGCCAATGGGCATTACAATATTAATACTTAATGTTCCACTTCTTATATTAAGTATATTAAAAATAAATAAAAGGTTTACTGCATTTACTATATTAGGCACTATTTCCTTATCACTTTTTTTAATCCTTACTTTACCTTTAAATAATGTTCTTGCTCCTGTTGAAGAATCTTATAGGCTTCTTTATTGTATATATGGGGGTGTGCTTTCAGGTATAGGGGTTGGAATTGTTTTTTCGAATGAAGGATCTACTGGTGGCATGGATATTATAGCTATATATGCTAAAAAGAAATATGGTATAGAAATAGGTATAATGAGTTTTGTAATAAATTTCTTAATTGTAGCTATCGGTTCTGTGCTATTTGATTTTAAAGTAGGATTATATACTCTGATTGCTATGTATATTACTTCCGCTGTTATGGAAAAAGTAATCAATGGATTAAACAGACGTAAAATGCTTTTAATTGTATCTGAAAAAGAAAAAGAAGTAAGTGATGCAATATTGAATAATTTTAACAGAGGAGTAACTATTTTATATGGAGAAGGTGCATATACTAACCATAGAAAAAATGTAATGTATTGTGTTGTTTCATTAGGTCAACTACCACAAATTAAGAGAGTAATTAAAGAGATAGACCAAGAAGTTTTTATATCTATAATTGATATAGCTGAGGTTCAAGGTAACGGATTTAAAAGCCCATTAGGTTAGTTGTAAAAAGTATTGATATATTATCTCATTAGGAAAAATAAGGCTAAAATGCTTAATTAAGCTGAAACAATTGAATTTTCCATAGACGAAAAGAAAGAATATATATCAAATGCTATGCACACAATATTCCCGGGGAGTAATCTTAGAGAAACAGGAAATAGAACGCTAAGGACTTAAAAAATGAAGTCCTTAGCGTTCTATTTTATTAAATTCACTTGAAATCAAATGAGTTTAATAAACAATTTTAATGACACTTTATTAGGCTAGTCACCCACATCCATAAGGGGGAGAGCATACTATGGTTAAAATTAAACTTCGGGGGAAGTCTATTTTTAATTCAGAAATATTTAATTTCAGCAAAGCAAATTAAGATTTAATAATATAATTTCTATCAGTTTAGTAATAAAATAATAAAAAAATGGGAAATACTAAACAAGTAGTGTAAAAGCTACTGCGTAAAAAAATAGACCATTAAAGAAATTCTAGTTATATTAATTAACGAGGAGATGTATTGTTATGAAGATAGTTAAGGTAAGAAAAAATGCAGATGGAGACATTACAAATGTGTTAACTAGCACTGGTGAAGAATTAGATGTTAGCAAGGCTGTGGCTTTGGCAAAAAGAGGAACCGTGGAATCAGTAGTTGTTGGTAAAAATAAAAATGGAAATGATGTAATAAAGTCTTCGCCTAATAGCACCGCAGAAGATAATTTAGACAATCTTCCTATTTTTTAATATAAAAGTCATAAGTCCTCTTAATTGAAGGTTTTATAAATGTAGGGGACTTATGGCTTGTGTATAAATAATTACATATAATATCAGAAAGTAGGTATATAATTCGTTTTAATAAGGTATACTATTCCTAGTGTGTCAACATAAAAGATATTCACTATATAGTAGTATTATAGAGAATGGTGTATATAATTGTCGTATAGAAGAAAATAAATAAAAATGATAATAGTCATAGATGATAATATATTACTTGTCGCTGCTAATGAGTAACGATAAAGGTAAGGATTGATAAGTTAGCATTTAATGTTTTTGAAATACACTTAAAAGATATTAATAAAGTTGTTGACAAATCAAGAAAAACCTAGTAAAATAGTAGAAGTCGTCACTTGATGACAAAGCAAATTGGTCTTTGAAAATTAAACAGAGAAATAGGTAAAATAGCGAAATAATATTTCGTTAGACCAGTTAATTACTTTAGA
>NZ_JAHLEF010000074.1 GCF_018861755.1 Clostridium sp. CF012 | reverse complement strand
ATGAAGGTAACACCCGTTCCCATACCGAACACGAAGGTTAAGCTTCAATGCGCTAATGGTACTGCAGGGGTGACCTTGTGGGAGAGTAAGTTGTCGCCAGGTAAGAAAAAACCATTAAGTTATACTTAGTGGTCAGATTGTTGACAAACATAAAATGTTAAATACCCCGATTATTAATTGGGGTATTTTTTATATTCAAAAAGAATTTTGGATCATCGATGCCGAATATATATAATATACAAACTTTATAATTCGGATGGCTTAATTATGATTAACTAAGCAAATGCTATTTATCATGTGTATAAATATAAATTTCTTGTACTTAAGCCTTACTTTTGATAAAGTAGGGCTTTAAAATTTTAATCGGATTTTATAAGAAATGTGCGGGAATTTACTTTACTTGAGGCTTATATAGAGGGCGTAGGTATTGGACTATATTTAACCAGAGAAATCATAAGTAAGCAGGGCGGATATTTAAAAGTTAAATCTAAAAAAGGCATCGGAAGCAAGTTCTCTGTATTTAATATGCATTTTGTGAGGAGTTTGTTACATTGTTTTGTTAAGATAAATTTATAGCCATTGTTTAGTAATTAGATGATAGGTATGAAATTATAATTCATAGTTGTTTTCTAGATTAATAGTTACTGCAAATTGTAATTATACTAAATTTAATTAGTTAAAAAATATATAGGGGGATGAGAAAATGTCGCTTCTAAAAACGGAGAATCTAAAAAAATATTATGGTAAGGATAGTAATTTGGTAAAAGCACTAGATGGAGTTAATTTTGAAGTTGAAGAGGGTGAATTTGTTGCGATCATAGGAACTTCTGGAAGTGGTAAGAGTACACTTTTACATATGCTTGGTGGATTAGATAATCCTACAGAGGGTAAAGTTATTGTTGATGGGAAAGATGTATTCAGTATGAATGAGGAGCAGCTAACTATTTACAGACGTAGAAATATAGGTTTTATTTTTCAAAATTACAATCTTGTACCTATGCTTAATGTATATGAAAATATAGTTTTACCCATAGAACTCGATGGAAATAAAATTGATAAAGATTATATTGAGGAGATCACTGACACTTTAGGGTTAAGTAGCAAGCTTAATAATAGGATAATAATCTTTCAGGAGGACAGTAGCAAAGAGTTGCTATTGGAAGAGCCTTGGTTTCAAAACATTCTATAATACTTGCAGATGAACCTACAGGAAATTTGGATACTAAAACAGGGCAGGAAGTATTAGGACCTCTTAAAATCACAAGCAAAAAGTTTAATCAAGCAATTGTTATGATAACCCATAATGAAGAAATAGCACAGCTTGCGGATAGGATTATAAGAATTGAGGATGGCAAGATTGTGTCTTCAAGGGGGCAAATTACAAATGTTTAAAAATAATAATGGAAAAATATGATCTAAGTTTGCCAAAAGGAGCTTTAAGACAAACAGAACGAGAAATATTTTTACGATTTTAGCTATAGTACTTACAACCGTATTATTTACTTCAGTATTTACTATTGCAATGAGTTTAATTGATTCTATGCAAAATGCAACTATGGGACAGGTAGGTACAAAAGCTCATGGTGTATTTAAATACCTTACAAAAGAGGAAACTGATAAACTTAAAAAGCATCCACTTATCAAAGAATACGGTACTACAGTTATGGTATCGGATTTAGAAAATAAAGAGCTCCGAAGTAAACCTGTGGAACTACATTATGGCGATAATAATTGGATAAAATGGGGCTTTTATGAACATAGGGAAATTTCCAGAAGTGGAAAATGAAGTAGCTCTTCCTTCTTGGGTACTTGATATGATTAATGTATCTCATAAAATCGGTGAAAAAGTAACATTAGATTATTTTATAATGGATAAAAAATATAGCAAGGATTTTGTTTTGATCGGTTTTTGGAAAGATGAGAAAAAATCATTTATTGTTCTAGCGTCTCTTTCTTTAAGCATTATATTATTTAATTTTATTGCTACTCTACTTGGAAGTTTTGATATAGATTTATATTTACAGGATAGCATAAGGGGTGAATTTACTATTGGTAATTATTCTTACTTTGGAAAAAGAATATTTAGTGGTGTAAATACAGTCAATGAGAAAATATGTAATGAGCTAAAAAATATTCAGGGAATAAAAAGAATAGATAAAATATATTATAGCCCTGCATAGGACACAGTTGATGACAAGAAACTTGTTGTTATGAGAAAAGCTTCTTAAATAATGAAGATGTAAAAAGTAATATGCAAGGTAGAGAGAAATTAGCAGTACAGCTTTATGGCTTAGATAATGGTTGCATGGATATGTATAATAAAAACACTAACTTAGATAAATTTTAAACAGGTAAATATATATTGATAAATCTATTATATGAATGTGATTATCACGATATAGGTGATAAAATAACACTTAAGTTAAAAGATGGAGGTGAAAAAACTTTTGAGGTTATGGCATTAGTAAAAATAGTGAGTACATTTGATCTAGGAATGTCTGAAGCAACAGGATATAAAGCCTATATACCATCGAATGAATTCACTTCCTTTATAAAAAAAACCAGCAATAATGACAGCACAAATATTTATGGATAAAGATAAATATAGCTCTATAGAGAATCATATTAAAAAACTTAAATACAGCAATAAGGACTTAGAGTATCGCTCGAAAAAAGATCATGAAAATGAGTATGAGAATTTTACTAATATTTTTTCTAAAATAGGATATAGTCTTATCGCTGTAATATTCATAATAGGATTGATGAATTTTATTAATACCATGCTCACAAGCATTTTAGCTAGAAAACAAGAATTGCTATACTTGAAAGCGTGGGAATGACCCGGAGTCATCTCTTAAAAATGCTTATTTTTGAAGGACTTTATTATGCTCTTATTACTACGACTATTGTATCAACTGATGGAATACTTATAACCCATTTTGGAATAAACTTACTTTGTAGTGGACTTACATTTTTTAAATATAATTTTAAAATAACCCTATTATAGTATGTTCTTTAGGACTAATGATTTTCGCTATTTTTATTCCGAAATTATGCTATGGAAGTGTTTTAAAGAGAAGTATTATTAAAAGATTAAGAGGAAATTAATAAGGAATATGAAAAGATTTACCTTAAAAATACTTAGCCATGCGTATCGGAGTGCGGAATATAGAAATATTTGTACTTATATGTAGTAATATGAAGATAATCTAGCTAGGGCACATATGGGCTGAAATTGTACTCTTATTTATATGATAGAATACTCCTTGTCGTCACATGATGGCAAGCAAGTTGGTCTTTGAAAATTAAACAGAGAAATAGGTAAAATAGCGAAATAATATTTCGCTTGACCAGTTAATTACTTTAGATAAAGAAGTAATTTTAGTCGTAAGACTAAAAA
>NZ_JAHLEF010000073.1 GCF_018861755.1 Clostridium sp. CF012 | reverse complement strand
TTTGTAAAGAAAACTGAATATATTATATTTGATAAGATATCTAGTTTTGAAGTTGATGAATATAAACAAACCGATGAAAATATTCCTCAATAGTATAATTAAGAGCCTGAAATAGGGCTCTTTTCTATTTTCATACTTGGAAAATAGAAGTAATATCATAAAATATCCAATAGCTATGAGCGTAAAAATCAAAGTTAAGTTTTGGTAAAATAATCCGATAATACAAGTCTAAGAAAGAAATTGTTTTAAATTTAATTAATGGGGGAATGTAAAAGATGAAGAAGTTTTATCAAAGGTTTATAAGTAAGGTTGGAATTGTATTTTTAATGGCTTTGGTGTTTGGAGTGTTGAGTTGTGGGAGTGTTTATGCAGTTGATACGTATTCTGGAAATTTAATACCAACTATGACGAGTAATACTAAACCAAGTGGAATAGCAAATGCAAGTTCTGAAAATGGTAGCTATTCAGCATGGGAATGTTTTAATAAATCATTTTTTTTAAAATCAAACTATTGGATGGCTTCAACTAATTCAGTACCACAGTGGGTTAGTTATAAATTTCCAACATCTAAAACTATATGTAAATATACAATAAAATATATTAATTGGTATGATGTAACAAGAGCGCCTACAAGTTGGATATTTCAAGGAAGTAATGATGGAACTAATTGGATAGATTTAGACATTAGAACAGGAATTTCTTGGAAGTCAGACGAAACGAAAAGTTTAATTTTTAATAATACTACTGCTTATACGGACTATAGAGTATATATTTCTAAAATTAATGGGAGTACATCATATGGTGCAGTTATAGATGAAATCGAGATGATGGAAAAAATACAAACTACAACAGGAGTAACATTAAATAAAACAACAGATTCTATAACAGTTGGACAAACAGATACACTTATAGCATCAACTACTCCATCTGGTATTGGTGTAACGTGGACTTCAAGTGATTCAACTATAGCAACAGTAGATGCAAATGGAAAAGTAACTGCAATAAAAGCAGGAACTACAACTGTGACTGCAACAACAACGGATGGAAGTAAGTTATCAGCAAACTGCACAGTAAATGTAGTTGATACAATAACGAAAAAAGTAGTGCTAAACATTGAGCCAGAAAAAAATAAAATCAAAAAAAATGAAACAGTAACAGCAAATTTAACAATAGATAATATAACAAACATTGCAGCAGAAGATATAAGAATAAAGTATGATTCAGAAAAACTTGAATTTATAGATTTTAAAGAAGTAGACGGAATAAAATTAGTTAAAGATGATAAGAAAGCAGGAGAACTTAGATTCATTCTTGCAAGTAAAGGAAAAGACAATATCGTAGATGCTAAGAAGATTCTATTAAAACTAAACTTCAAAGGAATTAAAGCAGGAGAAGCATTAGTTGATGTTGTAAAAGGTAGAGTGTCTGACGGTATAGAAATAGAAAAAGATTTAACAGATGCAGAATGTGGACAGGCTATAATTACTATTGAAGAAATGAAAGATGTAAATAACAGTGGGGAATATACATTATTAGATTTAGCGATTGACGGAAGACATTTAGGAGAAGCTCCTACAACACTTCCACAATACAATACAGACGTAGTTGCAAATAATGCAATAGATGATGTGGACTTATTAGAAATAGGAAATCAGATGTTGTTAAATCTAAATTATAAATTTTAATAATAAAAGGGCACTCTAGAAATAGGGTGTTTTATTTGTGACAGAATAGGAATATATTGCGTAATAATCAAATGAAACATCTATATTTGATTATTATTTTGGGGGGGAAGTATTATGAGGAAGATTAAAAAAAATAAATTTTGGGTTAATTTTATAAGCTGGTTCGTTGCATTTATTATAGGTAGTGCTGTGAGTGATTATTTTGGACTTAAAGGAGGAGTATTTTCATTAGATTTTGTTTTACGTTTTGGAATATTAATGCTTAACTTTTCTATTATGAAATTTCTTGTTTCAAAAATTATATATGTATGGAACAAAAACAAAAATTATAATAAATAGCGAGATATTGTTAACTAAAAACCATCAATGACTAAACTATAAATACAGCGTAATATTCATATTAGACGTCACAAACAATAAAAGTTTGTGGCGTTTTTAGTGTGACGACTTAGGAAAATAAGGTGAAGTAAAGATAGGGTTATTTTAATCTTTACAATTATACAATATAATGGTAATATAAATCCAGATAGGTAGACTAAAGTAAAATAGAACCTTATGTCAAAATGTGAAAATAAAGGGAGCGGAGGGGTATAACATTTATGAAAAAGATTAATATTAAGATTTTATTTTTGGCCGTTATAAGTATATTTGTACTTATAAATCCAATAAATGTATTTGCAAAAGATAAAGGCGGAGTCGTTAATGTTAAAGGTTACTACACAAAAAATGGTACCTATGTAAAACCACATTATAGAACTAGTCCAGACAGTACTCTAAACAATAATTGGAGTACAAAGGGAAATGTTAACCCTTATACTGGGAAAGAGGGTACTATAGATCCTGATAGTGTGATTGGTAATAATACCGATAGTCAAACATTGACTACCAATACCGCTATAAGTAGTAATTTATCAATAGGTTCTACAATGAAACAAGTATTGGATGTAATGGGTTCTCCAGATTCAATAATAGGAAATATGTGGTGTTATAGTTATTCATATATTGATTTTGATGAAGCAGGGAAAGTAATAAGCTATAATAATGCAGCAAAGAATTTAAAGGTAATAGTTGGAGAGAAAATAAATGGAGCACCTTCAATATCAATAGGTTCTACAATGAAACAAGTATTGGATGTAATGGGTTCTCCAGATTCAATAATAGGAAATATGTGGTGTTATAGTTATTCATATATTGATTTTGATGAAGTTGGGAAAGTAACAAGCTATAATAATGCAGCAAAGAATTTAAAGATAATAGTTGGAGAAAAAATAAATGGAGCACCTTCAATATCAATAGGTTCTACAATGAAACAAGTATTGGATGTAATGGGTTCTCCAGATTTAATAATAGGAAATATGTGGTGTTATAGTTATTCATATATTGATTTTGATGAAGCAGGGAAAGTAATAAGCTATAATAATGTAGCAAAGAATTTAATATTAAAATAAATAGAAGAAAAGAGCGATGAAATAATATTGCTCTTTTTTATTTGCTGTAATGTTAATTTAGGTGAAAAATAAAGAGTTAATAGAAATATGGATGAATATGGATTTAGAAAAGGAAGTTAGAATGGTTAAAACTTGTATAGCCATAGTAATAAATAAAGATTATATAAAAGAAACAGAAGGAAGAATAGAAATTAGCTGCTGTTAAAGCCATGTCGCAATAGTAACAATTAGTAAATACTAGTGTAAACTAAGTCATACCAACGGTTACAGAGGTTCAAAAATCACATAGGATATTAGTCCGACACAACCAAAGGAAATCTAAGAGCATGTTTGCCCCTCTAAAATGGTTTTGAGTTACTAAAATTCTTTTAAGTTGGTAATACTACTTTTGGAGGTGTTACAATGTCTGAAATAGAGGATTTACTTAAAGATGTAGAAATTTTAAGA
>NZ_JAHLEF010000072.1 GCF_018861755.1 Clostridium sp. CF012 | reverse complement strand
TATAGAACTCGTAAACGGAATTCGATCAAAATTACTATCCTTTGATCATATTACAGGTTGCCATGATTTAGTTATACATAACTATGGCCCCGGCAGATGTATGGGATCTATTCATGCTGAAGTTCCTTGTGATATGTCTATAGTTAAAATCCATGAAATTATAGACGAAGCTGAAAAAAAAATTTCTGATGAATTTAGCCTATATTTAGTTATTCACATGGATCCTATAAATAAAACTGACAAGGAAGTTAACGCATCTCGCTTAGAGCTTTTAAATATATTAAAATCCTTTTCTATAATAAAATCAATTCATGACTTTAGAATTGTAGGCGAAGGTAATCATAAAAATTTAATTTTTGATGTCGTAATTGATTTCGATCCTAAATTTTCAGAAAGTGATGAGCTTAAACTTCAAGCTGACATTAATATAGCTCTTAAAAAATCTTACCCTTATTATAATGCTGTTATGACAATAGATAGAGATTATATAGGAGTATAAAATCAAAAGGTATATATTACTACAAATACATTCATTTCATTACTTGGAACCCTTATAGGAGATGTAATTCTTAAAATTAAGAATTACTTTATTAGAAAAAGAAAATAAACTATAATATACTGAAATACAAATCAAGGGAACCCAAGATGATATGCTCCCCTTATGGTAGACAGTTAAATAATAAAACTGTTTACTATAAGGAGAGCTATTTTTTATGGGAAGAAAATCAATTATCTCAGACCAACAAAAAATCAAGGCTGTAACATCATATTTAAATGGAAAAGCTAGTATGTTAAGTTTATGCAAGAAACTTCAAGTGCATAAAAGTTCTTTTCAAAAATGGGTAATACGATATAAATCAGAAGGTGAAGCTGGGTTAAAGCATTCCAACAAAAATACTGCTTATACTGCCGAAGCTAAGATTAACATTGTAAATGAATATCTTGATGGACATGGCTCACTGAATGATTTATGCATTAAGTATCATATTTCTTCAAATACAGTTTTATGCAATTGGATAAAGAAGTATAATGGTCATGAAAATATAAAATCTTCTGGAGTAGGAGGAAACTGTATAATGACCAATGGACGTAAAACTTCTTATTATGAACGCATTGAAATCATAAAGTACTGTATTGAAAACAATAACAATTATAATATAACTGCTGAAAAATATCAGGTATCTTATCCTCAGATTTATACCTGGATGAAGAAGTATAATCAGTTTGGTATTGAAGGTCTTGTGGACCGACGTGGAAAGCCAAAAGCTGAAGAACTAATGACAGAAGATGAAAAGCTAAAGGCTCAATATAAGCTTTTAGAAGCTAAAAATAGAAGATTACAGATGGAAAATGCTCTGCTAAAAAAAATCCAAGAGATAGAAAGAAGGCGATATTAAGCGAAGTTAGATACGAAGATACTTATCTTGCAATTCAAGGACTAGCTAATGAAAAAAAATTTCCTATAACTGAGTTGTGCATTTTAGGCGGCGTTAGCCATTCTGCATATTATAAATGGCTACACAGAGAAAAAAGCAATCGAGAAATGGAAAACGAAAAATTATTAAAGCTTATTTGCGAGCTATATGAGGAAAATGATGGTATTTTAGGCTATCGCCAGATGACGATTAAAATCCGTAGAGAATATAATAAAACAGTTAATTATAAACGAATTTATCGTCTTATGCAGATAATAGGATTAAAGTCCGTATGCAGAAAGAAAAGATATAATTATATTAAGTCAACGCCTGAAGTTACTGCAGAAAATATTTTATCTAGAAATTTCAAAGCAGAACAAATCAATGAAAAATGGCTTACAGATGTAACCGAGTTTAAATATGGGAAAAGTGGCCAAAAGGCTTATCTAAGTGCAATCTTTGATTTAGGTGATAGAAGCATTGTTTCGTATGTCATTGGTCATTCTAATAATAATCAATTGGTTTATGACACCTTTAATCTTGCTATTAAAGCATATCCTGATGCTAAACCAATATTTCATAGTGACCGAGGTTTCCAGTATA
Source organism: Clostridium sp. CF012 (assembly GCF_018861755.1). Classification (GTDB taxonomy): domain Bacteria; phylum Bacillota; class Clostridia; order Clostridiales; family Clostridiaceae; genus Clostridium_AD. Next base: position 1,573 of record NZ_JAHLEF010000072.1, on the reverse strand, counting down.
CTTCAAGAATATTTAAAGAAAAACTAAATATAGCTGGAATGACACAGAGCATGTCAAGGGTTGGGCGTTGCATTGATAATGGACCAATGGAAGGTTTTTGGGGAATCTTAAAAACGGAGATGTATTATCTTCATAAATTTGAAGACTATGAAAGCTTAAAGAAAGCTACTGAGAACTATATAGACTATTATAATAATAGACGTTATCAGAAACGTTTAAAGTGCATGACACCAATAGAATATCAACGATATCTATTGAGTAATGCAGCATAAACAAAGCGCCTACCAAATGATAGACGCCTTACTTGAAATCTTTAATTATTTCCACTGTCTACTTGACAGGGGGCAGTTCAAGATGGGTTCCCTTAATTTTTTCATATTATCAACATCTTTATTAAAAATACCCTAAACTCAAAGATATATATCACATTGCAGCTTACCGGCTAAAAGACTTTTTGAGAAAATATTAATACTTCTATACTTCATTACCCTATAAACACACTTCGTTACTAATCATGTCTTTGTATGTTTGTCTTTTGCATATTATTTTGTGGTTACCCTCATTAACTAAAACTACTGGAGCCTTAGGTATTTTATTATAATTACTACTCATTGAATAACCATAAGCACCAGTTGATAATACAGCCATAAGATCTCCACTATTCACCTTTGGTAACTTAACACCCTCAAGGAGTATATCCCCACTTTCACAGCACTTACCTGCAATAGTAACTACCTCCATACATGGTCCACTTATTTTATTTGCAAGCACACATTGATATTGTGCATTATACAAAGCTGGTCTTATATTATCAGTCATTCCACCATCTACTGCCACATACTTTCTAACGTCTGGAATATCCTTTATTGCACCTACAGTATATAGTGTTATACCTGCATTAGCTACAATTGATCTACCAGGTTCTATAACAAGAATGGGCTGTTTTATTCCATATTCTTTGCAGCGAACTTTAGTCTCCTCAAGTATAACTGAGCAAAATTCTTCTATTTCCTTAGGCTCATCACCCTCATCATAATAAACGCCAAATCCTCCACCTAAATCTAATTCTTCTATATCGTAATTAAATTTTTCTTTTATATGTTTAATTACAGTTGTCATTATATTTACCGCTTCTCTATAAGGTTCTACCTCGAAAATTTGAGACCCTATATGACAATGAAGTCCTGCAAGTTTTATACTGGGTAAACTTAAAGCAGTCCTTATAACTTCTTCAAGCTCATTTTTTAATATAGTAAACCCAAACTTTGAGTCAATCTGTCCAGTTTTTATGTAATCATGAGTATGAGCTTCTATACCAGGAGTTACTCTAAGAATAACCCGTTGTATAATACCTTTTTCCTTTGCATTTTCATTTATAATTTCCATTTCATGAAGATTATCTACCACAAAAGTTCCAACTCCAAGTTCTATTGCCATTTTTATTTCATCAATTGTTTTATTATTACCATGAAAATATATTTTTTCCATTGGAAATCCAGCCTTATAAGCAGTATACAATTCTCCCCCAGAAACTACATCTAAATATAAACCTTCACCTTTTATAATTTCACAC
>NZ_JAHLEF010000071.1 GCF_018861755.1 Clostridium sp. CF012 | reverse complement strand
GATCACTTTTTCCCATTACCTTTTCTATAGTTCCATTTTTAAGTTCAGCTGCTAGAGCTAAAATATTAGTTATAACTTTACTAAGCTCTTGGAGCTGCACTTGAGATTTAGAAAGGTTCGTTTCAAGTGTAGTCGATAAGGTTTCTTCATCATGCCATTTGGATATTTGATTCTCATATAAACATATGAAATCTAATTGCTCCGAAAATACCTTAATAACTCTTTCTACTATTTCATCATTCAAAACATATGGTTTAGATTGCGCCTTCAAAAGATTTTTATATTGATCTTTAGCTTCTTCTAGTTGACCAGATATCATTGTAGACATCATAGGTAGCATATTAATCTATTTGTTTTTTTTCATACTAAGGCTACCATCCATTGATTTTATTTTTGAGTTTAACGCGATATATATTTATTTTAAACATTAACGTCACCGTGCCCATTCACGGTGACGTGTACGTGCCCGTGAATGCATATATTTCCTTGAAATTATCATTTCTATCAACGATTTTACCGTGAATTACATCTTTGTAAAATCAGGATGTAACACGATTTTTTTTACAATCCGTACTTGCCATTTATTAGCATTTTCAGTTAATGATAAAAGTCACTTTTCTAGAACATTAAAATAATTATAGATATAAGTTTACATCATAATTTATTTTTTCACAGCAGCCATAAGCATATCCATAGCCATTCTAAATATCTCTGATTCTTTTATCCTTTTTCCTTTATTTTTCTTAGTTAATTGTTTTGATAGATCCTTTACAAAATCCGATTGATCTTTTCTTAAATAGGCTACACACCTTACAAATTGTTCATTATTACTTAGTAAGGAATCTAGTACCGAATCCGTGTCCGTAGCCATATTTGTGCTTGTAACCGCAGTCGGGTTTGTGTCCGTGCACGGTGACGTGTACGTGCCCGTGGCTATATCTGTATTATCATCAGTGTTTTCAATGCTTGCGACATCAATGGTACTCTTGAAAAATGCATCTGCACCTTGTCCTTTTTTCACTCCCTGTAATTGAAGTTCATTTACTTTTTTCATTTTATCGGCTAGGCTAATTTTGTTGCGTCCCATGCTATAACCTCCTTAGCTAATTCTTGATAGGAAATAGATCCTTCAAATTTTTTATCAAAGGTCATAATAGGCTCACCAGCTAGCACTGCATCTGGAAATTTTATTGATTTTTTTATCATGGAATGAAAAACAGGATAATTCTTTTTAAGCTCTGCAACTACATCTTTGTGGTGTGTTGTTCTACTGTCGTATAAAGTTACTAATATACCCATTAAGGTAAGTTTTTTATTTAATCTTTTTACCTTAGCCATGGTTTTTTCAAGCAAATTGAAGCCTCTTAATGCGAGATACTCCGGCGCCATAGGTACAATTACAAAATCACATGCAGCTAATGCATTAATAGTTAAAAGTCCAAGAGAAGGAGGGCAGTCGATTAATATATAGTCAAAGTCTGCTTTCACTGGATCAAGCGCATCCCTTAATTTAAATTCGCGACCTACCTCAGATACTAGTTCCATCTCTGCTGCAGAAAGGTCTATGGTAGATGGTACAAAGTATAGAAGATCATCAAATAAAATTAGTTTTTTTATATCCACATCTTCAACCAATGCATTATAAATTGTTTTTTCTAAATTCTCCGGCTCAAGACCTATTGAAATTGTTAAACTGGCCTGAGGGTCTAGATCTATCATTAAGACTTTCATGCCAAGCTGGGTAAGAGCTACTCCTAAATTCAATGTTGATGTTGTCTTACCAACACCTCCCTTTTGATTGCTTACTGCAATGATTTGTGCCATTATATATCCCCTCCGTCTAGTTCCTTTTTTATACCTTCTTTAATGTATGTAACCATTTGTGCGGATCTACTCCGTTCACTTTTTTTCGCTATTTCTTTTAGCTGTTTTTCTAGTTCTATACTCATAACGACAGGTACAATAACATGAGTTTCTTTATTAATTGCCATTGTAACACCTCCAATTAGCGTTAGTATATCATGGTTATTAACTGTTAACAACTACAATTAAAAAGTACTGCAAGCTTAAATTAGATCTGAAATTTTGGCCAAACTTACTCACTGCCCGAAAAAATATAATCTATTAAAGTATTTAAACATTAATCTTTCTATTTAGTCTTAGCCGCAGTCAGTAAACTAACCAAAGCAAATAAAATACTCCCCCTTCCCCAGGGGGAACAAATCCTGCTGCAGTGCAGCAGGATTTGTTTTTATTAACCGTACTAATATTAAAAGATTTTTACATAAATTAGATATAAAGCCTCGCGACCCTCGGGTGAAAAATGGACAGGTTTTCACCTCAGCCGATCAGAGCAGTGACCGTGTTCTGAGAATTTAGAGTTTCAAAAAACAAATTTATAGTAGAGGTCAGAAACTCGTCCATTTTTCACGGCAAATGGGCAGGCCTACCCGCCACTTCGTACCTCAGTAGCTGGGCTAGTCCATTTGCCCGCAACCTACAAGTTTTAAAAAATAGTTAGTTTTTAAAGTTTCCTTTTGAAGACTAATATTGATGATGTAATATTATATGTATTTATGAAACCTTATTATAATAAGGCATTACTATTGGTACTTCTAGTATGCGGTTCTAAGCCCAAAACCCCGTAATTTTTGAAAATGTAAGTAGCTGCTCTTAGTCTATATATCACTAGGCACATAAAACGATTTGGTGATTATGTAATTGATTTAAAAAACATACCAAATGCCATAGATATGTCTGTTTCAATACCTATGAAACAAGATATAGCCACATGATGGATAATAAATCCATCATGTGGCCAGTTTTTATATGTATGTCGGCTGTACACGATTGTAAACATTTAGCAATGTATTGTATACATTGAAGCATGGAATAAAAATCAAATTGCGATATAATAATTTTAGAAAATAAAAGAAAGGGAGGTAAACAGCAATGATTAAGAAAATAGTTAATTTAGGCGAACCGTCTTGGATTACAATTGAAACTGACAATGAAAAAATATCCAAGGGTTATGAAAAAAATGAGGTTTATGTAAACGATGTAGAAATCAGTTTAGAAAATTCTGAAAAACATTTGAGCATTTATCTAAGTGCAATAAAGACACCGGTTAAGTATGTTAAATTGAGATGGAATCTAAAGTTATCCAAAAAAGGACGTATACTTGGAGATGAATGGGAAAGAGGATATGGCTACATGGGATTTAGGGGTATGAGTGCAAATCGTATTCTTCCTTGGTACTTCATAGTATCTCAAGAAGATAAAACATATGGATATGGTGTAGCTGTACAACCTTCTGCAATGTGTTTCTGGCAAGTGGATACAGAAGGAATTACTCTATTTTTAGACGTAAGATGTGGAGGAGATGGAGTTCTTTTAAATGGACGCAAATTAAAAATGGCAACTGTTATTGCTATGGAAATTGAGGAAGCATCAACTTTTGAAGCGGCTGAAGAGTTTTGTAGAGAAATGTGTCCAAATCCAATTTTTCCTGATCACCCTGTATATGGGAGCAACAATTGGTATTATGCTTATGGAGATAGCTCAGAAGAAGAAATATTGAGTGATACAGATTATGT
>NZ_JAHLEF010000070.1 GCF_018861755.1 Clostridium sp. CF012 | reverse complement strand
GTTCCGTAGATTCCACCAAATATTCTACCTTTATAATAAAACAAGTAACCACCCATCATAGGTATAGATTTTATATCTTCCAATCCTTCTAATTGACCCATTATGTATAAAGCTAATTCTTTGTTTGCCATATTAACCCCCTTTCGATTTATGGTGTTGTTGTAAATGATTTATATGGTTAATTATACTATAATTACCATCAATTATATATAAAAAATTAAAATAGGTATTTGTTAATAATACGATAAAAATTATTTAATATTTGTCTTATCTATTTCCATTTTTTCAGTTGGTTTGTTTTTTATAAAATATATAACTAAAATGTTCAGTAGCCACAAAGTGAAAGTAACTCAATTGGTATTGTGTTACATTCACAATATTAGTATACCTAAATATATCATCCCACTACATCATTAGATCTGGGTTTATTTGTGAGGAAATATAAGAAATTTTCGTAACAATCATTATCTGTATCTATATTTTTTCTCATACTTCCTCCATAAGAAAATAGAATAAATACACCAACTTACTGAGAAGACAACAATATTTATTATTAATCTTCTGATAAAGTTTTGATTACTAAAACTATATAAGTTAATACCTCCGTCTATTGCTTGTACAATAAATGACGTAGGTATAGCTACAGATAAACCCCCTTTCAGGACTCCACTATACCAAATATATTTTTTTTTACCTTTTGACTTCATTTTATGCCATTCTTCAAACTCTTTTTGTTCTGTATTCTTTTTATTCAAAATATTTACACCTCCACTTAATGAAAGAAAAATAATAAATCTAATATTATTAATTCACAATCTCCTTACAAGAGAGACATAAAATATGTATTCAATTATATACTATTTCCTTATCCAAGAGTCAGAATAATAATGATAAAATGAATGATAAAACGCCAAAGGTTCGTATTTTATCAACTTAAAGTTCGTTTATTATTTAGTAAGGTCATGGAAGCTAGGTATATAGCCAGAGTTCGTTTTTCGGATAAAGAACTAAACCGCTAAAAACGGTGGTGGACAAGTGCTAATTACATTAATTTGATTTTTACTTAAATAAAATAGAAAGAAGCATCCTATTTGACTAGGATACTTCTTTATTATAATGAGCACTTCCTATAAACTTTTATTGTTGAAATAAAAAATAAGGAAGTGTTATTATTTATGTCAGAATTAAGACAAAAAATGAGAATGGATATGGAACTAAGGGGTTATAGTCCAATGACTATAAAAAGCTATATCAATCATGTTAGTAACTTTGCTAAATTTTATAACAAATCACCAAAGTATTTAGGTGAAAAAGAAATTTGTGATTATCTACATTATTGTATCATTAAAAAAAAATTAAGTGAAGGAACAGTTAATTATATTAATTCAAGTCTTAAATTTTGTTATACTAAAACGCTAAACAGATATTGGAATTCGGACAAAATTGCAAGGATGAAAGAACCATCTAAATTACCTTCTGTATTATCGCCAGATGAGGTTAAATCTATCTTTGATGTTACTGAAAATCTTAAGCATAAGGCAATTCTCATGACGGTCTACTCCGCAGGATTAAGAGTTAGTGAAGTTTGCAACCTAAAAATAACAGATATTGATAGTAAAAACATGCAAATATTAATTAGAGAGGGCAAAGGTAAAAAAGATAGATATTCATTGTTGTCCAAATCAAATTTAAAAATTCTTCGAGAGTATTGGAGCAGATATCATCCTACGGAATATCTATTTTCTGGAAAGGGTCGTACAGATTCTATTAGTCCACGTAGTGTTCAGAAAATGCTCGAGAAATCTATAAAAAAGACTGGAATCACTAAGAAAGCCTCTATTCATACACTAAGGCATTGTTTTGCCACGCATTTGTTAGAGGCTGGAACAGATATATGTTATATCCAAAGATTGTTAGGACATACTCAATTAAATACTACAACTATTTATTTACATATTAGGAGGCTGGATTTACTTAATATAAAAAGTCCATTGGATTCACTTCTAGATAAAAAAGGTGAACAAGATGATTGAGATTCAAGACATATTTAATCAATTTGGTGATGAATATAGAAGAAATCATAAACTACCGCTACATATTTTAAAAACTATGATTGCTATTGAGTCTTGTAGAACAGCTGAACTCGGTGGTCATGTGGATGAGTGTAATGAATGTGGGCACATAAGAATATCTTATAATTCTTGTAGAAATAGGCATTGTCCTAAATGCCAAACTTTAGCCAAAGAAAGGTGGCTTGAAAAAAGAAAAGAAGATTTATTACCCGTAGGGTATTTTCATATAGTTTTTACTATACCCCAAGAGCTTAACTTTATAACACTTACAAACCAAAAGGAAATGTATTCTATACTATTTAACTCTGTTTCTGAAACTCTAATTGAACTATCAAGAGACAAAAAATATTTAGGAGCAGAAATTGGTTTTATGAGTATCCTTCATACGTGGGGGCAAAACCTTATGAATCATCCTCATATTCATTGTATAGTTCCAAGTGGTGGATTAACATTTGATGGTACAAGATGGATAAATTCAAAGAAAGATTTTTTTATTCCAGTGAAAGTTTTATCAAGAAAGTTTAGAGGTAAATTCTTATTTTATCTTAAAAAAGCTTATCAAAGCAATGCTCTTAAATATACTACTGGAATTCAGGAATTAACAGAAAAACATATATTTCATAGCTTCATAGATAAGTTATACAAAAAGGAATGGGTTGTATACTGTAAACCCCCTTTCGGGAGTGCAGAGCACGTGCTTGAGTACCTTGGTAGATATTCTCATCGAGTGGCTATATCCAATCATAGAATTGTGAATTTGGAAAACGGATATGTAACATTTAAGTGGAAAGATTATAGAGACAATAATAAAGAAAAATTTATGACTCTTACAGTAGACGAATTTATGAGAAGATTTTTCATGCATGTTTTACCAAGAAAATTTGTTAAAATTAGACACTATGGAATTTTAAGCAATAGAAATAGATCAACCAAACTTCAAAAATGCAAAGAACTTACAGGAGCAGCACAAAGTAAAAGTGAAAATTCAAATGTTAAGTTAAGTGCAGCCGAGCTTCTTCTTAAGCTGACAGGAATAGATATAAATATTTGTCCTTGCTGTGATAAAGGTGAAATGGTTACAAAAGAGAAGTTGAATCGCCAAAACTATTCTCCGCCAGAAGAAATAAATAAAATAGCATAAAGTCTTTATTTAGGGGAGGGGGAAATTACGTCTATTTTTAGAAGCTAATCTAAAATTCTAAGAATTATTGATACAATTGTGGAAATTATAGTTAATAATCTTAATGTTAAAGCTAATTTCAGAAAGAGGTGAATGATTGAATCTCCATAGTAGAGTTAACGCGGCATCGTTCAATAGTTCGTTTCAGACATTGAGCAACTCTCGTAGCTATCATCGTTTAAGTATATGCTTAAGGTGATAGTTTTTGTCGGCTCAACATCTGAATCCGAGCCTGTTCATAAACCGAACTTTGGTTTCATTGACTTAATTAATTAGCAGTTATATGAATATATATATATTAAATTACTCTATTTTTTTATTATCAGATATGTATATAATATATGATATTGGACCTACAATTCCGCCCATAATTACATATCCCCATAAAGGAATATCTTTAAAAACACTTACCGAAATTACTCCAATTAAAACGGCAAATAAAATAATTTTTGTTAATATTCCTTTTGCTGAATTTTTTTTGAAAATAATCAAACTCAATGCAAAGCCTCCAACCAGTATAGCAATTAAAATAATCCCTGTTATTAAATTCATCAAAATCCCCTCCTTCAATTACGTCATTTGTTGTATACCTATAACTATCTACTACTGTTTTATGATAATATTTTTATTGAAGTTGCAGCACAATTTCTAATAAAAAATACAAAATATAATTAGGAGTTATTACATTGGATGAAAAAAATTAAATGTCGTGAAAACAGACTTTCACGTCATTTAAAGATATTAATGTCTTAATATACTAACCCCCCACATCTAATGATATGGGGCACTTGTGTCCACATATGAAAATCTTATGAAGCAACTGTTTGTCTATAAAAATGCTATAAAGATTAACCTATAATCCTGCTAAATGAGCCCTGTCATTTAGCAGTGTTAAAACATTTTGTTTGTAGTTGTTTTGCTGTAATACTGAAATACTTCCTGGCTGAGCAGAAAAATATGCTTTCCCTAACATATCAGATTCAAAATTCATCCACCATGCAATTATATATGATAATGTACATCCATGTGTCACAATAATTATGTTCCCCTTATCTAAATCGCATATCATTTTCATGACTTCACATACACGAATATAAAATTGTCTCCAAGTTTCTCCATCTTGAAATTCCTGATAATCTAAATAAAACTCCTTACTTAGTCTAGGGTTCCTATGTTCTCTAGCCCAATTTTTAGTCTTACCTGCTGCAACCCCAGTGTTTATCTCCCGAAGATCTATTTCTTCAATAACATTCAGATTTAAATGCTTTGCAACTATATCCGCTGTTTGTTTTGCTCTCATTAAATCTGAAGAATATACTGTATAACTTTCTCCTTCCAAATCCTTTTTTAATTTTAATCCAATGAGTTCTGCCTGATTTTTACCTAATTTAGTTAG
>NZ_JAHLEF010000069.1 GCF_018861755.1 Clostridium sp. CF012 | reverse complement strand
CCAAGAGATAAGACAATAAATGAATTGTTTGAAGAGCAGGTAGAAAAGACACCAAATAATATAGCAGTGGTATTTGAAGATAAGGAGATAACCTACAAAGAACTTAATGAAAGAGCCAATTCATTAGCTAGAAACTTAAGAGAAAAGGGAGTAGGACCGGATGTTATAGTAGTAATAATGGTAGAACGTTCTATTGAGATGATAGTAGGGATAATGGGAATTCTAAAAGCTGGAGGAGCGTATTTACCGATAGATCCAGAATATCCGGAAGGTAGAATAGAATATATATTAGAGAATAGTAAAGCAAAGATAGTATTAACACAAAGTAAGTTTAATGAAAAGATAAAGAACAAAAGAATAGATATATGCGACTTAAATAATGAAGGGTTATACAAAGGTAATAATGACAATTTAGATAAAATTGCTAATGAAGAAAATTTAGCATATGTAATATATACGTCTGGAACTACTGGAAATCCTAAAGGTGTTATGATAGAGCATAAAAGTATTATAAATAGAATTAATTGGATGCAAAGGCAATATCCTATAAGTACTAATGATGTAATATTACAAAAAACTAACAATACATTTGATGTATCAGTATGGGAAATATTATGGTGGTCATTTGTAGGAGCAAAAGTTAAGATGCTGATACCAGGTGGAGAAAAAGATCCTAGCACAATAGTTAAAAACATAAAAGAAGGAAGAGTCACTGTTATCCATTTTGTGCCATCAATGTTTAATGCTTTTATGAATTATGTAATATCAGAAAATAAAATTAAAGACATAAAGAAGCTAGAGAAAGTATTTACTAGCGGAGAAGCATTAAGAGCAGAACAATCTGACTTATTTAATGAAAAAATAAGGAAGGTAAATAATACGAAGTTAATAAATTTATATGGTCCAACAGAAGCAGCAGTAGATGTTACACATTATGCATGTGAAGAAAAGAAAGAAATTATACCAATAGGAAAACCAATAGACAACACCAAAATATATATAGTTGATAAATATAATAATATTGTACCAATAGAAGTTTCGGGAGAATTATGCATAAGTGGAGATGGACTTGCAAGAGGATATTTAAACAATGATAAATTAACCAAAGAAAAATTTGTGAACAATCCATATGAATCAGGACAAAAGATGTATAGAACAGGAGACTTAGCAAGATGGCTACCAGATGGAAATATAGAGTTCTTAGGAAGAATAGATCATCAAGTTAAGATAAGGGGATTTAGAATAGAACTTGGAGAAGTAGAAAGTAATTTATTAAAAATAGAAAGAGTAAAAGAAGTAGTAGTATTAGACAAAGAAGAAGAAGAAGGAAGTAAATATCTATGTGCATATTATGTTGGAGAAAAAGAATATAGTGTAGGTGAATTAAGAGAAGAACTGAAAAAATCTCTACCAGACTATATGATCCCATTATACTTTATAAAATTAGAAAATATGCCATTAACACCAAATGGTAAAATAGATAGAAAAGCCTTACCAGAGCCAGAGGGAAAAGTTAATACTGGAGCAGAATATGAGGCACCAAGAAATGAATTAGAAGAAAAGCTAGTAGAAATATGGAAAGAAGTATTAGGTGTAAGTAATATAGGTATAAATGATGATTTCTTTAGTTTAGGTGGAGATTCTATAAAATCAATACAAGTAATATCAAGAGCTAAGGCAAAGGGATATTATTTTGAAATTAAAGATTTATTTGAAAATTCAAATATAAAAGCTTTAAGTAAATATGTAAAGTATAATACTTTAACTATAAATCAGGATGAAATTGTTGGAGAAGTAGAGTTAACACCTATACAAAAATGGCTATTTGAAATGGATTTTGAAGAAAAACATCATTGGAACCAAGCAGTAATGTTATTTAATAAAGATGGATTTGAAGAAGAACTAATAGAAAAGGTATTTAAGGCTATAATTATTCACCATGATGCTTTAAGAATGACATATAAAAATGAAAATGGTGAGGTGCAGCAAATTAACAGAGCGGCAGATGGAAAACTATATGATTTAAGTAGTTATGATTATAGGAACGTTGAAGTTATTGATAAAAATAAAGTAAAAGAAATATGCAATGAGATACAAGGAAGTATAAGTATAGAAGAAGGTCCACTTGTTAAGCTAGGATTATTTAAGACTAATAAAGGAGATCATTTATTAATAGCAATACATCATTTAGTTATAGATGGAGTTTCATGGAGAATATTATTTGAAGATTTATCAAAAGCATATACAATGGCTAAAAATGGAGAAGAAATAATACTTCAGGAAAAAACTTCATCATTTAAAGATTGGGCAAGTGAACAAAAAAAATATGCTAATACCTATAAAGTAAAGAAACAATTAGAATATTGGAAAAATATAGAAGGTCATGATATAAAGAAACTTCCTAAAGATAAAGAAGTAGATAAGTTAAGAGGTATTGATTTAAGAAGTAAGGGATTTGAGTTAACACAGGAAGAAACAGAAAACTTATTAAAATATGTAAATAAGGCATATAATACAGAAATTAATGACATATTATTAACAGCATTAGCACTAACAGTAAGTGAGTGGACAGGACATAAGAATACATTAGTTAATTTAGAATCTCATGGTAGAGAAGAAATAATAAAAAATATAGATATAATAAGAACCGTAGGATGGTTTACTTCTCAATACCCAATAGTTTTAAATAGTAATAATGAAGATTTAGGAATGATGATAAAAAATACAAAAGATTCATTGAGAAGGATACCCGACAAGGGTATTGGTTACGGAATAATTAAATATCTTTCTAATAATAAACTTAAAGATAATATAAAATTTAAGTTACAACCAGAAATATGTTTTAATTATTTAGGGCAATTTGATGAGGATATAAAAAACGACATTTTTGATATTTCATCTTTAAGTAGTGGAAATTCAATTAGTCCTAATAATAAAAGTTTATTTTCATTAGACTTTTCAGCAATACTTATAGATGAAAGTTTAAATTTAAATATAAGATATAGCTGTGAAGAATATAATGAAAAAACAATTGAACAATTAATTCATAATTATAAAGACAATCTTATTAATCTTATTGATCATTGTTTAAATACAGAAAACGAAGAGAAAACAGCATCAGATATAACAAATGAAAACATAAGTTTATATGAGTTAAAGCCATATTTAAAGGATATAAATAATATTGAAAGTATATATCCATTGACACCAATGCAAGAAGGAATGCTATATAATACATTAGTTGATGATCGGTCAGAAGCATATCGTGAAGTGTTATTAGTGAAAATAAAGGGACAATTAAATATTAATTTATTAGAGGAAAGTTTTAATAGGTTAATAGAAAGGCATGATGTTTTGAGAACTGCTTTTGATTATGAAAGTTTCAATAAAAACATGCAGATTGTATTTAATGAAAGAAAGACTAGTGTAAAATATGAAGACGTAAGTAAAGAAAATTTTGAGAAGGAATCTTATATTCAAGACATAATAAAGGAAGATAAAAAAAGAGGATTTGACCTAAATAAAGATATACTTATAAAGCTAATGGTAATTAAAACAGAAGAAAATGTATATAACTTAATATTTAGTAATCACCATATTATAATGGATGGTTGGTGTTTAAGTATAATAATGGTTGAGTTATTTAAGATATACAATGAGTTAAAGTATGGATACAAGGCTAAATTGGGAGAAATAGTATTATATTCAAAGTATATAGAATGGCTTAATAATAAAGATAGGGAATTAGCAAGTGAATACTGGAAAAATTACTTATCAGATTATAATGAAGTGACATTGCTACCATTTAAGAATAATGAAAGTGAAAAGGCATATAAAAATAGTGAAGTTAGTTTTGTGATGGAAAAAGATATAACAAAACAACTTGAAGCAATAGCTAGAGATAATAAGGTTACAATTAACACAATAATACAAAGTATATGGTCAATATTGCTTCAAAAGTATAATAACAGCAATGACTCTGTATTTGGATACGTAGTATCAGGAAGAAACCAAGAAGTTAAAGGCATAGAAAATATGGTAGGACTATTTATAAATACTATACCTTTAAGAGTTAAAACAGAAAAGGAGATGACTTTTAAGGAACTGTTAGCTAGTGTAAATAAATCTTTTTTGGAAAGTAGTGAATATGATTTTTATCCTTTAGCTGAGATACAAAATTCAAGCGAAGTTAAAGAAAAACTAATAAATAACATAATGATATTTGAAAATTATCCAATTGATAGTGAAGGTATAAATAATGAAGTTTTAACTAAGAATGATTTAGAAATAATTGATTCCACTGCACAAGAACAGACTACTTATAACTTTAATTTGATAGCTACATATCAAGGTAATATTTCAATAAAGTTCAACTTTAATGAATCATTATATTCAAAGGATAATGTGCTAAAAATCAAAAGTCATTTTGAGAATTTAATAAATCAGGTTGTAAATAATGAAAAAATATTAGTAAAGGATATAGAAATAATAAGTGAAGAAGAAAAGCATAAATTACTAGTAGAATTTAATGATACAAAAGCAGAATATCCAAGAGATAAGACAATAAATGAATTGTTTGAAGAGCAGGTAGAAAAGACACCAAATAATATAGCAGTGGTATTTGAAGATAAGGAGATAACCTACAAAGAACTTAATGAA
>NZ_JAHLEF010000068.1 GCF_018861755.1 Clostridium sp. CF012 | reverse complement strand
TAACTATTCCTCCTCACTTAATTATTAGATATTATTTCCACAAATACCATTAGTTAATACAAAAAAAATAATGTAGCTAGATTTGTTTACACAAATCTAGCTACATTCCCATTAATTTTGTTCCAAGTAATAAATATATAGAAAAACCAGGGCTTTAGCTCCCCTGGTTTAATAATTTTCTAGTTCTGTTTTTACTAAAATTAAATTCAGTCCATGAATTTTCTTTATCAAGCACTTCTTTTCTGTATTTCAAGTTTTTATCAATAACTATTTTTATATTGCTGTCGCTCTTATCTCTCAGTTCAATCAAGTAAGGAACGGCTTCAAAAGACAATGAAGTCAAATAATAAGCATCCAGCTTGCCAGTTTCATTATAGCGCTCTATATTTTTTCTGGCTATAAACCCATCCATATTAAGGTAGTTTATTAGTGTATACATAATTATTGTTATCACAACTATGCTTTTCACTATAGGAATTTTTTTGCACCAAATGCCAGCACCCACAACCAGGCACAGTATGAAAAGCAGCAGCATAAATAAATGCACTGATATCCTTAAAAAAGTATATCCAAAAGCAGCCTCATACAAAGTTAGCTTAAAATTAGCAGAAAAAAGCATATTTAAGGTAAATGCTACGAGCACAGTTAAAAGAAGATTTGCTATCTTTAAAAGCCTTTTATTATCTTTTTTTATATATTTCACGCAGCTTAGCACTATTATAAAATTGATAAAGGTAACTGCGGCCAGCTCAAAGAAGCCTTTTCTAGCATACTCTGCATAGGTAAAATTAGCAGGCAGTGCTATATTATCTCCACCATAAAGATAAGAAAATTGAATCATTGTGAAAATCAGATACAGTATATTTAAAGCAACCAATACAGTTATTATTGTAACGGTCTCCCACCGCGCATCAGGGGCTGAGAGGCTCTTCTCAATTGCTTTTTCCTCACTCTTAAAGCTCCAAATATAACCAAATAAATAGAAGGTTATAAATAAAATAATTATGGTATGTGGTACAAACTCTTCTATATTTATATTATTAAAAATCTCTGTCAGGTTAGTAAAGTAGTAGCCAAAAACCATATCTGCAGAACTTAAAAGTAATATTAAAATCACAAGCAAAGGCAAGGAAACAAGTATACCAATCAATATATGCTTTTTTCCTTCCTCCATTTTAACAATTTTTCCTATATTTATTGAAGCTTTAATAATTTTAAAGGGCTTGCTAATATTTTTAAATACATTTACTATGCATTTTCTTAACATTTCAACTATAAAGCTACCTTTATCCCATTTAAGGCTTGGCTTCACTATTAAAATTGAGCTTGTAACCATAAGAAATGAAACTGTTAAAACATTAAAAAAATAAAATATTTCCACTGTATGAACTGCAAAGCTAAAGGACAGCAAAGCAATTGGAATAAGTAAAAACCACCCAAAGCTTTTTTCGAGGCTTATTCGGTCTCTTGTGGACCATAAGAAGAATCCAATACACAGTCCTATGAATATGAAGTAGGATATACCAAAGGCCTTATCAATAAATAATCTATCAAATATAATCCCTATCAGCAGTGAAAATAACAGGCAGTATAAGCCTTCTTTAGTTTTAGTTTCCGTAGTTTCATTGATTTGCATTGTAAACCCTCCTTTTATTCTGCTCTAAACTCCAAAATATCTCCCGGTTGACATTTAAGCTCCCTGCAAATAGCCTCCAGTGTAGAAAACCTTATAGCCTTTTCTAAGAGAGTAAAGAATAAATACCAAGGAAGAAGTCCAAATAAAAAACAATATACAGTTTACTATATATTTTCTATTTGATGCCCCAATATCCCCTGGAGTTAATATACTTATAATTAAACTTATAAAGGTTAATACCCCAAAATCAATAAGCACATTTAATACAATTATCAAAAATCTGGCCATAGAATTATATTTGTTCTCTTTCATAAGTCACTGCCTCCATTTACAAGTTTGTAATTTTATAATACTACATCCGCTCAATAATATCAATAATTATTTATTGTTTATCAATAAATAATTATTGATATTAGAAAGCTGCTTAGAGGTTAGAGGTATATTAGGTTAAGTAAGGGGCTAGTCTTGTACTTACTTAAGTGATATCAATTGGGTGAGAGATACTTCAGGATGGAAAACTGTACAAAAGATTGATACTTATATAAGCTGCATTGTGATGGCTCAAGAATATGGAAGTTGTTATTACTGATAAGGGTAAATATACAGATGAAGGTTTTGGAACTACGGAAAAAGTTGCAAATGAATTAGTTATTAAAAGTACTGATGCTGGTATAAGTGGATTGTCTAAAGTAGCACAACTTAATCTTTCTTTCTTTTTCCCTTATCCATCCACTCTCGTCTACAAATCTTATATAATATATTTCCAAGTTCATCCTCATAATAATAATTAGCTGTAGTCTCCTTGTGATAATTAAATATATCTCTAATTTATAAAAAAATAAGACGCAATTGTAATTTAAGTTGATGTAACTGTGCCTAAAAGAAATTGTTCTGGGAGTCTTTATTTAGAAGGATTTTGGAACGATTTATAGAATGTATATAGTTAAAGACATAATTGTAAATATTGTTAATAAAAGGGACGAATGAATGGAACTTGCAATTCTTTATTATTTAATATTACCGATTTCAGTAATGCTTTTTTTTATTAATGTTATTATAACTATTAAAAAGTTTTTAGCATTCCAATATATATTTTTCAACATAATGTTTATCACTATATTGTCAGGTATACTTATATGCCTTGCTTTACCTTTATTTTCATCTAATAACATAAGCATTTATAATCAATATTGGACTACCCTTGGCAGATTAATAGTTGAGGGGGCTACCAATATAACGGATACATTGAGTTCCGGTTTTCCAGAAGTATATCGTGATGTGTTATTTTTAAACACTCTAATTTATGGCATGATACATTATGTAGCACTATCATTTTTTTTAGGTGTTATTCCTGCCATAGGTCTTTTTTATTTTAGAAAAAAAACAACTCCCAGTATGAATAAAGTAAGTGAGTTCTTGAAATGATGAAAAATAAATGAGATAAAAAGTTCGTGGAATGTCGAATTTTTCTTAAAGGTTGCAACAATCATGATTTGGAGATTGTTGCAACCTTGTAATTTAATGTGACATATGAAAGATGTAAAACAACTCAATAAATAGTAATTTGTAGAGGAGATGTGAGTATGAAAACAAGAACTATTATGATTTTTCCTGAATTTGAAAATATTGATGTTATTAATGATATCCGTAAAAAATATGACCCATTGGCAGAGTTAGTGTTGCCACATATTACTTTGGTCTTTCCTTTTAATAGTGAGTTGACTAATGAGGAATTAAATTTGTATTTAAAAGATTGTTTAAACGACATACAACCATTTAAAGTTGAATTAGAAGGGTTCAGTATGCAGGAAGATAAATATGGAAATTATTTGTTTTTAAATGTAGTACAAGGTATGAATGTTATTAAAAACATTCATGATATGCTATATAAAGACAAACTAAAGCAATTTGATATTGCTTATGATTATGTTCCACATATGACAGTTGGAAAAGTATCTTCTAAGGCGTTTCTTGATAAAGCATTTGATGATGTAAATAAATGTAATGATAAATTTAGCACTATGGTCAAAAAGATATCAGTTGAAATGATTGGTGAGCATGATGAATCAATTATCATAATAGAGCATGAACTAAATTGACAAATTCTAATTTGTAGAGTTGATGTAAAATAATTTCAGATTCAGTTCTGTCGTATCTTTCATTTAAGGTGTCGCAACTGTAATAAAATGCGTAGCAGAGCGGGTATTAAAATGAATGATTTAGCAAGAGTAAAAATTGTTAAAATGGATTGGTTATCAGAAGAAGCACAGGAGGCAGATGTAATATTTGAGTTTAAGGGTAAGACCTATCATGCATTTGGATGCCCTGTTGATTTCAAAGAAGAAGCCCTCTACAATCTTAGGTTCGACTACTTGGAAGGTATAGATGTGCCCTATCATGTAATGTTTAGTGAGAATGAGGATGAAATCAAAGACTTAATTCCTAAATCAAAAAATAAGTGGTCTTATTCAGCATATGGTCAGGTTCTATCTATTAATCCAGTAATTGTTGATTGTGGTATTGCTAAATTTAATATTGGATATAAATTTAGAGAAGAACAATTAATTGGAACATACATATTCTTTGATATAGGTAGATTAGATATTATTAATGAATAATTGTAGAAAAAGACGAAGTAAGCATTATTTATATAATATGCAGATAAATAGTAATTTGTAATGGAGATTATTTAATTTTAGGAGGTGCAAAATGAGTACAAATAACGCTTTGGCAAAAATAGCAAAAACGGAGGCATTAAAATGCTTTCACGGATTTGTCATGGAGAGAGAATCAAATATTGATTTAATAATATATGATTTTCCAAACTGGTCGTTAGAAAAAGCTGATAGAAATTGGTGTGCTGCATTTGTGTATTATTGTTGCAAAAAAGCAAGTTATGATATTCCAATACGTCCGAACGAATGTCGTTCATGTAATTTGGCAGGTTGTGGTGCTTGGGAGGAATGGGCTTTAGCAGATGATAGAATAGAGTATATCGTAGGTACTGATGATTCTTATACTCCTGAAATTGGAGTTATTGTACTCTTTGATAAGGTTTTTAATAACTCGGAGCATGACCATATCGGAATTGTTATAGAAAACAAACCCAATTCAATTGTTGTTGCAGAAGGTAATATCAATAATATCTCTGGGATAATTGAACGGAAGAAAGATTCACATATACGAGCATATATCCGAATTCCAGATAACTTCTCGTATAATGAAAATGAGCATACCCTGTAATCTACAAATTCCAATTGTGCGCCCAGCTAAGGGTAATTAACCTAGCAGGTGGAAATCCTGTCTGAGTAAGGTCTAGCCAACCAACAGTAGCGAGTCTTGAGTTGTCATCAGTAATG
>NZ_JAHLEF010000067.1 GCF_018861755.1 Clostridium sp. CF012 | reverse complement strand
AAAGACAATTTTGACCATTATCTCACATATTACCATATATTATGTTGCATTCATACGCTTTTCGCCAGCCATGATACGACATTTAATATATTTACTATTCTTAAAAATTGACCTTATATTCCATAAAAATTACAATTATATTTAATTTCACTATTTTTATAAGCATTCAATACCTAAATGTGAAAATTTACAAATACCTTTAGTGAATATATAACAAAGCATATTGTAATATTACCATAATCTGCTATGATTGTAAATATTAGAGATATATAATCATTTGGTAAAATAAAAAAACAAACCCTCTCAGGTGCCCTTAATTTTATTATTTTATTTTATTTTGTAGTTACGTCACACTATTTTCCTAAGTCGTCACAAGTAAAAACGCCACAAACTTTTATTGTTTGTGACGTCTAATTAGAAGATTTCGAAGTAATTTTACTTCTTTGCTTTAGTATAGTTGTCGTACCATTCTCTACCAGAAGCCCAATTTTTAGAAGTAGAATTCTCTTTTAGTATTTCAGAACAGGCTATTGCCATAATATATTCTTCTAACCCGTTCTTATTACTATCAGAAAATTTGTTTAGCATGAAATTTAAAGACTTTTTCCCTTGCGAAACAATGTATTTATAATCCTCATTACTATCTACACCCTTAATATAGTCATATGGGTTGGATGATAGTGATACTCTACTATCCTTTGGATTAGTAATATTGTTAATTTTTTCTTCTATTGTTTGCTCAAAGGTTTTGTCCGTTGAAACTTTCTTTGCTGTATTACTGCACCCAATCAAACTAAATGCAAATAAAACAGCAAGACATATAACCATCACGCTTATTGATTTTTTTCTCATAAATTTCTCCTTTCTTTTAGTTCGCAACATTTTACCGTTACGACATAAATAATTTATTTAATTATACCAAATGCGATAGATTTGGCTGGTTCAATACCTATGAAACAAGATAGACACATGACGGATATTAACTCAATAATATGGTCTGGTTTTACACGTATGGCAGTTGTACCTGTACTATCTAATCTATAATTATTTCGGATTTAATGCATTTTTCTTTTTTATCAAAATAAATAAAAAGGGATTCACTATCTACACTAATTAAACTTCTTTCAGATCCTAGGTAATATATGATTGTATTGCTTGTCTTTTCTGATTTGGTTGGTTTGCCTAATAAAGTTAATATATCTTCTTTGTTTTTTTCTTCTAGCTTGTTATCTTTTAACAGATTGTCAACCATTAAAACTCTTTTATTTTCATATCGAACCCATTTTGAAGAAGTGAATTTTGAATAATAATATTTATTTAATCCTAAGTTTGATAAAAATAAAAAAGCTAAAGTAGAAATAATTGTAATTAATAAACTTGATTTTTTAAATTTGTTCATAATCATACCACCTCTTTTTAAAATTATACTTACACTTTATCAGAATTATTGTTCAAAAATGTAATTATATGAAATCTTTAGTTTGCCATTTTGTACGATTCCGAATCATTGTTACCATTATATAACATAACAGTAAAGATAGGAATAGTCCAAACTTTACTGCACCATATTTTCCTAATTCGTCACAAGTAAAAACGCCGCAAACTTTTATTGTTTGTGACGTTTTATAAGAAAAATGCGTCTGAATTTTGGTACATGCTAAATAATTATGCTCACTATCCACAGCCAAATTAATAACTATCCTAAAACATACTCTGGAGCCAACTCATAACTTGATTTCTTACTTTTTCGCTGTCTTCCTTAAGTGGATTCACAAAATCAATAGTTCCAATCACAGGATTATTTGCAAATGCTGTTTTTAACTTATCGAAGCATTTTTTAGCACCGCCGCCAGAATGAGAAGCAAAAAAAACCATTTTTTTCTCCGTTATGATACTTTTTGTAATAAATGTATGGATAGGTGGAGCATAGCTTCCTGCCCAAATAGGTGTTCCGACAAAAATGGTATCGTACTCTTCCAAGCATGGGATTTCATTTAATAATGCAGGTTTTTCTTTAAATACAACACTTTTTCCACCCCAAAAGAATTTCTTAAATCCCTCTTTCGGAATTTCCTTATCTGGTTTTAATTCCAATATTTCAGAATTTAATTCTTTTGCAATCATGTTAGCAATTAATTTTGTATTGCCTTCTAACGAATAAAAAACTACTAATGACTTCATATTTTGCCTCCTTTTAAAGCAACTGTTTATATGTAGTATACGAATTTATAATATGCCCTACTGCAAATAATCCGATTAAAATTGTTAATGAGATATTTTGAAACCACAATGCTGCAAACAATAAAAATAAAATGGGAAATACTGCCATTGGTAATGGTATATGCATAACTGTATCAAATAATAAACTGTATTCTCTTCCATTAATGAAATATCGAACCCAAAGAATATAATAAACCAACAAACAGATAACCATCCCGATAAATAAAATACTTCCATAGTTGACCTTACTATTTTTTGTTGTTGATACTAGAACAATAAAATAAATTATCTGGGTTCCATGTTCTAGAATATTAATTACCATACCTCCATCCTCAATATTGGCAAGTATATTGTTGGGTGGAAATATTGCAAATAAAATATTCGGTAAAAGAACTAAAGCCACTATTATAATTCCTTTCCATGATATTCCCATAATTAACCTCCATTCACTATTATCATTTTTTTAATCAGTTCTTTACTCCATAAACAATATAATTCCTGTTGCTTAATTCCTAATGACAAAACATCCAAAATTTGTTTGTGATTTTCATGAACATTAAGGTCATTTTCAAGCTGGCTCTCAAACTGATTGAAAACTTCCAACTGCTTTATACTTTGCTCATAAAATCTTTCTAAATGCCGTTTCATTTCGATATGATTTTTGTCAGTAGATAAGAATATTTTTAGCAAGAATTCACTTCTAGTACTGTCTTTTTCGTTTTCCGATTCCATCCATTGCTTTAATTCTAAGCACCCATTATCTGTAATGGTATATTTAATTCTTTCTCTTCTCAATACGCTTTTTTCACTTGTTACTACTTCTCTAATAAACTTTTCTTTCAGTAATGCATTTAATTCTGGATATATTTGTCCGTAACTCTCCTGCCAGAAAAAACTCATACGTCCATCAATTATTTTTTTAATCTCATATCCCGTTAATTGTTCTTCTTTAAGTAAACCCAGTAAAACAAATCTTGTCTTTTTCTTCATACCTTCCTCCTTATATGCATCTATTAGATATAGTATGGTATAAAGATATATTCGTCAAGCATTATATGTATCTTTTAGATATATATAATAAAAGAGAACTGATAAGATTTCTAATTAGCACTTCTCTTTTTTGCATTTTAAAATAGTTTTACCAAAAGGATGTCTCTCAACAATTACATTCTTTCCACCAAATAAAATTCTATCTATTAATCCAATTTTTTCTCCATCTTCAATCCCTCTGAATTGTATGCTTCCATCATCATCTATTACACCTTTAACCATCTCATTTTCACGATATGAACATTTCATTTTCTGTGCTCCTTATGATTTTTACTTCACCTTAAATTACTAATCTTCTCTAACTAAACTACTCCGGCTAATTCTAATAAAGCATTTTCTACCGCAATTTTATACTCTGCAATTAGAATATCATCCACTTTAAAAGGCTCATTTGTCTTTGGATTTATCTCCTGTATACTAATTTTTTTAACTAATATACCTACTAAATATTGTTTAACTATTACTGTTGCCATTGTTAAATCACTCCTTCGCTTTCTAATAATTTATTTTGTAAACTTGTTATTTGTTCTCCTAATGCAGTTAATACAGTAAGTTGTAAAGGTGATTGAGGTTGAGGTTGAGGTGTTTGTATTACGTCTCTATCATCGAACCCTAAGAATTTACCTTCTGTAATATTTGAAACTGCTATTAAATGCATCCCTTTTGCAATTTGTGCATCGGTTATTGCTTGTACTTCACTTTCATTTTCATATTTAATAATTATCATTTTTATACCTCCTATTTAATGATTACTTATCCTTTATTATACGTACACAATTGATACTTGGTCAGTTATTGCATTTGAACAACACATAGCCATATATGTCATAGTTAACTCAAGAATTGAGTTACTTTCAGCTTTAAAACTACACCCCCAAACAGAAAATATGTCACCTGCTACACAAGGTATATCAAAAGAATATAAAACAGCAGTAGATGTTGACACTACTGTTCTTGTGCTCTCAATAACTGTTCTTGAAGTATATTGTCTCTCTTTTGCAACATAAAACGATACAGGACAATTATAATATGAACTCATCTTTAGTTTAAATCTAATAACACCATTATAATTTATTCTCCATGTTGAACCGATTCTGGTGTATTCAACAGTAGTATATGGTGTCTTATACAAAATTGTATTTTGAACCATAACAGAATCACCAGATGTTGGATTTACATAAACACCACCCAAACTCTCCACTGTCGCAGTTCCTGCAAGTCCAAAAACACTTTGACCGCTTAATATTTTAGAAGCAACTAGTCCTGATTGAGCAACAGGAATTTTAACTTCCCCACCACCACTACTAGCTATTCCTGGTGGATAGTAACCACCATTAGCTAAATAAACTGCTACATCACCATTACCATAGTTTGCAACACTGGCAGAGTCATGCGAACTTCCTGCAAAATTAGGTATTGTTCCTGCCACTATGCCATTTTCTGTACCGATTGTACTACCACTTAGAACTTTATCCGCCGTAGCTGTTCCGTAATCACCACCTTCACCCAACTGGATAAAATTTGTGCCATCCCAAAACAACGTATACACACTTGCATACAATTTTGCATTATTTCCATTAGCTTTTTTAATTGCACAAACTGCTCCAGTATTTATTTTTAATGTTGGTGCAGTTGTACTATTTGCATTGAATTTTATTGTAAATTTTTGATTAGCATTAATAACTTGTGTTGTAGTTATGCTATAAGTATCACCACTTTTGTTGTAGTTCCTAAATGTGGTACTTGTTTCGAATTATCCGCCAAAGACGACGTAACTGAATTTGATAAAGTATTCAAATCTTCCTTATTTGCTTTCTCTTTTATTGCTCCGGTTCCATTTAAAACAGCTATTTTATCAGAGTTTCCTTTAACTGTTTCGGTAGTTCTTCCTTCTCCTGCGATAGAACTTATTGCATTGCCTTTTGATTTACTATCTAAGTCTATCTTGTCCCAATTTTCATTTAACACTAAATCTATATTGAATGTATTAGCATCATCTGTTGAGTCTAACTTATATAGACTCAAATTTGTAGTTCTTTTACTCAATTCTATCCCTCCTAAATTGCATTAAATGCAAATTCCTTTATTGTTTTAGTTCGTAATTCTCCTACTGTCATTGCTTTTATATCTCCTACTAATAGATAAGCGAAAATATAACTGAGCATTAGGTGTGCAGGTTTTATGTCTTCTATAAGTGATAACAAGCTTGGTAAATCTGTTGGTATGGTGTTAGTATAATACTGTAGACACGAAAAGCCGAACACATTAAAATATAAATAAGAGAAGGATGTGTTTATAATGGCAAGAGGTCAAAAACAATACACAGAGGAATTCA
>NZ_JAHLEF010000066.1 GCF_018861755.1 Clostridium sp. CF012 | reverse complement strand
TCTATATACCTTTGAATTCCTGCCGATACTAATGGACTATATTTAAAAAATATTGGGGAAATCATTAATAATGAAGATATTATCAATGACGTATATGTTTCTTGTATCGTAGAATTGATAAGGGCTCCAATAAGAGCTATAGATAATATACATATCCATGCAATTATCATGGAATAAATAAACATTTGTCCAATAGACCAACTATATATAAATGTAAAAAACTCAGGTAAAGTTTGTATTTGAGAGTTCCAACCAGTAATACCAATTGTTCCAAACACAATAGCCGTACTAATCGCGGTGCATAGTATAAATTCTAAAGACAAATAGGTTACCATTGCAAAGATTTTTTGAAATCCTATCCTTACAAGTTTTTTTCTGCCTGCAGAATTTAATATAATATCCATATTATTTTCTTTTTCGAATGAGAAAAGCCTATTTGATATTAGAATTGCAGACAAAACTATTAATATATATACAAATAGTAAGGATTTAATTAAAATTGGCCACTGATCAAAAAATTCAAGAGTATAGGGTTTACTTATATTAGCTGCTTTATTTAGTACTTCTTGTCTTTCGTTTGATGAGATGAATCCGTTACCTAATAAGTGAACCCTTTCTTTTACTCTTTCTATATTTCTAGTATAAAAGTTATTAGCATTTGATACTTTAGTAATATTAACTGTATTTTGTCCATAAGGAGAATATGCATCTGTTAAAAGCGAAAGTAATTGCGGATATTTATCTTCCATCTTAAAAAATGCTTTATCTCCTTGCAGTTGTGATTTATAAAAGGTAAGAGCTTTATTCAATTTATCTGTACTTAAAATTCCGGAAACTTTTTGTAATTGTTCTTTTCTGTCTTTAAGCCCATTTAAACCGTTTATTGTGACTTCTTTTCCAGTAGAATAGTCGTAACTTGTATAACCATGTATAAATAAAATAGGCACACCTATTGCAACTAATAGAGCTAAAACAAAAGCAATTAATACGGCTGTAGATTTATAAAACTTCTTCATTTCATAAAACATGATTTCCCTCCTTTTTAAGTCAAGTATAATTTTATTAGTACTTGTATTTAATTGATTATAATTTTTATGTGTTTTTTATTCTGGTACTGAATAAACGAGGGGCTATTAATATACAGATACCTAGAATTATTATAGAGTTAATAATAATAGCTGTTATGGTAAGTGTATTGAAAGTTAAGAACTTAAACACTTGAAGGGATAGTAAATTCTTACTTATAAAAAATCCATTTATCGGTTGCATCTTGAAAAATTTTGTTATAATAACTGGAAACATATTCAGTTTAACAAAAGTAATTGGAATAAACGTCACAAGAAATCCAAGCACTAATGTGATATAAGATTTTTGAGTAAAGGCATTTAACGCTGCAACAAAAGTTCCTATTGCTATAATACTAATCCAACCAGTGAATACAGATAATAAGTATGCCTTACCAAAGGTTAAATGATATATAGAAGTAAAATATTTAATTTGAATTTGACTATTCCAAGCACTGAGCCCAGTGTTTGAAAATATTACAATGGATATTATGGTTATGCTTACTAAAAATTCAATTGTTAAAAAAGTAAGTAATGCTTTTATCTTGTTTGTTCCAATATTTCTAAGAGGTCTATCCCCAAGGGAAACCAACAAAACATCCATATTTTTGTCTTTTTCATAAGAAAATAGGCGGGAACCTATGACAATGGCGGAAATTGCAATTAGCATAAAGCAAATTGTCAAAGATGGATATGTTTTAACCCATTGATTGCTAAAATCAATAATAAATGGGTTGTCAATAGTTTTTGCTTTTTCAAATATAATATTCTTTTCCCAAGATTCATAGGTATTTTCTGAATCATTTAATTTTTCAGTGATTAGTTTTATATTTCTCTTGTAAAAATCATTCATATTATTCAGTTTATAAAAGCTATCGGCTTCTTTTGAATCCCCATATAGATAGGCCTCATCCATCAAAGAGGTAATTCCTGGATACTTCATATCTGTTTTTATATATGCTGTATCACTAGAGGGCATTGACTTATAATATTTTAAAACTTCATTAAGCTTATCTGTTGTAAGAATTCCTTTAGAATTCTTATATCGTTCTTTTGTTAAATTGATTGCAGCTTTACCGTGAAGATAATTTGTATCGTCTACAGATCTTGATTCAGAAAAGCTCTTAATTGACGCGATTGATATAGCTATTGAAACTAAAATAACCACCAAAATTAAAATCTTTATATAAAGTTCACTTGTGAATTTTTTTAGTTCATTTAACATTGGATTGTACCTCCTTTCTAAAATTAAAAAGGTATATATCATTTAAAGTGGGAACTACATTAATAGCATCAGAAACAGGAGGATCGACACTAATAACGCGGGCTTTTATTTTTTCACCATCCTCATAAATCATTGAAATAGTACAATCCTTTAAGTGTTTATGTAACTCCATTTCATTTTTAAAACTTACTTCCCACACGAAGTTACTACAGTTATTAACTAATTGTTTCTCAGTTCCACTCATTACAAAGTTACCATTTTTCAAGATAAATATTTCTTTCGATATAAATTCCAAATCACTAACAATATGAGTAGAAATTAATATGGTTTGTTCACGACTAAACTCTGAAATATAGTTTTTAAATCTTATTCTTTCTGTTGGATCTAAACCCGTTGTAGGTTCATCAAGCATTACAATTTTGGGATTTAGCAAAAAGGCTTGAGCAAGACCTACTCTTCTTAATTGACCTCCAGATAAAGTTTTCAATTTCTTATGTCTTAAATCTGTCAAACCGAACAAATCTAGTTTTTCATCAATTTCTTTATTAATGAGATATTTTGCAAGATTAGACTTGATATGTCCTAAATACGCCAAAAATTCCTGTACAGTCATATGTGGATAACCACTAAAACTTTGTGGTAAAAAACCTAATAAAATTTCATTTGCATCCTTAAGAGTTGGGTAGAGTACCTTGCCTTTATAATCTGTTAAAAAACCGCTAATTACTTTAAATAGAGTGGTTTTTCCAACACCATTAGCTCCTAAAAATCCATAAATACCATTTTCTAATTCAAGGTTAATATTATCCAGTACTACATTTTTTCCATAATATTTTGTAACATTAAGTAATTTTAAACCCATTATCATATCCCCCTTGTATATATTTGTTTCAGTATACCGTTATTACCGTAAATTAGGCATAAACAAAATATAATTACCATATCCCATTATTATATTTTAAGTCCTAATATATGCTAGCTTATAACTGTTAATCAAAATTAACTAAAGTTAAATTTATTAAGTATCTTTTTCGGGTACAGCCGACATACATGTAAAACCGGAGACATGCTGGGTATTAATTTCAGCATGTCTCCGGTTTTTACTCGTATATCAGATGTACCCGTTTTACCGAAGGTAATGCTAGTTGTGATGAATTAAACTTAAATTGGTAAATTATAGTTTATGCAACGGGAATTTCTGTCCCATTACTACACACCCCTCCAAGTTATAAATGTTTCATACTTTTTCCACCCTATTCCTTATGATAGTGTTAACACTATCTTTGTTTTATTTATTTAAACCCCTGCTATTGCAAGGATTGTAGCTATTTTTAACAAAAAAAACAATGACCCCCTCTTTCTGGTATAATTGTTGTATCTTAACTCAACAAAAATTCCCGAAAGAAGGTGTCATTGTGAGTCCAATTATATCAATATTAGTTACATATAATCAAGTATTACTTTCTCAAATTAAACAATTACTTATTTTTATTGCTAAAAATATACCGCTAAAAGTTCCAAAATACGATATGACAAGTCCTAAATATAAAAAACTTACTGTAGATAAATTACCCATTATCAAAACTTTTAAAAAGCTTGATTACAGACGTCTCTTAGATGAGTACAAAATCACTCATGGCAAGGATAAAAAGCCCGTTAATTCTCGTGGTAAACATCCTATATCATCTGATACTATATGCCCTCAATGTGGTGCTCCGCACACCTACATCTACGATAACGCCGGAGGCCGCGGGCAGCTTTGGTGCAAAGTTTGTGATATGCATTTCAATAAAAACAAGGATGATTTCAAAACCGAAAAACTCATTTGTCCATTTTGTGGACATGCCCTAAGTAAAAAGAAGGACCGCAAAAATTTTTATATCCATAAATGCGTTAATAAAAAATGTAGCTTTTACATTCAATCTCTTGCAAATCTTTCACTTGAAGACATTAAGGAATATAAGAAAGATAAACACAAATTTAAGCTACATTACATTTACCGTGAGTTTACCACTAATTATTTTGATGTAGATTTATCTTCAATGCCAAAAGGTGCTACTAGCCTCAAGTTCAGAAATTTTTCTTCACATGTAATGGGACTTTGTCTAACATATAACGTTAATTTAGGACTATCTACACGCCGTACGGCGCTTGCTCTTTGGGAAATCCATGGGGTCAAAATATCTCATGTCATGGTTAGTAGATACGCCATTGCAGCTGCCGCTTTTGTCAAACCCTATGTTGACAATTATGATTATAAGCCTACTAATTATCTTGCTGCTGATGAAACCTATACTAAAGTAAAAGGAGAACATCAATATGTCTGGCTTGTTATGGATGCCATCAAAAAATCAATTTTAGGATACCAAGCCTCTTTTAGTCGTGATACTGGCCCTTGTATTTTAACTATGCGTATGGCTTTTGATAAGTTTAAAGAGTTTCCCGGCAAGTCTCTTAAATTTGTTGCCGATGGCTATACCGCATATAAGCTTGCTGAGCAACAGTTCAAGCTTAACGGCATGGACTTTGATGTAATCCAAGTAATTGGTCTTACTAACTCTGATCCTGTATCAACTGAGTATCGTTGGCTTAAACAAATAATAGAGCGTCTCAACAGAACATTTAAATTTTCTTACCCGGCAGGGTTCCGTAAAAAAGGAACGATCTGGACAGGTATATTTTTGATGCCATTTTTTATTCACCTTGAACAAAATCCTTAATTAATACACATTCTTTAAGATACTCTTACTAATTTTTTCTGCGATAAAGTATGTTTTCAGTTATAATCGAAAGCATATACCCTAATTTTTCCACTTAGTGTTTTTTCATAAGTTAGTTAACACTATCAAATATTAGATAATATTAATTTTTTTATAAAATAAGCGATCACTTATTGTAAGAATTCTTACAATTCAAATTATATTACTTTTATTTAAAAAAACAACATAATTTACATTAAACGTATAATTTACTACATGAATGGAAGTATTTTAATTAATAACAATAATTTAACATTAAAACCAGTGCTTTGCCAAAGTATAAAAGCGAACCATATATTTACGTAGAATATTTACACTTTTAATTGTTGTACTTAGGCTTTTAAACCTAGAACATTCTGAAAACTTTCTATATTACTTGCTGTCCCATTCTTCTTTGAAGAAACTCAAATCACATTCTATAAAATCAGAAAATTTGTCAATTAAATGCTCTATAATAATCCACTCTACTATTTTTCATATAAACTTTTTTTACATTCCTGTCTTTGCTTGAATAATTTAGTACCTCTGACTTCTTCAACCTCCACCTTTAAACTACCTCCCTTATAAACACAAAAAAAATGTCTTAAATTTATCTTAATTAAAAAATAAATCTAAGACACTTATTATTTTATATAAACATTGATATCACTGTGTTATAAAGCGTTCTAGCCTATTCCCACTCAATAGTGGAAGGTGGCTTAGAAGTTATGTCATAAACAATTCTGTTTACTCCTTTAACTTCATTAACGATTCTACGGGATACTATATCTAATACCTCGTAAGGTATTCTAGCCCAGTCTGAAGTCATTGCATCGGAGCTTGTAACAGCTCTTAAAGCTACTGTGTGACAATATGTTCGCTCATCACCCATAACTCCAACAGACTTAATGTTAGGAAGACATGCAAAATACTGCCATATCTCACTTTCAAGTCCTGCTTTAGCTATTTCATCTCTAAAGATTGCATCTGCCTCGCTAGTTATAAATAATTTTTCCTCAGTTATTTCTCCAAGTACTCTTATAGCGAGTCCTGGTCCTGGGAACGGTTGTCTCCACACTAAGTGATGTGGTATTCCAATTTCTTCTCCAACAGCTCTAACTTCATCTTTAAATAACTCTCTTAAAGGCTCAATTAGTTTAAAGTGCATATCTTTTGGAAGTCCTCCAACATTGTGATGACTTTTTATGGTAGCTGAAGTG
>NZ_JAHLEF010000065.1 GCF_018861755.1 Clostridium sp. CF012 | reverse complement strand
AAAGACAATTTTGACCATTATCTCACATATTACCATATATTATGTTGCATTCATACGCTTTTCGCCAGCCATGATACGACATTTAATATATTTACTATTCTTAAAAATTGAACTTATATCCCATAAAAATTACAATTATATTTAATTTCACTATTTTTATAAGCATTCAATACCCAAATGTGAAAATTTACAAATACTTTTAGTGAATATATAACAAAGCATATTGTAATATATTACCATAATATTATATAAATGTAAATATTAGAGATATACAATCATTTGGTAAAATAAAAAAACAAACCCTCTCAGGTGCCTATAATGTGACAATATTCTCTTCTTGCTATGACGTCCTATTTTCCTATGTGATTTTCTAACCTTTGTAATCGTTGGTATAACTTGCTTTATACTAGTATTGATTAATTGTAACTATTGCGACAAAGTTCAAGTCGTATAAAAAGACACCCTTTAGGATGCCTTTATTTGCTTGCTTTCTTCAATTCTTCCAGAAGTTTTTCTTCTTCCACAAATTCTCTCATTTTCATTATCACCCAGGTACTATTTTCCTTCCACTAACAATTGTAGCGAAAGTGGGAATATGATTATATATAATTGTAAGCAACTTAATTTCTATAAAAATAAGCAAAATAAAAAGACTATTTAAAGTCCTTATTTTGCCTTAAATTACTTTTCATGTAAATCCATTATTATCTTTCTCTTAGATTAAGATAGATACCTATAGAATACTCCATAGATATCCATCTTAATTTATTTTAAACCTTAAGCTCATCTCATGCTTTTTTTTGCGAAAATTAATGGCTTGTCTACCTACACCTATTACAACGGTTACAATTATTAAACCTATTACAATGGTCACAATCATCAAACCAATCATCGCACCAATCATTACACCATACATTAAAGAATTCATTGCATCTATTTTTACATCTATCGTTACATCTTTGATTACATCTATCATTACATCTATCATTACATCTATCATTACATCTATCATTACATTGGTGACATTTATTTGACATATATAAACTTCACCTCCTATATTTCCTTTAATATATAATATGAGGCTTGTCTATTTATGTGCAGAGTAATTACTAGGTAAGAGCACACTTTCTAACAAATACTTTACGACATTTTTTATCGCAGTATTTTCCTAAATCGTAGCAAAACAAAACACTTCTAACTTTTATTGATTGCAGCGCTTAATATGAAGAAAGCGAATCAAGTAACTTAAATTTATATTCATACACTGTATAATGATTTTGCTATAGCCATATCATAGCATCCCCACATTTCATCTTTATACGAAAATCCATTTTTCAAATACTTTTCATCAACAAAGCCTACATTTTGATAACACCTATGAGCACTTGGATTATTGTCAAAAACTTTTAAAGTTACCCTTGACATATTTAATATTTCAAAGGCATATCTTATTACCTGATTCACCATTTGCTTTCCAAACCCATTATTTCTTTTTGATGAATCAGTAATAACAAAGCCAACATGTATACTATCATTTTCATAATCAGCATTCATCATTGCTATGTACCCAGCAGGAGTTCCTTTTTCATCCAAAGCAGTAAAGAGCCATCCTTTTTCATTATTTTCAAAACTTTCTTTTGTTTCTTTCATTGATTCTTCTGTCAAAGGATATGTTATCTTATTAGCACACCACTTCACAAAATCTTCTTCGTTGTCTATCCATTTAACAATATATTTCGCATCGCATGATTTATATGTTCTTAATCTTAGCATTCTATTTATCCTCTGATTCATGTTGAAGTAAAAACTCTTTATTAGGAATACAAGAAATTAATTATTGAATTTCTTTACAATTAAATTTTTCAATTTTTATTAACATGTCAACCATCCTCCATTTACTTAATTGTTAGCATTTAAATGCTTATTAATTTAAGCATAAATGATTACGTTGCGTAAGGTACAAGTGAAATTTATACAAATTCATAGCTTCATAGTTTTTTACAAGTGGTCTTAATCTATATTTAATAAATTCCACTCAACACAATTTTCTCCTGCTACTATTGTAATAACAGATAAAAAATAAAACCCCAAGGTATACCTCAGGGCTTCATTAACTATTCTTAAAATCTCATTTCATCATGGATATTAGCGGCTAAAACTAATATCCATGATGATCATGATGATCACCATGATGACCATGATCGAACATTCTTCTCCTTCTTCTTCTTCTTCCAAGTAAATCTCTGATAAACAGTATTCTGCTTAAATCCTCAATACCACCTCTTCTGTCAAATCGACGTCTTTGTCTCATTTCCTCATCATCATTTCGATTATCATCATCGTCATCTCTATAATGTTCTTCGTACTTGTCACATACGTCTTTACAAATATGATCCATTTCATTCTTGCTAGGGCAATACATTGTGCCATGTATGGACTCCAGCATATCACAATGATGCTTTACCATGGGATATATCCTCATGTAAATCTTAGGATACATGCTTTTTAAATCTTTATCATCCTCATCATATTCATCATCTTCATCATACATAGGCATATTCATCATAGGCATATACATCATTGGCATACACATCATTGGCATATACATCATAGGCATATCCTTCATGGGCATATCCTTCATAGGCATATCCTTCATAGGCATATTCGTCATAGACATATCCTTCATAGGCATATTCGTCATGGGAATATTCTGTCCAAGATTTTCATAATCTTTACTACGATAGTTGTACATAAGTACCTCCAAAATAATATTCACCCTTTATACTATTCTGTTTTTATTGTTTTGTTACAATAGCCTTTCTTTTCCCCTTGCAATAGCATACGTTTCAACTTGTATATTTCTTTGTTTTTAGTGTCATTTTTGATTAAGCTACATATTATATACTGTCGAAGGACAAGGAGTGATGTTAATGTCAAAACATGATGATAAAGATTGTTGTAAAAAAGAACCGCAATTTCACGACCATGAATTTGAAGGAAGCGTTAGAATAGCTGAATTAGGTACAGCTGATGCTCATAATCATAGATTTGCTGGAGTATCCAGTCCTGCAATACCAGTTGAATGTGGACATGTTCATAAAGTTAAAACAAGAACAGACTTTTTTGATCACTTTCATATAATTGAAGCAGTTACTGGTCTACCGATACCTGTTGGCAATGATGGCAAGCATGTCCATTTTGTAGAGGCTGAAACTAATGTCGTTGATGATCATTTCCATGAGTTAATATTTGCTACACTTATAAATGCTCCAATATTTGAAGAAGAAAACTGTTAGTATAAATGCAGAGTTGAACAGATGTTTCTGTTCAACTCTGCTCTTTAGTATATTTCATACCATCACTCCTATTTTATATTTATATTTATTTTCTATGATACTATTACAATCATTATCCTATAAATTACACATAAATAAACTAACAATACTTATATCCACAAATCTCCATAGTATAACATTTCAAAATACGAACATAATATTACTGACATAATAATTCAATAACATTATAACAAATTTCAGCTTCCAATTTAGAATGGGAAATATATTCTCTTTTAGTTAACCATAGCTATAGGAGAGGGGCATATATTTCCATTCTATATTGTTTTCTTATATATTAGCATATCATTTTATAAAAATAGCACTACTTCAATTATAAAAAACAGTTAAGATAAATAAGAAAGCCCGAAGCTAGATTTCTCTAACCTCAGGCTTAAATTATTTTTATCCATTTGTCATAGTAGCATAATCTTAAAATCATTCTATTAATTATTTGAAATGATTTTATTGACTTCCTTAATTCTTTTTAAACTAGTCTTTTCAATATACAGTTTTAGTTTCTCAGATATTTTGGGAAACATAATCATAATTATCTTATATATTTTCAGCATAAACTTAACATAATTTAACTTTAGTTTTTGAAGTTTATACTTTTTCATACAATACACCGCCTTTATTTTAAGATACCGCTCCATCATTTACTGGTAACGAAATAAACTCTTTGTTTGCTAAAGCTTTTTTAAAATCTTCACTTTTGCTTAAAACTTTTTTATTTATTTTAATATCAGGACTAGATGATAATAATATATTAGATTGTTTCATTAATAGTACCAATGTTTCTTTTGCTATTTCATCATGTTCGTCCACATTTAAACCTAAGGCTCTCATTTCACTTACAAGATTAAAATGTTCCTTAAATAATTCAGTACTTTCAACCAAATTTTGCTTTTTACCATCTCTAGTGAAATTTCTAATCCATAACCCATGAGTACTTTCTAAAAATTTACCCAAGACCTTTAAGATTCCTACTTCTCCTATAAAGGTCATTAAAAAACTACCAGTTTCCATTCTAACTATTTTTAATGGTAGTGGATTGCCAATGTTTGCTATCTCACATAATTTTTCATAAATAATATACATAGGATCAGTTATTCTACCATATGTATTTCTATCAAAAGTTTCATTCAATAATCTAATCTCAAATATATCTGATTCAATCCCTTTATTGAGCCCTAAACTAATTATATTCAAATAATCTACTATGAATTTAAAGTTAGTATATGTATTTTTCATAAGATGCAGGGCTTCAATAAACCCATAATATTGGTTAGCTCTCTGGGTACTATCTGTAAGTTTCTTATATTCATGTATTATCTTATATGCTTTTTTAAAATCATCACTTATTATTGTACTTTTTTCTTCCAATCCACTTATTCTAACCGCTCTAAAATTACTTAGTATCTCACCATACTCTAGGAAATCAATGCAAATTAAAATTTCTCTAAGCTTGTCAATATATTGAGCGGTTTGATCAGTAAGGTTATTTGCTTCCGCTGCAGAACTTGAATAACTATTGTGAATTTTCCTTAAATATACTTTACTTAAAGCTGAGTTCGTCCAGCTTTCATGAAGTTGCAATATCTTATCAACATCTTGAATTATAAAATCAAGTTTTTCAAGTTCTTCCTTTTGTTCATTTAGCCCATTAACATAATCATTAAAAATCATAAAGTTCCCCCTATTATTCTTGTACCCTCACCTAAAATACTATATAATAGGAGCATATAGTAAGAATACGATTTACTTTTAGAAACCACTACTGATTATTCGTCAAAGTGGTTTCTTTCTTTCTTTATTTTATTACATTTTACTAAAATAAACAAGTTTATCCAAGATTTACGAACTTTAATTACTTATTCTTTGCTATTATTTATTCACCATCATCAGTAAAATCTTTAGCTTTATTGTACAAGTAATGTACTATGTTCCTCATGCGCTGCTCGTTTATAAATAAAGTTATTTTTTTAGGTAAAAATTGATATGCTTTACGGATTACCCACTCTTCTTGCTGTGATCCACTTTTAAGTATTGCATCTTTTGCCAAAGACTTTGCTTGAAGCATAAGGGCATACGACTGTGATTTAAATTTCTGCCACTCCAATGCTGCATAAAGGATAATGGCCAATACTACCATGATTATAAATCTATATTCAAATAATAATTTCATTTTAACAAGCCCTCCTAAAATCTTATTTTATATCTATGAAGCTTTCAAATCCCACTTTTTTAAGTTCAGAAACTCTCTGATCAGCATTTGCTCTATCTGCAAAGGATCCTGTTACTACTCTATAAATTACATTTGATACAGGAGGCTTTATAACTGGATTTGTCGGTATAACAATTTCTTTATAATTTATCCCAAGCTGTGACAAAATAGCTTTTGTTATAGCCTTTATCATTTCATTTCTTTTACTGTCAAACCTATTGTTATCATCGGTATTATCGATAAAACCTAACTCGACTAATATGGAAGCACATTTTGTTTCTCTAAGAACATGAAAATTAGCTTCTTTAACGCCTCTATTAACAAACCCCAATGTCAGTAAATTTGCCTGAACCTTATTTGCTAGAGATTTAGCTTTTGCGCTTCCATTCAAATAAGTAAATACTTCCACGCCTTTCGCCTTTTCAGGTTCAAAAGCGTTTCTGTGAAATGATATAAAGTAATCATAATTCTTTCTATTTTCAAAATTACTTCTATCACTCAAACTTACTGTAGTATCGCTAGTTCTTATCTCATCTACAGTGACGCCATGCCTTCTCATTTCTACCGCTACTGCTTTGCCTAAGCCCAATACATCATTAGATTCTTTTCTGCCTTTGTAACAGGCTCCACCATCATTTCCACCGTGCCCATAATCAAAACATAAAATCATATCCATTCCTCCTTTAAATTTAAAAGAAATAAGGCTATTTGTCCTGTTCCTTAATTTCTTTTTTATTTCCTTCTTTAAGCTGTACTAAAATATTTTTTAATGCATTTGGGAAGGGCACCCCTAGCCTAATTGCATTCTCCAAGATAGAAAGACCTTCCATTCCAATATAAAACCAAATTACTAATGTACGAAATACCCACCCTTGCCCCATAAGCCTGTCCACCATTACTGCAAGTACAAGAATAATTAATACTGTAAATTTCTTTTTAAGTCCATTGAAGCCTATATCAGAGCTTAGGTTTTTTTCTTTAGTTCCACACATAAGACCCATTAAATAGTCCAACCCCATGCAGCAAAACAATACCTGCACTCCCGTTTCCCAAATTCCAAAA
>NZ_JAHLEF010000064.1 GCF_018861755.1 Clostridium sp. CF012 | reverse complement strand
GTTACTGGTTTAATGAGTAAAATACCAGGTGTAAAAATTGGGAAGATTGGCAATGTAGGCGTAGAGGATAAGGGTACAAAAGTAAAAGCAATAACAAAACCGAAAGTATATAATGTAAAAAATAATTTTGGGTTAACTATACCAAAACATGCAAAAGGTTCAAGCTATACAAAAGCTGGATTTGCATTAATTAACGAAGAAGGCGGAGAAATTAGAAAATTATCCAGTGGAGAAACAATTATCCCAGCAGATAAATCAAAACAATTAATAGAAAAATCCAAAGGTGGCCATACATTTATTTTTAATTTTAAAGGTAATGTAGGTTCAGAAGAATTTTTCGAGGAAGCATCTGAAAAAACGTGCAGTAAGATTTTAGGACTATTAGGAAATATGTAAAAGAGTGGTTTTTATAATCGCTCTTTATTTTTATTAAAGGGAGTGATTATAATAGCAGACATATTTTTTTCGGATTTAAAAAGAAAAACAATTTTGCAGGTACCAGTCCTTCCAGAAGAAATGCCTGAATTAAATAAAACCTCCAAAAATGAAGAATTTGAAACATTTAATAATGGAATATTTAATTTACTAGGAAGTGTAGGGCTCGTAACATTTAACCTCACTAGATTCCTACCACAATTTGGCGGAAAATATAGTTGGGCTAGGAGTAAAGATGACCCTTATTTGCTTATAAATCTGTGGATTAAAGCCATGCATAACAAAGTGCCATTAAGGTGCGTAATGATGCGAGGTAACAAGCATGGTAAACCCGAAATATTAAACTGGCTGGTATCGGTGGAGGCCATGACGTGGCACGAAGATAGGTTGCATGATGTGCAATATAGTGTCGATTTTAAAGAATATAGGGTGATAAAATGACAAGCGATTTAATGGTATTTGCTAATAAAAAGTGGACTGATGCATTGCCAAAAAGCAATAATGTTGCATGGGGTAGTGACAAAGATACTTTAGGGACAGAGTTAAGTTTTGTAAGTTTATCAGATTTGGCGGAAGGCAATATAGTAAGATTTAAAATAGATTCCAAGTTAGTATTCATGGGCGTAATCGTTAAAAAATCCAAAACTAAATTAATTTATAACTATACGTGCTTTGATTTTTCTTGGTACTTAAATAAAAATGAGACTATAATACAGTTTAATAAAATTAGTGCCAGCGCAGCAATAGAACAACTATGTAAAAAGTTTGGTATCAAGTGTAGCATAGTAAAAATAGATTATACGGTGCAGGAAGCTAAGAAGTCTACTTTTAAAAGCAAAGCAGATAAAACCGTTACACTTAAAAGTGGTAAAACTAAAGTGGCCAAAAGAGTTGTTAAAACAAAAATAACCACATTGATAAAAAAAATTTATAAAGATATGACTTTAAGTGCCATCATAGATGATATTCTGGCGCAAGCAGAACTTGAACTGGGTATAAAATTTACAAAGGAAATGATAGGAGATATTTTATACATAAGAAAACAAAGAGAATATAAAATATTTCCAACTTTTTTATTAGCTAGTGATCTAACCATAACTTCTTCTATAGAAGACATGAAAAATAAAGTTTTAGTTGTATCTTCTGATGAAAAAAACAACAAAATTCTAGCAAACGTGAGTGATCAAAAAAATATTAAAATCTAT
This sequence comes from Clostridium sp. CF012, assembly GCF_018861755.1. Taxonomy (GTDB): domain Bacteria; phylum Bacillota; class Clostridia; order Clostridiales; family Clostridiaceae; genus Clostridium_AD. The sequence goes on along the minus strand of NZ_JAHLEF010000064.1, from coordinate 5,619 downwards.
GGAGGATTGCAAGAGGTTATAAGCGTAGAGCAAAAAGATGAAAGTAAAGCTAAAAATATAGCGAATAATTTCTTGAAATCTAATAACAAAATATTCAAAGAAATAACTTTAAATATAGTTATTCTTGATGGCGGGGAAGAAATAAGAGCAAATAGAAGTATAGGCTTAAATATGAAAAGCAAGGGCTTGGGTGGTTGGTACAACATTAAAAATTGCTCAAATACTTTAGAAAATAACAAACAAAAATGCTCGATAACTTTAGAATGCTAGGAGGTAAAGATGGGATATGCTACAGATTTGGCTATGGAAATGAAAAAAAGAAATAATGTAAAAAGAATAGGAAACTTAGTTGGAGAGATATTGTCTTTATCTCCTCTAAAGATTGGAATTTTAGGCAATGAAGTAATGTTAGATAGCACAAACTGTTTTGTTTGTAATAATCTAAAAGAACAAATTGAAAGAAAAGCTACACTAAAAATAGACGGATATGCTACTGGAGATGCTAATGGAGCTATTACATTTAAAGAAATATTAAAAATCGGTGATAAAGTACTTGTTATTTCAGATGCTGAAGGTCAGTTTTTTTTTATTATAGATAAAATTGAGGTGATATAAGTGGATAGTATTTTACCAGCAATAGACATAGAACTAGAAACGGTCTTAGAAGATTTTGACGAGGTAACCACAGAAACTGCAATAACCCCCATTGGGAAGTCATTAAAATTTGATTTTATAGAGAGAAAATTTGTTTTTGAAAATGGAAAGAATATAAGAATCGAATCCGAGGAAGAGATTAAACAATGGATTACTTTACTTTTAGTAAGCTACAAAGATAAATATAAAGTATATAAAGATACAGATTTTCATTGCAATATTGAAGACCTCACCGGACAAAAACCAACAGATTATATAATCGCAGAACTAGAAAGAGAAATTAGCGAAGCAGTTATAACACATAGGTTTATAAGTTCCATAGAAAATTTTAAAATAGAGTACGAAAAAAGAACCTTAACAGTATCATTTACAGTGATTTTAAAAGACAATGCAACTCTTAGCATCATACAAAATTTATAAAAAAGCGAGGTGAAAGTATATGTATGAAAATAAAACAGTAGATAATATTAACCAAGAAATGTTGACTAGTATTCCAGATGAATATGAAAAAACTTTAGGAAATCCAACTGCTGATATTATAAAAAGTTTTGCAATAGAAAGTAATAGTATCTGGGTGGGGTTACAAGCCTTATTTAATAAAGTAGATGTAGACAAGTTAGAAGGCGAAGAATTAACTAGTTATGTAACGCAAAGAAAAGGTATAGATAGAAAAATAGCCACTTTTTCAAATGCTGCTTTAACGATTGTTGGCAATGGGAATATAGTTGTTGGAAATTTATTTGCTACCGCTAATGGTTTGCAATTTAGGTCATTGCAAAATATAACAGTAGCTAATACCGCTATAGTCACTGTACAAGCATTAGATGCGGGTAATAATGGCAATGTAGGTGCTAATGCTATTAATCAAATGCCAGTTACTATAGCTGGGATAGTAAGTTGCAATAATTTATTAGCTAGTTTTGATGGGTTTGAAGCTGAAACAGATGATTTACTTAGAGAACGATACTACGAAGCTTTAAGGATGCCCGCAACCAGTGGTAATAGATTTCATTATATGAAATGGGCAAAGGAGATTGTAGGTGTTGGAGATGCTAAAGTTATAAGTTTATGGAATGGCGCTAACACTGTAAAAGTAATAATTATAGATAGTAATAAACAACCTGCTAGTGTAGACGTAGTTAAAAAGTCACAAGACTATATCGACCCCGCCATAACTGGTACAGGCGAAGGAGAAGCACCTATCGGTGCCTATTGTACGGTAGTTTCTGCTATAAGTAAATCAATAAACATAGACCTAGTAGATATACAAGAAGCTACAAATTACACACTTGCAGAAATAACCGAAACTTTAAAAACCAACATAACGGAATATTTAAAAGAGGTTGCATTTAAGCAAGATTACATATCCTATGCAAAAATCGGGAATGTAATTTTAAATACAAAAGGTGTAGAGGATTATTCAAATTTGAAAATTAATGGTGGCATTGAAAATATTTCAATTGCAAATGAAGAGGTCGCAGTTGTGGGGGCTATAAATGTTATCTAAAGATAATTTAATTTCAAATATGCACAAAATATTTAGAGATGATTTATGGCTACAAGAAATATTTAAAAGTGGCGGGAATGAATTAGATACTCTAAAAAGTGCCATGGCTGAATTAGAAAAACAATATAATTTCAAAACTATCTCCCTAGAATTTCTACCATTTTATGAAAAATTGCTTGCAATAAAAACCAACCCTTTAAACTCGATTGAGGATAGAAGAAGTTTTGTGGAAGCGAAATGGAAATCTGACAGTAAGGCAGATTTAAAACTAATACAAGCAGTATGTAATAGTTGGCGAGGCGGGGTAATAGCAGTTACCTTCCCAAATGGTAAAATACAAATAAAATTTAATGGCTTAGGTGGAGTTCCATCCGATTTAAAAGGCTTAGAGTTAGCTATAGACGATGTAAAGCCTTCACATTTACCAATTCGGTATATATTTATGTATCTTTACTGGAATCTGTTTGAAAGTTGGAATTTAACATGGGATGGGTTAGAGTCTAAAAATTTAACATGGGATAACTTAGAATCAAAAGTAACAAATTAAGGAAGGTGAAAATATGGCTAGTACAAACAAAACACCCAACATTGGATTAAATAGCTGGGTAGGAACAGATTTACTTAAGCGTGAGGATCTTAATGCAGATAACTTAATAATAGATGCAAAAATAAAAGAAATTGATGAGAAAGCATCTAATATTAAAGTGCCGGTTACAAGCGTAAATCTTAAAACTGGGGATGTAACACTAAATGCAGGCGATATTAAAGCGGCAGATGGAGCAACAGTTGAGTCGCATTTGGCTGAAACGGCGAAACAAATGAATGATTTAAAATCCTCTGTCGATAATGGGAAAAATGGCGTTTACTCTGCTATTGTCGGCAAAAAAATAACACCTGCAAGTAAGGATTTTTCGGCACTTGTAGCAGGAGTAAATGCAATAAAATTAGGAGATGGAAACGCAACAGAGGATAAGGTGCTTAGTGGCTCAACTTTTACTAATGCTGATGGAATTTTAAGAACTGGGAATATACCCAAAAGGGGTAGTGAAGAGTATCCAAATTGGAGAAGGGCAACTATCGGTACTACAGGTAATGCTGGTGGTAGAGTTCATATGGGCATACCATTAGGTGCATATCTTACACCTAATTCCGAACAAAGTGGAAATATGGGAGTGTTTATTGACGAACCTAACCAAATACCATCTAACCTAATGGCAGGTAAGTCTTATTTTGGAGTTTTAGGAACTTACTATCCATCTAGGTATATTGCAAGTGATAACGTAAGTAATTCATATTATGGTGGCTATGCTGACCCTAGAATTTGGACTACTGAACTTATACAAATGGGTAAAGTTGGTAGACGATTGACTGTGAATTTCACTGGTTCAATTAGGATTAAACTTATGTTTAGTGCTGGCTTGACAAATATGAATGCAAATGCACAATTATATAAAAATGGTTTACCATTCGGTACATTATATAATTTTTTATCAGCTGGAAATTATTCATTAGATACTAATGTTAATGCGGGTGATTATTTTGATACCTATATGCAATCACTGAACCCCAAATCTGGCGAACAGTGTGCATCAGGAATTAACATTTGTTATTCATTTGTAAACGACTTAACTCCTGTCACTATCGGAACAACCGTATCATAAATTAGGAGGTGCTTTTGTGAAATATAAAATACAGATTACAGATTTAGCAACTAAACAAACAATAATAGATGAAAATTCAGACAAAGTTTTAGTTGAAATTCAAGAACATTTCGATGGCAATTATCTTGTGTTTGATGATGGAGTAGTACCTTTACAACTTACTATATTAAATGCACTAGAGCAACAAATAAATAGTTTGCAAAATAAATTATTAGAAAGCGAAGGAGTGATTTAACAATGGCAACAGTAATAGTTAAACAATATTTAGTAGGTATATTAGTTAAAAAAATTAGCACACAGGAGATAAATCCAAAGACAAATGAACCTTTTAAAGTAGAAGATATTCTAATTGCAGAATATAAAATTGCGGTAGAAAATGCTTTATTGGAATTAGCAAAAGTAGTTTAGTTAAGACGATTTAGGAGTAGATGGCAATGGCAATCCAATCGTAGTAGCATAATTTAAAAGGGTAAAGTAGGCACTCAATAGGGTGTTTTTATTTTGCCGTTTTACTAAGTAATTGCTGAACCATAGGAAACTAGAAGTAATATCATAAAATATCCAATAGCTATGAGCCTAAAAATCAAAGTTAAGTTTTGGTAAAATAATTCGATAATACAAGTGTAAGAAAGAAATTGTTTTAAATTTAATTAATGGAGGAATGTAACAATGAAGAAAAAAAGTTTCATTATTTTTATTTTATTATTAATGATCTCACTAATTGGAGTTCGAGTAAATGTTTTTGCCGCGGATCAATATAGTAATACTGTAGTTCCAATTATGACTGGATATACAACGAACGGTGTTACTGTCAGTGCTAGTAGTGAACACTCAACTGATTATGCATGGAAAGCTTTTGATGGAGGCTCTTCATCAGGACACCAGTGGAGTACATATTATTCTCCTAACCCACTCGTTACAAATACATCTGGATGGATAAAAGTAGATTTTGGTGCTTCTAAAAAAATAGAAAAATATACAATGAGATGTCTTTATGAAAAGCAAGCACCTAAGTCTTGGACATTTGAAGGAAGTCAGGATGGTGCTTCTTGGACAGTATTAGATACTAGAGCAAATGAAGTCAATTGGACTAATGTAAAAAGAGAGTATACTTTCTCAAATGAAAATCAGTATAAATATTATAAATTAAATGTGTCTGCAAATAATGGATATTACGGTAACATCATAGTATGTGAAATAGAACTTATGAAAAAAATACCAAGTATTTCCGCATCTAGCATTGAATTAGATAAAGCAGCAACAACTTTAATTGTAGGAAATACAACAACATTAAATGCTTCTATACTACCTGTGGATGCAGCAAATAAAAATGTGAATTGGATATCCAGTGATGAAACAATAGCAACTGTAGATGCTACAGGGAAAGTAACAGCAATAAAAGCAGGAACTGCAACTGTGACTGCAACAACTCAAGATGGAAGCAATTTATCTGCAGGGTGTATAGTAACTGTAACGAATCCAGGTATAATTGCAACAGAACTTACTTTGGATAAAACAAATTTGGCTCTTACAGTAGGGAATAGTGGACAACTAGTAGCAACAATAAAACCAAGTAATGCAACAACTGGAAGTGCAATTTGGACATCTAGTAATCCAACAATAGCAACAGTAGATGCTACAGGGAAAGTAACAGCAATAAAAGTAGGAACTGCAACTGTGATTGCAACAACTCAAGATGGAAGCAATTTATCTGCAAGTTGTATAGTAACTGTAACAGATAAAGTTGTACAACCACCTACAGACAATACAGGAAATGCAATACTTACAATAACAATG
>NZ_JAHLEF010000063.1 GCF_018861755.1 Clostridium sp. CF012 | reverse complement strand
CATTGTTATTGTAAGTATTGCATTTCCTGTATTGTCTGTAGGTGGTTGTACAACTTTATCTGTTACAGTTACTATACAACTTGCAGATAAATTGCTTCCATCTTGAGTTGTGGCTGTAATTATTGCTGTTCCTGTTGTGACAGCTGTTATTTTCCCAGTAATATCTACTGTTGTAATTTCTGGATGATTTGATTTCCATATTACAGTTTTATTTGTTGCATTATCTGGAGTTATAGTTGCTGTTAATGTTTCATCTTGCCCTACATTTATTATTGCTAAGGTTTTATTTAAAGAAATACTCATTGATTGAATAACTGGTATTTCTTTTTCCATTAATTCAATTTCATCTATGTCTATCCAATTTGATTGTCCATTATTTGCAAGTACGTTTATTCTATAATATCTGTATTCTTTATCATTAGCGAAAATATATTCTCTTTTTTCACTATTACTATAATCCCAATTAATTTCATTAGTCTTAGTGTCCAATGCAACCCAGCTTGTTCCATCCATGCTGCCATCAAACGTCCATGACTTTATATTCGAATTATCATTACTTTTTCGGCATTTAATAGTATACTTTTCAATATTTTTTTGATTAGTTACACCAAAATCTACCTTAATCCAACCTTTTGATGTACCCCGTGCACTAGCCCAACTATGCTCTTTTCCAATATCATCTCCACAGGCAATCCTATCAAAAGCTTTCCATGCTAAATACCTTCCGTCATATTCACCACTAGCGCTAACCGTAATTCCGTTAGCTGTATAACCTATCATTTTAGGTATTAAATTTTCAGTGTATGTATCTGCCGCATAAGCACTTCTACCACACAAAACACCAAATATTAGAGCCATTAAAAATACAATCCTAATTTTACTAATAAATCCTTGATAAAACTTCTTCATCTTTTACATTCCCCCATTAATTAAATTAAGACAATTTCTTTCTTACACTTATATTATCGGATAATTTTACCAAAACTTAACTTTGATTTTTAGGTTCATAGATATAGGATATTTTATGTTCTTACTTCTATTTTCCTAGTTTGTATTAAAACAAACAAAATTGTCACAAGCTTTTATTCCTTGTGACAATTCAAAATAATTATATAATTATTTCATATTTTGAAACACACTTTATAATATTGATTTTTTCTAAATAAGTTTTTTGTACTGCCTATAATCAATTTTACGAGAACCATTCTCTTCTTTTTTGTTTTAGCATATATTATATGTTCAGTTCTCTTCTCAATTTCCTTTAGTATCAATATATGAGTATGCGTAATATATACCTTATCTTTTTCAAGTGAATTAAAAAAATCCTCACAATCTTTTCTAAATTCCTCATATCTTCCTTTTTTATAATATCGTATTAAGGCTTTTATTGAAATTGTTGTGTATACCGTATTATCTTTTCTACCTAAAACTACAACTCCATTTTTTTTTGAAAATAGAATAGGATTTACCACCTTACTCATAATTAGATATGTCAACCACAAAACTAATATAACTTTAATTAAATAACTCATTTTATCCTCCTCAGCAAACAAAAATTCTTTTAGTGTATATTTATCGAGATAAACTCAATATACTTTAACAAAACTTTCTAATGTTAATACTGCTATATCATCTTACTGAATAAAATCTCCACCACTTGAATTCATCCTCGAATTAATAAACATTGGAACTTATTCTGTCACAAATAAAAACACTCAATGAGTGTCTACTTTTCCTTTTAATTATACTGTTGCCATTTTTGATAATAATGTCCCAGGACTTTGTGTAGTATTTAAAATTACTGCACATTGAGCATCCGTAAGAAATTTTGGAACTCTATCCATTACCCATAAATCAGTTACATAAGCCATAGTCCATCTCATTAAAATGTAATCATACATAGATATCACCTCCTCTCATAGTTCGAATAATAGGTTACATCATACCTACGAGCATATCTATTGCTTGCTGTGATGTTATTAGTTGCTTTTGCATTATTTCCATTTCCGTCAATGGAATATCTTCTAATATTGCAACATTTGGTGTAACATTTACATCTACACCTATTCCATCAGTATATTTTATTCTTTTGCCCTCTGGAATTACTACCCATATAAAAGGCACACCGTTTGGTTCTCTCACACTTCCTTGACCTTGAAATAATATATAACCTAAACTATCATAAATTAATAATGTTTTCATTTTTTAATATTCCCCCTATTCATATGCGTTATAAGTATATGGTGCATCAACAGCATTAACAAAACCATAAAATGAACCATAATTTGCAATTGCTTGTGGATATGACCCTAATCCAGAGCCGTCACTATTTAATGCAAATGTTACATAATTACTAAACGCACTATTAAATTGCCATAGAGCACCAGAACACCATATATCCACTTTTGATGGTTTAAATAAAAGATTACTAATAGTAGCAAATTTGTTTTGACCTGTTACTCCACTACCACTTGCTATTCTTTTACCCCCTAAACTTTCTATTGTAGGTTCTATGTGATTCCCGGTTCTCAAAATGCCATCATTGTTAGTAAAAGTGAAACCATTTTGTACATTGCTTTCCACTGCGTTGCCTTGCCCTTTTGCTATTGCGTTTATTCCACTTGTAAGTGCTGAAAAATCTTTGCTTGTTGGGTTGATTCCCTTGCCGACAATAGCGGAATAAACGCTATTTTTTCCATTATCGACATTTATAAAAAGTTCACTCATAGCACCTTCAACATTAGTTGCGGTAAATTTATTGGCACTATCATTTAGTCCTATTAAACTCGCACCTTTACCGCTAAGTTGTGACCCCATATCTGCCAAATGCGACTCAACTGTTGCTCCATCTGCCGCTTTAATATCGCCTGCATTTAGTGTTACATCCCCAGTTTTAAGATTTACTCTTGTAACCGGCACTGTAATATTACCTATACCATCTTCAAGCGTTTTTACTTTAGTGTCTATCTTGTCCCAGTTCTCATTCAAGTCTGTATCTATATTAAATGTGTTATTACCATCTGTTGTGGTATTAATTTTTTTTAAATTTAAATTAGGTGTATTAGTTGACATATTTATCCCCTCCCTGCAAACTGATTTATTTTAGTTGTCTGCAGTTGATTTATTGTCATGGTATTGTGTATATCTTTTATGAGCAAATATTTAAATAAGTAATCTACTAATAGGTGGCATGGTTTTGCTTCTTCTATTGCATCTTTTAACCCATTTAAGTCGGTGGGTATACCTGTAGCACCTACAAACTTTATTTGTATTCTGCCACCTACAAAATCGACCGCTATTTCTCCATTTTTCCAGCTGTTACAAATGGCTTGAATAAAGTCTAAAGTGCATTTTCCAGAACTTTTCCATTTTGCTTCAACAAAACTTCTTCTGTCTTCTATGGAACTCAAAGGATTAGTTTTTATTTTTAATCGCTTTTCTAAAATCGGAATCGCCCATGTCATGGTGTCGAAACTGTATTGATTTTCTAAATCGGTTGTAGTTAATTCTAAGGTATCTAATGTTATCCCTGCGCTATTGTATATCTCAACTATCCATGGGTCTTGTCTGTAGTCTTTGTGGAGGTTGTTTATTAAGCTTTCATTATACAACATTTACCACCCCTAGCGTTGCGACCTCCTCATTTAAAATGTTTATATTTACATTGCCGCCATTAATAGTTAAAGTTGTATAATCGGCTACGCCCTCAGTATTTAAAATTACATTACCAATTTTTGCATAAGATACATAGTCTTGTTTAAAAGCAACCTCTTTAAGATAATTAGTTATATCAGTTTTTAAAGATATAGTAATGTCTGCAAGCGTGTAATTCGTTGCTTCTTGTATATCTACCAAGTCTATATTAATTGCTTTGCTAGTAGCACTTATTACTGTTGTATATGCTCCAATAGGGGCTTGCCCTTCGCCCTTGCCGTTGGAATTAGGGTCTATATAGTCTTGTACCTTTTTTATTAAATCTGCACTAGCGGGTTGTTTATCGCTATCTATTATTACTACTTTTACAGTGTTTGCTCCTGACCATAAACTTATTATTTTTGCATCCCCTACACCTGTTACCTCTTTCGCCCATGTCATGTAGTCATAGCGGTTACCGCTTGCGGTTGGAAGTTGTAATGCATCATAATATCTCTGTCGCAAACTATCGTCACTTTCGGCATTATACCCATCATGTGTCGACCCTATATTATTACAAGATACTATCCCTGCAAGCGTAACTGGCATTTGCACAATACTATTGCTACCTACATTACCACTTGCACCAGCAATTACTGCCTCGATTTTTATATCTAAACTTGTCGTAATTGTTTTGTCTTCTATTGAAATGAATTGAATACCGTTACTGGTAGAAAATAAATCTCCTATCTTAACTTCTCCTGATCCGATAACATTTAAAATGCCAGGTGATTTCGTCGCTATTTTTCTTATTATTCCTTTGCGTTGGAGAACATATTTAGTAAGATAATCCCCTGTTAATAAATCTACATCTAATTTATCTATCATAGATTGTAGTATTTTATAGAGTTTATTCTCCTCGATACTAAAACTTTTCAAAATGTCGGCGGTAGGATATCCTAAACTTTTTTCATAGTCATTTGAAACATTTGCTAGTAGTTCAATTAAAATATTCTCAGCAGTCATATTTTCATACATTAAATCACCTCATTTATAATTAAATTTTCACTGTTTTTAAGGCCTACATTAAATTCTACATTTAAAGTGCCTTTAATTTGTTTCAATATAAAATTATCTACACTTATAATGAATGCATTTTTTAAAAGACTTTCTGTTATTTCTCTTTTTAATTCTGATTCTATAACACTATTTAGTTTTGGACCAATTAACCACTCTACATTACAGTTGAAATCTGTATTCTTATAGATATTAATCTTATTTTTATTGCTTCTTAAAACAAGCGTTATCCATTGTTTAATAGCTTGTTTTTCATCAATTTCTATATTTCTACCACCTGCAAATTCAAACTTTTTTGTTAGGTTATTGAATAGGAAACTTCTACCTAATTTTGTGGGGGTTTCTTGTTCTGTTACTATATCATAATCCTCTATCAAAAAATCTTGTTCTATGTCTATAACTGGCATGATGTTATCCATGCTTACACCACCTTATCTATTGCATAAAAAATCTCTCCTGAAGCATCCGAAATAATCAATACTTTATCGCCATTAACCGCTAAATTATTATCTAAAAGACTTTTAAAAGTCTTTGTTATTATGCAATTATCCAAAATTACTCCATTAGATAGTATTCCAATTTTTAAAGGTGTAATGGATAATATTTCTCCTGTTAAATTCCCGATAGGTTTGGAGTTATTTCTCTTTTTTAATTCTAGTGCAAACGCTACTGCATAGTCCATTTAATCACCTACCACTCTATATTTATTGCACTTTTAAAATTTCCATTTTGCAAACTATTTGAGCAACTTTTTATGTTATACCAACCATTCAAACCCATACTAGCAATCTTTAAACTAATCATTCTATTAGCCCTAATTTCTTCGCCACCACTAATCACTATAATATTTAGTGTAGTATCTTTAAAAACCTTATTAGTTTCTTTGAGCCTGTTAGTTGCTATATTACTTGCTTTCGACATATCTTTTTGCTCTACAGTAATAACTTCTTGAAAACTTCCATAAATATTAATATTTTTCGGGTCACTTGCAGTTGCTAGGATTCTATTATTTTTTTCGTCGCTAGATACAACTAATATCTTATTCTTCATTTCCTCTATTGAACTGTTAACTGATAGATCACTTGCTAGAATAAAAGTAGGAAATATTTTATAATCTGCTAATTTTCTAATATAAAGTGTATCTCCTATCATTTCTTTTACATATTTAATACCTTTTTCTGATGTTGCTTGTTCTAAGATTTCTTCTATAATATCACTCAAAGTTTGGTCTTTAAATATTTTTTTTATCATTGTAGTTATTTTTGTACTTACAACTCTTTTTGTTACTTTAGTTTTTCCACTTTTTAAATTAATAGTTTTATCTGCTTTGCTTTTAACTGTAGACTTTTTTTCTTCTTGGACTACAAAGTCTATATCCACCACATTGCATTTAACCCCGAACTTGCTACATAATTGTTTAATTGCATCGCTAGCCGAAATTTTATTAAACTGTATAATCGTTTCATTTTTCCCTAGAACCCTTGCAAAATCTTGACAAGAATAACTAAATTGATTTTTAGTTTTAGATTTTTTAATCACTGATCCCATAATTGTTAATTTTGAATCTATTAGTAGTTGAACGATGGTCCCCTCTGTTAGGTCTCTTAAACTAGTAAAGCTTAAATCTACTGCTAAGGTATCTTTGTCGCTTCCCCATGAAATTGAATCACTCGTAGGCAATATATTTACCCATATCCCACTTTGTCTACCACGTAATGTATAAATCATTTTATCTCCCTATATTCTTTAAAATCTATAGTATATTTTATATCACCAGTTCTGTCCTCATGCCACTTCATATTTTCCACGGAAACCGCTAAATTTAATAGTTCGGCTGGCAAATCTTTTCTCAAATTTCTGTTCATAATTACACGTAAAGGTGTTTTATTTGCCATATTGCTCGCCCACAGATTTATTAAGCTATAAGGATTAATTTGAGATTTAGCCCACCTATATTTATTTGCATAAGCAGGTAAAAAACTATCTAAAGTAAATGTAATCAACCCCACGTTACCAAGTAGATTAAAGGCACCATTATTGAAAGTTTCAAATTCTTCATTCTTCGCGTTTCTTGATAGTTCTGGCATTTCTTCTGGAAGGACTGGTAATTCTATTATTATTTTTCTTTTCGAATCTGAAAAATAAATATTTGCTATTATAACCACCTTCTTTGCATTAAAATAGAGTGATTATAAAAATCACTCTTTACATATTCCCTAGCAATGTCAATATTTTATTACAAGTCTTTTGGGATGCTTCCTCAAAAAATTCTTCTGTTCCCACATTCCCTTTTATGTTAAAAATAAATGTGTGGCCACCTTTGGATTTTTCTATTAATTGTTTTGATTTATCTGCAGGGATAATTGTTTCTCCACTGGATAATTTTCTAATTTCTCCGCCTTCTTCGTTAATTAATGCAAGTCCAGCTTTTGTATAGCTTGAACCTTTTGCATGTTTTGGTATAGTTAAACCAAAATTATTTTTTACATCATATACTTTCGGTTTTGTTATTGCTTTTACTTTTGTACCCTTATCCTCTACGCCTACATTGCCAATCTTCCCAATTTTTACACCTGGTATTTTACTCATTAAACCAGTAAC
>NZ_JAHLEF010000062.1 GCF_018861755.1 Clostridium sp. CF012 | reverse complement strand
CATTACTGATGACAACTCAAGACTCGCTACTGTTGGTTGGCTAGACCTTACTCAGACAGGATTTCCACCTGCTAGGTTAATTACCCTTAGCTGGGCGCACAATTGGAATTTATAACTTCATATATTCAGATTTAAGAATTCCATATTCATAAGTATCTTTCCAAATAGGGTTACCTTTTTCATCAGTAAAGAAAAAAATATTCTGAAGCAACGTTCCCTCTCTTCTCATTCCAACACGCTCAAGTAATTTCCAAGAAGGAATATTTTTAGGATCACACTGCGCAATAATTCTTCTTACGTTTAAGCTTAAGAAAGCATATTTAATCAGTGCAAGTAGGCTTTCTGAAGCATATCCATTTCCCCAGTATTTTTCATTAAAAACATAGCCAACTTCCCAAGTTTCGAAGTCTCCTTTAGAAAAATATAGATTACCTATCAATTTCCCACTTTTCAAACATACAGCAAGAAAATTTTCATCATCCGCACGCCTTTTTGCTTCCCCATAAGCTTCATCTTTTGTAAACGGCTTAAACGGCTCAAATTTCAGTACTTTTGGATTAGAAAAGTATTCATATAAATCTTTACCATCATTTTCTGAAAATCTTCTTATTATTAATCGCTCTGTACTTAATTCCATCATGTTCATCCCCCGCAAATTACTATTTATTGAGTTGTTATACATTTTTCATAAGCCGTATAATCTTACCAATCTGATTTATCTCATAAAAAAATTATAAGTATAAATTTAAATAGGCACAATGGAAAGAACAATTATAACTATTCTTTCCAGTATATTCACTTCTTTTGTTACGTTATATTTTACGAACGCGAATCAGATGTTTTTCAAACAACGACTTTGAATTAGCATTCATTTCGAAACGATTTCAGCTAACATTCCTTGTTGCCGACGTTCCTGAACCCTAGCCCGACGGGCATGGTGAAGGAATGTGCATTGGCGCTGCGCTACTACTAACCTATATATAGATTAGTAGTCATAAATTTACACCTTGCTATATAAAAATTGTCCACCAGCCAAGGCGGACGGCAACATTTTGTTATACGGTGTTTAGCCACTGCATTTTGAGCAAGGCCTACTCCAGTTATCCTTGAATATCATTTATACTACATAATAATTACAGTTAAATAAACCCGAAATGTGAGGCAATTAAGATTTATTTATAATTACAACCCACTTTATTACAGTATTAAATAATTTTAGAGTGATTAACTTTTGATTAACCACTTATAATAATTTTAAAGTACCAAGTTTAACAATAAAACGACATAAATACTAAAGAAACATCCCAATTGATGACTCTGTTTCTTCATGAAATTTATATCCTAAACTATTATAAACCGATAATGCTCTTTTATTTGCACTCCACACTTCCAAGATTGATTCCTTAATACTCAAAGCTTTTAAATCTTCTAAGGCTCTAAGTATTAAATTTTCACCAATACCACGGTTTCTCCATTCCTTCGAAACAAACAAATCGTCTACCCAACCATATTTAATGTTTAATTCATTTTTCTTCACAATAATTATGATATTACCTACGATGTCACCTTCATGCTTGGCTGCTATACTGAACCACTCATTTTCACTTTTCAATTTTTTTAAATCCTCTAAGGAATAACCCGAAATAAATACTTTATTTTGCTTCTCTACTAATTGGATTATCTCATCTTCGTCTATAAGCTCAAGTTTAACAAAATCAATACCATCAACACCTGTAATCTCGAAATTTTCCTCAGTTATCTCTTTTTTTATTATATACATACCCTCATCATGCTTGAACCCTTCTTTTGACGAATAATATGCAATATTCTCTTTGTTATCCGAAAAACAACAATGGTATACCCTTACATCAATATTATTATTTTCTTCTTTTATAGCATGCGCGCGCTTCATTATTTTATCAAACATTTGATCTTTTAGTTCAATCTTATTTGCAACATCTGTTACTGTAATATCAATATATATATTTAATCTAGGTTTTTCAGATAAATCTGAATCCATAAAAGGTGAAATTACAGCTTCACCTACTAAGTTATTATCTTTGTCATAAGCTTCTAACATATGTTTTCTTTTACTATCTTTAATTTTATATATCATAATATCCCCCTATTTTTCAACTTGGTTTTCAAGAATTTTCTACATATGCTCACGTTTAATAGATTACATTCAGAAACCTATATAACTTATGAGCACATACTATATGAAGATTGTGTATTAAGTTTACTGTAGATTATGATCATTTTGTTAATCAACCTATGAAAATCGCCTTTATGATTTCAATAATCCAACCAACCTTGTTCTAAAGCAATTCGACCATGCCGGGAGATAACCTGCTTGAACTGCTACGCGTTGAGAAATAACATTGCTACAATCTGTACTGTAATATGGAATATATCCACGATTAAGAACTTCAAGTGTTAAAGTATTTACAAGAATAGTCGCAAGTTTATTTTTTCTATATGGAAATAAAACATCACCACTGATCTGCCACATGGTCTTGCATTCAGCACTTGCGCTTGCTATCCCAACAACCGTATCTTTATATTTAGCTATAACCGCTACCATTTCGGGATGTTGACTATTAATGAATATTGCAAAGCATAATTAAAACCTTTCAATTCATAAAGCTTTTGTATATCATCTTTTTCAATAATTACATATTCAAACTCTTTATTTCTACTCAAAAGAGTAGTTTTGTCTAAATCCGGAAGAAAATAAGGGTTGACACCGTAACCAAATGGCATATTCAATGCTTCATATCTTGTCTTACCTTCAAGCTGTTGATAAACAAATGGCAAAATATCAGTAGATGCATTTATTACTATACCGTTTCCCATTGTAATCATTTCTAATCGCGGTGTTATCCACGGAAAAGGTCGTCTTCCTTCATTTTGTTTTGCTTCTGTAAAAATAAAGCCGTCTTTTAAAAAATCATCCGGCGAGCAATTATAGTCAATTGCAAGCTGTTGGTAAACACAATCGATCATATTTTTTTTATAAATCATAACCTTATCCCCTTATGTAAACATAATCTAGATTAGTAATGAATTACAATTATTACTTAACAATACCATATTATATCATAAATATAAAGATTAGAGATATCTTTTTTTTAGTAAAAAGGGCAAAATAAAAACACCCTATTGAGTGTCTACCTTACCCTATTTAGATTATTCTACTACGATTGGATTGCCATTGCCATCTACTCCTAATCCGTCTTGACTAAACTACTTTCGCTAATTCCAATAAAGCATTTTCTACTGCAACTTTATACTCTGCAATTAAAATATCATCTGTTTTAAAAGGCTCATTTGTCTTTGGATTTATCTCCTGTGTACTAATTTTTTTAACTAATATACCTACTAAATATTGTTTAACTATTACTGTTGCCATGTTAAATCACTCCTTCGCTTTCTAATAATTTATTTTGTAAACTATTTATTTGTTGCTCTAGTGCATTTAATATAGTAAGTTGTAAAGGTACTACTCCATCATCAAATACAAGATATTTACCATCAAAATGATTTTGTATTTCAACTAAAATCTTATTTGTATTTTCACCCATTATTTTTTCTTTACTTACTTCATCTTCATATTGAAATTTATATTTCATAATTTACCTCCTAATTTATGATACTGCTATTCCGTTTGTTACTACAACTAAATCATTTATAAATGAGTAATGAATGTTTAATAATGAACTACAATATTCACCAGATTTTGGGGTTAGCGATTGCATATATGTTTCAAAATAATCACCAATATTTACATTAATATCAATTGAATTTGTACCGTTTAATAAACCACTATATAGTGTACCAAAAGGTGAACCATTTTTATATAATTGACCATTTGCACTCATATTTGTTAACCCCGCCGAAAAAGAAAATTTTATTCTAATTGTACCTGTAAAATTAACTGTTAGTCTTCGCCCAACTTTAGACATTTGAGATGCAATTGATGTCGACATTGGTCTATATGGGTCGTTACCTCCTTGATTTGAAGGATTAAATTCCTCACTAGCAACATATCGAGAAGGATAATAATTTCCCACAAGTCCCAACACACTTTTACCACTTAATATATTTGAAGCTATAAAATTAGGTTCAGGGTAATGAAGTGCATGACCATTACCATAATACGCATTTTGTGGGAATCTCAAATATAAATGACCCTCGCCCGTTCCTAATGTGCTTATTGAATTTGTATCACCATTACTCAAGTTAGGTATTGTTCCTACTACAATTCCACTATCTGTTCCAATGGTTTTGCCACTTATAACATCGGTATTTAAGGCAGTTCCATAATCACCTCCTTCACCCAATAAGGTAAAAGACGTTCCATCCCAAAACAATGTATATACACTTGCATATAGTTTTGCATTATTCCCATTTGCTTTTTTAATTGCATAACTTGTGCCTGTATTTATTTTCAATGTTGGAGCAGTTATACTATTTGTATTAAATTTTATAGTAAATTTTTGATTAGCATTTATAACTTGTGTTGTAGTTATGCTATAAGCATAACCACTATTTGTAGTAGTTCCTAAGTGTGGTACTTGCTTCGAATTATCTGCCTAAGTCGTCACAAGTAAAAACGCCACTAACTTTTATTGTTTGTGACGTCTAATATGAATGATGCGACATAAGTAATTATTCTTTATTCTTTAGTTCTAAAAATATAGGTGCTATATTTAGTAAAATAGATATAATTGTCAGAAACCATAATGCCTTTTCCATTGTAGGTATAACATCTAATAAAGCCGACCAATCCTCGCCTTTTACCCACTTGGATACAACACTGTATTCTGCACAAAGTGTCAATGCTGTAAATGACAATCCAATTGCCATAGCAAGTTTATAGTCTTTTCCTGCTTTATACATATAAAGATTTATAAAAGTTGCTACCATAGCAATAACTCCTAATATTATCCACATAATTATACCTCCATTATTATTTTTTAGTTACATATAAGATTACGATTCCGAATCATTGTTACCATTATATAACATAACAGTAAAAATTGGAATAGTCCAAACTTTACTGCACCATTTTTTCCTAAGTCGTCACAAGTAAAAACGCCACAAACTTTTATTGTTCGTGACGTCTAATATGAATAATGTTAACCTTATCATATATAATTCATTTGTATATTCTCAATTTTTGTTTTCGATTTTCCACCATATTAATTCATCAGTTTCCTTATATTTGATAGCACCTACATTTTCTAACACTTTATGTGAGGGTATATTTGTCTTTTCTGTATCTGCAATCACACATAGTGCTTTGGGATTTTCAAAAATCCATTCAGTTAATCCTTTTAATGCTTCAGTAGCATATCCATTTCTTCTATACTTTTCTTCAATGGCATATCCAACAATTACCTCACCATTTTCATTAGGATAGCATTTAAGCATTATAAAACCAATTATTTGATTTTCTTCTTTATGGACTATAGCCCAATTAGTTAACCATAAATAATTTTCAACATCCTCAAGTACTTTTCTTAACCTTACTTTCATGGCGTATTGCATTTCTTCGTCAAGAATTATATTAGTGACTCTTAATCCCAAATCACTTTGCATTTCTCCATAATCCTCTACTGATAACGCAAGGTGATGTGATTGTAATGGCAACAACTTTAATCTTTCTGTTTCTAGATTGTAAATTATTAGCCTTCTTGCTTCTTTAATTTCATTTCTTTTAATTAATCCATAATTCATTTTTACTATGCCTCCATAAAATCAAAATTTGGGCATAAAAATACCCCTGAAATAGCTTTTTTAACTACACCAAGGTAAATGAATCTATCTGTATATTATGAAGTCATAACTTTAATATTATTCCAGCTACACATCAAAACTACATTAAAAGACCATATTTGGAGTAGTTATATATTTAAATTCTAACATATTAATCATCTTAATCACTGGCAACCACTCCTTTCAATATTTACAAGTATACCATAACATAAAAAGTTAATAATATAAATCTTTATAATATGTTATTTCAAATCTTCGCATTTTTATACAATTGTTACTTAACAATACCATATTATAGCATAAATATAAATAATAGATATATCCTAATCTTCATTTCATCATATATTCCTTTTGTAAAATATAGCCACTTATCCCTACAAGTGGCTATTTGTTTAGATTTATAGATACTAATAGATATAAGTGTTTACTATTGCAACATAACTATTTATTCCAAAACTACCGCTCCCTTTTTTTCTTAAGAAAAAGACACCCTTTCGAGTGTCTTAATTAGTTTTATCTCTTTAATTCTTCTTCTATTTTGGTCATATACTTCATATGCTACAAATCCAATTTTGCCAAGATCCTTATAAGGTAGATCAAGTGTCATTATAATAATCTTATTATTTTTTTTCAGCTACAGTATTAAAATGCATCGTTGACGTTGTAATTTTTCCACTTATCACGTCTAATAATGTAACAATAATTGATTGATTTATCAGTATCATAAGAAGATTGAAATGTTATTGTACCTGTTCCAGTTAATGGATCAAAGCTTACTGTTGAACTTACAGTTGCAACTCCATATAACTGTGAGGCCAACATTGTTTGAGTAATATCTGCACCAGTAGTTTCATCAGGTATTTTATATTTGAATGTAGCTGTAGTATCTCCGGTCTTTATTAATTGATTTGAACAAAATTAAGTTCAAATACATCTGAAGTGCCTACTTGAGTAGCCACTGTAGAAAGTGCCTTTACACTTGTAGCACCTGTATTGTTTGTGACGTCTAATAAGAATAATTTAATAGTGTAATAAAATTTCAATTATATTATTCCCTACGACAACAATCATAGCACAGCGGGAACGATTAATGTAGCACTCATTGAAACTCCAGTAATCGAATCCCTTCCAGTTATCACCACTGAACTAAGTGTACTAAAACTAATATCTGCGTTCGGAGTTAATGTGAGCAGTCCTCTTTTGACAACAATTGTACCAACTTGACTCTTAAAGGTTACAGTGTCACTAAGTGATGAATTTGTAATATCCTTCCCATTTTCATCATATATACTATAGGTTGCATAACCATGTCCATTAGAAGCTATTCCCAATCGTGTTGAAGTTATAGTAATCTTACTGACTTTTGTACCTTTAGTTACAGCTGAATCATCTACTGTAGTAGGTATGGTAATAGCACTCGATGTTGTTGTATTATCAATACTAATTACTGTACTATCTGCAATAGCACCCACACCACCCAATATTTTTATATTTGCATTAGGATAATCTAGTTGTAGCAAATTCTTCCCTTTTGTAATGTCATTTTCAACTAATAGCAATACATTAGAATTATTTCCAGCTAAGGCTGAACCACTTAAAGCATCTGCAAAGTTTTCACCTGTTGCAAGATAGATTGTACTAAAATCTGAGCTACTTTTAAAAGCATTTATAATGGAAATATTTCTTGCGTATTTATCTGTTCCATTAATTTCAATAACATTAGGAAGTCCTGCTACATTGTTTATAGAAGTTCCTTTCCCAACTACGTAGGTTTTATCAATTCTTTGACTAGCTACGTAATCTGTAACTGATTGAGGTATACTATTATGTTCCACTATTATAATTGGCATATTCAATGATGCAGCAATTGGTGCTATAGATAAAGCATCTGCATAATCTTCACCTGTTACAATTGCTATTTGTGAAACATTACCTAACTGTTTAGCAACCGCAATTGCAGTATCATATCTAGTTTTCCCAGCTAATCTAGTAGTTATTACTCCTAGTTCTGTGAGTCGTTCTTGTACAGCTTTGGAAATAACTCCTGTACCGCCCACTATAAATATGTTCTTAACCTGTAACTGTTTTATTGTTGCTAATGTTGAGGTGGGTATTGAATTTGTCTTTGTCAATAATATTGGTGCTTTGTATTTTCCAGCTAATGGAGCAGCGCACAATGCGTCAGGATAATCTTCACCCAAAGCTAAAACAGCATAATCAGATTGAGTCCAACCATTTAAAGCTATTTTAGATGAGGTTTCATATCTGTCTATTCCCGACAATCTTGTGTGGTTTGAAGAAGCCAAAACACTGGTAGATGTAATCATCGTCAACATGAATGTTATTAGAATTAATAATTTCATATGTTTTTTGTACATTAAAATCAACCACCTTTATATATATTATAATAATAATTCCAATACATATTAGCTTTACCATTATATACATAATATAACATTAAAGATTGAAATAGTCCAATCTTTAATGCACCATATTTTCCTAAGTCGTCATAAGTAAAAACGCCACAAACTTTTATTGTTTGTGACGTCTAATAAGAACATTACGTAGTGTTATTTGTTTTAAAGTTAGGCTATGTTTAAGAGAGCTGTTGATATTATGACAACCTTTAAATGAATCCAATAAATGGTTACTGTTCATTAACTACTTGTATAATTCAGGAAATTGATTTACATCAAACAGACACACTTTCCACTTACCATCTTCTTTTTACTAGGTCTACAGTTCCTTTGGCTGTGTCTGCTTGTTTGGTTTTACCATCGGAAGATATAAAATCAAATTTAACTTCATAAGGGTACCTTACTTTATCGTTATCTTTATAGTCTTTATACACGTTTTCACCTAAAGTAAGGTCTGTAACTTGTGCTATATAATTATTCATGACACATATTTTCGTACTCACAGTTTTAAACTGAGTCCTTAATGCCTCTTCATACCCTTCTTCTGTCATTAAAGCTACTATGTTTTTGTCAATGGCCTTTACCATTTCAAGTAATGCATCACTTTGTTTTTTATAGTTTTCTTCGCCCTTTGGTCCTTCCTCAGTTATCGATGGCAGTATAAGTCTACTCAAATCAACTACTTCTTTAGCGTCTACTGTGTAGATACTATTGGTTAACTCTTTTGCGACTTTTTTAGCATCACCTTCATCGGAGCTACTGCACCCAACTAATGCTAATGTAACTAAAGACAGAACACAAAATATTCTTATTACTTTTTTCACGATTATTACCCCCGCTCTTCTAATTTTAATAACTATTATTTGATGAACAATAATTTACCATTGTGACACTTTAGAAGAAAACTGCGTATTATTCTATGATAAACGCTCGGCATATTTATGAAATTTGTATGGAGAGATTGATTGATAATATTCTAAATCAATTATCAATTCATCCCTATTCATCTCCCCTAATGAAGGATTATAGTTCCAAATTGCAAGGGGATTTATTTCATATAATTCATTACTATTTTTTTGGAATACTGATACATATTGAGGAAAACGCTTGTCATAAATTTTTCTTTTATTTTTGTATTCTGTACTACTATATGGAACAATTTTTGCAATTCCATGAATTTGTAATGTTCCAACAGATATTGCCACGAATGGATTTTCTGCAATGTTTCTACATTTTAATGTATCCGAATAGCTTCCAAAATACAAATGTAAATCTTCATCATATGCAAAACAAACGGCTGAATTGTCTGGATATATTTCATTTGATGTTGCCAAGTAAAGAAGTTTTTCTCTTTCTAATATTTTATTAATAGTATCTAAATTAACTTTCATTCTATCACCCACATCCTTCAATAAATCTAAATCGCGATATTCTACAGTTGTGACGAAGTTATATGAATATTCCGAATTAATTTTCGTAAGTAGCTTCTTAAATCTATTTAATGCTATTAGCTTTATAAAATGATAAAACAAATAAAATGAATAAAATGAAAGAAATTTTATTGCCAATTAAATTATTAGGATATATGGTAATAAAAATGTTTACAGTATTATATATAACAACAATAATAAATGTTATTACAATATATATATTGTTAATCCTTTTTCTAAATATAGCTATAAGTAAGAGTATAGCAATATTTAATGATAATAATGTATATTTCAGGAATACTAAACTTATCATATTATATAAATAAAAGCTATTTAAGACAAAAGTAATAGTAACCAAACATAGTAAATAGATAGCATACTTATTTTTAATAACCTTTTTCATATTCATAATATCATCCTTTCTGGTTCATAGTATTTCGCACTTTCTTACAGTTGTGACGAAGTTTAAGAAACATGCGAACTAACTTATTTAAAATAATATATTAAAGTAGCTTATTATATTATTTAGCTTTGCTTAAACATATAAAGATATTGCAAATTAAGCATTTATAAAATTTTTTTAATTATTCTCTAGACATCTTACCCTTATACTCTTTAGTAAATAGAAATGGTAGGAATACAATAGTGCAAAAGATTAAACTTAGTATTAAGTCCTTTAGTGAAATTGGTTTACCATAGGCACTACTGTCATCAATAACCATACTGTTATTAATTAAATGAATAATTATAACCGACCAAAGGTTTCTAGTTTTCATATAGACAAATCCAAAGAAAATACTAAGCAAAATACAATAGCCAATATGAGATATTACACAATAAATAGGGGTGGATGGACTGTATAGCATAAAACAAAGTGGTAAATGCCATATCCCCCATATAAATCCTAATATAAT
>NZ_JAHLEF010000061.1 GCF_018861755.1 Clostridium sp. CF012 | reverse complement strand
CGAAGGTTAAGCTTCAATGCGCCAATGGTACTGCAGGGGTGACCTTGTGGGAGAGTAGGTTGTCGCCAGGTAAGAAAAAAACCACTAAGTCTAACTTAGTGGTTTTTATTTTGCGTAAATACAAAAACCAATTATTTCCATGGAATCTGAAAAACATTTTAAAGACGTATGAAGGGTGGTAAATGTTGTAATATTGTTTTATACTTAAACTGACAATGTAAATATATAGATGGTGTTTTATGAAATTTATCTTGTTGCTATAAATTAATAGGGGGGTAATCATGTATAAATACGAGGTTATTAACCATGATGAAAGATTGCCTATAAAAATATTTCTGCATAATATTAACAAGTACCCTGTTCACTGGCATGAGGATATTGAGATAATTTTTGTATTAGAAGGCAGTATTAAGATAACTGAAGAATACAAGGATTATGTGTTAAAAGAAGATGATATCTTCCTTTTTAACAGTAATGTCATGCATTCAAGTGAATACATTAACCAGAATACTACATTAGTTATCCAATTTGATACCAAGTATTTTGAAAATTATTTTACTGGTTTTTCTGGTATTGTCTTTGATTGCAAGTCCTCCTTAAACAACACTAAATATGAATCCAAATATAATTTTATTCGTAATGCTTTAGCAAATCTTATGATGACTGTTCAAAAAAAGGATAGTGATTATGCACTCAAAGCTAATGAACTCATTTTTAAACTTGTAGGGTATCTTATATCGCATTTTCAGATAAAATCTAATAAGTATAATTTTGTAAAGCCAGATGAACGCTTAAAGCGGATCGTACAATACATAAATGAACATTATAGGTCGGATATATCACTGCAGAACATAGCAGATAAGGAATATCTAAGTCTTCAATATATCTCAAAGTACTTTAAAGAGAAAATGGGAGTAACTTTTATCAAATATTCAACCTCGGTACGGCTAAAAAAATCTATACCAGATTTGACATATACCAGTAAAAATATATTAAATATTGCAATTGAACATGGGTTCCCCAATGCGAAATCATACTATAAAGCATTTGAGGAGGCATTTTCAATGACTCCAAGTGCATATCGAAGACAATATCAGCAGGTGCTTGATAATAATAATGAGATAAATGGATTAAATTATTTTAATTTTAATCCACAGCAGGCATTGAAGCATCTTTTAAAATACCTCTCAATAAAAGCCGAAGTTGCGAGTGGAGCAGAAAAGACGGTTACCTATGAATTAAATATAAACAAAGAAGTCAAAATGATAAAACACACATGGAGAAAGCTAATGACCTTTGGACGTGCTGCCGAAGGGCTTAGGGCAGAATTTCAGCGACAGATGCGTGAGGTACAGAAAGAAATCCCCTTTGAATATGTGCGATTCCATGGCATATTTAATGATGAGATGATGGTGTATAACGAGTATGAGGATGAAACACCTTACTATAATTTTACCTATGTGGATGAACTATTCGATTTCTTTTTAGAATGTAAGATAAAGCCCTTTATAGAACTAGGGTTTATGCCTGGAAAGCTTGCATCAAATAAAGAGCAATATATCTTTTGGTGGAAGGGTAATATCAGTTATCCAAAGGATATAAATAAATGGCTTGGGCTAATAGGTGCTTTTGCCCAGCATTTAATAAAACGTTATGGAAGAGATGAAGTTTTGAGCTGGTATTTTGAGATATGGAATGAACCTAATATTAAAAATGTATTTTGGTATGAGACAAAAGAAGCTTTTTTTAATTTCTTTAATAAGACCCTTTTAGCTATAAAAGCCATTGATTCACGTCTTAAAGTAGGTGGACCTGCGGTAATAAATGAGTATAAATCTGGAGCTACATGGTATGATGAATTTCTGGAATTTGTTAAGGATGAAAACATGAGTTTTGACTTTTTTAGCTATCATGTCTATCCTATTACATATGATGAAAGTCTTTTGAAGGATATAGTAATAAGGGATTTTAATAATCCACAGACGGCCCCAGGGGTGAGTTATAAGTATAAGCTTGGAGAAAGGGACTTTATAGAAGGGCAGGCTAAGATAATTAAAGATAAGGTAAGAAGCCACATAAGAAAGGATATTGAAATCCACATAACAGAGTTTAATAGTAGTGTAAATTCAAGGGATTTAGTCCATGACACCTGCTTTATGGCAGCCTTTCTGGTACACAACATTCTTAGAGTCTATAAATATGCAGATAGTTTAGGCTACTGGGCATTTACAGATATATTTGAAGAATATACAGCTGGAGAAACTACTTTTCATGGTGGGTTTGGTTTTATAACAAATAATGGCATAAAAAAACCACACTATTATGCTTACTATCTTTTAAATAAACTTGGTAATGAGGTTTTAGAGCAAGGTGAAAACTATATAATAACTAAGAAAAATACAGAATATCAGATATTATTTTATAATTATTGTGACTATGATGAGTTGTATAAAAATCTTGAAACCTCACATATTAGCCATTTAGATAGGTATAATGTCTTTGAGAAAGGAGAAACTCAAAAACTGGATATACGTATTAAGGGGTTAAAAAAGGGAACATATATAATAAAAACTTATAAGGTTGATAGAGAGAATGGTTCAGCCTATGATGAATGGATAAAAATGGGCGCACCACAATCTCTTCATAAAGAAGAAGTTCAGTGGCTAAAGAAAAAATCTTTACCAGCATATTATGTAAAAAACACTAAGGTGGAGGACTATTTAGAAATTAATGAGGAATTGAAGTGCCACGGTGTTATGCTTATTGAAATTGTTAGCGAAAGTTAACAATTTTTTTGTGTCATTTTTTAACCTGTAAACGTTTTAGTGAACTCTGTTTGAAGAGTATAAACTAATACCTGATAAAAATAGGTACAAAATATTGTAATTATTGGAATGATTTTTGTAGAGTGAATTGTTAAAATAATATTATGAACTTTTATATAATTTATAAAATTAAGAATTAGGAGGTAGATATATGGTGAAAAAATCGACACGAAATGTAATTTTATTTTTAAGCCTTTGGGCTCTATTGGCAGGAATATTTGCTTTCACGGACCTTAGTATTTCAAACACTCTTTTCAATCAAAAATCTGGTTGGGTACATTTTTTTGATGCTTTTGGAGAGCATCCAGCAATGATTATAGCATTTGTCTCAGCAAACATTCTTTTTAGTTTAGCTAGAGGGGAAAAAACTGTGAAGAAAATTTTCATGTGGGTTATAAATGCAGTTTTAATGCTTCTTAGTGGTTATATGATGGTAATGATGGTTGCATTCAGAATGTTTGAGGCAAAGCTTTCCGGTACACAAAGTATTATAGCATTGCTATGTACAATCATCATAATAGTTATCATTCAAGTATTGCTTAGAAAGGTTTCTTATGAAAGACTAGATGAGTTTAGAAGAGCTGCCCTCATTAGTATAGTCACCGTATTTGCTTTTAATTTTTTGGCTAATGTTATTAAACCAGTTTGGGGTAGAGCAAGACCTAGGGACTTGACGACTGATCAATCAAACTACTTTCCATGGTATCTTCTACAGCATTTTCCACATGGAGAATCTTTCTTTTCTGGGCATGCAGGAAATGGATTTTCAACATTACTTTTAGTGCTATTCGCTGAAAAAATGAAAAAAACAGCTGTTAAGTGGGCATTAGTGACGGGTATAGTTTGGGGTCTTATTATTGCTGTAAGCAGAGTAATTATTGGTGCACATTTTCCTTCTGATGTACTCTTCGGCGGCTTTATTGCAATTTCTTTGATTTATATAAATAGCTGCATATTTAAAGATAAAGCCATTGAAAAAAAGCTAAATTACAAGCTTCAAAGTACAGGTACGACTAAATCATTAGCCTAAAGACTTTATAAGGAGGAATAAAATAATGTTGGATTTAAGAAACAAGCCATTTTATCTGAATGATGAGGATATTAAATGGGTAAATAATACGTTGGCAGGTATGGATTTACCTGCTAAAATAGGACAACTTTTTTGCCCTATTGGCATGACTGATGATGAAGGAATTCTCCAGAAGATTCTAAGTGGTATTAAACCTGGTGGACTCATGTTTAGAGCTGGTAAGGGTTGTGATGTTCAAAAGACTCATCGGTTTCTGCAAAACAATTCAGAAATTCCACTTCTCATCGCTGCTAACTTAGAAGCAGGAGGAACAGGAACTGCTATTGATGGTACAAAGTATGGTAATCAGATGCAGGTAGCGGCAACGGATGATGAAGAGTATGCATATAAGCTTGGAATTATTGCGGGTCGAGAAGGTCGTGCAGTTGGATGTAATTGGGCATTTGCCCCTGTAACGGATATAGACTATAACTTTCATAATCCAATAACAAATACTCGAACCTATGGTTCAAATCCAGAAAGAGTGCTTCGTATGGCACGTTCCTATATGAAGGGCATCCATGAGTCAGGACTGGCTGTGTCAGTTAAACATTTCCCGGGTGATGGTGTTGATGACCGTGATCAACATCTTTTGACATCTATCAATTCCTTGGAAGTTGCGGAATGGGATGAAGGCTATGGAAAAATCTACAAGGGAATGATTGAAGATGGTGCAATGACCTTTATGATAGGACATATTATGCATCCAGCCTATTCAAGAAAATTGCGCCCTGGTATAAAAGATGAGGAATTGATGCCAGCTACACTTTCGCCAGAACTTCTTAATGGACTATTAAGAGAAAAACTTGGATTTAATGGTTTGATAGTTACTGATGCGACATTGATGGCTGGTTTTACACAGGCAATGAAGCGTGAGGAGGCTGTACCTTATTCCATTGCTGCAGGCTGTGATATGTTCCTATTTAATCAGGATATTGGTGAGGACTTTCAGTTTATGATTAATGGGATACAAAGCGGCATACTCGACCCAGAACGTATTGATGAGGCAGTAACTAGAATTTTGGCACTTAAAGCTGCTATAAAGCTTCATAAGCAAAAGGAGAATGGTACTCTAGTTCCAGAAGAGGATGCCTTAAAGGTACTAAAATGTGAAGAGCATATAAGATGGGCTAATGAATGTGCTGATAAAGCAGTAACACTTGTTAAGGATACTCAAAACCTGCTTCCACTCTCAATTGAAAAGCATAAAAGAATTATGCTGTATGTTCTTGGTGATGATGAGGGACTTTTTGGAGGTGTGTCAATAGCTAATGAATTTATTGATTTAATAAAAAAAGAAGGTTTCGAAGTAAATAAATTTGATAATACTAGGTTTGATTTTAGCTTGCTTATGCAGCCAGTAAATGCATTTGCAGAAAAATATGATTTGGTGCTTTATTTAGCGAACCTTGAAACTGCTAGTAATCAGACCACTGTAAGGATTACATGGACTCCACCTATGGGCTTAGATCTTCCAAAGTATTTGAATGAAGTTCCAGCTATGTTTATCTCTGTTGCAAACCCCTATCACCTACAGGATGTACCCAGAATAAAAACTTTTATTAATGCCTATACATCAAGCGGACCTGTTATTGAGGCAGTGGTAGAGAAAATAATGGGTAGATCACAATTTAAGGGCGTAAATCCTGTAGATCCCTTCTGTGGTTATTGGGAAGCGAAGCTGTAATCATCTAATATGAGTATTAGAGTAATTATTTATTAAGGTGAAATATGTAAATTATAAAGGGGGATGATTTAATGGAAACACAGGTTCAAACTAAAAAGGTAGACTATACACAACAAATTAGCTTTGGAGAAAAGTTTGGATATGGACTTGGTGATCTAGCAAGTAATCTTGTCTTTGCAGCAATGGGTACATTTATGACCTTCTTCTATACAGATGTTGCGGGTATGGGAGCTGGTGTTATCGGCACAATAATGCTTATATCTAGGCTTTTGGATGGGATTAGTGATATAGGTATGGGTATAATCATGGATAGGACTAAATCTAAATATGGTAAAGCACGTCCATGGATTCTCTGGATGGCTGTACCTTTTGGTATTTGTGCTGCATTACTTTTTACTGTACCTAATTTTGGACCTGCCGGGAAAATTATTTATGTGTTTATAACTTATAACTTAATGTCCACAGTTATATACACCGCTATTAATATACCTTATGGTGCTATGAATTCGCTAATGACTCAAGATCAATTTCAACGTTCTGTTATAAATATTTTTAGAATGGTTATGGCAATGGCAGGTGCTTTGACAGTAAATATGATTACATTGCCTGTTGCAAAAGCTTTTGGTGATGGGCCAAAAGGGTGGTCACTAACTTTTGCTACTTTTGGTGCAGTAGCAACAATTTTATTCATTATTACCTTCTTAACTACAAAGGAAAGGGTCAAACCGGCAGCAGGTCAAGAGCAAAAGACCGTGCCTGTAAAAGAGGGATTTAAAGCATTAATGATGAATAAGTACTGGATGATTATGGTTATATTAGGGGTTGTTACCTTCATAGGGCAAGGCATAGGTGGGGCAAATATATATTATGCTCAATATGTCCTTGGTGATAAAAATTATATTGGAACCTTAACCATGACTATGATGGTACCAATGATAGTAGGGATGTTTTTGGTTGCTCTACTTATAAAAAGGATTGGAAAACGTAATTCAGCACTTATTGGTACTGTAATTGTGTTAATTGGCCAAGTAATAATGATGATTTCACCTTCAAACCTCACATTTATATTAGTTGCATCAGCTATAAAAGGATTGGGAAGTGCACCTTTAGTAGTATCTGTATTTGCTATGGTTGCTGATACTATTGAATATGGTGAATGGAAGTCTGGGGTTAGAACAGAGGGCTTAGTTTATAGTGCAGCAAGCTTTGGAGGAAAAGTTGGTGCTGGGCTCGGAGTTGCTTTAATCGGATGGGTATTATCTACAGGAGGATATGTTGGTGGTGTATCAACACAATCAGCAGCAGCTATAGGATCGATTAAAATATTATTCCTCTACATTCCTGCTATTATTACAGTTTTACAATTTGTTTTATTGTGGTTCTATAAGTTAGATAAGGAATACCCAAAAATCGTTGAGGAACTTCATCAGCGTAGTTTAGCTAAATAGGGAGTAAGGCTTATTATTTTTATGAGAAGAGACAATAAGAATTATATAAAATATATTTGTAAGAAATGAGGGGAAGGTATGGAAAGAAAGTATAATGTGGACTTATTGCAAAAATTACAGGAAAGACAATACATTAAAAAGGAAAAGGGAATTGAAATAATCTATAAGAGAATTCCTGACACAGATGAGGCTGGTGTTATGGATCCTAGGCTTTATAAAAGCATGAAAAAGCAACTGATGATTATGAAATTTTTGCCGAAAAGCATGTTTTCAAACAAAGACCCGCTGTCCATGGTAAAAAGGTTTCGAAAGATGTTCAACGGTGTAAAGAGTATACCTATTGTAACTGCTAAAATTGATATAGAACGTTTAAGCATTGACTGTGAGGGTGCATCCGTTCCAATCCGTATTTATAAACCAGAGGGGAATAAAAAAAATCTACCTATATATCTGTATTTCCATGGTGGTGGCTTTTTTGCAGGTTCGAGTGATGTTGTTGAGGAGTTGTGTAAGGTTTTAGTTGAACGTGAGGGTATTGTTGCTATATCCGTAGACTATCGCCTGGCACCGGAAAATAAATTTCCTGCAAGTCATGATGACTGCTTTAATGCCCTTAAATGGGTATACAACAATGCAGATTTCTTTGGTGGTGATAAAAACAAAGTCTGCGTTTCAGGAGATTCGGCAGGAGGTAACCTTGCAATCTTTTGTGCTATGAAAGACCGAGATTTAAAATTAGGCATGGTAAAACTGGAGGCACTTATATACCCAAGTGTAAATATGGGTGCAGTTGAGGACGAGGACTACCATTGGAGCATTGAGGAATACGAGATTTCGAAAAAGTATAAGTATGCTCTTAACATGATGATAAATGGTTTTGGCGATTCTGGAGACTCCTTTAAGGCAATTCTTGGGGTAGATGATATAAGAACACCTTATTTAACACCCTATATGGCAGACCTTAAGGGAATGCCACCTACAATTGTATTATTTGGTGAGCATGATTTTCTTAAAATAGAATGCGTGTCCTATGCCGTTAAGCTTAACAAGGCTGGAGTTAAGACTAGGACAATAATATACAGGGGACTTGGACATGGATTTGCTGATGTAATAGGAGGTTATCCTCAGGCAGAGGACTGTATGATTGAGATAGGCAAGTTTATAAGAGAAAATCTTTAATGACATTTCAGCATTGAAGATGATGATTTAATGACATTTGAAAGAAGGAGTGAGTAGATTTTGAATGAAAACGTTAAGGAAATTGTAAAACAGATGACTCTTGAGGAAAAGGCATCGCTGTGCTCTGGTAAGGATTTCTGGCATTTAAAAGCTATAGAGAGGCTGGGGCTTAAACCTATTATGGTAACGGATGGTCCACACGGTCTTCGAAAGCAGGCAGAAAACAGTGACCACCTTGGAATAAACAACAGCGTGCCTGCAACCTGCTTTCCTACAGCCTCAGCTACTGCCTGCAGTTTTGACAGGGAGCTTTTAATTGAAATGGGCACAGCACTTGCACAGGAGTGCCTTCAGGAGAAGGTCGCAGTACTTTTAGGGCCAGGAGCTAATATTAAGCGTTCACCACTTTGTGGAAGAAACTTTGAGTATATATCCGAGGACCCCTATCTTACAGGAGAGATGGCAGCAGCTTTAATAAAGGGGGTAGAAAGTCAGGGGATTGGCACATCTCTTAAGCATTTTACAGCAAACAATCAGGAAAAATGCCGTCTTACAGGAAATTCTGTTGTGGACGAACGTGCGCTTCGTGAGATTTATCTTGCTGGTTTTGAAACAGCAGTAAAAAAAGGTAAGCCATCAACAATTATGTGTGCATATAATCAGCTAAATGGCACCTTCTGTAGTGAGAATAAAAAACTTCTGACAGATATACTCCGTACACAATGGGGTTTTGAAGGTGTTGTAATGACTGATTGGGGTGCTGTGGATGATCGGGTGGACGGTCTTATGGCAGGCCTTGATCTCGAGATGCCCTCAAGTAATGGAATGAATGATGCAAGGATTGTAAAAGCGGTGAAAGAGGGGAAAATTTCAGAGGAGGTTCTTGATAAAGCTGTAGAGCGCTTGGTTTATCTTATATTAAAGGGAATAGACGTAGAAAAAAAAGATTTCACATATTCACAAGAAGAGCACCAGGGGCTTTCAAAAAAAATAGCAGAACAATCAGCGGTGCTACTGAAAAATGATGGAGGGATTTTGCCGTCAGATAAAAAACAAAAGGCTGCAGTAATAGGTAGATTTGCAAAAAACTCCAAGATATCAGGGTTCCGGTTCATCTAAAATTAATCCTTTAAAAATAGAATGTGCATGGGATGCATTTGTTGCAGCAGGCATTGAGTCTCAATATGCTGAGGGGTATTCACTTAAAGAAATGGAGCCAGATGCTGAGCTTATTAATGAGGCAGTAGAGGTTTCTAAAAACAGTGATATTGTATTTATTTTTGCAGGCTTACCTGATGAGTATGAATCAGAGGGTTTTGACCGTACTACCCTTTCAATGCCACGCAGCCATAACAGCCTTATAGAGGCGGTAAGTGAAGTGTCTGAAAATGTAGTGGTTATACTCTTTGGAGGTGCACCTGTTGAGATGCCGTGGATATCAAAAGTAAAGTCAGTGCTGATGTGCTACTTAGGCGGACAATCTGGAGGCAGCGCAGTTGTAGATTTATTATACGGCAATGTAAACCCTTCGGGAAAGCTTGCAGAAACATATCCAATATCTTTAGCGGATACTCCATGTTATAACTATTATCCAGAAACAGCAAAAAAAGTACAGTACCGAGAGAGTATTTTTGTAGGCTATCGCTACTACGACAGTGTACAAAAATCGGTTTTATTCCCCTTTGGACACGGATTATCCTACACAAGCTTTAATTACAGTAATATATTTGTAAGTAGCGATAATATTGAAGACAGTGAACTTCTTACTGTTTCACTTGATGTAACTAATACAGGAGAAAGAGAAGGTAAGGAAATAGTACAGCTTTATGTAACTCAGGAAAATCCAACTATTTTTAAGGCATCAAAAGAACTGAAGAGTTTTGAAAAGATTTACCTTATGCCAGGAGAGAAGCAAAAAGTTACATTTAATCTTAATAAGCGCTCTTTTGCTTATTACAATACAAATATCAACGACTGGCATGTAGAGAGTGGCAAATATATAATATCAGTTGGTGCTTCAAGTAGAGATATAAGGCTTGCAGCCTCAGTAAATGTAACTTCAGCAGACGAAAAGGTTTTAATACCGGATTACAGAAAAAATGCACCGGCCTATTACAATCTGTCACAGGGCAGCTTAAAGGTAAGCGAGAATGAGTTTGTTGCCCTTTTAGACTTTCCCTTGACTCCTGATAGTTCAGCAATGGTTGGGACATTTAATGTTAACTCTACCATGACAGATATAAAAGACACTCTCATAGGAAAGCTGATGCTAAAAACAGTGAAGAAAAGGGCTCACCAGATGGCTGGGGAAGATGAACAATTAAACCGTATGATATCAGAGATGATAAACGATATGCCACTTAGAAGTTTTGCTATGCTCAGTAATGGAGAACTTACAATTGATAAAATTGAAGGCATTGTAGACATGTTAAACCACAGATATTTAAAGGGAATTAAAAAATTAGTAAATAAATAAATTTCATATAAAGAGAAGGTTGAGTTCATTTGGATAGAGATGGCAAGTGGCTTAACTTGAAAGCATCTTAATGAATTAGATGCTTAAATGTAGACATATTATTATATACTTAGCCATGTGTGTCAATATAAACAAAACAAAGGATTATGGGACAATAGGCCGGAAATAAGGAATAACATTGTTATACAGCAAGAAAGCTAAATATACAACTTTCTTATTATGATAGAATACTACTTGTCGCTGCGAGTGAGTAACGACAAAGGTAAAGGTTGATAAGTTAACATTAAATGCTTTAGAAAAACATTTAAAGTATATTGAAAAAAATGTTGACAAAACAAGAAATACCTAGTAATATAGTAGAAGTCGTCACTTGATGACAAAACAAATTGGTCTTTGAAAATTAAACAGAGAAATAGGTAAAATAGCGAAATAATAT
>NZ_JAHLEF010000060.1 GCF_018861755.1 Clostridium sp. CF012 | reverse complement strand
AAGAATACACAGTAGCATCGGTTATATATCCCCTCAAAAATGTGAAGATTTAGCTAGGACAACCGCATAAAAAGTTCAACTTTTTGTGTCTAAGATATTGACATAGATCCAAAGCTGCGACTATTAAATTTAGTGCTTTTAACTCTGTCATGTACTTTTGTAGAAACGATAAACATTTTTTTTCATTTAGCAAATCGGTTATAGTGATATCCTTAGGCATCTCATGCTCTAAATATATATCAAAATTATTCTTGAGTTTGTTCATAGCAATACTGTCCATTTTTATCCACCCTTACAATGAATTACGATTTTTAATCAGCAAATAAATAAAGAATGGTGCGCCTATACCGGATGTAAATACCCCTACTGGAATATCTAACGGTTGGAAGGCAGTGCGCGCTATCCAGTCTGCAAGTACGACTAATATAGCCCCGATGGCAGCTGTGGTAACAAATAGAAGTGACGTATGATGACGCACAATTCTTCTTGAAATATGTGGTGTAAGCAAGCCAACAAAACCGATTCCTCCAGCCACCGAAACCGATAATCCACAAAGCAATGCACTAAGAAGCAAAAATAGTATTCTAAATCGTTTCAAATTTAGCCCTAACTGCTGGGCAACTAAATCACCATAACTGTACAACTCAAACTTACGCTTCCACCACATAATAATTAAAAATAAGAAAATAAACGATACGAGGATTGCTATTGTTTGAATCCAATTGACACCATATAAGCTTCCTGTCATCCATAAATATACGCGTTCAGATGAAAATGAAGCCGACGTCATGAGAATATACATAACGAGCGCATCTGAAAGTGATGCTAACCCGATGCCAATTAACACAATTCTATTTGCGGTAATCGACGGATGCAGTGAAAAAAGATAAATAATTAAAAATGTAATAATTGCACCAATAACAGCAAAAATTGGAGTCCATTGAATACCCATTGAATCGCTAAAATAAGTTAAAAACAATACTGCACTTACAGAAGCGCCACCTGTGACACCAATGACGTCCGGTGAAGCAAGCGGATTTCGAATGATCCCTTGCACAATTAAACCAGCTACAGCTAGTGATGCTCCCACAATCATTCCCGACAAAACACGAGGCATCCTTAATTCCCCTAATACAAATTCATTCTCAAT
Organism: Clostridium sp. CF012; assembly: GCF_018861755.1. Taxonomy (GTDB): domain Bacteria; phylum Bacillota; class Clostridia; order Clostridiales; family Clostridiaceae; genus Clostridium_AD. The sequence continues at coordinate 12,051 of NZ_JAHLEF010000060.1, read as the reverse complement.
AGTTGCTAAATTAAAGGTATAATCAATCACTTCATGAAACGATATAATGTCGGTGCCAAGCATAAGCCCTAACAAAACGACTAACAATAAACAAACCAATACCACTATGGTTTTATATATATCTTTTTTTACCATGAAAAATGATAATTTCTCATTTTTAGACCGAACTATCCATCGATTATCCACGTGTACGTCCTCCTTTAAATGCGATATAAATAAAGAAAGGTGCTCCGATAAATGATATAATCACACCTAAAGGAATCTCCGAAGGTGGATTTATAAGCCGTGTACTAATATCTGCCACCAGTAAAAATATGCTTCCGAGTAAGATAGAATAGGGTGTCAACCAGGCATAGCTATTCCCGACAAGTGATTTAGCCAAATGTGGAATAATCAAACCTACAAACGCAACATTACCTATTACCGCAAGGGAACCACCAGCAAGCACAACCATTAAAATTAGTAACGTCAATTTCATTAACATCACGTTTTGCCCTAACCCTTTGGCAATGCTTTCGCCAGACGCATAAATGTTCATAGACCGTCCTAAAAAACACGTCGCAATGAGAGCAATAAGTAAGAACGGCAAAATAGATAAAATCATATCTAAAGTCCGACCACTAATAGTTCCTGACATCCAAAACAAGACGTCATTCATCCCCTTTTGATTCATTAACAAAATGATTTGAGTAAATGAGACAAACATCGCATTAACGGCAACCCCAGCTAAAATAATTTTCACAGCAGTAGTACCTGAATAACTTAAAGAGCCGAGCAAATAAACTAGAATAGCCGCTACTAGAGCTCCTAAAAAAGCGAAATATACAATAATATTTAAATCCGATACTTTGAATATAACAACAAAGAGTACAATAAAGAAAATCGTTCCAGAATTAATTCCGAGCACACTAGGAGAACCTAACGGATTACGCGTAAGCAGCTGACTAATAACACCAGCAACCGAAAGCGAAGCCCCAGTAATTACCGCAATCACCATCCGTGGAAAACGTTCTTTCCAGATAATGATATGAGTTAAATCTTGTACATCAAAGGACGTTACCATGCTGTAAATATCAGTCAACGTATAATGCGTACTACCGAACATCAAACTCGATAGCATACAAACCAGTAATAAAACCATTAACAAAACTAAGCCAATCATCTTCCCCTTATCTTTCTTTACGAGTAGTAGCATTTAATCTCCCTTCATAGTTTTGACTTCGTCTAATATTACAGAAAATTAACCTGCGTAAGTGATGGACATATATTGGTCATCACTTACACAGGTTCACTATTGTTTGAGGCTATCACTTATTTTTTCAATTTATAAATGTCATATAAGCTATCAAGCATTAAGTGTGCTGATTTATACCCAGCACCTGTACTCCAGTACACTTCATCAACTTGAAAAACCTTATCGTTTTTCACAGCATTAAGCTCTTTCCAAAGCGGATGATTTGTCCACTCTTTATAGTTTCCCTCAGCTAGCTTCGAATCTTTAGAGGCATTAAAGTTGAAGATCGTATCAGAGTTAAAATCAGGAATACGTTCCTTAGAAGTGATTTTTTCTCCCCAATCATTACCCTTATAACCTGCCGGACTTTCAAGCCCTTCAAAGCCTAGCTCTTTTAAAATAGATCCGCCATAACTATTATAATATAAACGCATATGATCCGAGCGGAAGTTTGTAATGGTCGCTTTCATTGGTAATTTATCTCCCATTTGAGATTTAAAATCTTTTACGCGATCATCCCACTTAGCTAATAATTCAGTTTTTTTATCTTGTTTGTTTAATGCATCAGCTATTAAATTCAATGTATCTTTCCATTCGTAAACTGTATCGTCCATAACAGTTGGGGCGATTTTAGATAATTGTGAATAAATTTTCTCATGACGATACTTAGAAGCAATAATTAAATCTGGCTTCAATTTAGAAATTTCTTCTAAATTAGGTTGCAACTCTTGTCCAACAATTATTGTACCTTCTAAATCAGATTTTAAATAATCATAAATTGGTTTTTGATCCCATGATTCAACGATACCAACAGGCTTTACACCAAACGCCACCACTGTATCATTAGCGCCTTGATATAAGGTTACTATTCTTTTAGGCGTACCTTTAATCGTTGTCTCTCCCTGAGCATGCTTAACAATGCGCTCCTCTTCAGATGAAGGTGCCGCCTTCTCCTTACTTGTGTTTGTCGTTGACTTGTTGCCACACCCAGCTACAAGTAGCATCACTGCCATAAAAGAAAACATAATAGAAAATAACTTATTATTACGAAACATATGTACACTCCTTTTTATCCTTAACTGTAATGATTATCATTATCATCTATCTTACCATTACTTAAAGAAAATGTATAGTGACATTTTTCAATCTTTCCGATTTTCCTATATATTAACTAACTCAAAAGTATTATAATAGTCATTAATTAACGGTGCCGTTGACATTATCAATTTATGAATCTTACTATAAATTTTAAGGAGATGTTATAAATGGAACTAAACGAAATCATGGATGAACTGAAGTCCCTTGGTAAAGAACGTACGAAAAAAATTTACATGAGCAATGGTGCGAAGGAGCCTGTTTTTGGCGTAAGCATAAGCGCTATGAAGCCGATTTTCAAGAAAATAAAATACAACCAGTCTTTGGCAGAGCAACTTTATGAAACAGGAAATTATGATGCCATGTATTTAGCAGGTATGATAGCTGAGCCAAAGAAAATGGTGGAAGAAGATTTTAATAGATGGATAGATGGCGCTTATTTTTATATGATTTCGGACTTCATTGTAGCAGTAACCCTTGCCGAAACAGATATTGCCTTTTCCGTTGCCGATAGCTGGATTGATAGCGGAAAAGAATTAACAATGTCGGCTGGCTGGAGTTGCTACGATTGGCTACTAGGCACTCGTAAAGACAGTGAATTTGACAAGGATAAACTTTTGGCAATGCTTAATAGGGTGCGTGACACGATACACAACCAGCCAAACCGCGTTAAATATGCTATGAACAATTTTATTATTTCTGTTGGCATTTCGTATTTACCGCTTCATGAAGAAGCAAAGAAAATTGCGGAGGAGCTAGGAAAGGTAGAGGTCTTTATGGACAAAAAACTCTATCAGACGAATGTTGCAATAGAATATATTCAAAATGGAGTTGATAAAGGAAAACTAGGATTTAAACGTAAACATGTAAGATGTTAAAGTATCTATAATTTTAAGTATAAAAATCTACGTTATCACATAAAGCCTATTTTATAGAGAAATCTATGAGGTAGGTTTTCTCTAATTGATTGGAATGTTTAAATACAATTTATTGATAAAAAAAAATATATATAGTATCCATTTTTGATGTATTCTATAATCTTCTCATATTTTAACAATCTAAGTGATTCCTTTACTTTTGTACTAGCACAGATAGTGATTTTGTTTATTGATATCTAGATTATACTATTATACTATAAAATTAAAAGGTCATAGAAAGCAAATAAAAAGGAGAGGTAATTATGTTAATTAAAGCAGCTGTTATTTATGAAAAGGGAAACGAATTTTCAATAGAGGATGTAGAATTAGCAGAACCAAAATATAATGAGGTGCTTGTAAAAATTATTGCTACAGGAGTGTGTCACACAGATGCTGTTGTAAGAGATCAATTGATCCCTACACCTCTTCCTATTGTGTTAGGGCATGAAGGTGCAGGAATTATTGAAAAGCTAGGACATGGAGTAACTGGTTTTGAAGTAGGTGACCACGTAGCTATATCTTTCAGTTCATGTGGATGTTGTAATAATTGTTTAGAAGGTCATGTGTATTTATGTGAGAATTTTAATGAACTTAATTTTGGTGGAATAATGAATGATAAAACTACACGTTTATCGAAGGATAATAAAGATATTTCAACACTTTTTGGACAATCATCCTTTGCGACTTACTCAGTAGTGAATGTTAGAAACATAACAAAGGTAGATAAAGATGTTGATTTAAGATTAGTAGGCCCTTTAGGCTGTGGGGTACAAACAGGGGCAGGAACAGTTCTTAATAGATTAAAGCCAGAGTTTGGTTCATCAATTGTAGTATTTGGATGTGGATCTGTTGGATTCAGTGCTATTATGGCAGCAAAATTGACTGGTTGCAGTAAAATCATAGCAGTGGGAAGAAATGCAGAAAAATTAGAGCTGGCAAAAGAACTTGGCGCAACACATGTAGTAAATAGTAAGGAAGTTACTGATGTTGTAGCAGAAATTAAGAAAATAACAAATGGTGGAGCTAATTATTCCGTTGAGACAACGGGAATACCTGAAATCGTTAATCAATCACTTTATGCGTTAAGAGCATTAGGAACATGTGCCATTTTGGGAGTAAGCGGTGATGTTAATATAAATGTATTTAATGCATTGATGGGTGAAGGAAAATCTATGATTGGGGTAATAGAGGGTGACTCAGTACCTCAAGTATTTATACCTAAAATGATTCAATATTATAAATAAGGAAAATTTCCTTTTGACAAGCTAGTTAAATTCTATAAATTTGAAGATATTAATAAAGCATTTGAGGATGCTAATAAGGGATTAGTAATTAAGCCAATTTTAGTAATGAATGAATAATTATCATTTTTATTATTAATAATGAACTACATGATAATAAAGTTTACAATGGAGATACTGTTGAAGTTTTATATCCAAAGGGACATAACAAGATAATAAAGCTTCAAAATTTTATTTATATAGGGGCGATTTAGCATGATACTATCAAAAAGAGCAGAACAAATTTCACCATCAATAACTCTAGAAATTACAGCTAGAGCAAAAAAAATGAAAGCAGAAGGCATGGATGTCATCATATTTGGAGCAGGGGAACCTGACTTTAATACACCAGAAAATATTCAAAAGGCTGCTATATCAGCAATTAAAAGTGGATATACAAAATACACTTCAGCATCAGGTATAGATGGGTTAAAGACTGCGATATGTGGAAAATTTAAAAGAGATAATAATTTAATATACTCTAATTCTCAAATTATGATTTCAACTGGAGCTAAGCAATGCCTGTCAAATGTCTTTCAAGCAATTTTAAATCCAGGAGATGAGGTTATTGTTCCAAAACCATATTGGGTTAGCTATCCAGAATTAATTAAACTTGCAGATGGAGTACCAGTGTTTGTATCTGGTAATGAAGAAAATGATTTTAAATATACTGAAGAATTATTAAAAAGTGCCATAACTTCAAAAACTAAAGCAATTCTTATAAATAGTCCTAATAACCCAACTGGTGCAGTATATAGTAGAGATGAGTTATCCTTAATTGCAGATTTGGCAAAAGCTCATGATTTGATATTAGTATCTGATGAAATATATGAAAAATTTATTTATGATCATTCTAAATATACAAGCCTAGCAAGTATAAGTGATGATTCTTACAATAGAACTATTATAATACATGGTGTTTCTAAAACATATTCAATGACTGGTTGGAGAATTGGATATGCAGCTGGAAATGAAAAGATTATTAAATTAATGTCTAATATACAAAGTCATACTACAGCTAATCCTAATTCTATAGCACAATATGCAGCAGTAGAGGCATTAAATGGAGAACAAGATTCGGTAGATTTAATGGTTGAAGAGTTTAAATGCAGAAGAGATTATGTAGTTAAAAAAATAAATTCTACAAATATACTTTCATGTGTAAAGCCAGCAGGAGCCTTTTATATTATGGTTAATATATCTAAAATGCTTGGTAAAGTAATAGATGGGACCAAAATTAATAATTCAATGGATTTTTCTAATATACTTCTTAGCAAAGAAAAAGTAGCAGTAATTCCTGGTGAGGGATTTGGTGTAAGTAATTATGTAAGAATTTCTTACGCAACATCAATGGAAAATATTAAAGAAGGTATAGAACGGATAATTAATTTTACAGAAGGTTAATAGTAAATTTAAATATACCAAGCTACTATATTTTTTGGCAAATAATAACTTCCAGTTATTGTTATGTACCCTAGAGGTCATGACATAAACGGGAAGTTTTTGCTTTATATAAATTAGCTATGAATTTTTTAACATCTACAGAAGGTAAATATTTTACTTTGACTGTGGATGACATTAAAGTTAAGCTATATATTAACTAACTCAAAAGTATTATAATAGTAATGGAAAGAAATAATTTTGTTATTTAATATAAACTAAATAAATATTAAGGATTAGAGGTAGTTGTTATGAATTTTATAAGTGTAGAAGCTTTTTTAAGTATCGTCGAGACTAAAAGCCTATCGAAAGCCGCCGAAAAACTATATTTATCTCAATCGACTATCAGCCACCGTCTTAAAATCCTTGAACAAGAGCTTAATACAGAGCTTGTTCTACGTAAGCGGGGACAAAGGGTTATAACCCTTACCCCCAAGGGGGAAGAATTTATATTAATTGCAAAGCGGTGGATGTCTTTATGGAAGGACACTCTGGTATGGAAAGCGCAAGATTCACTGCATAAATTAAATATTGGTAGTGTAGATAGTTTAAATGCTTGTGTGTTTTCCTCCCTTTACAATAAACTTATACGAAGTGATAGCCCAATGATTGTCAAAGTTAGCTCTCATTGGACTGTTACAATCTTTAATCTTATTGAAAGCCATGAAATTGACGTAGGATTTGTTTTATGGTTGCCACAATCGAAAAATATACTATGTAAACCTGTGTTTAAAGAGAGGATGGTCTTAATATCTTTAATCGAATCTAATTTCCCAGAAGCTGTTCATCCAAAGGATCTAAATCCAAGGAATGAGATTTTTTTAGATTGTGGAACTAGTTTTGAGAAATGGCATGATTATTGGTGGGATCCTTCAAAACGAGAGTATTCAACTGTAGATACTGCAGCATTACTTATGTCATTTTTGGACTTTCCCAATCTTTGGTCGATTGTGGCCATATCAATAGCAAGAACCTTTGCGAAAATAAAACCAATTCAAATTTCTGAGCTTTTAGATTCTCCACCTGATCGTGTATGTTATCAGATAACCCATAGATATCCTAAACCGAGTAGGGTGAAATCTTTGGAAATGTTTGAAGAACATTTTGATAACTTCAAAAAAAGCGATACATTTAATTCGCTAATTAAATAATAAAATTAAAAGCCGACTAAGGTTAATTTCTACCTAAGCCGGCTCATTTAATCCCTTATGCGAACTTACAATCAATGCCCTGTACCAGCAATAGCTGGGAAAGCTCTTCAGTAATTTTCAAAAATTTGTCGATATCTTCTATAGTGTGGCAATGTAACGGAGATACTCTCACTACATCACCCATACCAAAGGATTCTAGCATTCTTACAGAATATGAAGAGGCCACAAGTCTTTCAAAAACAACTACTCCTCTTTTTTCATACTCATAGACAGCTTGCTTAGAACCTAAATCGTCAAAACCTATTGCCATAATGAAGTCTCTAGTAGAAAGATCTTCATAATCTAAGAAAACCTTGACCCCCTTAATATTTCTAAGACCAGTTACATTCAGAGAGCCATTAAGTAAACGATACATTAATGCCCTTTCGTGCATATTGATCCGGTTCATACCCTCCACATACAATTCTCGTCTGTCCTTGGAATCTATAAATGTTTCGCCTATCCAGCAGACATAGTTAACTATTTCTGATATTGCAGCAAAATGAGCTGGAGCAGGACTTCCAAGTTCCCATTCACCTTCGGGTTTTGCAATGAGCTTGCTGTGAGGTAGCTTCGCTGCTCTTTCAGACATATAGCCTATTCCAAATCCCCTGGGGCCGAAAAATTTGTATGGGGCAAAGTTAATTGCATCCACTGGAGTCTTTTCAAGGTCTATAGCCCCATGAGGTGCATGTTGTACAGAATCACATACAATATATAAATCAGGCTTTATTTTTCTGCATTCTTTTACAATAGATTCTATATCAAGAACAGCACCAGAAACATTGGAAGCATATATAACACTTAACAAACATGTATCCTTGTCAACTAGCTTTGTAATTTCGTTAACATCAACTCCACCTGTTACTGAATTAGTTTTTGCTACCCTTACTTCTTTTCCTGTTTTTTTAGCAAAAGTTACTATAGAATCAAATGCAGATGGGTGTTCTAATGCAGTTGTAACTACATTAGTCCCTGGTACATCTTCAATTATAGCTCTTGTCATTTCAAAAATTGCCATTGAAGCTGTCAAAGATGTTATCAAGCTTCCTGATTTTGTATTAAATATTGTTTTTATATCTTCATAAGCTTTTTCCTGTATACTTAAAAGCCATTTCGCAGTACGATTTGAATGTTCAGGACAGTCAGGCAACTCATCAATTTTCTTAAATATTTCATTTGCAGTTTTTAACCTTAATGCACCCCCTGCATTATCAAAGAAAATTCTTTTTTCATGAGAAATAGGGTCGATATCTATATTATAAAATTTTTCTTTTATTTCATTTGAAAGATTGTCATCAAAAAGTTGTCCTTGATTAATTTTATCGTTCATAATATATACCTCCAATATTTTTTTAATAAATTACAGTAACACAAACAATGCTTATACACTACTAAAATAACCCTGTTGTTAAATATTTGTGTTTTGATTACTAAGTTTGATTTTAGGTTGAGCTGCATCGGGTTTAAACATATTCTCCGATCTAGCAATGCAAAGCGTACTAACTACATCACCTGTAACATTAAGGGTCGTGTGTCCCATATCAAGAACTCTGTATATTCCAGCAATAAGTCCAACTATATCAATTGGAAGGCCCATGGTATTAAGAAGCATTATGGTTAAAACTATTCCACCACCTGGAATTCCAGGTGCACCAACGGAAATCATGGTTGCAAGTATAATAATCATAAATTGCTGAAAAAATGACATCTCTATACCATATATTTGTGCAACAAAGATTACTGCAACTGCAAAGTAATTGGCTGCACCATTCATATTCATAGTGGCGCCAAGTGGGAGTGTAAAACTTGCTAATTCACCTTGAACATTAAATTTTTCTTCTGTTACTCGAATTGTAACTGGCAGTGTTCCTGAGCTACTGGTAGTACTGGCTGTAACCGCCCATATTTCAGGAATATGCTTGAAGAATTCCTTAATACTAACCTTTGCTATGAATTTCAACATGATTGTATACATTACTACGATAATGAGTGTAAGACCAATGTAGTCTGCTAGTATTAATTTACCTAATGGTCCAAATATTTTAAGACCGTATTCCCCCACAGCAGTTGCAATGAGTGCAGTAACTCCTATAGGTGAAAACTCCATCACTATTGATGTTAATTTATACATAATTTCAGTTCCAGCATCGCAAAAATCTTTTATCGGTTTTGCTTTTGCACCTACTATTGTCATGGCTACTCCAAAGAATAATGCGAAAATAATTATTTGCATGAGATTCGCATTAACTAAAGCTTCTACTGGATTTGTTGGTACCATGTTAAGCAAAGTATCCATAAACTTTGGTGCTACCGTCGCCTCCACCTTTCCAGTCGTAATTAGATTCATTGAAAATCCTTTACCTGGATTGATTATATTGGCAACAATTAACCCAATAATCCCGGAAATGAGTGTGGTTATTATATAATATAATAATGTTTTACTTCCCAGTCTTTTAAGTTTCTTAATATCTCCTATGCTTGCTACTCCGCCGATAATAGAGAATAATACAAGAGGAACAACTATCATCTTAATCAATCTTAAAAAGAGATCTCCAAGTGGTTTAACAATCATAATCTTTTCTTTGAAAATTACACCAAGCAAAATGCCTAAACCAAAACCAATAAAAACTTTTGTTGCTAATTGCATTTTTTTAATTTTTTTCATATAATTTACTCCTCTCAATAGTTGTATTAATAATCTTACTTATTTAAATTAAGAATTTATCAACACCCTTGAATCTGTGACAATCAACAGATTACATGAAGAACATATCATCTGTTGTAAAGCTTTACAGGTGTCCTTTGAGTAATTCTCTCAGCCAAGTTCTCATTGAACTGCATAATTATCTATATGAGTGTAATTAGGTCGTATTGAAACTTTGGTTCAGAGATGTAGAACCACTTATGATTTTAAATGTAACTGATGCATTTTTATTAAACAGATATTAATAAAATACATTACTCTAATTGATTATTATTTGTATTTGCGCAAATACAAACAATATTCTGACGAATTCGTTCTGTTTATATTATATTACGTTTATAAATATAATAAAAATGAATAATATTGTTTTATAATTGCAACTAAATAGATATTAATGATAATTAGAGGGAGGTGTTATAAAATTTATAAATGAAGAAGCTATGATTGGGTAATATAAATTTTGAAAATATTAGAATAATAAAAACAAAGATAAATTAATAGTATAATTAATAGTATAATTAAGTAAATAGATAATGTAAACCTGAACTATTATTAAAGGGGGAGGAATTAATATGTTAAATAAAGAACTATGTATTAAGCCGATGACTATAAAAAATTATTCTGAAATCTATGAAATGTGGTGTAATATTCCAGGAATTGGACTAAGTGAGTCTGACTCTGAAGAATCTATTTCAAGATATTTAAAAAGAAATTTAAATTTATCATTTGTATACTATAAAGATAATAAAATAGTTGGATCTATCCTTTGTGGACATGATGGAAGGCGTGGTTATATACATCATACTTGTGTATTACCTGAATACCGAGGTCAAAGTATAGGAAGGATTTTGGTTGAAAAAGCACTTGAAGAACTTAAAAATCAAGGAATAGATAAATGTCATCTTTTTGTTTTTTGTGATAACGAAGGAGGAACTGCTTTCTGGAGTAAATTAAATTGGATAAAGCGATCTGACTTATTTATTTATTCTAAAAAATGCTAAGTTATTTATAAAGTACGTTATTACGTTTGGACCAAAAATACTTTCCTAGTATACAATAAAAAGGGCTTATCTTATGGCAACCCGTTCCGTTATGAAGTGCAAAAGTAGTCAAAACTTATAAAACACCATGGTATTTCACTAAGAAATCACATGGTGCTTTTTTGCTGATATTACTAGGTTAAGGTTAGATTTTGTTATAAAATCACATCTAATAAAACAATAAAATCACACATATTTTAGAAGTGTAATAAACTTATTACATATTTAAAATATGTGTTTTAAAGGTGATAGTATACATAAGAACATTATGGATATGCAATACTAAAATGTATTATAATTCTGAATATTCAATATTTATGTTATAATTAGGATATAAATAAACTGAAAATTATTGCAAAATTGTAGAGTATTGCGAAGTGAATATTAATCGTATGATATAAAGGAGGAACTACATGAAATGGAAGTTATTAATTGTTGCTTGTGTTCTAACAATCATATTTACCATTAGTTGGAACAACATAAGAAAGCATAACATAGAAAAACAGAAGGTAGGGGAGTCTACTAAACTAACACTTGAGATAGTAAAAAATTTATCGAAAAAAGGAGGCAAGTTGTCTTGGGAAGACTTTCAAATTTATAATGGTAAAGATATTGGAAGTGGTTTATACATTATGTGGTATCCAATAGATGATAAGTACCACCTACTAATAGGTGGAGGAAGTCCCAAAGAGAAACCTATGTATATATATTTGGAATATAAAGATATTAACGATACTGAAAAACGTATTGATATTCGATATGATAATATAAACAAATTCATAAACTAAATTATTGAAGAATATCTTAAATTGTTAGTTAATCGTAAATCCACGATATTGAAAGAATTCATAATAATATTAATAAAATAGCAGGAACAAATCCCTACTATTTTTAATGTTAATATTTATGTGATTTTATATGTGATTATTAGTGCAAAAAACAAGAATTTTTTATATTTTGCACCTCTGAATGGAACGGGTTGATCTTATGGTAGGGTCTTTTTATTGCATACCAGGAAAATACCCCCTATCTAAGGAGAGGCCACTGAAAAACTATAAGAAACGTCATCAATTTTGAGATGACGTTTTTTTTGAGCAATTTTTTAATTCAAAAAGGATTTTTGATGTTTATGTCGAATATGTATAGTA
>NZ_JAHLEF010000059.1 GCF_018861755.1 Clostridium sp. CF012 | reverse complement strand
GAATACACAGTAGCATCGGTTATATATCCCCTCAAAAATGTGAAGATTTAGCTAGGACAACCGCATAAAAAGTTCAACTTTTTGTGTCTAAGATATTGACATAGATCCAAAACAGCTTAATACAAGCAGATACAACCGCAATTTTTAACCAATACCAAGCATGGTTTACTGCTCAATCCAATACTTACAACACACAAATGATAGCAAATCAAGCAACATTTCAAGCTAATTTTGAGACATGGTTTGCAACAATTCAAGGACAACTTAATGGAGATATAGCTGGCAATCTATCTAATGCAATTAATGCTCTTGGGGGTAGCGGAAGAACTACCGAAACAGTGAAAAAAAATGCTGATAATATAGTGGCTTTAGGTGAAAGTCTAGCGTCGCACTCGGCAGATTACACGAAGCAAGTACCTTATGCAGTAGCGACAGGTACCGCGAATACTTATGCTATAACAACACCTACAATAACTGCTTTAACCGCAGGAATGGCGGTAAGCGTAAAAATAAATATAGCAAGCACAGGTGTTTCAACACTTAACTGGGATGGCAAGGGTGCTAAAACAATTAAAAAAGCTAATGGTACTAACGTTACTAACCTTGCATCTACTGGAATTTACACATTGAGGTATGACGGAACAAATTTTATATTACAGGGTGAAGGTGGTAGTGGTGATGCTACAGCGTCTGACCTTCTCCTTGGTAAAAAGGCAAGCGTAGATGCAGGAGATATAGTTGGAACAATGCCAATAAGAGGGAGTGAAGAATTCCCTGCATGGAGAAGGGCATTGTTAGCAGACCCAATACAAGAATCACGAGTACATTTACGTATACCACTGGGTGCCTATTTAACTCCAAATTCACAAGCAAGTAATGAAATGGGTATATTTATTGATAGTGCAGATTATGCTTCGTTAAATATTCGCACAGGTAAAAATATTTTAGGACTTGCAGGTACTGCACCCAATATAACTAATAATTCAGGGACACCAAGCGGTGGCTATGATGGCGACTACTGGGTGCAACCATAATGGAGGTGAAATAAATTGAGTGCAGTATGGAAAAAAGTGAGTGGTGTGTGGATGCAACAAACTACATGGTCAAAGGTATGGAAAAAGACTAGTGGAGTTTGGAACATACTATGTCAAAGGGCAATTGCTATTTATTATAGAGGAACTGCATATGTTAATACATGGGATTTGAGAGTTGACAATACAGGGGGATGTACCTTTTATAATGTATCATACCAAATGCAAATGAATGTATTAAACCAACAAAATACTTTACCTTTTGGTATATTTAGTTTATCTACAAAAGTAGATGTTACTGCTTTTTCTAGGGTGAAAATTGTTTTTCAATCGAATAAGCTTGATACCTTTTGGTTTTATACTGGGGCAGGTATTTCATATGCACACGAGAATGCTTTTAGTGCAATATATATAAGTAATAATATGTACAGTGACCAAATAGCATATTTAGATATTAGTGGAGTAACTGGTCTAGTTCATTTACTGTTTCAAATTTATGCTCAACAAACTAGTAGTGGTGGTTATCACCAAGTACTAGTACGTGAGGTTACATTAGAATAGGAGGTATTAATATGGAAAATAGATATTTAGAGTATCAAATATCAGATGGTTATGTAATCGCAATCTATAATGAAATGCCGGCAACAATTCCTACAGATAGAAAAATTGCTATATCAAATAATGTTAATTTTGAAGTAGGCTATGAATTTGATAATTATATAGTAGTACAAGAAGTAGATGCAAATGGTAATTTAACATCTAGTTGTATGATTAAACAACCTGATTCAGTAAAGTTTCTTCGACAAGAACGAGACATTTCAAAAGCTGAGAACGCAATTTTAACATCTACTCAGAACGATATTCAAATTGCAATGACACAACTAATGGGGATATAGGCTTATTACACAATGAGGGGAAGTGATATAAATGCCTGGATATAAATTAAGAATATTCTCTAATGTAGTAATAATTAGAATGGAAGCAGAAACGAGAACTGCTGAGGACATCATGATAGAATACACAAAATTGACAACAGTAGAAGTTTCATTAATACTAGCAGAAGTTGCTAGAAGATTGGCATTAGTATAATCTAAATAGGGCAATGTAAGCACTCAATAGGGTGTTTTTATTTTGCCCTTTTTACTAAACAATAGGATATCTCTTATCTTTATATTTATGCTATATTATGGTATTATTAAGATGGAATCGCATAATATTATGCATTAAGGGCGGTGATACTATTGGATTTTTTAAATCTTTTTATTAAACTTTTATCTTCAGGAATTATATTAATAATTATAGGAAAATTTTTCAAAGATAAATTCATAAAATGCTTAGGAGTTATATCTTGTATTTTAACAGTATTTATTCCATTTATATCTTTTTCCCTTGGCTTCATTGATGGATTAAAATAAACAAACTTCATAATTTTCAGAAGTTACGTCACAACTGTAAAATATTTTGTACTAAATATTATTTATATAATCTCTCTTTATTGGGCAGAAAAAGAGAGGTGGAATTATCTGAAATAGAGTATTATATTGTTAGGAGATGAAGATATGGAATGGATAGAACTATTAAATAGTGCTGTTAATTATATCGAAGAGAATATAAAAGAAACTATTGATTTGGGAGAAGTTTCAAAGATTGCATGTTGCTCAACATATCATTTTCAAAGGATGTTTGCCTATATAGCAGATATACCATTATCAGAGTACATACGTCGTAGGAGAATGTCATTGGCAGCTGTAGATTTACAGAGTGGCAATGAAAAAGTGATGGATATTTCACTAAAATATGGATATGATTCACCGACAGCATTTAACAGAGCTTTTAAAAGTGTACATGGAATAGCACCCTCTCAGGCAAAAGAAGAAGGTACAATATTAAAAGCATTTCCTCCTATCAGTTTCAAAATAACAATAAAAGGAGATAGTGAGATGAATTACAGAATTGAAAAGAAAGAAGCATTTAGAATTGTGGGTGTTTCAGAACCATTAGAAACAGAAATTGAGAAAAACTTTGAAATTGTACCCCAAATGTGGGGTACAGCTGCAATGAATGGAACAATACCAAGACTTGCTGCCATGATGGAGGGAATACCCATAGGATTGCTAGGAGTAAGTTCCTGTAATGAATCAGATAATTGGAGATATTATATTGCAGTTGCAAGTAGTCAACCAATAGAGAATGACTTAGAAGAATACATTGTCCCTAGCTCTACATGGGCAATATTTTCAGGAGAAGGAAGTAATCAATCTATACAGGAACTAGAAAAAAGAATCGTAACTGAATGGCTTCCTACTTCAGGATATGAATATGGAAATGCACCAGATATTGAAGTGTATTTAAATGCAGACCCAGAGAATGCCAAGTATGAGATGTGGATTCCAGTTGTGAAAAAGGAGAATTAGATATGGTACATTTGGTATATTGTGATGACAAAGAAAAGGTATTAGAAAAAATATTGGCTAGTTCTAAAACAATGATTATCAGAGCAGCGGCAGGAAGAAAAATTCCTCATAGTAGATTGTTCGATGGTGAG
This sequence comes from Clostridium sp. CF012, assembly GCF_018861755.1. Lineage (GTDB taxonomy): Bacteria > Bacillota > Clostridia > Clostridiales > Clostridiaceae > Clostridium_AD. Next base: position 10,746 of record NZ_JAHLEF010000059.1, on the reverse strand, counting down.
AAACTTTACTTTATGAAAAAAGGTACAGCTAAAATCTCTGCAACTGCAACTGTGAAATCAGTTCAAAATCACGTTAAATTGTCGGAAGATGAAATAGTAAAGGCACTTGCCGATAATCAAGGAAAATTGAATTTATCCAAAAAGCAACAAGAGCGTTGGCATAAAAAATGTATGTGCTTGGTAGAGTTTGAGAATGTGAGTGAAATCCAACCTCTTGACTTTGACCATCAGGGTAATATGGATGATTGGCTTATTGTTGAAAAAATTGAAGATGTAATTGTTGGAACAAGCATTCCATATAACTATGACAAATCGAAATTTTAGGTAAATACTGCTATATTCATAAAGGTGATGCCAAAAGAGGAGTAGACACAAATATTATTGTAAAAACAGATAATTTTAATGCGCCTGTTGCAAAGAATAAAAAAGGTGAATATAAAATTAAATCAGGTGAAACTATGTACCTAGGCTTTTCTACAGACTTTCTTATTGAAGAAGCTGACGAGTTGAGAGAAGAATGTTGGAAAATGATAAGAGAGCGCTCGGACTTGAATTTCATTTTTCTCACAAAGAGAATCGAAAGATTTTTGCAATGTATTCCGAATGACTGGAACAATGGATACGACAATGTGACTGTTGGCTGTACTGTTGAAAATCAAGATAGAGCAGATTTTAGGCTCTCCATGTTTGCTACCTTTCCAATAAAGCATAGGAATGTAATTTGCCAGCCACTTATCGAAGAGATAAATATTGAAGAATATCTGGACAATGTTGAATTGGTTGTAGTTGGTGGTGAATCTGATAGAAATGCAAGACCGTTGAATTACAATTGGGTTTTATCTATTCGAGAGCAGTGTATAACTAAAGGAGTTCGTTTTGAGTTTAGACAATGTGGAACTCGCTTTATCAAAGATGGTAAGGATTACACACTTAATGTCAGAGATTTATGCAGTCAAGCAAGAAAAGCAAATATTGACTGTAAATTACTCGTTTAACGAGAGGATACGGGGTATGAGCATAATGTAAAGTTATGTTAATTCGCTATCTTCGTATTAGACGCCACAAACAATAAAAGTTTGTGGCGCTTTTAGTTGTGACGACTTAGGAAAATATGTTGAGATAAAGATTAATAATATCCTAATCTTTATCTTTATTCTATTTTATGGTAATATTAAATCGTAGAATTATGTGTAGTAAAAATTATTTATATAATCCTAGATAAAGGTGGTTGTTAATTAAACAGCCACCTTTAATTTATTAAAATATAATCATTATTGACTTTAATAAAGTTAATGTTATACTTAATATTGTTAAATATATTATGAAAGGAAGGTTTAAATGAATATTGATAAAATACCTGAATGGATTCTTGCCTTGGAGCAAGAGGATGCTACCTTTTTTAAAAATTTTGTTTTACTATCAGGTTCATTAAAAGAAATTGCCAAACTGTATGGGGTTTCTTATCCAACAGTTAGGTTAAGATTGGATAAGCTTATTCAAAAAATAGAACTCTATCAAAAAAAAGAGGAACAACCATTTCAAGCATTTATTAAAGGTTTAGCGGTTGACTCAAAAATAGATTTACAAACTGCTAAACTTATTATTGAAAAATACAAAGAATCACAAGGAGGAAAATAGTATGTCACAAGTTGTTATCACAATTATTGTTATAGCAGTTATAGTTTTATTCATGGTTGCTCAATCTGTATTGAGCAAGCTTGAAAGTTGGGCTTGGGGTCTCATCATACCAACAATTATTATCTTATTTGCTGTTTTTGTTTTCTTTTTTACAGGGCTTAATTTCGGGTACAAAAATTTCTTAGGGTTTGCAATTCCTTTTGTTTGGAGCTTAGAAGGATGGGATAAGGGACGCAAGAAACTGAAAGAGCAAAAGGAAAGAGAAATAGAATTTATGAAAGCGAAGGACTTAGAGTAATTCCTATTATGAACATAATATTTAGTACACATTTTTCTTAATTAGACGTCACAAACAATAAAAGTTTGTGACGTTTTTACTTGTGACGACTTAGGAAAATGCTGCGATAAAAAATGCCATAAAGTAATTATTAGAAAGTGTACTCTTACCTAGTAATCACTCTGCACATAAAAAGACAAGCCTCATATTATATATTAAAGGAAATATAGGAGGGGAATTTTATGTCAAATAGATGTCACCAAAGTAATGATAGATGTAATGATAGATGTAACGATAGATGTAACGATAGATGTAATGATAGATGTAATGATAATGATAGATGTAATGATAGATGTAATGATAGATGTAATGATAGATGTAATGATAGATGTAACGATAGATGTAATGATAGATGTAATGATAGATGTAATGATGGATGTAACGATAGATGTAACGATAGATGTAATGATAGACGTAATGATAGATGCAACGATAGATGCAATGATAGATGTAACGAATTTTTTAATGAATGGTGTGACGATTGGTGCGAGGTTTGGTTTGATGATTGTGACCGTTGTAATAGATGTAGGTAGAGAAGCATTAATTTTTGCAAAAAAAGTAGGAGTTGAGCTTAAGGTTTAAAATAAGCTAAGATAGATACCTATAGAATACTACATAGGTATCTATCTTAATCTAAGAGAAAAATAATAATAGATTTTTATCAAAACTAATTTAAGACAAAATCTTTTTATTAAGCGCTGCAAGAAATAAAGGTTTGGGGCGTTTTTATTTGTGACGAATTAGGAAAATAGAACTAAACCGCTAAAAACGGTGGCAGACGAGTGCTAATTCCATCAATTTAATTTTTACTCAAATAAAATATAAAGAAGTATCTTAATTAACTAAGATACTTTATTATAATACACACTTCCTCTAAACTTTTATTGTAGAAATAAAAAATAAGGGAGTGTTATTATTTATGTCAGAATTAAGACAAAAAATGAAAATGGATATGGAACTAAAGGGTTATAGCCCAAGGACCATAAAAAACTATACCCGTACCGTTAGTAACTTTGCTAAGTTTTACAACAAATCACCAGAGCTTTTAAAAGAAAAAGAAATACGTGAATATTTACATTATTGTATCATGGAAAGAAAATTAAGTGAAGGTACCGTTAATTATATTAATGCGGGTCTAAAGTTTTTTTATACTAAAACGCTTAATAGATATTGGAACATGGACAAAATTTCAAGGATTAAAGAACCAAGAAGATTACCTTCTGTTTTATCTCCTGAAGAAGTTAAATCTATTTTTGATGTTACTGAAAACCTTAAGCATAAGGCAATTCTCATGACGGTTTATTCCGCAGGATTAAGGGTTAGTGAAGTTTGCAATTTAAAAATAACAGATATTGATAGTAAAAATATGCAAATATTAATAAGAGAAGGTAAAGGTAAAAAAGATAGGTATTCATTGTTATCAAAAGCAAATCTTGAAATTCTCAGAGAGTATTGGAAAAGATATCACCCTACAGAATATTTATTTTCTGGAAGAGGGAGTACAAATTCTATAAGTCCACGTAGTGTGCAACATATGATGGAAAAATCCATAAAAAAAGCTAAAATTACTAAAAAAGCATCTGTCCATACACTGAGACACAGTTTCGCAACCCATTTATTGGATGCTGGTACAGATATTTGTCATATTCAAAGACTCTTAGGACATACTCGAATAACTACTACCACTATCTATTTACATCTTAGGAGGATGGATTTACTTAATATAAAGAGTCCATTGGATTTATTGTTAGGCGAAAAAGATGATTGAGGTTCAAGATATATTCAATCAATATGGTGATGAATACAGAAAAAATCATAAGCTTCCTCTACATATTCAAAAAACTATGATTTCTATTGAAGCTTGTAGAACAGCGGAACTTGGGGGTCATGTAGATGAGTGTGATGAATGTGGTCACATGAGGGTCTCTTATAATTCTTGTAGAAACAGGCATTGTCCTAAATGCCAAACTTTAGCCAAGGAAAGATGGCTTGAAAAAAGAAAAGAGGATTTATTACCCGTAGGGTATTTTCATGTAGTTTTCACTATACCTGAAGAACTTAACTATATAACTCTAACAAATCAAAAGGAAATGTATTCCATTCTCTTTAAATCTGTTTCTGAAACACTAATTGAACTTTCAATCGATAAAAAATATTTAGGTGCCGAAATTGGATTTATGGCAATTTTGCATACTTGGGGTCAGAATCTTATGAATCATCCACATATACATTGTATAGTTCCAAGTGGAGGACTAACTTTAGATGGTAACAGATGGATAAATTCAAAGAAAGATTTTTTTATTCCAGTGAAAGTGCTTTCAAGAAAGTTCAGAGGCAAATTCTTATTTTACCTTAAAAGAGCTTATTATAATAATGCTCTTAAATACACAAATGGAATTGAGGAGCTAACAGAAAAAAATATATTTCGGAGCTTCATAGATAAGTTATATAAAAAAGAATGGATAGTGTACTGTAGACCTCCTTTTGGGAGTGCGGAGTACGTACTTGAATACCTTGGGAGATACACTCATAGAGTAGCTATATCTAATCATAGAATTGTGAATTTAGAAAATGGATATGTCACATTTAAGTGGAGAGATTATAAAGAACATAATAAAGAAAAATTTATGACTCTTACTGTAGATGAATTTATTAGAAGATTTCTCATGCATGTTCTACCAAGAAAGTTTGTTAAAATTAGACACTATGGAATATTAAGCAATAGAAATAGGTCAACTAAGCTTAAGAGATGCAAAGAACTTACAGGTGCAGTGCAAAATATAAAACAAAACCCAGAGGTTAAATTAAATGCATCCGAGCTTCTCCTTAAGCTTACAGGAATAGATATAAATATTTGTTCTTGCTGCGGAAAGGGCACCATGGTAACAAAAGATAAGCTAAATCGCCAAAACTATTCTCCACCAGGAGAAATAAACAGAATAGCATAAAGTGTTTATTTTGGGGAGGGGGGAAATACGTCCATTTTTTTTAAATAACCAGAGTTTAGAAGGATTATAGATACATTTGTGGAAATTACAGTTAATGACCTTAATTTAAAAGCTAATTTCAGAATGATGGGGAAGATTAAATCCCCATAGTAGTGCTAACGCGGCATCGTTCTATAGCTTGTTTCAGAAATTGAGCAATTTTAGTGGCTATCATCATTTAAGTATATACTTATGGTGATAGTTTTTATCGGCTCAACATCTGAATCCAAACCTATTCATATGACGACATAACTAGAGGCACCTGAGAGGGTGTCATTTTAATGTGAAAATATAAAAAAAGTGAGGTGATTTAAATGGAAAATAAAAAAGGGGTTGCTCAAGAGATACTAATTCAAGAGCAACCAAGAAAATTTGTTCCAGAAGATAGTAATGGAGGTTGTAAACATTTAATTCCGTGTGAATGTCCTAAATAAAAATATTATTATTTAGATAATCCCATGCATCTTTAGGAAGCCAACCTTGTTTATTGTTTTTAACTTCGATAACAAGGAAATGGTCGTTTTCATCAGTCTCAAGTTTTATCTTTTCTTGTACCTGATCAACGGTAAGATTTGATTTAATAATCCAAGTTGAATCAAGATAGTGCCACCAAGTAGAACCGGAGACAGAGGATTCTTTTATAGCAGTATAGACACCATCATAGTTTTTATCTGTTTTGTTTAAATCATATCCAATCAAGTAAACCATAATTATCACCTCCTTTTGGTGATAGTATTCTACAGAAATATGTAAAAACCTTTAAAAATATACAGGGATAAAAATACAAAAAAATAGGGGACTTTAAGTGTCCTCTTTTTAATGTCTAAAAAGCATATAAGAAAGAAGGAATGGAAATGGATAATTTAATTAGTATTAAAAATAGTATTTGCATAGGTATTGGTCTAATTGGCGGAACTATGGCAAGTGCATTAGGGGGTGCGGACAAACTTTTAATAGCTTTTATTATATGTGTAGGAGTAGATTATTTTACAGGGTTAGCGGTAGCTTTAATCTTTAAAAATTCGCCTAAAACAAAGACTGGCGGGGCTGAGAGCAGCGCAGGATTCAAAGGTCTAGTAAAAAAGGCTTTTATATTTTTAATTATTGTTGTAATAAATCAAGTGGATATTGTTTTGGGTTCGGGCGGGTTTATAAGAAATGCAGCCATAATAGGGTTTATGACAAATGAGTGTATATCACTAATAGAAAATGCAGGATTAATGGGTATTGATTTGCCACCAGCAGTTATTAATGCAATAGATATATTAAAAAGAAAAAGCGAAGATAAAAAGGGAATGAAGGAGGAAAAATAATTATGGATATTTTAAATATTGGTGTAAATGATGGCCATACAATACTCGGATTTGGTACCGGAGCAGTAGGCATTATAAAAGAAGGAGAACATACAAGGTTAGTTGGTGAAGAAGTAAGACGGCTAATTAAAGAATATGGCCACAATGCTATAAATTGCACAATAGATTCCGCAAATAGTGTTAATGAGAGTTTATCTTTAATCATGGGCCAGGCAAATAGACAAGACTTGGATTGGTTTATATCCATACATTTTAATGCTGGTGGTGGACAAGGTGTAGAAGCTTATACGTATGCAGGCAGACAATACCAGGATGCAATAGATGTATGTGCTAATATAGCTGATTTAGGCTTTAAAAACAGGGGTGTAAAAGATGGTCAAGGGCTTTATGTAATCAGACGTACGGTAGCAAAATCTATGTTAATTGAAGTTTGTTTTGTAGATACTGCAGATGCTAACCATTATTTGAAAATAGGATACAAGACTATTGCCAAAGCAATTGCAGAGGGAATTATAGGACCGTTACCAGTAAAACCTATAATAGTACCTAAAGTTATAAAAGTACCTACAGTGGGCACAGTTACCGCTACTAGATTGAACGTGAGAAGCGGACCTAGCACAGACTATAAAATAATAGGTGAACTAGCTAAAGGATCTTCTGTAAAAATAGATAAAAAAGTGGGGACATGGTACTCAATTTATTTTGGTAATCATGGTGGTTATGTAAGTTCAGAATTTATAAAATAAAATTTAGGAGGAATTATTAATGCAAGATATTTTATCAATACTTTATCCAGTGTTATTAACGATTTTAATGGGTTTTTTAGGGCTTTTAGGCAAAGCGGTAGTAAAGCTAGTCCCTAAACTAATTGACTTCATAGTGCTCAAAATAAGCCTTGCAAACTATATGAAAGGTAAACTTGTAGCCCTAGATATTTGGAATGTAATAGAAGAACATTTTAGATTAAGTAACATTATTGGAGATACGGTCCAGGCTAAAGTTGTTATGTTTGAAACTTTAATTAAACAAAAGATACCCGGTATAACAGATATGCAAATAGCAAACTTTAGGCAAGCCATTGCAGGGGAATTTAATAAAAATAAACCTTTATTTATAAAAGCCATCGAGGATACTATAACAGTGGCAACTCCAATTATAAAATATTTTGCGCCGGATGGAATAACAGAATTACAACCAGTAGTCACAATAACTCCAACAACAACTATATAATTTAAAAGGCCTCAGGGAGAAATTCTTGGAGGCTTTTTTAGTAAATATGGGAACTTGCCCAAGTCTTCAATGTTTATTTTTGACAAACTATTTTAAAAGTTAATAATTCATGTATAATGTATAGAAACATATGTTTGTATTATAAATTTTTAAGTTTACCCCTATTATTACATAAATTATATATAATTGTATAAATTATGTAGAATATGTTGAATGTTATAGTAATAGAACCTATAATAATAGCAATACTACTTGTGCCATAATAATGAGTAATAATAAATTTGGGGGGATACTAATGAATAGAAAAACAGAATTATATAAAATTGCATTGAGACAGAATAGGGATGGAAGGGTATATGAGGGTGAAATTATATTATTAAAAATGCTAGAGGCATTTTTTAGCGAAAATAAATTTATTGAAGGTAGTGACAAAATTTTTGAGTGCAAATCAAAAGACTTGAGATATATGATAGATTTAAATGAGTGCAATGGTAATATAAGGAAGGTTAGATTCGTATATTTAAAATATAATAAAAAAGTAACTATATCAGATTTAAGTTTTAAAGCTACTAAAACAAAAAATAAAAACGAAGGTGACGAAGAAAGACAGCATATTGTTATTAAAGGATTTGGTGATAATAAAGCTCTAATAGTGTGGGAAAAAATTTCTGGGTCAGTTACTAAGGCAAATATGGAAAGAGAAATTAATAGGTATTATGTTAATTGGATAAAGCAGTTCGATGAAGATAAAAAGAAAGAGCTTAATAAGTCAAGGGTAAGGTTAGATTATATTCCTTCTATGGAATTTGTGGAAGAGTTAATGAAAATGGATAAAATATCATTATTGAAAGTTACTATTGATAAAGAAAATCTTAAATTTAAAGATGATGAAGATATGGCATTTAATGAAGACCATATAAGTAAGCCTGAAATTGATTTAATATATACTCCAAAAAAATCAAGGTCGTTTTCTAATGCAAAGATTAGGAAATATTTTGAAAAGTATATGTCTGGAGTTGGAACTGACAAAATAAAACGTATAATTATACAAGGAAAAAAAGATGACAATACGATTCGGTTGGATACAGAAGGTATGAAATTAAGTAAATTTATTCAAACTGAGTTAGATATAGATGGGCTAGTTAATAGTGAGAGTTTATTCGGTAAGTATGTAACTTTAATAGAAACTTATGGTGATGAATTGGGCGAGTTGCTGCTAGATATAGTAGATAATGAGGAATAGGAGGAGTATATGTGTATAATAAGTTCATTAGAATTTGGAGGGATTTCTATAAAACTGCTAAATTAAAAGAAATCGGAGAACTACACGGAACTGCATTTGTTTTAACATTTATTTTAATTGCATTTTGTATGAGTAAAATTGAAGATATTTTAACGTTTGCCTCAAAATTTAATGATTCGGCACTTACAATTACATCTTTATTAGGTGCTTTTGGAATAGCTACTATTACTATTTTATTAACTAGTTCAAGCGATAATATAAGAGTAGCTAAGGGAAAATTAACTAAGAGAAAGGACATAAATAATAAAGAAATTTCTTATTTTAAACTTTTAGTTATAAGAAGCTTTTACAATTTATTGTTACAGTTAGGGATGCTTTTTATAGCAGTTATATATCAAGTTTTGTTAAAGTTTTTAGATAACAAGATTTTATTATATATTGAAGTATTTATGTTGTTAAACATGTTGTTAACTCAAATATTTGTTGTTATAAGTTTATATCATTTGCTATCTAGAGATGAGAACGAAGATGATGATGGTGATAACGAAGATGAAGATGAGAACGATAACTGATTAAAGTAAAGTAATATTAAAAAATTTAAGAATAGTTAGAAGCTCTGAGGAAATACCTTGGAGCTTTATTTTTTTGCCTATTTTTCAATAGTAGAACTATAGTAATATTTCCGGCGTTTTTTAAATATTATATATAAGAATTAAATCAAGAAAGAGGTGAAAAAATTGGTGGATCCGATTATACCTTTCATAAAAATGTATAGAGAACATATTATAGGAATTACAAGTTTTGATGATTGTACCGATGATAACCAAGAAATAATCATTGAAGAAATTCAGGACATTGAAATTCAGAATGACTACGTTTATTTCGTAGGAAAGAAAGATGTATTAGGCATACCTGTTGATGGTGCACTTGTTGATTTTGATTTTTATAATAAACAGAATGATGGCGGAGAAAATAATCTAGTAACTATATTCAATAAAAAGTTTGGGTATATTAAGACAAAGAAATTCGATTTTTAAGAATAGTAAAAAGATTAAGGGTGCATAGTCTTTTTTTATTTTAAAGGAAAACTTTGCCCCTTCCAATCACAGCAAAATGTATTGTTTAAGAGTTGATGAACGTATTTTAAGTCTGAAGAGAGGGATTTTTTAGAATTTGCAAGTATTGCGGAGGTATACTGTAAAAATTGACAAAAACAGTATAATTTTCTACTTTACATTAGAACGTATGTTCGATATAATAACCTTAGAGGTGGTAATTATGGACGAATATATGTTAAAGAATTCATTACAAGATCATAAAATTGTAACTATAATGTACCAAAGAGGAAAAGAGATAACACAGAGGGATATAAGAATAATGAAACTAATGGATAAAGAGATAGAAGCGTACTGCTACTTGAGGCATCAGGTTAGGCATTTCAAGAAAGAAAATATATTAGCCATTACGTATAAACAGTAGGAGTGGTAGTATGAAAGTTGTAGCAAAACCAATAGAAGTAGTTTCTTGGACTGATACAAAAGGGAATATACATCCAGTGAGATTTAAGATTACTAATGAAGATGAGACTAGCTCTGTTATAAAAGTAGACAAAGTTATTACAGTAGACAAAGAAAAGCTGGCGGGTAATAATATGCTTGTGTTTAAATGTCAGAGTGTAATTAACAGAGTTGAAAAGTTATATGATATAAAATTTGAGTTAAGCAGCTGTAGATGGATATTATTTAAAATCTAAAAAAATAACAGTGTTGCACTCAGGGGGACCTCAGCGGAGCATTGTTATTTTAGTTCGTTAAATATTAAGGATATTTAAAATATAGACTATTTTTAAAAAAATATTCACTGCATTAAGGGAAATTTTAACCTGTAGTTAGAGAAATCTAGCTTCGGGCTTTCTTATTTATCTTAACTGTTTTTTATAATTGAAGTAGTGCTATTTTTATAAAATGATATGCTAATATATAAGAAAACAATATAGAA
>NZ_JAHLEF010000058.1 GCF_018861755.1 Clostridium sp. CF012 | reverse complement strand
ACTTTTTAGTCTTACGACTAAAATTACTTCTTTATCTAAAGTAATTAACTGGTCAAGCGAAATATTATTTCGCTATTTTACCTATTTCTCTGTTTAATTTTCAAAGACCAATTTGTTTTGTCATCAAGTGACGACTTCTACTACTTTATCAGTTATTCAATCATCTGTCAATAGTTTTTCACACTTTTAATTTATATTTTCTTTTATGCTAGGATGATTGCTTTGTCACTACTAAACTGCAACAACAAGTAATATTCTAACATAGTCCACCATATCTATTTTGTTACATATGGTATTCATCTCAATATAGGTACATAATAATCTTAATTTCTACGTTTTTCTACGTTTTTCTTATATTGATACACTAGGACTCGTATACATAAACACCCTCATAAACTTGTCCCAAATAAGATCATTTATAAAAGTATCCATGCTTATGGTGATATTAATCCAATATTAAATTTAGATTTTATAAATTAGTTAGCTACTTTTAACCTTATAAAAAACCATATGGTCTCTCCATTCACCATTTATGTATAAGTACTTTTCACTTATACCAAGTTCTTTAAACCCAGAATTTCTTAAAACTCTTTGTGATTTTTCATTGTCCATTAGGGTAGTTGCTTCTATTCTATGTAACTCTAATTCCTCAAAAGCATATTCTACTACAAGTTTAACTGCTTGTTTCATATATCCCACGCCTTGCTGTTTTTCATCCAAGGAATAACCTATAAAAGCATTTTTAAAAACACCCACAACTATATTGGATAAACTTATTTTCCCAATAAGTTTATTACTATTATATATACCAAAATTAATACCAGTCCCCCTTAAAAATTGCTTGTAACTCTCTGTTAAAGTACGCTTCTGGCTGTCAATTGTATAAAACCCCTCATCTCTAGAAGGTTCAAATGGCCTTAGAAATTCTCTGTTTCTTAAGTAATAATCTAACACTTCTTCTGAATCTCCAGGAGTTAATACCCTAATTTTAATATTTGTACCTTTAATTTCTAAATCTTTTTCTACTGAATTTCTATTAAAAACAAAACTAGTTATACCAAAAGTAAGTTCTGATTGATATTCAGCTTTATTTATTACACTATCTGTGATAATACCTTCTAGATCAAACCCTAAATCAGTAAAGGCATTTGTATTTATGGTTTCATGTGCTATAACGTTTACTTTATTTATTCCCATATTTTTAAACAAGATATTTAGCATAAGATTTAATGTATCTTTTAAATACTCATAACTTTCATTAGTATTCCTATGAAAGTTCAATCTAAAAAGGCAAAACTTATTTTGTTTATCTAATTCAACTATATATATTCTTCCTAATATAATATACGTATTGTCCTTTATTACGTACTCTCGCTCATTTCCCTTTAGAGCTTCTAAATTCACATATTTACCCTTGTTCATTGTTAACCCCACTATCTATAATAAAATTACATTTTGTGTTTATATAAATAAGATATATAAAAATAATCGATATTATTAGACTTATTGGTATCATATAAAAGGCAAAATAAGTACCAACCTTATCATTCAATTTACCTATTACCAAGTTGAGTAGCATATTAACGGTTGAAGTTAATGTAACTATAACTCCTGTTATATAAGAAGTATTTTGTTTAAATACCTTACTTATAGTAAGTACAAGTGTTGGAAAGGTTACTGCAAAAAATAACCCCGAAACAGATATTATTATAAGACCTTTTTCTCCAATAACAAGTCCTAAGGTGAATAAACATACTGCAATTGTTAATGAACCCATAGTTGCTTTTAAATATCCTAGCTTTTCTACTACAAATCCCCCAAGTAACCTTCCAATACTAAATATAATCAAAAACAAAACACTATAAAAAGCGCTCTTACTACTATTATATTTATAATTTTCTTTTATATAATTCACAAGCCAGCTTACTGTAGCCACCTCAGAAAATACATAAAACCCTAATGCAAATACATAAAAATAAATCACTTTATTTCTTAAGACATCCAATTTATTTATTTTATTGCCGTCACTATATTTATGCGTATGAGGCATTTTTATGAAAGTAAATGCAATAAGTAGCATCACAAATAAAATCGATATTCCAAGATATATATTCCTCCAAGTAAATCCCTTTGTCATTAATACTCCACCTAGAGCTTGACCTGCAGCCCCACCTACACCATAACAAAAATGAATTATATTCATAAGAATACCTTGATAACTTAGAAGTAATACTGGTACTAATGTGTTTATAGCTATGCTTGTAAGTGCAAGACCTATATTCATGATGAACATGCTTATTAAAAAAGAGGTATAACTATCTACTACTGACATTAATGATAATGAAAAGAACATACAGCTGAGCCCTAATATAATAACCCTCTTTTGCCCTATCTTTTCGCAAAGTATCCCTCCAATATAAGAAAATAGTATGTATGCTAAGGACCCAATAAAGATCATTATTCCTATGCCAGTATTATCTATATTAAAGTCCGATTTAAAAGATGGTATAAATATTCCTTTAGTATTTTCAGCCATTGCATTTAGTGCCATCATAATAAACAGGGAAATTATAACTATAATATTATTCTTATTTTTCAATTAATTTCCTCCTTATAGTTCTCTAGGGTGTCCTCCTAGTTCTACTACTCTGAGGCGCTCTCTCTTAATTTCCTTTGATTTAATCAATTTTATTATATCATAAATTATTATGGTTAAATATAGTAAGCAGCCAATATCCTGATTTTCTTATTTTTCTGTTTGCAACTCTATATTATGGTTAAAATTATAATATCATATTTCTATTCAATAGCTTTTGAAACTTTGTTATACTTATAATATAGACTTCTAATAATTATAAAAGAAAGGGTTGAGCACAATAAATAAGCAAAATATTAATAAATTAAAACTTTTTTTAATGGGACTTGAAAACAGATTCTCTGAAAACTCTTCTATATTTAAGCAAATTAATACCACCTACATATCAGGTCTAAAAGAATTTAAAGGTACAGGACTTTATGACAATGGAGATATCAAATACAATTTTAGCGGAAAAACAGATACCTTGAGTATAAATCAATTATTTTCTAACATAGTTAAAGAAGCTGAAAACTATGATAGTTTATCACTAATTTATAGTGAAAGGGGCAACCTGATTCAAATTTATGCGGATAATAAAAATGTAACTATGAAGAACTTAGATGTGGATTCTAAAGACCTGGAGGATTCAAGCAATATTTCTTCTAAATCAGCATCTGCGAGCACTAGCGGAACTACTTCCACTCTTTTAAATAGAGATTACTATATTAAGATTGGCAGTGCAGATAATTTACTAAAAGAAATAGGGATAATGAGTAAAGATGGTAAAGTTAAAAATGATAAAATAAGAAAATATAACCAAATCGATCGTTATGTAGAACTATTAGAAGGTATTTTAGATAAACTTCCTAAAAACGAAATTGTAAATATACTAGATTGTGGTTGTGGAAAATCTTATTTATCCTTTGTACTTAACTATTATTTAACAGAAGTCAAAAGGAAAAAGTGCCATTTTATTGGACTAGATTACTCTGAATCTGTAATAGAGTCTTGCAAGATTATGGCCAAAAATTTAAATTATAGAAATATGGAATTCCAAGCTATAGATATTAAAGATTATGAACCTGCTAAAAATATACATGTAGTATTATCCTTGCATGCTTGTGATACTGCTACAGATATGGCATTAGCCTTAGGAATAAGAGTAAACTCCGATGTAATAATTGCAGTTCCCTGTTGCCATAAAGAATTCTTAAGTCAATTTTCTTATGAGCCCTTTAAAAATATACTAAAGCATGGTGTATTTAAAACAAGAATGGCCGATATTTTAACAGATGGTATGCGATCTTTGATGCTAGAAGCTAAAGGATACGAGGTTTCTGTTGTGGAGTATATTTCTCCACTGGAAACACCTAAAAACACAATGATAAGAGCTATAAGAACTTCCACTGAAAATGATAAAGCTATGGATGAATATATATCTTTAATGAGCAGTTTAAATGTTTATCCTGCCTTATATTCATTTTTAAATGAATGGGAAATGTAAGGGTTTTCATTGAATTAATTTTAAAGGTACAATATGAGAATAATCCGAAGCATTAAAGCCAAAATTTAGAAAGGTGGAATTAAGATGGCAAATAAAATAAAAGTACATTATCAACGTGAGGAAGAGGAATATAAGCGTAATGACGGCAGATGTGATGAGTGTACCACTGATATATGATCCTTAGTTACTTCACATTCTAAATATTATATGTAATAAAAGCAGGAATTCAATCCTGCTTTTATACATATGTTTTTTAATATTTTGTATCATTTATTGATGTTGTTTTAATTGTAATTTTAGTTGTGAATTTCTATTTTGAACCTCAAAACGGAAGATAATCTTAAATATTATCTTTCACCTTAATTAAGTCCTTAACAACTTCTCCACCAATTATCATTCCCGCTACCGGAGGAACAAAGGATATACTCCCGGGAATCTGTCTTTTTATAGCACATTTTTTTGAACCTCCTGTGCACACACAGCCTTCTTTACATGTTATAACTTCGTCCAGCTTAGGCCTTATAGGGATTTCCTCAGAATAAACCACCTTGAGAGTGTCAACATTCCTTTTTCTCAGCTCATGTCTCATAACCTTTGCAAGTGGACATACTTTTGTATCATAAATATCTGCAACTCTAAATAGTGTTGGGTCTAATTTATTGCCTGTACCTAAACAGCATATAATATCGATGCTATGCTCTTTGCAGTAAAGAGCTAGTGCTATTTTTGAAGTCACAGTATCAATAGCATCGACTACATAATCTGTATCGGTCGTTATAATATCTTCCATATTGTCCGCTGTTACAAATGTTTCATGAGTTATAACTTCACATTTAGGATTTATTTCGAGTATTCTATCCTTCATTACTAAAACCTTACTTTTACCTATAGTATTAAAGGTAGCATGTATTTGCCTATTTAAATTTGTTAAACATATTGTATCATCATCTATTAATACCAGTTTACCAACACCAGCTCTTACTAGTGCCTCAACTGTATAACTACCAACTCCACCTATTCCGAAAACTACTACCTTACTTTCTTTTAATTTGTTTAAACTATCCATACCTATTAGTAACTCTGTTCTTGACAATGAATGCTGTGGCATATGTTTCTCTCCTTTTAATATATAAATTATAAAAATCAATTTTATAATTTTATTATACCCTAAAAACACAAAAAGACCACGCATTTGCGTGGTCTTTTATTACAGTCTCAATAGTTTCATTTTTAACATGACATTAACTTATAGTTCGTGGACAAATATTCCACTTTGTAATTTTGGTTCAAACCAAGTTGATTTAGGAGGCATTGTTTTCCCTGCATTTGCTATATCCATTAAATCGTCCATAGTTGTAGCACACATGGAGAATGCAACTTTCATTCCTTCATTAACTCTTCTTTCAAGTTCTCCAAGTCCTCTTATTCCACCTACGAAATCAATTCTTGAGTTTGTTCTTGGATCATCAATTCCTAGAATTGGTTCTAATAAATTGTTTTGAAGTATTGATACATCTAATCTATCTACTGGATCCTTTATATTAAAAGTTCCCTCTTTAGCAGCTAGTTTATACCATTTTCCATCTAAGAACATTCCGTATGTTCTTTGAACTTCTGGTTTAAATTGGCCTTCACCTTCATAGGTCGTTATATCAAATTTTTCAGAAACTTTACTCATAAATTCTTCGCAGGAGTTTCCGTTTAAATCTGCTACAACTCTATTATAATCCATTACATATAAATCATTGTCTGGGAATATAACTGATAAGAAGAAATTGAATTCCTCATCACCTGTGTATGATGGATTTTCTTGTCTTCTCTTTAGTCCAACTTTAACAGCTGAAGCTGATCTATGATGACCGTCAGCTATATATAAATAATCTGTTCCAGCAAATAGAGCTGATAGTTTATTAATAACCTCTTCCTCATCTATAACCCAAATAATTTGAGATACACCATCTTCTGATTTAAAATCATATACTGGAGTTTTTGTTTCTGTCCAGTTTTTTACTAATTGGTCTATTTCATCTTTATGTCTATATGTTAAGAATATTGGTCCAGTATTAGCATTTGTATAATCCACATGATTAAATCTATCAAGCTCTTTATCTGCTCTTGTTAACTCATGTTTTTTAATTATATCATTTATATAATCATCAATTGAAGCACAAGCGACTATACCAGTTTGAGGTCTTCCATCCATTATTTGTCTATAAATATACAAACAAGGTTTTTCCTCTTGCATATACACTTTATAATTAATCATTTTTTTAAGATTTTCACTAGCTTTAAGATAAACTTGCTCACTGTGAATGTCTATGCCTGGTTCTAAATCTACCTCTGGTTTATCAACATGTAGAAATGAATAAGGTTTTCCTTTAACCATTTCTCTAGCTTCTTCACTATTCATAACGTCATAAGGAAGAGCTGATACTTTCTCTACTAAATCTAATTGCGGTCTGTATGCTTTAAAAGGTCTTACTACTGCCATAATTATTCCTCCTGTGTTTAATTTTTATTTGAAAAAATCACAAATAATGCTTGTTATCTCAGCGCCTATTCTTGTTTGAGCTTCCTTAGTTGCAGCACCTATATGTGGTGTTACAGAAACCTTAGGGTGGTTAACTAATTTTTCATTTTTTGTTGGTTCTTCAACAAAAACATCTATTCCAGCTCCTGCGAGTTTACCATTATCTAATGCTTCTAATAAAGCAGCTTCGTCAACTACTCCACCTCTAGCACAGTTGATTAAGAATGCTCCATCCTTCATCATAGCTAATTGGTCCTTTCCTATAAGAGCTCCTTGCTCTTTAAAGAATGGTACATGTAATGACAAATAATCCGCTCTTTTTAAAAGATCATTTAATTCACAGAATTCATATTCATCACAATCTTTTGCTTTCCCTATTATATCTGTATATATAACTGTCATACCAAGTGCAGATGCTTTTTTAGCTAGTTCTCTTGATATTCTTCCGAATCCAACAAGACCTAATGTTTTTCCGCCAATTTCTACGCCTTCATATTTTTTCTTATCCCATTTTCCTTGTCTCATAGCTACATTAGATATATTAATAAATCTTGATATTGCAAACATATGAGCAAGAGCAAGTTCAGCTACAGATGCACTACTTGCATTTGGAGTATTAGTAACTTTTATTCCTTTTTCCATAGCATATGCTACGTCTATATTGTCAACGCCAACTCCGCCACGTATTACAAGCTTTAATCTTCCTGCTTCTACTGCTTTGTCAATTATTGGTTGTCTAACCTTTGTTGCAGATCTAACAACAATTACGTCAAATTCTTTTAATGCATCACCTAAAACTTCAGGTTCATAAAAGTGTTCAACAACTTCAAATCCTTTTGCTTTTAACTCTTCAATTGCATTTTTCTCCATACCATCAGTAACTAATATTCTAATCATGATAAGCCTCCTCTTTTATATACAGTAAACGTTATACTTTAATGGCTTATTCCATTAAAGTGTATTATTTAAAATGATTACATAAATTTAAATTAAGAATGAAAAATCACATTATAATTTTTCATTCTTAATTTTAATTTTTAATTATTTAAGTCCTAAAATCTCGCTAATTAGTACTAGTAGCTCTTCTATTTCTTTTGGAGTAGTTTCAGCCATATGAGCTATTCTAAAAGTTTTATCCTTCAATTTTCCATAACCATTAGAAATCATGAAACCTTTTTCGCCTAATTTTTTATTTAAGTCAGATACACTAATTTCTCTTGTGTTTTTAATGTTAGTTAATGTGTTTGACAAATAGTTTTCATTAGGGAATACTTCAAAGTATTTTCTAGCCCATGCGCGAACAAGCTCAGCACCAGCAATATGTCTAGCAAATCTATTTTCTAAACCTTCTGCGAGTATCTTATCTAATTGATAATCTAGTGCAAACATGTGTGCAAGTGATGGAGTAGAAGGATATTGATAATCTTTCTTTTGTACGTAATCATACATTCCTAATAAATCAAAATATATTCCTCTGTTTGTAACTTGTTTAGCTCTTTCTACTGCTTTTTTTGAGAATGAACAAATAGCCATTCCTGCAGGTAATCCTAAACATTTTTGAGTTGAAGTAATACATATATCTATTGCCCATTCATCTGTTTTTACTTCTGTTCCAGCAGCGTTACTTACTGTATCAACACATACTACAACTTCAGGATATTTTTTGTATACTGCTGAAAGAGCTTCCATGTTATTCATAAGTCCTGTTGAAGTCTCATTCATAGTAATAGTTATTAAATCATACTTACCAGTTGATAATGCGGCTTCAAGCATTTCTGGAGTTGTTGGTTGTCCCCATTCAGATTCTATTTTATCTGCTGGTACTCCATTAGCTGTACACATTTCAAACCATCTGTTTCCAAATGCTCCTACTGAAAATACTGCTGCTCTTTTTGCTGTACATGTACGAACAGCACCCTCCATTAGTCCACTTCCTGAACTAGTTGAAAGTAATATTTCTTCTTTAGTACTAAGTACTTTTCTCATTTTATCACTTATGTTTCTTTGTAGTGCAGATGCTTCCTTACCTCTATGTGATATTTGAGGAGTAGCCATTTTTTGAAGTACATCATCTGCTACCTCTACTGGTCCTGGTATAAATAATCTTTTATGCATAATTGAACCTCCAAGTTTTATATTTTGGCGTTTTTTATTCATTTTATGATTTGTCTTGAAGTCTAATAACCACTTTTATTTTAACACTTAAATATAAATTTCTCAATATATTAGAAGTAAATATTATGATATATTTAGCTAATATTCTACATATATTATATAAAAACATATACTATATTAACATATATTCTAAAATATTACTTCAATTCACTGTTTTAATAGTATTTTTAAAAGGTAATTAATCCCATTTTATATAATAAACCATGTTTGTTATGTATACTAAGTGAGAAAAACTACCTTACAAAAATTTCTGTTAGAATATTAGTGATTTATTATCTGCATTAACCTTGATCGAGTCCAGCTAAAACTTTATCGTATAAATTAACTTCACATTTATCATTCTTTAAATGATGGCAATTATTACAACTTTTGCTGAATGGTGTCCCTATTGAGGATTGAAATTCTGTACCTACTGAGTCATATCCATCACAACTATTTGCTACATGGGACATCTGTTCTATATTTGGCATATTATTATTCCTCCTTTTAAGGCACATTGAAATAAATAATAAGTTCTTATACTAATCTATTTCTTTTCATGTACCTATTTTAAAATTAGTCAATTTAACATTATTGTTTCCCTAATTCCATCAAATAATCCCTCTGTACATTTTTCTTTTACATAATTAACACAACTACTACAACTTTCAGACCCATAAGAAATGCTATTCATGAGTCCCATGTAATCTCTAGCTGTATATCTATTACAATTCTGAGCTATTCTCATTTTTAATTCACTTGAAACCATAAAATCCTCCAAACATTAATAATTTTATATGTTAATTTTAGTCTTCCTTTTATTTAGGATTTTAATTCTTATTATGTAAATTTTAATCTTAAAATATGAAGAAGCTACTAAAACAAATAATGTTCTAGTAGCTTCTTCATATCTTTTAAATTATATATTAATTATAGATTCAGTTTCTCTACAGTACTTCGTAGTTAAACACTGCCCTAAATTTCTTGGACATCTTTTACAAATGCAGTCGGAAGCTTCTCCATCACATTCTTTTGTTTCTGATTCAGGGCATTTATCACAATTATCTCCACCTACAGCCATTTTATCACCTACCACTCTAATTTAAATTAGTTTGTAATTAGTTATTCTATAATGTCTTATTTTTCTATGTTCTCTGTCTCATACTTTGTTCTGTACTTAATCATTATTTCATTTAAGATGTCTGCCACTATTGGTGGGGTAAATGTTATTGCATTAGCTCCTGCTTGTATAGTTTCCATTATACTCTCATCATTGGGTCCACCTGTTGCTATTATTGGGAAGTCAGGGTATTTTCCCCTTATTTTTTTAATTATATAAGCTGTCCTTCTTGCACCTGAGACATTAAGTATAGTTGCTCCCGCATTTATTCTTGCATCTATATCTTCAAATTCTGATACAATAGTAACTATTATTGGAATATCTATAGTTTCCCTTATTTGTGTTACAACTTCATTGGATATTGGACTATTAACTACTACCCCCATAGCACCTTTAAATTCAGCATCTAGTGCTAAATTCGTTACTCTTTGCCCTGTAGTAATTCCTCCGCCAACACCACAAAATACTGGTACATCTGCAGCAAGTAGTAATGCTTCCGTTATTATTGGCTGAGGCGTAAATGGATATACCGCAATAACTGCATCAGCGTTTGTATTTCTTATAACTGCTACATCAGTAGTAAAAACAAAGGACTTTAATCTTTTTCCAAATATTACAATACCGCTAGCATCTCTTATTGCAACTGGTAGCTCTATCATATGACTTCTCAAAGTTCCTTTTATTTGAGGTACTTTTTTATTTGAATTTTTATTTTCATTGTTCTTTTCCATGCTTGTCCCTCTTTCTTTTTTCTAATTATTTAATATTAGTGCGAATATATTATTTAGCCTAATTTTTATGATCTTACTAATATGTTGTTAATATCATAAGTATAATTATACTTACAATTCTTATTTAATTCTACCTATAATACATATATTATTTTATTTATACTGGTAATTATTTTGTATTTATTGTAAAATAATCACATAGAGTCTCAGTTTATAATATGAAGGAGGTCCTTAATGCCACGAAAAATTCATTCAACCTATTATATGTTTATTTGCTTATGTTTATTTTTTATGATTTTGGCCTTTGTTGCAGATACCCCAACGGAAATTTTCCTAGGCTTTAACAAAATACTTTTTGAATCTAATATACTGATAACAGATTATATACAACTTGCAGGCATTGGTGCTACTTTTATTAATATGTCACTAGTAGTTTTAGTCTCTGTATTTCTACTTATTTATGTTGGAATAAAGCCAAATGGCTCCACTGTAGCTGCACTATTCACCATGGCCGGTTTCTCTCTTTTCGGGAAAAACATTTTAAATATTTGGCCAATTATTTTTGGAATTTGGTTATATTCTAGATATCAGAAAGAAAAGTTTATAAATTATGTTCTAATAGCACTATTTGCCACAACCTTATCTCCTACTGTTAATGAATTAGCATTTTCAGGTCATTTACCCTTTGAGGGTAATATCATTATAGGAGTATTATTAAGCACTTTTATTGGTTTTATTTTTCCTCCAATGGCAGCTTATTGTCTAAAGCTTCACCAAGGTTATAATCTTTATAATATAGGTTTTGCAGCTGGACTTCTTGCAACCTTATTAATGTCATTATTAAGAGCTTTTGGTATAAATTTTGAAAGCCGCTTGCTTTGGTCTACAGGAAATAATCTGTTTTTTTCTATAGTATTAATTTGTTTATTTATAGTAATGATCATGGTTGGATATATCGATAATGGTAAAAGTTTTAAAAACTTATTCAAACTCTATAAACAACCAGGCAGATTAGTAAGTGATTATTACCTCTTATTTGGAAGGGGTATTACTATTATAAATATGGGCATTCTAGGCATATATTCAACTGTTTTTCTACTTATAATTGGGGGGGATTTAAATGGTCCTACTATAGGTGGAATATTAACCATTGTTGGTTTTGGTGCATTTGGAAAACACCTACGAAACGTATTCCCTGTTATGATAGGTGCAACACTCTCATCTCTATTAAATATTTGGCCAATCAATTCACCTAGCATGGTCCTAGGCATTTTATTTAGTTCAACACTGGCCCCTATATCAGGGCAATTTGGATGGGCTTATGGTGCCCTTGCTGGTTTTTTACACATTTGTTTAATGATGAATCTTGCCTATCTTCATGGTGGTTTAAATTTGTACAACAATGGTTTTGCAGGAGGAATAGTATGTATAATCCTTATACCAATCATTACTGCATTTAGAAAGGAGCTTAAATAATATTGAAGCATACACATCAAAGAAATATAAAAATAGTAAATGAATTAATGGGCTATTGTTATAACCACGGTTCCGAAAATGTCCATATTGATATAAATAAAGAAAACAAAAAAGTAGTCATACTTATAAGAGCCGAAATTCCCACTATGTCCGAAGAGGATCTTGAGCTTTTAGAAAAATCCCTAAATACACAAAGATGTCATGAAATGGAAGAATATTATTGGAATCTTACAGGTGATAATGACTCGTATTCAGAACTTGTCCTTGTAGGTATGATGATTGATGAAGCTCACATAACTTATGTTGATGGTAAATATCTTGAACTACTCTTAACTAGAATTCCATAATAGCCTTAATTAGTTAGATTGTTTCATTTTCTTTTACACAACTTCAGAAGAATTAAAAATCAATAATTACTACTTGTTGATTTTTAATTCTTCTGATACAATTATTTTATGTTTTATCCATATTGTTATTTTAGGACCATCTCTTCTTCCTTTATAATACCTGAATAATCAGTTTCCATATCGCATCTATATGCATTTTTCCCCTTATATTCAATTTCCTTTAGCAATTTTCTAACAATTCTTTTTCCTATTTCGTCTTCACTCATTTCACAGATAGCATCATCTATATTGCCCCAATCAACCCATTCAACTTCAGAAGACTTATTTATTTCCCCCTCAATATAAACAGCACTAAAAGTTAGCATTATTATTTCTTTAGAAGCTAAATAGTCACTTCCCAAATATTTTATATCACCAACAGTTATTCCAGTTTCCTCTTTAACTTCTCTATATACAGTGTCTTCAACAGATTCTCCGTTGGTTACATATCCTGACACTAATACCTTTGAATTCTTAAAAATATAACTTTGTTTAAGAAGTAAAATTTCTTTACCCTTCATAACCGCAACTACTACACATGGTTTTGGTGTGTCAAAATACATAATATCATCCACAGGGCAATATGGAACCCCACCTTCATCCCAGCTGTCTCTTTCAATTAATTCTCTTCCGCAAATTGGGCAATATATAAATTTCAAAATTTCCCCCCCTTAACCTCGTTTTAATTTTCAACCTATTATTATATGTAGTTTAATTATTGCTTATTTCAAAGTAATTATCAATAAGGCGCATAAAAATAATTATAAAATAACCGCAACCGGCTGACTTAAAGTTATAAAATTTTCACCAACTTCACATTCATAAGCATAGATATCAACGCCACTTTTGCAAGCTAATCTTAGAGCCTTTCCAAAAGCTGCGTCCATTTCATCATAGGGAGAAAAATTAGCTATGTTATTCATTTGAATAAGAAATAGCACTCCTGCTCCAAAACCCATTTTTTTAGCCTCTATAAGCTCTAATAAATGTTTTGTTCCTCGGTCTGTAGGTGCATCTGGAAACATACTTTTACCATCTACCTCATATGTGACTCCCTTTACTTCAAGATAATACTCTTCCCCCATATCATTAGATAGTTTAAAATCAAATCTACTATTTCCAAAAGTTTTTTCTCTGTGTATTATGTTATATTTAACAAGATTCCGTATTTTTTTACTCTTTAAGGCTTCATCAACAACTTTATTAGGAATTTGTGAATCTATATTAATGATTTTATTACCTTTATATCCTGCAATTAAGTCATATATTGTTTTTCTAGTAGGATTAAGCTCTTCCCTTAATAAAACCTTGGATCCAGGAATTAATATTTCTTTGCATCTTCCTGTATTTGGAACGTGAACTATTAATTCCTCGCCATTTAAATTCACATAAGCTTGAAACCTATTTGGTCTTATTATAAATTCTGCAATAAAAACTCTTTTATCTATAAACATATTTTCAACTCCATTTTTATAAATATACACCAATCTATAAAAGTTATCAACATATCCACAATGATAAGAGTATTTTATGTGGATACATTGGCCATTATTTCATAAATCAAAAAATTATCAACAAAAAAGTCCTTGCATTAGCAAGGACTTTTTTTTGGTGACTCCTAGGGGAATTGAACCCCTGTTACTACCGTGAAAGGGTGGTGTCTTAACCTCTTGACCAAGGAGCCTTATAAAGTTTGGTGGCTTACCGGGGAATCGAACCCCGGACACCATGATTAAAAGTCATGTGCTCTACCAACTGAGCTAGTAAACCATATTGGCTGGGAGGGCAGGATTTGAACCTACGAATGCCACAGTCAAAGTGTGGTGCCTTACCGCTTGGCGACGTCCCAACAATATAATGGTGTGTCTTAAGGGATTCGAACCCCCGGCCCACGCCTTAGAAGGGCGTTGCTCTATCCAACTGAGCTAAAAACACATATAAAATAAAAAAATGGAGCGGGTAGAGGGAATCGAACCCTCGTAATTAGCTTGGAAGGCTAACACTCTACCATTGAGTTATACCCGCTTAATAAATATGGTGCAGGTGAAGGGACTTGAACCCCCATGCCGTAAAGCGCTAGATCCTAAGTCTAGTGCGTCTGCCATTCCGCCACACCTGCAATATATATATGGTGACTCCTAGGGGAATTGAACCCCTGTTACCACCGTGAAAGGGTGGTGTCTTAACCGCTTGACCAAGGAGCCTTATGACCTGGCGACAACCTACTCTCCCACAAGGTCACCCCTGCAGTACCATTGGCGCATTGAAGCTTAACCATCGTGTTCGGTATGGGAACGGGTGTTACCTTCATGCCATAATCACCAGATTTGTTTTTTAGCAATAATAATTGAGAATCTACCGTCGTTGACTACGGATATTAGATATAAAATATCTTCTCATTATTATCTCCATATAGAGATATTTTTTTCTTTACAGAAAAATATTCTCTCAAAATTGCACAGTGAAATTTTTCGCTTCATATATATTAAGGTCAAGCCCTCGACTTATTAGTATTAGTCAGCTGAACATGTTACCATGCTTACACCTCTA
>NZ_JAHLEF010000057.1 GCF_018861755.1 Clostridium sp. CF012 | reverse complement strand
TCCATCCATTTGTGCTGCTCCAGTGATCATGTTCTTTACATAATCGGCATGTCCTGGGCAATCAACGTGTGCATAATGTCTGTTTACTGTTTCATACTCAACGTGTGAAGTATTTATTGTAATTCCTCTTTCTCTTTCCTCTGGTGCTTTGTCAATTTGGTCAAACCTAGATGCTTGTGCTAAGCCCTTAGTTGCAAGTACTGCTGTTATAGCAGCTGTTAATGTTGTCTTGCCGTGATCTACGTGTCCTATTGTTCCAATGTTTACATGCGGTTTAGTTCTTTCAAACTTTGCTTTTGCCATTTTGTATTCCTCCTTATATTTGCATATTATCTTATAATTTGATTATTGTTTAGTCCCTATAACTTGCTCTTGAATACCCTTTGGTACTGGTTCATATGCAGCAAATTCCATGCTGTATACTCCTCTACCTTGAGTTCTTGATCTAAGCGTTGTAGAATATCCAAACATTTCTGATAATGGAACCATTGCTCTAATTACTTGAGCTCCGGATTGAGCTTCCATTCCTTCTATTCTACCTCTTCTTGAGTTAAGGTCTCCCATAACATCTCCCATGTACTCTTCTGGTACTGTTACTTCAACTTTCATTACTGGCTCAAGCAATACTGGATCCGCTTTTGCCATAGCAGCTTTGAATGCCATAGAACCAGCAACCTTAAATGCCATTTCGTTTGAGTCAACATCATGGTATGACCCATCAACTACTTTAACTTTAAAGTTAAGAACTGGGTATCCACCAAGAATACCATTCTTGGATGCTTCTTTAATTCCGTTCTCAATTGGTCCGATAAATTCTTTTGGAATAGATCCACCAACAGTAGCATTTTCAAAAGAATAAGGTTCAGTAGTCGGTATTAACTCTATCCAACAATGGCCGTATTGTCCACGTCCACCTGATTGTTTAATGTATTTACCTTCTGCTTTAACTGCTTTACGTATTGTTTCTTTATATGCAACTTGTGGCTTACCTACATTACATTCAACTTTAAATTCTCTCTGAAGTCTATCAACAATGATTTCTAGATGAAGCTCACCCATTCCACCAATTATTGTTTGACCAGTTTCTTGATCAGTATGAGTTTTAAAAGTTGGATCTTCTTCAGAAAGCTTTGCAAGGGACATACCCATTCTTTCTTGACCAGTTTTTGTTTTTGGCTCAATAGCTACATGAATAACTGGTTCTGGGAAAACCATAGTCTCAAACAATATTGGATGATCTTCATCACATAGTGTTTCTCCAGTGGTTGTATTCTTCAGTCCAATTATTGCACCTAATTCCCCTGCACGTAATTCATCAACTTCTTCTCTGTGATTAGCATGCATTTTAACTAGTCTACCAATTCTTTCTTTTTTACCTTTGTTAGCATTCAATACATATGTACCAGTTTTCATTATGCCGGAATAAATTCTTGCAAAACAAAGTCTACCAACAAAAGGATCCGTTGCAATTTTAAATGCTAATGCTGCCATTGGCTCATCATCACTCGGGTGTCTTTCCATTTTTTCCCCATCATCAACATCCTGACCTTTAATAGCCGGTATATCAAGTGGTGACGGCATATAATCTATAACCGCATCTATCATCATTTGAACGCCTTTATTTTTGTATGAAGAACCACAAATTACAGGTACTATTTCGTTATTAATTACACCTTTTCGAAGTGTTGCTTTCAATTCTTCTTCACTTATTTCTTCACCATCAAGATATTTCATCATAAGGTCTTCGTCTAGTTCAGCTATCGCTTCAACCATAGCTGCTCTATACTCTGCTGTTAATTCTTTCATATCTTCTGGTATTTCCATTTCTTCTATTTGTGTTCCTAAATCATCTTTATAAACTTCTGCAACATTTCTAATTAAATCTATAATACCTAGGAAGACATCTTCTTTTCCTATTGGAAGTTGTATTGGAACTGCATTAGCACTAAGTCTTTCTCTCATCATACCAACAACTCGATAGAAATCAGCACCCATTATATCCATTTTGTTAACATATGCCATTCTTGGAACTTTATACTTGGTAGCTTGTCTCCACACTGTTTCAGATTGTGGTTCAACTCCACCCTTTGCACAGAATACAGAAACTGCACCATCTAGAACTCTTAAAGATCTTTCAACTTCAACTGTAAAATCTACGTGCCCTGGTGTATCGATAATATTTATATTATGACCTTTCCAAAAGCATGTTGTAGCAGCAGATGTTATTGTTATTCCTCTTTCTTGTTCTTGAACCATCCAATCCATGGTAGCTCCACCATCATGAACCTCGCCTATCTTATGCGTTTTTCCTGTATAGAATAATATACGCTCAGTTGTTGTCGTTTTACCAGCATCAATATGAGCCATAATTCCTATATTACGAAATTTATCTAAAGAATATTCTCTACCCACTTATTTGTTCCTCCTCTCGACCGGTGATTTTAAATTTGACAAAACTGTCTTGGCAAAGCCAAAACAGTTTTGGTATTAGTATCTGTAATGAGCAAAAGCCTTGTTAGCTTCAGCCATTTTATGTGTATCTTCTCTTTTCTTAACTGCTGCTCCAGTATTGTTTGAAGCTTCGATTAATTCGTTAGCAAGTTTTTCTCTTGCATACTTCTCGCCTCTTTTATCTGTAGCAATAAGTAACCATCTTAATCCCAATGTTTGTCTTCTCTCAGGTCTAACTTCGATAGGCACTTGATAGTTAGCTCCACCTATTCTTCTAGCTTTTACTTCGAGTAATGGCATAATGTTAGTTAATGCCGTTTCAAACACCTCTAATGGATCTTTACCTGTTTTTTCTTTAATTATGTCAAAAGCCTCATAGCATATTTTTTGTGCTACTCCTCTTTTTCCATCTTCCATTACATTGTTTATTAACTTTGTAACGACTTTGCTATTGTACATAGGATCTGGTAAAACATCTCTTTTCGCAATATATCCTTTTCTTGGCACTTTTCTTCCCTCCTTAACAATTTAAATTAGCTCATAGGTACTCAGTATCTCTACCGCAAAGCGCTCTGTACTTCGCAAATGTATGTAAATATATTAATTATCATATATATAAATGCTGAAGACATTGCACCCCAACTCAAAACATTATTTCTTTTGTTTTGGTCTTTTAGTCCCGTATTTAGATCTACTTTGTAGTCTGTTAGCAACTCCAGCTGAATCCAATGTCCCTCTGATGATGTGATATCTAACTCCTGGTAAATCTTTAACTTTTCCACCTCTTATAAGTACAACACTATGCTCTTGTAAGTTGTGGCCTACACCTGGTATATAAGCAGTAACTTCGTATCCGTTTGTAAGTCTAACTCTTGCTACTTTTCTTAATGCAGAGTTTGGTTTTTTAGGTGTTGTTGTTTTAACTACTGTACAAACGCCTCTTTTTTGTGGACACTCTTTTAGTGCTGGTGAAGCTGACTTTGTTACTAATGTCTTTCTGCCTTTTCTTACTAATTGGTTAATAGTTGGCATGTTTTCACCTCCTTATTTTTATAAGCTCATGTTCATTTATATCAATGCACCGTAACATAACTAAAAGTTATGTTACCGCATGGATATATCTATATTATTTCGTTACTGGCATTAATTTAATCTTCTAGAAGCAAAGCCGTTGCAGATGCAACATCTATGTCACAAAGATTCCCTAGTTCTTTCATTGTGTCTACAAATATTATTTGCAAGGAATTAACTTTGGCTAGTTTTAAAATAGGATCAGTAATATTATTATCAGCATCTTTGGCTATATATAAAACTTTGCCCTGATTATTTTTTAGCGCTTTTAGGGTTTGTTTAATTCCAACGACCCTCTGACCTACAAGTTTACCTACCATGTCTATCCCTCCCCATAATTCAAATCGCAAGATTTATCTAATTGTGATATATCTACTCGATTGAAGTCACACACAAGGTGTATTTTATCATTTTAGCATCACCCTGTCAACTAGTTATAGCTTATACTTCTAAATCATTTTCAATTTCTACCTTTTCATCATCTTCAGTATTGATTTTTATGGTTCTATATCTAGTCATTCCAGTACCAGCAGGTATTAGCTTACCAATTATTACATTTTCTTTTAATCCTAGCAATGGATCTATTTTACCCTTAATTGCTGCATCAGTAAGTACTCTTGTAGTTTCTTGGAATGAAGCCGCTGATAAGAATGATTCTGTTGCAAGGGCTGCTTTAGTTATACCTAATAGAGAAATTTTTCCCTCTGCAGGTACTCCACCTTCAGCTTCAATTTTAGCGTTGGCATCTTCAAATGCGAAGATATCTACTAAATTTCCTGGAAGTAGTTCAGTATCCCCAGATTCCTCTACTTTTACTTTTCTTGTCATCTGTCTTACAACAACTTCTAAATGCTTATCATTGATGTCAACACCTTGAAGTCTATAAACCTTTTGAACTTCAGATGAAAGATAATTCTTAACTCCATTAACGCCTTTGATTCTTAAGATATCATGTGGGTTAACTGATCCCTCAATTATCTCATCTCCAGCTTCAATTGTATCTCCATTTGCAACTTTTAATCTTGATCCAAATGGTATGTCATAACTAAATTCTTCTCCTGAATCAGAAATTACAATGACAACTCTCTTTTTCTTAGTATCTTCCATTTTAACTGAACCGTTCACATCACTTACTATTGCCAAACCTTTTGGTTTTCTAGCTTCAAATAATTCCTCAACTCTCGGAAGACCTTGAGTTATATCTGATCCTGCTACTCCACCTGTATGGAATGTTCTCATTGTAAGCTGTGTTCCGGGTTCCCCTATGGATTGAGCTGCGATTATTCCTACTGCTTCTCCAATATTGATTTTTTGTGAAGTTGCCATGTTCATTCCATAACAGTGTGCACAAACACCAATCTTAGCTTTACATGTAAATACTGATCTAATCATAACTTTTTTCACACCAGACTTTTGAACTGCTTCTGCCAGTGTAATGTTCATGTATTCATCTTTCGGTACTATTATCTCTCCCGTTTTTGGATGAATAATGTCTTCTGCAGTATATCTTCCAGTAAGTCTCTCAACTAACTGTTCAATTACTTCACTTCCATCACAAATTTCTGAAACTTCAAAGCCTTCAGTTGTACCACAATCTTCATGTCTGACTATAACATCTTGACATACATCAACAAGCCTTCTTGTTAAATACCCTGAATCTGCTGTCTTAAGTGCTGTATCCGCGTTACCTTTTCTAGCTCCATGAGTTGAGATAAAATATTCTAATACGTCTAGCCCATCTCTAAAGGATGCTCTAATAGGTAACTCGATGATCTTACCAGAAGGATTAGCCATAAGGCCTCTCATACCTGCTAATTGTTTGATCTGACTCTTAGATCCTCTGGCACCTGAATCTGCCATCATGAATATTGGATTAAATTTATCCAAACTATCCATTAGTGCATTTGCTACATCTTCTGTAGTCTTAGTCCATTTTTCTATTACTCTTTCATATCTTTCTTCCTCAGATATAAACCCTCTTCGATACATCTTCTCTATTTTATCAACAGTTTCATCTGCATCTGCAAGCAATGCCTTTTTAGCCTCTGGAACCACCATGTCAGATGTAGCAACTGTAATTGCTCCAATTGTTGAATAGTGATATCCTGTAGCCTTTATTTTGTCTAGCATTTTAGAAGTTTCTGAAGGACCATATTTTAAGTAGCATTTATCAATAATACTACCAAGATTTTTTTTACTTACCAAGAAGTCTATCTCAAATTTCAATTCATTTCCAGGTATACTCCTGTCAATAAATCCTAAATCTTGAGGTATAGTTTCATTAAAAATTAATTTTCCTGGTGTAGTTTCTATAACGGAAGTTATACTAACGCCATTGACTATTCCAGACATCTTAACTTTAATTTTAGCATGAATATCAATATCCTTTACAGAATAAGCCATTATTACTTCATCTGGTGATGAGAATGCTCTTCCCTCACCTTTAGCACCATCTTTGTCAATGGTTAGGTAGTAAGCTCCTAAAACCATATCCTGAGTAGGTACGCAAACTGGTTTACCATCTGAAGGTTTCATGATATTATGTGCAGCAAGCATTAAGAACCTTGCTTCAGCTTGAGCTTCAACAGATAGAGGTACGTGTACCGCCATTTGGTCTCCGTCAAAGTCAGCATTGTAAGCAGTACATACTAGCGGATGTAGTTTAATTGCCCTACCTTCTACAAGTACAGGTTGGAAAGCTTGAATTCCTAATCTATGAAGTGTAGGTGCACGATTGAGTAGCACAGGATGATCAGATATTACTTCTTCAAGTACATCCCACACTTGAGGCATAACCCTCTCTACCATTCTTTTCGCGCTCTTAATATTATGAGCTACTCCACTTCCAACTAGTTTTTTCATAACAAAAGGCTTAAATAATTCTAAAGCCATTTCTTTCGGAAGACCACATTGATACATTTGCAGTTCTGGTCCAACAACTATAACTGAACGACCTGAATAATCAACACGTTTTCCAAGTAAGTTTTGTCTGAATCTTCCTTGCTTTCCTTTTAACATGTCAGATAGAGATTTTAAAGGTCTATTCCCTGGTCCTGTAACTGGCCTTCCTCTTCTTCCATTATCAATTAATGCATCTACAGCTTCTTGAAGCATTCTTTTTTCATTTCTAACAATTATATCTGGAGCTCCTAAATCTAGAAGCTTTTTCAATCTATTGTTTCTGTTTATTACTCTTCTATACAAATCATTTAAATCAGAAGTAGCAAATCTTCCTCCATCTAATTGTACCATTGGTCTTAAATCAGGAGGTATTACTGGAATTACATCAATTATGATCCATTCCGGTTTATTTTTAGATTTTCTGAAGGATTCTGACACATCCAGTCTTCTAATACTTCTAATTCTTTTTTGTCCTGTGCTTGTTTTTAAATCTTCCTTCAATTCCTTAGATAACTCTTCTAAGTTTATATCTTGTAGCAGTACTTTTACAGATTCTGCGCCCATACCAGCTACAAAACTATCAGCTCCAAACTTATCAATAGCTTCTCTATACTCTTTTTCACTAAGGATTTGTTTCTTAAGTAGTGATGTTTCTTTTGGATCCAATACTACATAAGATGCAAAATAAAGAATTTTTTCGAGAGATCTAGGTGACATATCTAAAATAAGTCCCATACGAGATGGTATTCCTTTGAAATACCAAATGTGAGAAACTGGAGCAGCAAGTTCAATATGCCCCATTCTTTCACGTCTTACTTTAGATTTTGTAACTTCAACGCCACATCTATCACAAACTATTCCTTTATATCTTACTCTCTTATATTTTCCACAGTGACATTCCCAATCTTTAATTGGTCCAAATATTCTTTCACAAAAGAGTCCATCTCTTTCAGGTTTTAAAGTTCTATAGTTTATAGTCTCAGGTTTTTTAACTTCACCCTTTGACCATTCTCTGATTTGCTCTGGTGATGCTAATCCTATTTGAATAGCATCGAAATTATTAAATTCAAACAAGGGTACATCCTCCCTTCATATTAATGTTCATCATTAAAATCATTTAATTCTAAGTCCTCACCAAATTCTTCTAAGGGTATTTCATCGTAATTTATATCAATATCTACTTCTTCGTCATCATCGACAAGTTCGATGTACTCTTCCGTTGGTGCCTCAGGAATTATATCTTCTGATCCTTCTATGTTAACATTTAAATTTAACTCTTCAATTTCATCATCAACTGATTCCTTCAGTTTAATTTCTTCTAAATCGTCAGTAAGAACTTTTACATTCAGACACAACGCTTGCAATTCTTTTATAAGAACTTTAAAGGATTCAGGAACACCAGGTTCTGGTATATTCTCACCTTTAACTATTGCTTCATAAGTTTTAACCCTACCTACAACATCATCAGATTTAACTGTCAGAATTTCTTGCAGAGTATGAGCTGAACCGTAAGCTTCTAGTGCCCAAACTTCCATTTCTCCAAATCTTTGGCCACCAAACTGTGCTTTACCACCTAATGGTTGCTGTGTTACTAGAGAATATGGTCCTGTTGATCTAGCATGTATTTTATCATCAACTAAATGATGTAGCTTTAAGATATACATATATCCAACAGTAACTCTGCTATCAAATGCTTCTCCCGTTCTTCCATCATATAAGTCAGTTTTTCCATCTGCATGGTATCCTGCTTTTTCTAAACATGCTTCAATTTCTTCCTCAAGGGCACCATCAAATACTGGTGTTGCAATATGCCAACCGAGTTCACTAGCTGCCCATCCTAAATGGACTTCTAATACCTGGCCTATATTCATACGAGAAGGAACTCCAAGTGGATTTAAGCATATTTGAAGTGGTCTTCCATCAGGTAAAAACGGCATATCTTCTACTGGTAATACTCTAGAGATAACCCCTTTATTACCGTGTCTTCCTGCCATTTTATCTCCTACAGATATTTTCCTCTTTTGAGCTATATAACATCTAACTAGTTCATTTACACCTGGTGGAAGTTCATCACCATTTTCTCTAGTGAACACTTTAACATCAACTATTATTCCAGCTTCGCCATGTGGCACTCTAAGTGATGTATCTCTTACTTCTCTTGCTTTTTCACCAAATATTGCTCTTAATAATCTTTCCTCTGCAGTAAGTTCTGTTTCACCCTTAGGAGTTACTTTTCCAACTAGGATATCTCCAGATCTTACTTCAGCACCTATTCTTATTATTCCACCCTCATCTATGTCTTTAAGTGCATCTTCTCCGACATTAGGGATGTCTCTAGTTATTTCTTCTGGTCCAAGTTTCGTATCTCTTGCTTCTGATTCGTATTCTTCAATATGAACTGAAGTAAATATATCATCACGAACAAGTTCTTCAGATATTAGCATTGCATCCTCATAGTTATAACCTTCCCAAGTTACAAATCCAATACGAATATTCTTACCTAAAGCTATTTCTCCAAGGTCTGTTGAAGGTCCATCTGCGAGTACAGTATTTATTCCAACTTTTTCACCTTTATTAACTATAGGTCTTTGATTTATACACGTACCTTGATTGGATCTTTTAAACTTAAGAATTTTATAAGTATCAAGTTCATTATCTGAATCTCTTCTTACTCTAATTTCATTTGCACTTACATATTCAACTACACCTGCATTTTTAGCTTTTGGAAGAACACCTGAGTCTACTGCGGCTCTGTATTCTATCCCTGTACCAACAATCGGTGCTTGTGATTTTAGTAGTGGTACTGCTTGACGTTGCATGTTAGAACCCATTAGTGCACGACTGGCGTCATCATTTTCAAGGAAAGGTATCATTGCAGTAGCAACGGAAACTATTTGCCTTGGTGATATATCCATAAGGTCAACTTCTTCTTTTGGAACAACCATTACTTCGTGCTTAGCTCTTACAGTTATTTTTTTGTCTACAAAAGTACCATCTTCACTAATTGGCTCACTTGCCTGTGCTACTAGGTATGCATCTTCTTCATCTGCAGTCATATACACTATTTTATTTGTAACTACTGATGTTTTCTTATCTACAACCCTATATGGTGTTTCAATAAACCCATACTCATTTACTTTAGCATAACTAGCAAGAGAGTTAATAAGTCCGATGTTTGGTCCTTCTGGAGTTTCTATAGGGCACATTCTACCATAATGTGAGTAATGTACGTCTCTAACTTCAAAACCAGCTCTCTCCCTTGAAAGTCCACCAGGTCCTAGTGCAGATAATCTTCTCTTATTTGTAAGTTCTGACAATGGATTCGTTTGATCCATGAACTGAGAAAGTTGTGAACTACCAAAAAATTCTTTTATAGCTGCAGCTACTGGCCTTATGTTTATAAGAGCTTGAGGCGTTATTCCTTCTTGGTCTTGAATTGTCATTCTTTCTTTTACAACTCTTTCCATTCTAGATAAGCCTATTCTAAATTGATTCTGCAGAAGTTCTCCTACAGATCTAATTCTTCTATTTCCCAAATGATCAATATCATCAATATAACCGATATCATAAGTTAGTCCTAACTCGTAGCTCACTGTAGCATACATATCATCTTTAATTATATGTTTTGGTATTAATCTGCTTTTGTTAAGTTTAATTTGCTCTTTAATTGCTTCTTCATCAGTAAAGTTATCTAATATTCCTTTTAGGGTTGGGTAATGAACCATTTCCCTAATATTAAGATCAGATATATCAAATTTAACTACTTTATTAATGTTGACAAAGTTATTTCCTATTACTCTTATTACTTTATCCTCTACTTGAAGATCTACTACATTAATTCCCAAGTTTTGAATGTCTAGAGCAGTTTCTCTGTCTATCTTTTCATCTTTTTCAACTATAACTTCCCCAGTTATAGGGTTAACAATATTCTCAGCAGCAATTTGGTTTGCAATTCTGTGATTAATTGACAACTTTTTATTAAATTTGTATCTACCAACTCTTGATAAATCATATCTTTTTGCATCAAAGAATAATGAATCAATAAGAGATACCGCACTATCCACTGTAGGTGGCTCGCCTGGTCTTAGCCTCTTATATATTTCTATCAATGCTTCTTCTCTTGTTTTTGTATTGTCTTTTTCTATGGTGGCAGTTAGTCTTTCTTCCTCACCTAATAACTCATGCAAGTCTAAATCGCTACCATTATCCATCATAGCTCTAGCCAAAATACTTATAGGCAGTTTTCTTGTCTTGTCAATTCTAATATAAACAATATCATTAGAATCTGTTTCATACTCAAGCCATGCCCCTCTGTTTGGAATTACTGTTGAAGAGTAAAGTTTTTTTCCTGTTTTATCAACAGAATAATTGTAGTAAACCCCTGGAGATCTAACTAATTGACTAACTATAACTCTTTCTGCTCCATTAATAACAAATGTTCCTTGAGGTGTCATAAGAGGGAAATCTCCCATAAAGACTTCTTGTTCTTTGATTTCACCAGTTTCATTATTACGCAGTCTAACTTTAACTTTTAGAGGAGCCGCGTATGTTGTGTCTCTTTCTTTACACTGTTCTTCAGAATACTTAATGTTATCTGTATCAAGTTTGTATCCTACAAACTCTAGAACAAGATTACCTGTATAATCCTGGATAGGATTTATATCGTCAAAAACCTCTTGAAGTCCTTCTTTTAAAAACCAATTATAAGAGTCTAACTGAATTTCAATTAAATTTGGCATATCAGTTACTTCCCCTATTTTTGAAAAACTCATTCTTGTTCTTTTACCTAATTGGACAGGATGTACCATCAGCTTTCACCCCTTGCATAAACTAAAATAACCAAAAACACACCTTCCCCTAGGACTTTGTGTTTCTGGATTCACACATTTTTATCATATTCTAACCATTTTTATTAATTTAATACACTTCTATGAGTAATTACATTTTTCTTACTGATAAACTACTAATTTTCAGTGCATTATGCTATATTATCACAATTATATTTCTATGTCAACATAACATTTCAAAAAAAGGGCACTCTTATATAAAAGTACCCTCATTTTATAATAAAATTATTTTATTTCTACTCCGCCGCCAACTTCTTCAAGTTTAACTTTTATAGCTTCAGCGTCTTCTTTGTTTACAGCTTCTTTAATAGTTTTAGGAGCTCCATCAACTATATCTTTAGCTTCTTTGAGTCCTAGTCCTGTTAATTCTCTAACAATTTTAATAACTTTAATTTTGTTAGGACCAGCACTAGTTAAAACTACATCAAATTCAGTTTTTTCTTCAACAGCAGCTGTAGCAGCTCCTGCAGCTGCAACTGGTGCTGCAGCACTTACGCCAAATTCCTCTTCGCAAGCTTTTACTAATTCATTTAATTCTAAAACACTCATATCTTTTACAGCTTGAATAATTTCTTCTCTTGTCATTATAAATGCACCTCCGAATTTTTTTCATATATATATTATTTTCTTCTTAAAAATTTGAATCAATTAAATTTTGCGCTATGTATTTCAGCCTAATAATTAAAATATTACTCTGCTAACTCTTTTTGCTCTTTAATTGAATTCAATACGTATGCAAGATTTGATATTGGAGCTTTGAAGCTTCCAAGTAATTTTGCAAGTAAAACATTTCTTGGTGGTATTGATGCCAATTGATTAACTTGTGCAGCATCAAATATTTCGCCTTGGATTATTCCTGCTTTAAGCTCTAATTTTTTATGAGTTTTTGCAAATTCATTTAAAACTCTAGCTGCAACTGTTGGTTCTTCATATCCGAAAGCTATTGAAATAGATCCTTTTAGGTGTGTTACTATACCTTCAATTCCTAATTCTCTAGCTGCAAGAATAACTAGTGTGTTTTTATAAACTTTATATTCCACTCCAGCTTCTCTAAGGTTTTTTCTAAGTAGTGTATCGTCTTCTACATTTAAACCCTGATACTCACTAAGTACTACACCTTGAGCTTTTTGTAATTTTTCTTTTATTTCCGCTACTTTTGCTTCTTTTAATTGTCTATTATTGCTTAACACTGTATATCCACCTCCTCACAGTTTTTAACTGCTTTATAAAAAATAAAATCTCTCCGCAGATGCGAAGAGACCTAATAATCGTACAAAAGTACATTTATTGGAATCCTCGGTAGGTATGTTGTCTTTTACGCTTTCGCACCTACTATCTACGGAATATTATCTATTTTACTTTGTGAATTATATCATACTTAAGTCTAATTGTCAATACTAGTCTAATACTTTAGACTGATTGATTTTTACTCCAGGTCCCATTGTGCTAGACACTGAAACTGACTTTAAGTATTGTCCCTTAGCTGCTGCTGGTTTAGCTTTAACTACCGCTTCCATTAAAGCATGAAAGTTTTGAACTAATTTTTCAGCGCCAAAAGATGCTTTTCCAAGTGGTACATGAATTATAGAAGTTTTATCAACTCTATACTCAACTTTACCAGCTTTTATTTCATTTATTGCTCTAGTAACATCAAATGTTACTGTTCCTGATTTTGGATTTGGCATTAACCCCTTAGGTCCCAATACTCTACCTAATTTACCAACAACACCCATCATATCTGGTGTAGCAACAACTACATCAAACTCAAACCAATTTTCTTTTTGGATTTTATCAACTAATTCATCATTTCCAACAAAATCAGCGCCCGCAAGTTCTGCTTCTTTAGCTTTTTCGCCTTTAGCAAAAACTAGAACTCTAACTGTCTTACCTGTTCCATGAGGAAGCACTACTGCTCCTCTAACTTGTTGGTCTGCATGCCTTGGATCAACACCAAGACTTACAGCAAGCTCGATAGTTTCATCGAATTTAGCCTTAGCTGTTTTCACCGCAAGTTCCATAGCTTCTGTTGGTGTATATAGAGCGGTTTTATCTACAAGTTTAGAACTCTCTATGTAATTTTTTCCCATATTAGTATCCTCCTTCGTGGTTATAACGGTTTTTACCTCCCACGTAATTTATAGAAATTTATTCTTCTACAACTATTCCCATACTTCTTGCTGTTCCAGCTATCATACTCATAGCAGCTTCAATTGATGCTGCATTTAAGTCTGGCATCTTGATCTCTGCAATTTCTCTTACTTTAGCTTTAGAAACTGTTGCAATTTTAGTTGTGTTCGGAGCTCCTGAACCACTTTCGAGTCCAACTGCTTTCTTTAATAGTATTGCTGCTGGTGGAGTTTTTAGTATGAAACTAAAAGATCTATCTTGATATACTGTTATTACTACTGGTATTATCATGCCTGCTTGATCAGCAGTTTTTGCGTTGAATTCTTTACAGAATCCCATGATATTAACACCGTGTTGTCCAAGTGCTGGACCTACTGGTGGTGCTGGGGTTGCTTTTCCTGCAGGAAGTTGAAGTTTTATCATTCCTGTTATTTTCTTAGCCATGAGTTTATACCTCCTATATTGTGGTAATGCGGATTAAAAATCCTCCCACTTAGTACCTAGTCTAATTTTTGTATTTGATTAAATTCTAGTTCAACAGGCGTTTCCCTGCCAAACATATCAATTAGTGCTTTAACTTTATGCTTTTCCAAATGAATTTCTTGTATTAACGCAACAAATCCTTCTAAAGGTCCAAATGTTACCTGAATGTTCTCACCTATTTCGTAGTCAACAACTATTACTTTTTCTGCAATTCCCATAGTTCTAACTTCTTCTTCAGTAAGAGCCACCGGTTTAGAACCCGGTCCTACGAATCCTGTTACACCTCTTGTGTTTCTAACTATATACCATGATTCATCTGTCATAAGCATTTTAACCATTACATAACCTGGGAATACTTTTTTAAAAGTTATCTTTTTCTTTCCATCCTTTACTTCAACTACTTCTTCCATAGGAACTTGAATGTCATGTACAAATTCTTCAAGATTTCTATTTTCGATTGCCTTTTCTAGGTTGGCTTTAACTTTATTTTCATAACCAGAATATGTATGTACAACATACCATTTAGCTTTATCTGCCATAGCTCAAAGGGTGGAGTGATCCGTCCCCTACCTCCTTTTTTTACCTTATTTAAAAATTAGTTTATAGAGGTTCTGAAAACCATAATCCAACAAACCTACAAAGATTACAAAAATAAGAGAAAAACTTACCACCGCAATAGTTGCCTTTTTAATATCTTTTTTAGAGGGCCAAGTTATTCTTTTTGCTTCTGCCTTAAGGTCCTTGAAAAACTTTACTATTCCTTTTGGGTTTGATTTTTCTTTTACTTTAATGTTACCAGCAACAGCCATTTCATTCACATCCCCCAACGTTTTGTGTTTTATGCTGTATTATTTTGTCTCTTTATGAAGTGTATGTTTGTGGCAGAACTTACAGTATTTTTTCATTTCTATCCTGTCTGGGTTATTTTTTTTGTTTTTCATTGAATTGTAATTTCTCTGTTTGCAATCAGTACATGCTAATGTTACTTTTACTCTCACAATCTACACCTCCCGGTTTTCCATCTATTTAAGAAAGCCAATGCATAATAAGCATTACGCTATCTTTAGTATTTTTTTATTTTACTTAAACAATTTATCACAACTTAATAGATATGTCAATGGATTAGTTCAAGGTGTTTTTTCATTAAACGTTCCTTTTACCTCAAGTTCAACATTCATATTTTATTTTCTAGGAACTAGGCCAAAAGGCCTAGTTTATATCCAATTTAATTGTGGCTTTTTCTTTATACTATTTAACTATTGAAGTAACAACGCCTGAACCTACAGTTCTTCCGCCTTCTCTTATAGCAAATCTTAATCCTTCATCCATTGCTACTTGAGTTATTAATTCAACGTTCATGTCAATATGATCTCCTGGCATTACCATTTCCATTCCGTCTGGTAATTTGATTGATCCAGTTACATCAGTTGTTCTGAAGTAAAATTGTGGTCTATATCCGTCGAAGAATGGAGTATGT
>NZ_JAHLEF010000056.1 GCF_018861755.1 Clostridium sp. CF012 | reverse complement strand
TTTGCATCTTCTTTATAACACCCATTCTTTTTAGCACAGTTTTTGCATTTATCTACATTAAAATAATAAGTTATAACTTGATTTTGGCCAACGTTTTTCTTGCCCTGTTTTTGTGAAAAATATAGAAGTTTAATTGGTGGATACTCAGTAATTATAACTTTACTGCTTCTTTCTATAGCAAT
This sequence comes from Clostridium sp. CF012, assembly GCF_018861755.1. Taxonomy (GTDB): domain Bacteria; phylum Bacillota; class Clostridia; order Clostridiales; family Clostridiaceae; genus Clostridium_AD. The sequence continues at coordinate 16,523 of NZ_JAHLEF010000056.1, read as the reverse complement.
CTCATACTGCCAAGGGTTAATCGTTGTTAAATCATGATAAGCTAATGCAGAAGTAAGGCACAATATCCATTTAGGAACTATTTTAAATACATCAACTAATTCAAAATTGTATTGAAAATCATAATCTACCCACTTATATAACCCTGTTTTTATTTTTAGAATAAAGCCTGATTTTTCAAGGATACTAATATAATATCTATTTATACCCTTGTCTGATATTTCTTTTGTTGTAGCATAGCCTTTATTCTTGAAAAATTATTCTTTAATTTCTTGTTTTATTATTTCATTCATACTTTCACCTCTTTAACAAATATTCTTCACTTGTTTTAATATGCAGTTACTTTGTTAAAACTATATTATCACAAAAATTCTAGCAGGCGCATATCCGTTAACATAAAAATATCTGTAAATTCTTTTTAAGTGTTACTAGTATATACTTCGTAAATTTAACAAATAGTATAATATGATTTAAATTAAGCTACAGATATAAGTGTATGAAGATCTAAAACTTTTTAAAGTAGATAGGTTTGACTCATAATTTAACAATTTTAAAAACTATGATAGTAAAATACATTTGCAAGTAAAAGTAAAGAGAGGAGCGAATAAAATCACTTTGTTTTATGCTGGTTTTATTAGTGGAAAATATGTTTATACCGAATAGAGTTATATTTGAGAAAGATTCATTAAAATATGATATGGCTAAGAATATTCTTACTAAGTATGAGGATAATACTAATATCCAAATTATAAATTTGACAACTAATAGAGTTAAACAACACATTCCAGGTGATGATTTATTCTCTCAATATAGAGAAGGTAAGAATACTTTAGTAGTTGGAACTAAGAAGAGTTTAAAGTTTCAATCATGTAAACCATCAGCTCATTACCAACTGCCTTTAGTAAGCGGATGTATGGGAGAGTGTGAATACTGTTATTTAAATACTATGCTGGGAGATAAGCCTTTTGTAAAAATCTATGCTAATGTAGGTGATATTCTTAATCAAGCTCAGAAATATATAGATGAAAGGTTACCTGACATAACTATATTTGAAGGGGCTGCTACATCTGATCCTATACCTGTAGAGCCGTATACCAATTCTTTAGAAAAAGCTATAAGATTCTTTGGTAACAGCGAAAATGCTAGATTTAGATTTGTAACAAAATACAATGATATAGACTCATTGCTTAACTTAGAACACAATGGTCATACAGAGATAAGATTTAGTATTAATACTTCTTCGATTATAAATCAATATGAACATTTTACAGCCTCTCGTGATAAAAGAATAGAAGCAAGTATAAAGGTTGCTAAAGCCGGATATCCTATGGGCTTTTTAATTGCTCCTATATTTATTTACCCTAATTGGAAAGAAGAATATCATGATTTATTACTAGAATTGAGCGCCAAGATTCCAAATGATTTAAAATTTCCAGTAACTTTTGAAGTTATATCTCACCGATATACTACAATAGCTAAGAATAGAATACTTCAAGTATTTCCTAAAAGTAAACTACCCATGAACGATGAACATCGTAAGTATAAATATGGACAATTTGGATATGGAAAGTTTGTATACCAAAAGGAAGGCTTAGATGAAATAAAACACTTCTTCACAAAAGAGATAGAAAAACTGTTTAGAAATAAAAAAATTTTATATATTATATAACTATTTAAGTGTTATTGTTTTATTAAATTATAAAATGAAAATAATAATTGTAAATTAACTACATGCACTAGAAGATTTCTATACTAATTTATGAAACTAGTTATTATTGAATTTTAATAATAGATTCATTTCCACTTTTTGAAAGGTGACAGGCACATTTCAGATATTGTAAGTGAAGCGAACATTACGATAAAAAACACATACATTATCATTATATCGAGGCAATGAAAAAGTGTGAGCGATTCAAAGAACCTTTTACTTATTTCTATTTTTTATTGAATTCCTTTTGCAGATATATGGAGATTTCATTGGTGGCCTTATCAGCTTGCTTTAAAACTTTATCCATTGTAATAAAGCCATGTATAACACCTTTATATCTTGTAAAAACCGATTGTACACCTGCTACCTTTAATTTTCTTGCATAATCCTCTCCCTCATCTCTCAGTGGATCAAATTCTGCTGTTATAACAAGTGCATCCGGCAATTTTTTAAAATCTTTAGCAAGTATAGGCGAAGCATATGGACTTTTTCTTTCTTGAATTTTTGGAGTATATAATGACAAAAACTTTTGTGAATCCTCCTTTGTAGGCGTGTAGTTAATACCAAAATAAGTCCAAGAATTAGTGCTTAATTGGGAAATATTTGTTGATGGATAAATTAGTACCTGACAAGTTATATGTGGGCCAGCTTTATCACGTGCCATTTGAGAAACTGCTGCAGACAAATTGCCACCTGCACTGTCTCCTGCAACACATATTTTAATTGGATTACCGTGAATACTTTCGGCATTTTTAGAGACCCACTGTAGAACACTATATACATCATTAAGCCCAGCTGGAAAAGGATTTTCAGGTGCAAGACGATAGTCAACAGACACCACTATTGCATTTGTATTATTTGAAAGTTTCCTACATAAATTATCTCTACCATCTAAATTACCAGCCATCCAAAATCCACCGTGGGAATAAATAATAACTGGAAACTTATCTCCAGTCGAAGGTGTATAAATCCTGACTGGAACCTGATTTGAAGCTGATGGTATATTCATATTTTTTATGTTTGAAAATGGTATTGGTTTAGCATTCCATTTCTTTTCGTTTTTATTTAGGTAATCTCGTATTTCAGGTATTGACTTAACATTTAGTGACCCTGGTTTGGTAAGATTACCTATTGTTAATATTATATCGGTCATAATATTAAGCTTTCCATACTTTGAGGCAATCAAACCTGTAAACATAAAAGGTCCTATTATAATAATAATTAAACAAACAATTAAAAACATCCTAATTACTTTCTTCTTTTTCATATATATACCTCCAATTTTATACTAAACTGTTGTAATATAATAAAATCTTATAATATATGTTTTGCTAACTTAATTTTATTATTCTTAATTATAGAAAAGCAAAGGATATAGAATATTCAGTTAATGATTATCATAATTAACTAATTTAAAACCCTAGAAAATTAATCAGACGTTATTCTTGCACATACAAAATTAAGCAATAAATATTTTTGTAGAAAATCCTTATTATTGAAAACTATATAACAACAAATTTGGCAGCCTCTTCGGAGACTGCCCTTTTAATTTTACTGCATGAGTATTTACTGGATCTGCAATTACTTCCAATTTATTGAGTTGCTGATTATAAAAATTTAAGAAAACACCTTTATAAAATAGAATAACCAAAGGTGTACTTATAAAAATTAATTTTAATTCTATTGTCTTGGATTTTCAAAACTTGGTGCAGTTGGATTAGGTGCATCAAAAAATTTACCTGGCGTTGATAAGTCAAAATATCACTAATACTGGTGATAATCCTGCCTGAACTAGAGTTTGAATTTCTCCAACTCCCAAATCCTCATGATCTACATGATGTCCATTTAGTAAGTTTATAGTTTCTGCAACCATTTCCATATGACTACTACAGAAGACTATTCCAGACGACTTTAGAGGAAGGGTTCTCAGCATAGGATTAAGCATAGCAAAAATGATTCTACCTGTTGCCCTTATTATAGCAGGAGTTTTAATAGACTTCAAAACTATTCAAACAAGACTAGGCCATAAAGATATAAATACAACCCTGAATATTTATAGTCATGTCAATAAAGCGATGCAAAAAAACGCAACTGAAAAATTAAATAATATTTTGGGTGGCAAAGGGGTGACAAAATAAAAAACACCATGCATTAAACATAGTGTCTTCAATGGTGCGAGTAAGTCTATAAGCCGAGTTCTGTATTAGACAATCATCTATCTAGGCCTATTGTTTCCAATAGGCTCAAGCGATACACCCGAAAGCGGGACGGGCAGTCCCAAAATGCTTTCCTATTCGATCTTGCTCCAGATGGGGTTTACATAGCCGCAAAGTCGCCAGTGCGCTGGTGAGCTCTTACCTCGCCTTTCCACCCTTACTAGTATATTCACAAAGTTCAGAAAAACTGAACTTTTAGAATACCTTTAGCGGTATATCTCTGTTGCACTTTCCTTAGAGTCGCCTCCACTGGTAGTTAGCCAGCACCCTTGCCCTATGGAGCTCGGACTTTCCTCTCCTGTATTTCTACAGCAGCGATTGTCTGGCTTACTCGCATTAATAATATTATCACAGTTCGGCCTAAATGTCGAACTTATTTCAATTTTCTAATCAAATTTATTTCCGCTCTAACAGGTGTTTTAGATGAACTATCTCCTCTTACGGTGACTTTATCTTCTTCAATATTAAGTTCTCTAGCTATTATAGCCACTACTCTACGCCTACAAAAATTGGCTTGGCAAGTCCCCATTCCAGCTCTTGTCCTCCTTTTAATAGCATCTGTAGAATTAATGGGTATGTTTCTATGAATAGCATCCACAATTTCTGATTCTGTGACTACTTCACATCTGCATATTATATTCTTTGTTGGATCTTCATCATCAATTTTTCCCTGAAAATTATTATCCTTTTTAACTATTATTCCTTTTCTATATGAAATAAAATTATCTTTCTCCACAAGAACTATTCCGCAGTTCACAAGTATATCTGCAACCATCTCAGCTATTGCTGGTGATGATGTAAGTCCTGGCGAATCTATACCAGCAACATTTATGAATCTTTTAACTCGGCTTTCCTCAATTATAAAATCCCCTGTATTGCTACTAGCTCTTATACCTGAAAAAGTAGTTAAGGTCTTTCTTACATCAAAATCAGGTATAGACCTTCTAGCTGTATCTATTACATCTTTTAAAGTCTCAGTGGTGGTTGCTACATCATCTTTATCACTTATTTCTTCTGAATTAGGTCCTATCATAAAATTACCATGATAAGTTGTAGTTACTAATATTCCTTTGCCTTTATCTGTGGGGACTTGAAAAATAACAGTATTCACCAAGTGACCTTGGTCTTTTCCCATCAAAATATATTGACCTTTTTTAGGCATTATTTTAAAATCATACATACCTAGCATATTAGCTATTTTATCGCTGTATTGTCCAGCAGCATTTATAACATATCTTGCTTCAATGTTCTCTTTATTTGTGTGTACAATAAATTTTTCTTCTAGATTTTCTATAGATAATACTTCATTCAAAAGCTTAAGCTCTACACCATTCGTGATAGCATTTTCCACTAATGCAATAGTAAATTCATAGGGTGAGGTAACCCCTACACTTTTAGCATATAGTGCTACCGTTACATCACTATTTAAGTGTGGTTCTAATTCTTTTAGTTTATCTCCTCTAATTATCTCTAAATCATCACATCCCATTTTCAGGCCATTCTCGTAAAGCTCCATAATTTTCTGCTCATCCTCAATATTAAATCCGATAACTAAAGCTCCTGTTTTCCGGTATCCAAAATTTAATTCTTCCTGGAGTTCTCTATACATTTTGTTACCTTTCCCGCATAATTGTCCTTTTAATGTACCATACTTAGCCGCATATCCGCCATGAACTATCCCACTATTGGCTTTTGACGCACCAGTGGAAACGTCATCTTCTTTTTCTAAAATACATATTTTCAAATTATATCTTGAAAGTTTCCTAGCAATAGCGGCTCCTACTACCCCTGACCCTATAATGATCACATCATACATAAATATCACCCTCCCACATATTACACTAAAATTTTCAATAATTAATCTTTGTTAATACCTATTATAATATAATTTTTTATATTATGATAGATACCTTAAATGAATATCCCTTTTTATAAGCCTCAAACTACATTAATGTCATTTCAATGTGATTATTTTATACAAGAAAATAATGATCAAAAACTTTAATTTACGATGCAGCAACTATCTCTTTTTATGAGTTTTGTTGGTATAACAATTTTTTTAGCTATTTCCCTTCCATCTCTTAACTTTTCAAGCATTAACTCTACAGCAGTTTCACCCATAAACTCCATGTGTATTTTAACAGTAGTTAATGCAGGCACTATAAACTGGGCGGTTATATTATCATTATATGATACTATACTTATATCTTCAGGTATTTTTAATCCGGCCTCACTTATAGCTCTGTAGGCCCCTATTGCCATAGAATCATTAGCTACTATATAAGCGGTTACATTGGTTTTATTCACTAATGCTTTTTTCATAAGCTCATACCCACTTTGTGGCGTAAATTCACCTATGTAAAAATTTTCTTTATAATCTATGCCCCTAGCACGCATTTCTTCTTTATATGTTCTATCCCGTCTATCCACAAAAATATCTTTACCCTCATTAATGTATTCCGAACCACTAATAAACCCAATGTTCTTATGACCTAGTCCTTCTAAGTAATTTAATATATTTATAGTGGCGTACTTTAAATCACATACTACCGAATCATAAACTTCACTTTCCGGGGAGGAGTCAACAAACACAATGCTTTCAGATACTATTCTAATTTTTTCTACTTCTTTATGGCCAAATTTCCCAATAGCAATAATTCCATCTATTTCTTTCGCATATGTAGTGAAAAATGGTGATAATTTTACTACTTCAATATTTTCACTAGCACACTTATTCTCTATAGCCATTCTTATAGATAAATAATATGGATCTAGTACTTCTTCTTTTTCAGTGTACCAATTTGCTATGGCTACCTTATAAACACTTTTCTTAATATTTTTTTCTTTCTTTATGTAATTCAATTCTTGCGCCACTTCAAATATTCTTTGTTTTGTGGCGTCTGTTACATTTAATTTTTCATCAAAGTTTAATACCCTAGACACTGTAGCAATTGACACTCCAGCTTGGCTTGCAATATCTTTTATTGTTGTCATAATTTTTTCACACTCACTAAATTTATTCTTATTATACTTTAATACTTATTAATTTGTTTAAGCAAGGGTGAATTATTTATTAATCACCCTTAAAATATTCTTCCTATAACTTATTTATAAATTTATTAAAAGCTTGTATTCCACTTTCATCCCTTTTAAATACCCCCGAATGTTCTAAAACCTCTGAAAATTTCATACCTATTTCTTTTTTTAATATTTCATCTACATTTGTTTCATTTATATCCGGATATTTTCGACCTAATTGTAGTGCCCATTTTTTATGTTTCACAAGCTCCTCGCAATTGTCTAGTTCATCAATCTTGTTCTTATTTACTAAATAATAACTAAGTTCTTTTATCTCTGTTTTTAGTCTTGCAGGTAATACAGCAAGTCCCATAACCTCAATAAGACCAATATTTTCTTTCTTTATATGATGTAATTCTTCGTGAGGATGGAAAATCCCATCTGGATGCTTCTCCGATGTTCTATTATTTCTTAGAACTAAATCTATCTCATAAGCATCTCCTCGTCTTCTAGCTATAGGTGTTATTGTATTATGGGGTACGCCCTGCGTAAATGCAGTTATCTCAGCATTTTCATCAGAATAATTCTTCCAACTATTTAAAATGTAATAAGCTAAATCAATCAAGGTTTCACTATCATAGCCCACTATTCTAATAACACTCATAGGCCACTTAACTCTACCAAGAGTTGCTCCCTTAAAGCCTTCCACCACAAATTCTTCCTCCACAACTGCCCTTGCCATAGCAAATTCATAGTTCCCACCTTGGAAATGATCATGACTTAATATGGAGCCTCCAACTATTGGAAGGTCTGCATTAGATCCAATGATATAATGTGGATATTGTGCAACAAAATCTAATAGCCTAATAAAAGTTTCTTTACATATTTTCATAGGCTCATGTTCACCCTTAAGAACTATACAATGCTCATTATAATAAACATAAGGAGAATATTGTATAAACCATTTTTCATTATTTAATTCAACTGGTATAATCCTGTGATTACCTCTAGCTGGATGGTTTATCCTACCTGCATAGCCCTCATTTTCTTTGCATAGTAAACAGGTTGGATAGGTGCTTGACTTCAAATTCTTAGCCCTGGCAATGGCTTTCGGATCTTTCTCTGGTTTAGATAAATTAATAGTAATATCTATATCACCATATGGGGTTGCGCATTTCCACTTTAAATCCTTTTGTACCCTTTCCCATCTTATATAATTTGAATTAATCGACAACCCATAAAAGTAATCTGTTGCACTACTTGGACTTTGATTATAGCATTTTTTAAATTCTCTTATTATTTCTGATGGCTTTCCTATTAAACAAGCCATTATTTTTGTATCAAATAAATCTCTAGTAACTATACCATTATCTTCTATATTACCATTTTCATAAGCCCAGTCAGTTATATTATCTAAAACTCGTTGTATTCCATAATCTTTATCTTCTAGGGCTTTATTTACAAATGCCTCATTTTCAATTTTTATACTTTCAACTTCATCTAGTGATAGTGCTTCTAAAATCCGGTTTTTTGTATATATCATATCCTCTGCTTCTATTAATTGCTTTCTTAGTGCATAATAAAGTAGCTTTTGAACCTCTATAGAAATATTTATTGCCATGTTACCACTCCTTATTTGTCATCAAATCCATTTAAATTGTTTTTATGAAAATTCCAAGCAGAACCTATTATAGTTTCTATATCTTGAACCTTAGGCTCCCACCCTAAAATTTCTTTAGCTTTCACGTTTGAAGCTACAAGCACTGCTGGATCTCCAGATCTCCGCATGCATATCTCAGCTTTTATATCTTTACCTGTAATGGATTTTGCTGCATCTATAATTTCCTTTACGCTAAATCCAAATCCATTTCCTAAATTAAACACATCGCTGTGATATCCATCTCTTAGCTTGTTAAAAGCCAATATATGAGCATTTATAAGGTCTTTAATATATATATAATCTCTTATACATGTTCCATCTTTTGTATCATAGTCTTCACCAAATATTGATATTTTTTCTCTTTTTCCTAGTGGAACCTCGAGTACTAATGGAATAAGATGAGTTTCCGGCCTATGATCTTCACCTATTAATCCATTTAAACTGGCTCCTGCCACATTAAAATATCTTAATGCAATATATTTTAATCCATAAGCCTTATCTGACCACTTCATCATTTTTTCCATAGCTAGTTTTGTTTCTCCGTAAGTGCTAGTTGGGTCCGTCTTATCATCTTCCTCAATAGGTACTCTATCTGGCTCACCATATACTGCGGCGGTTGATGAAAATACTATCTTTTTAACATCATTTTCTATCATAGCTTTTAAAAGTACTTCCGTACCATGGACATTGTTGTTATAATACTTTAATGGATTTTCCATACTTTCTCCCACAAGAGAACTGGCAGCAAAATGTATTACTCCCTCAACTTTATTTTCTTTAAATACACTATCCATAAAACCAAAGTCTCTTATATCACCTTGATAAAATTTAGCCTTTGAGTGTATTGCATTTTTGTGTCCAGTTTGAAGATTGTCAATTACTATAATCTCTTCTCCTCTTTCAACTAATTCATATACACAATGTGAACCTATATATCCTGCTCCACCACATACTAATATACTCATTTAATCATCTCCTAAATTATTTTTTCCATTTTAACTTCATAAACTTCTAGTAGTTAAATCATCATCCGTGATGTTGAAATGTCGTTAAAGTTTTCTTGCACCATCACCTATTTGAGCCACATAAAACACAGCCTCATATCCTATCTTGTTTTTATACTCCTGACCAACATTTTTAATGAAATCATCTACACATTCATCTTTAACTATACTTACTGTGCAACCACCGAAACCTGCACCCGTCATCCTTGATCCTATAACTCCTGATCTTTTCCACGCAATTTCAACTAGTGTATCTAATTCTATTCCTGTAACTTCATAATCATCTCTTAGTGATATATGAGACTTATTCATTAACTTTCCAAATAACTCTATATCATTATTTTCAAGTGCTGCTGCTGCTTTTAAAGTTCTTTGATTCTCATAAATGGCATGCTTTGCTCGCCTTGCACAAACTTCATCTTTTATAAGATGCCTATTTTTTTCAAATTCTTCTTCATTTAACTCGCAAAGTGATTTGATTTGGAGCACTGTTTGTAAATCAGCAAGGGCTGTTTCACATTCTGTTCTTCTTTCATTATATTTAGAATCAGCAAGCCCTCTTCTTTTATTAGTGTTTGCTATTACTATAGATGCTCCATCAAGCTTGATATTTGCATATTCATATTTTAATGTGTTTGTATCTAAAAGTATTGCGCAATCTTTTTTACCCATACCTACAGCAAACTGATCCATAATTCCACAATTCACGCCTATAAATTGGTTTTCTGCTTCTTGACTACGCTTAACAATATCGATCATCTCAATAGGAAAATCATATAAATCCTTTAAAACAACGCCCGTAACTACTTCTATAGATGCCGAAGAGGATAATCCTGCACCATTTGGAATATTACCATAAAATAATATATCAAATCCGCTATCTATTTTCATACCTTCCTTTTCAAAGGCCCAAATTACTCCCTTAGGATAATTCGCCCAATCATGTTCACTGTTATATTCTATCTCATCTATATTCACATCAATTATTCCTAGCTCTTCAAAACTCTCCGAATAAAACCTTATTTTTTTATCGTTTCTCTTTCTAATTAATGCATAGGTACCAAAAGTTAATGCACAAGGAAAAACATGTCCTCCGTTATAATCTGTATGTTCTCCTATTAAATTCACCCTTCCAGGAGCAAAAAAGATTTTTTCTACCTCTGCTGCGTATACTTTTTTAAACATACCTTTTAACTTATTAATCATATTTTAATCTCCTTTTAATAATAGATTTTTCTTTGTAAACCTTTATATTTAAAGATTATCATCTTTTTAGTAAAAACTCAATGTTTTTTACTAAAATTATTGAATTTAATTATTACTCCCTTTTAACCTTCTTTAAGATTTTTATCCGCAAAAAAAATAAGGCATTTGTTTAAACAAATGCCTTATTTGAAATATTCATTACATACTAATTATCTTTAATATCACTCTTAGTAAACATTTTTGTTAGATATGTTATAAAGAATCCGAAAATTATAAATCCTACGGGTCCGCCATAGTTCTTTAATATTGGAACTATTGCTTCTGAGAAGCTCTTAGCTCCTGAAATTTCTCCCCAGCCGGCTCCAAAGAAGGCTAATACACCTAGGATGAAAACAACAGTTGAAGCTACCACTACAGCTACTTTTGATTTTAACATTACAAAAGGAGGAATATTACCTTTAAGCCTAAATGTTAAATATGCAGCTGCAAGAACAATGTAAGGTATTGCAAGAGATAGCGCCGATAAGGTAGTTAATAGATTGAAAAAGTCATCTATAGAGGTAAGCCCTGCTAGTGGCACTATTATTAATACTAATAGTACTCCACACTGAACCCAAAGTGCATTAACCAAAGTTCCATCTTCACGTTTCTTAGTTAAGAATTTAGGAAAGGTACCCTCTGGAACCTCTGAGAACATAGCTCTAATTGGAGATTCTAACCAAACCACGTATGCAGCTATAGAGGATATAGTTAAAATTAGTGCATATATTTGAACAAATATTTTACCATTTAAACCCCAGTTTTCTGCTAATATCTTATAAACAACATAACCTGCATCCTTAACACCGGCTTTGGTTATGAGTTCTGGTGATGCAACTAAGCATATTGCAAGGGATCCCAATACGTATGCTCCAGCTATAAACATAGTCGCTAAAATAACGGCTTTTGGGAAAATTTTTTTAGGATTTTCAACATCTTTGATATAAGTTCCCGCAACTTCAGCTCCTGCAACAGCTAAGATTAACCATGAGAAGGTTGAAAAATAATCAGCATCAAATTTCGGGATAATTGTTCCTGCTGTGAAAGCTGTAGCTGAGGGTTGTTTTCCAACTAATACTCCTACAACTGCAAACAGTATAAATATAACGGTAACCGCTAAAGTTAATTTTCCACCTAGATCACTGATTTTAGAAAACCTCTTTACTCCAGTTGTAGCTATATAAGTTAATGCTATAGCTAGTCCTAGTCCTATCCAAGGCAACAAATATGCATTTGCATCATTAAATCTATTTTCACCAAAAAGAGTCCATGATACCATTACTGGTATTCTTGTAAAAACCATTTGCAAATAGAATAAATTAGCAACAAAGTAAGACCAAGTACCTATAAAGGCCCATTTGGGACCAATTGAACATTCTATCCAGGTGTATAACCCTCCTTCTTTGTCTTTATTAGCAGAAGCTAGCTCTGCTATCATTACTGATAGTGGTAAAAAGAACAATAATGAAACTATAAGCCATGATGGAATAGCAGCAGGTCCAAGTGCCACTGCATTTGACGCGATATTTCCAAACCCAAAGGTTGGAACAAAAATTAGCATTACCAAGGTCCATAAACCCAGTTTTTTCGTGTTGTTCATAATTTCACTCCTTGTATTTTTTAATAACTACATAATATTACATTTCATAACAGTTGTTTCCGAACTCAGTTCATTATATCCCTTTTTGTTAGCTTATGCACTATTTAACTAGCAACTATATTTAATATCTCATTATCCTTTTGTAACTACTTTGTAACTATTTTTCTAGAATCTATTGACTTTTTATTAAATATTAGTATAATTACAGTAATGTTATTTTTATAGAATAAATTTACATATTTATGAAGAATACAATATTCGGGAAACGTTTACAATCTATAAACTTGGGGGGACTATGGATGAAAAAGGTTAAAAGAGTTACATCATTTGCTCTTGCATTATTAGTTGCAAGTTCAATAAGTATAAGCAGTGTTAATGTACATGCTAATGAAGTCATACTTGGAACAGAGACTGTTGCCCTAGCTGAAAAGGAAACTAAGCTTACAGGTGCTACTATTGTAGCCTATGCACAAAAACTCACTGGTATACCCTATAAAAGTGGTGGAACTACTACATCTGGATTTGATTGCTCAGGTTTTACTATGCATGTTTATAATCATTTTAAAATATCATTACCGCGCACCGCAAAAAGTCAAACATCAAAAGGCGAAGTGGTTAGCAAAGATAACTTACGTATAGGAGATTTGGTTTTCTTTGGGGCCGTAATAAGTCATGTGGGCATTTATGTTGGAGACGGAAAGTTTATCCATTCTCCTAAACCAGGATCAAGTATTAAAACTATGGAACTAAAATATATGCCAAATTTTAATACAGCCAGAAGAATAGTATAATAGTAACCAAACAAAATAAAGGACATCACATATCCAACTATGCAGATGCCTTTTTTTTCATTTTTTGAAATTTTCACCTGATTAACATTCTACTCTGTAGTTGTTCGCTCTATGTGAGAATTATACCATCTAGCAAGTACTATCTTAAGCGAAGCAGCGACAGGTACAGCTATCAGCATCCCTACAAGTCCACCTAAACTTCCACCTATAATAATGGAAAGCATCGTGAATACTGGATGAAGTCCTACGCTATCTCCAACGATTTTAGGTGCCAACAAGTTGTTATCAACTTGTTGAACTCCAATCATTCCAATAGTTGCCCATAAAGCTGTAATCGGTTGTCCACTTAGTAGTGCCATAATTACTGCAAGAATAGTTCCAACAATCGGCCCTATATAGGGTATCATATTACAAATACCTGCAATAATTCCTATTATAAATGCATAATCTATCCCAATAAAATATAGCACCGTACCTGATAAAACTCCAACAACACAAGCTTCTAATAATTGCCCTCTTAAATATTTATAAAAGGTATCATCTATAATATCTAATACTTCTTTAACCTTAGTTCCTGCACTACTTTTTCCAAATATAAGGTTGTAAATTTTATTCCATAAATTTATAAAGTACTCATAATCCTGCAATAAATAAATACTTAATACTATAGCTATCATAAATGAAGCTATATTCCCACCTATAGATACAATAGAATCTGTCATTGCGCCAATACTTGCAGAGAAATATGCTTGTACATAGCTTACAATTTGAGCAATTTTCTCATTAAAATTTCCGCCAAATATATTTAAACTTTGTAATTTTTCACTAATAGCACTAACTGACAATGTTGAGTTCTTTAAATAATCAGTTAGGTACTCTGTCATATTAGTTAGAGTTATATTATTTGAAAGTTTCCCTCCAACCATAATATATATTCCACTTATAATAGCTACGAATATAGCCACTACTAATGCATACACTCCTAAAATTCCCACAGCTCTTCTCGTAGTTCCCTTTTTAAATATTTTTTTCACTTCTAAGAAATTTTCAATGCTTTTCACAACTGGTTTCAATAAGTATACAATTACTAATGCCATAAGTAGCGGTTTAACAAGTCCAATGATTCTCCCTAATGTACTTGATAATACTGAAAATATACTACCTATATTATTAATAATTATTATACCCATGTAAATTAGAAGCACTGTCACAGTAACATATAAAGAATATTTCAATAATTTTTTATCTATTCTCATTTTACCTACCCTTCGCAGCTAACTTGCACAATAAATTGTTTCTCCTATTACTTTACATTATATTAAATTCAATGGCAAGGTAAATGGTAAAATTAAAATACCCATTTTAATTAATTAAGCACTTTAATCCTCTTTAATCAGATATAAAAGATTGTCGTCTATATTATAATAAAGTGGCGCTATCAAAATATTAGGGTATTTATTTCTTAGTCTCTTTGCCTCTTCTAGGACAAACTCTATTTCATTGCCAATCTCAAACATTGGAGCGAAATTCATAAAATGATCTTCTGCCTTTTGGAAATCCCATCCCACTACATCAACAAGCCCTTGTATAAATTGCTCCTTTTTAGACATAAGATTAACCATTCCACAATGATTGTGGGCTATAAGTGCAATAGTTCTTATTCCCCCTATCGCTATTGTATAGGAAACCTTAAATTCACTATAACGCAACGTTCCCCCCCCAGAACGAATGATGTATGCAAAGTTGTCTGGTATATGAAGATATTTTCTGTTATCCATGCACATTCCTACTAACAACTGTGGACTACTTACCACTTCATATGATGTGTTAAAGTTATGGTATTCTAATAAAACGCTGATGGGGGTGTTTTTATACTCAGTAAATATATCCTCTTTAGTATTAATCTTTATTAATCTATTCATATTAGTTTTATCTCCTTAACTTTTATTTTTATTCTTAATTTTAATTTATTTTTTTTATTATACCACAAGCGCTATATACATCATAATTCGAATAGTCTAAAATAGAGGAAAGAATATCATGATGACTTTACTGTTATATCATGTACCTCAGTGGGACAAGAATTAACACGCTTACTATTTTGAATTTTAAGGAGATGTTTAATTTGAAAAATAAATCTAATCTATTATGGATAATTATTTTAATCTGCTTTATTGCAGTGGGTTGTACAAAAAAAGCTGAACCTATTGCCCCTACTCCTAGCCCACCAGCACCTACAAAAGTAGAACCTCCTGTAAAGACCGAGCAAAAATACTTTTCTCCCTATACAGGTGAAGAGGTAAAGAAAGATATATTAGATAATATTGCCGTACTTGCCATAATAGAAAACTCAAAGGCTGCAAGACCTCAATCTGGAATAAACGCTGCAGATATAGTTTATGAAACCCTGGCTGAAGGTGGCATCCCTAGATTCATTGCATTATTTCAAAGCGGCGATGCTAAAAAGATTGGACCAATTAGAAGCGCCAGGTCTTATTTCTTGGATATTTCAAAAGAATATAACCTACCCTTTGCTCATTGTGGAGGTAGCGAGGAGGCGCTTACTGAAATAAAAAATGAAAACTTAATGAGTATGAATGAAATGGGATATGCATCTACTTATTGGAGAGATTCATTAAGAAAGGCTCCTCATAACCTTTATACTTCTACTGAAAAATTAAGAGAGCTAATAAAAACAAAAAACTTTGTAAAAGCCCCTACCGTAGCATTGAAATTTGACAAGAGCTATTGGGATAACGATAGGCTTCAGAAAGCTACAGATGTACTCTTAAAAGTAAACAATCTTTACAACACTAGTTACACCTATAAAGATGGGCTTTACTTTAAAAGCATGGATGGGAAATTAGCAACTAATAATGAGGATAAGCTTCCCTTAGCCTTTAAAAATGTAGTGGTGCAAATCACTTCCATTAAAACACAAAAGGATGGACTTCATATAGACATTGCTCTTGTTGGCAAGGGAGATGGTTATGTTATTAGCAATGGTAAGTTTGTTAAAATGAACTGGTCTAAGAAAAATACGACCTCACAAACCCTTCTAACTGATGATAACGGTAATGCTCTACCGTTAAGCCCTGGGAAGACTTGGTGGAATATTGTAGATAAAAGTAGTAAACTAGATATTAAATAAAATAGAAAACACTGGTGATTATAAAATGTACCCTTTGTCAAGGACAATTTAAAAAAAGTCTATGCAACATTGAAAAGGTGATTTCTGTATTGAACAGGAGTCATCTTTTTTAAGTTCCATTGATATCTATAG
>NZ_JAHLEF010000055.1 GCF_018861755.1 Clostridium sp. CF012 | reverse complement strand
ATATGGTATCTAGCCATTTTCTCTACAGTTTCTGAAGGAAATCTTTCTGTTCTATCTATTTCTGCAGCTATTGGTTCAACTTCATTTATTGTAAATTCCCTTACCATTTGTTTTACAAATTCTTGTTCTTTTGTCAATCCGAAATTCATAAACCTTCCTCCTCGCTATTCTATGATAAAGATAACAAGTAGTAATTGTTATCTTTATCTTGTTTTTATAACGTTTACACATTGAAATCTTGTATTCACAAATAAGGTTAGCAAGTATAATGCCATGTTTAAATTAAAATTGTATATTTTAATTTAAATGTAGTAAATCCTTCGGGCATAGTCAAAGTATTATTTTTTAACAAACTAATTTCATCTTATTTTTTCCTTCTTTTTGTGTTTTAAAATTAGTTTTTAGTTTTTTGTTCATAATTTCGAACAAACTTATTATATTCCTAGGAAGAATGTTTTCTTTTATGAACACTTTCTTATAATATATAATATATGTGTACAGTAATTCGTACACTAAACTATAATTTAATATATATTCTTATACTACAAGTACTAAGCATAATATAGAACTAGCTTTAGATATCTTAGGTGATGAACAGTCAATAATTAAATGGAATACAGGAATCCTATATGAATTTATGAAAATTATTTAGTGTTAGAAACTGCATAATGGAAAGATTTTTTCAGTATATATTAAGGAAGGATAAATAGGGGGAGTATTTTGCATGCTGAGTTTACATGGAGGGGTTGAGTTAATATGGGGAAAAAAGTCATTGCTATAGGTAATAGGCTAATGATGGATGATGCAGTAGCAGTAATGATTTTAGAAAAAATCAAAAATACATTAGAGGATAAAGATATAGAAACTATTATAGGAGAAACAGATGTGGACTTTTGTTTTTCAAAACTAAACCAACGAGATATATTTTACATTATAGATTCAACATATTATGGTAATGTTCCAGGAACAGTAACCTTTAAAAATTTGAAAGATATTAAAATGACTAGAGGTAATTGTAGATCTATTCACTCTTTAGGGTTAATAGAACTAGTAAATATGTACAAGATGGATATTAAAGGCTATTTTATAGGAATAGAAATTGCTAATATAGATATAAATATTGGTTTAAGCAATATTCTACAGGGACAAATAGATTATATAGCTAGGGACATATTGAATTTCATATTATAATGATTCTAATATTCAATTTTAAATTTAACAATTTCTTTTAATACCTCCAAAGTAGTTATGCTTAGGGGGTATTTTGTATTGAATAGTATATGACTTGTTATTTATATGAATGTGCATTATTATTAAAATGTAGATGAATACTAAAGATATAGGAAATTTATCTTTTGGAGGGTTACATGTCAAAAACAAATAAATATATTATAATATCGTTAACTGTAGCACTATTCGGAGAGTTATATTTTTATCCCTTTGCCAGTGGTTTTAAATTTTCCGCGGGGGTAATTATTTTTAATTTGTGTGTACTTATGATGGAAGATATGTCAGAAGTAACAATGGCATTATTATGTGGAATAAGTGTATTTATGACAAGAAATATTTTTGGAATATTACTGTTACAACATGGAATTATAGATACATTTGTTATTAATTTACCATCACTTATATACTATTTAATCTATGGAGTTTTTCTTAAGGTTACTAAAGTTAAGAAATATAAAAACAGTATAGTTAGCACAATATTTATTTTAGGATTAACTGATTCGCTATGTAACATATTTGAAGCTATCATAAGAAATAGTATTAATCTCAATATTGCAAGGATTATAATTTTCGTAGGATTTATAAGAGCGGCGATAACTTATCTGGCTTACCTCACTTATAATAAACAAAAATTATTTATTTTGAATAGTGAACATCAGAAGAGATATAGATCGTTAAACTTGCTAATTTCAAATATACAGGCAGAAATGTTTTACTTAAAAAAGTCTATGAAAGATATTGAAAAGGTGATGTCAAAAAGCTATAGTTTATATGAAACCTATAAAGGTAATGAATATTTAGGAGAAAAGACACTGGATATTGCTAGAGAGGTACATGAGATAAAAAAGGACCATTATAGAGTTTTAAAAGGATTTGAGGCCCTTATGGATAATTTTGAAAATGAAGATGCTATGACGCTTTCAAATATTTTTACTATTATTAAAGACAACACAAGTAGATATATAAAAGAAAGTAATAAAGAAATAGGAATATCATTTAATTTTCAAAAGGATTTTACTGTTGTTGGTCACTATAATTTATTTGTTATGCTTAATAATCTAATCATAAATAGTATAGATGATTGTGAAAATAGTGATTCCATTAAAATATCAGAAACAGAGGATGAGGATAATATATATTTTGAGGTTTCTGATACAGGAAAAGGAATTGACGTAGATATTCTTCCCCATATTTTTAATCCGGGGTTTACTACTAAATATGATGATATAACAGGAAAAGCCTCAACAGGTATAGGACTTCCACATGTAAAGAATATTGTAGATGAATTAGGTGGTCAAATAGAAGTAAAATCAGAAGGGGATTTAGGGACTACATTTATTTTAAAGATTCCTAAAAACTCGCTAAATGGAGGATAACTATGGAAGGAACCTTTTTGATTGTTGACGATGATATCAGTATTAGAAAAATGCTAGGACTTCTCATAAAGAAAAACAATCTTGGAAAGGTTATTTGTGAAATAGATAGTGGCAGAGATGCTGTGCAGGAAATTACATTCTATAATCCGGACATAGTACTTATTGATCTTTTATTGCCCGTAGTAGACGGAATTGAAATAATGAAAGCTAGCAAAAGAGAAGGATATAAGGGCAAGTTTATTATGATATCCCAGGTTGAAGATGAATCAGTTGTATCAAGGGCATATGAAAGTGGAATAATTTTCTTTATAAGCAAGCCCATAAACAGTATAGAGGTTATTAATGTTATAAAAGGCATATGTCACAATATTGAGCTAGAAAATTCACTAGCCCTTATAAAGAGTGCGGTATTAAACTTAAATAGTTATCAAAATGTAACAAAAGAATCATTTTTAGAAGATGGAATAACTAAAATTTTCTCTGATATAGGTATTGCTGGGGCCGTAGGAAGTAAGGAATTAATAGTGATTATTCATAAAATAATAGATTTTAAGAAAAGAAATCCAATTTCTACCTACAAGCTACAAAAAATATACGATGAAATTCTACAGGGAGAACAGGGTGAGATGGAGGTAAACATAAAAGCTAATAAAAAAGCCTTAGAACAAAGGATTAGGAGAACTATTCAAAAGGCATTGGAAACTATATCAGAGCTAGGTTGTGATGATTATAGTAACAGTGTTTTTATGGAGTATAGCACCTTACTATTTGACTTTAAACAAGTAAGGCAAGAAATGAGACATATAAACAATGCTTTAGAGGAACCTGGAAAGATAAATACAAAAAAATTTATTGAAAGCATTATTACAAAACTAAGCTAATAATATCTGTTCCTATAATAAATCATAGGAATAGTTTGAAAATTTAATCTTTAAATGAAGTATTTTGTAGTATTCTGTTGTTATTTGTATAAGTCACTTATAATATATTATATAATGTAATGTAGACAAATTATAGGGAGGCACAACAAATGGCTTTTAAATTAGATATGATTCAAGCAGCAGCACTAGCAGTTGTTGTTCTATTTATAGGACAACAAATTAAAAATAAGTTAGTTTTTTTGGACAGGTACTGTATACCAGCACCAGTAATCGGAGGACTAATTTTTGCAATAATAACTTTAATACTAAAAGTAAGTAACATACTGATTTTTGATATGGATATAACCCTTCAAAAATTATTTATGACGGCATTCTTTACAACTATTGGCTTTACTGCAAGTCTTAAACTACTAAAAAAAGGTGGAAAAGGAGTTTTTATTTTTTTAGGAATATCCATAGTACTGTGCGTTCTTCAAGACATTACAGGAGTCACACTTGCAAAGATGTTTGGGTTAAATCCACTTATAGGTCTTAGTACAGCTTCTGTTCCTATGGTTGGTGGACATGGGACATCAGGTGCCTTTGGTCCTGCTTTTGAAAAAGCAGGAGCAGTAGGTGCAACCACTGTAGCAATGGCATCAGCCACCTTTGGTTTAATTATGGGTAGTATCATTGGCGGACCTATAGGAAAAAGATTAATTGAGAAGAACAATCTTTCATATCCTATGAAAACGATTAATAATGATGCAGTTAAAGAGGCTGCAGCAACAAAAGAGGACACAGGAAAACAGCTAAACCCTGATAATTTTATGGGTGCTGCATCTCTGATTTTACTAGCTATGGGAATAGGTACAATTATATCCATGCTTTTAGAAAAAACAGGCATGACTTTTCCACCATACATAGGTGCTATGTTTGCAGCTGCAATACTTCGAAATATATCTGATTCTACAAATTCCTTTAAAGTTCACTTAGATGAAATCGATATAATAGGAGGTGTTTCCTTATCTCTATTCTTATCTATGGCGTTAATGGGATTAAAGCTATGGCAATTAGCAGATTTGGCTTTACCTTTAATAGTAATGTTATTAGCTCAGACCGTATTAATGGGAATGTTTGCATATTTTGTAACCTTCAATTTAATGGGGAGAGATTATGACGCAGCAGTAATGGCCGCTGGTAATTGTGGATTTGGTATGGGTGCAACGCCAAACGCAATGGCTAACATGGGAGCTATGACAGCTAAATTTGGTGTTGCTCCAAGAGCATTTTTTATTGTGCCACTGGTGGGGAGTTTATTTATAGATTTCTGTAACGCTGGGATTATTACAGCCTTTGTGAATATTTTTGGAAAATAATAAGCTCTTACATTTTTGGTAACTGTGGTTACATATTATAAAAGGTAAGTATATTATTATATAATTGTGGCAAAACATATAAATAATTATTTATAAAAAATTTAAATTAAGGAGTGGTCACAATGAAAGCTTATGTGGATAAGAACGAATGTATAGGTTGTGGATTATGCCCAGAGGTATGTCCTGAAATTTTTAAAATGGAAGAGGACGGAAAAGCTGTGGCATCTAAAAATGAAGTTCCAGAAAATTTAATTTCTAGTGCAAAAGAAGCAGAAGAACAGTGCCCGGTCACTGCTATTACAGTAGAATAAAGTAAAAATAAAAATAGAAGATTTGGTTAAAGGTAAAAAGAATAAGAAGTGATAAGAAAGTCGAAAATAGCGAGAAAATATCTCGCTATTTTTATTTGCCCAAATTATAAATTAAGTATTAGCAAAGGATTTTTAACTTATGGCTTGATAAAAAAAACTATGAACTTTATAATTGAGCTATAAGCTTTAAGGAAGGTGACAAATGGAAACAACCAATGATTACTATAATGAAGTTTTATGTAGTATTAATGAAGGTGTTATTCTTATAGACAATAAAGGCATCATAAAAATCATTAATAATGCTGCTGAAAAAATGTTAAGGGTTAATGCAGACAATAGCATAGGAAAATACATATTAGATATATTTCCACATAGTGAATTATTAAGTGTAATTGAAAATGGAGAAATACAAGTAAATATAAAAGAAAAAAAATTTATTGTAACCCGTAAACGGATAACTGTTAAGGATGAAGTTATAGGTGCACTCCAAATATTTAGTGAAAAGAAAGAAGATAATCGGTTTGCGGATGTGCGAGATAAAGGTGACCCTTCTGAAAATATTTTAAATACAATTATTGATACTGTAGATGAGTGTGTAGTTGTAGTAGATAAAAATGGGATAATTACTATGATGAGTAATGCATATAAAGAACTTACTAATTGTGAAAATCCAGAGGGAAAACATGTAACCCAGGTTATTGAAAACACAAAATTGCATATAGTAGCAAGGACTGGCGAAAAACAATTTGGAGAATTTCAAGAGGCTAATGGACATAAAATGATTTCTATGAGAGTTCCTATAAAGGAAAACGGTAAAATTATAGGGGCCATTGGAAAAGTAATGTTTAAGGATTTGAGCAATTTTAAAATATTGAGTAATAAACTGTGGAATTTGGAAAAAGAAGTTGAATACTATAAAAATGAGTTATGCACGGATGGAAAGGCAATATATACTTTTAATAATATTATAGGACACAGCACTAAGAGCCACGAGGTAATGAAAATGGCCATAAGAATGGCTAAAATAGATTCAAACGTTTTAATTACTGGTGAAAGCGGAACTGGTAAAGAACTTTTCGCTCATTCTATTCACAATGCCAGCAGAAGATGTCTAAAACCCTTTGTGAAAATCAACTGTGGAGCTATCCCAGCAGAGCTTTTTGAGTCTGAAATGTTTGGATATGAAGAAGGAGCTTTTACTGGTGCTAAAAGATCAGGTAAGAAAGGTAAATTTGAACATGCAAATGGGGGAACCATTTTATTAGATGAAATTGGTGATATGCCTATGAATATGCAAGTTAAACTTCTAAGGGTTATTCAAGAAAAAGAGCTAGTCAGGGTTGGTGGAAATGATGTTATCAAAATTGATGTACGAATTATTGCTTCTACTAATAAGTCCTTAGAAGGATTAATTAGTGATGGAAAATTTAGAGAAGATTTGTATTACAGATTGGATGTTATGCATTTGAAATTACCTTCCTTACGAGAAAGAATAGAAGACATTGAAGAATTGTCAAATGAGCTTCGAATAAAAATAAGTAAAAAATATGGAGTTTACACTGAAGGCATTTCTAGTGAAGCCATTGATTATTTGAAATCTTATAGCTGGCCGGGAAATATAAGGCAACTTGAAAATGTAATAGAAAGAGCTATAAATTTGCTAGATGCAGAGCTTTGTATAATGCCAAAGCATTTGCCAGAGAAGATAATAAAAAATAAGATAAAAAAATATTCATTAGAAAATAATTATTTGAAAGATGTTGTTGAAACTATTGAAAAGGATCTTATTATGGAGTGTATAAGAGAAACAGGTGGTAATAAAAGAGAAACAGCGAAAATATTAGGGCTTAGCAGAGCTGGATTATATAAAAAATTAAACCGATATAATTTAATGGAAATAGCCAATCTACAATAATGCACATGTAAACTTTATTTACATGTGTTGTTTTATATGAATAATAGTTATAGTATAGTAGGCGATAATTGGCTGAAAAACAAAATGCATACATACATCAAGGCATTGGAAATACTTTCGGTGATTTTTTTAACAATAAAGTTATAATATTAACAAGTTTAAAAGGTGAAAATTCATGGAGATATTGATGTAAACTAAGTTTACACTTGAAATTATAATTTGTGTTATAATAAGAAAAGACGTTGATATAGCGCGATGTACGAGATTTTATTAACTTGGCATGAAAAATGCTAGTAATATATACACATAGGAAAAAAATTAGATCGAATGAAAAATTCCTATTATATTATAATAATCTATTAGAGGAATAAATAATTGGAGGTTAAAATATGAGAGACGTAGTAATTGTAGCAGCAGTAAGAACAGCAATAGGAAGTTTTGGTGGAGCGTTATCAAAATTGTCAGCTGTAGAAATAGGAACCATTGCAGCTAAAGAGGCAATAAAAAGATCGGGTGTTAAACCGGAACTAATAGAGGAAGCTATTATCGGAAACGTAATTCAAGCAGGGCTTGGACAAAATGTTGCAAGACAAATATCTATATATGCAGGTATGTCTGAAGAATCTTCAGCGCTTACAATAAATAAAATATGTGGTTCAGGACTAAGAGCTGTAAGCATGGCGGCACAATTTATAATGTGTGGAGATGCAGATATAGTTTTAGCTGGTGGAACTGAAAGCATGAGTAATGCTCCATATGCACTTCCAAACAATAGATGGGGTGCAAAAATGGGAGATGGAAAAATAGTTGATACTATGATTAATGATTCTCTTTGGGATGCATTTAATAACTATCATATGGGCGTTACTGCAGAAAATATTGCAGAGAAATGGAATATAACAAGAGAAGAGCAGGATCAATTTGCTTTAAAAAGTCAATTAAAGGCTGAAAAAGCTATAAAAGAAGGCAAATTTAAAGATGAGATTGTCCCAGTTTCAATACCTCAAAGAAAAGGTGACCCAATAATATTTGATACAGATGAATTTCCAAAGGCTGGTTCAACTATAGAAAAACTAGGAAAATTAAAACCAGCCTTTAAAAAAGATGGTACTGTAACAGCTGGTAATTCATCAGGAATAAATGATGGTGCAGCTATGTTTATAGTAATGTCAAAGGCAAAAGCTGAGGAATTAGGAGTTAAACCTCTAGTTACAATAAAAGCTTATGCATCAGGTGGGGTAGATCCAAAAATAATGGGATATGGACCAGTTCCTGCATCTAAAAAGGCATTACAAAAGGCAGGAATGACTGTAGGGGATTTAGATTTAATAGAAGCTAACGAAGCATTTGCTGCTCAATCCTTAGCTGTAGCTAAAGATTTAGGCTTTAATACAGAAATAGTAAATGTTAACGGTGGAGCTATAGCATTAGGTCACCCAGTAGGAGGTTCAGGAGCAAGAATACTTGTTACATTAATACATGAAATGATAAAAAGAAATTCTAAAACTGGACTTGCTACCTTATGTATAGGTGGAGGCCAAGGAACTTCCATTATTGTTGAAAGATAATTAAATTAAATTAAAGATCGGCAAAAATGCTGGTCTTTTTTTTATTGTCCTAGAAAACCATGCAATTATAGGTAAATTTAATAATATTAACCTAAAGATTTGTTATAAATTAGTGATGAATAAAATTTAAGATAGATTTAATAATAATGTATCATATTACTAAAGAATAACTTTTACTATTATGGTATAATCATAATCATAGGAGTGATATAGATGGTTAAAATAAAAAATGCGTTGCCAAACATTTTCACCTTAAGTAATATGTCTTGTGGAATAATGTCTATACTTATGAGCTTTGAAGGCAATTATAAATTAGCGGCACTATTTATTCTTTTAGCAGGAATATTTGATAGATACGATGGAAGAATAGCTAGATTTTTAAAAGTAGATAACGATTTAGGAAAAGAACTGGATTCATTATGTGATTTAATATCTTTTGGTGTAGCACCTTCCATATTAATATTTAATATTTATAATTTTGTTCAACTAGGTTCTATTGGATATTTAATGGTTTTGGTTTTTCCAGTAGCAGGGGCATATAGATTAGCAAAATATAATATTACAGATTTTGATGGTGTTTTTTCAGGGATACCTATCACTATTACAGGCACATTTTTGGCGCTGTATGCACTATTTGTGTTTAATCGACCTTTAAATTTAGGACCTACTATTTTACTAATGATTGTATTATCTTATTTGATGGTAAGTAAATTTAAATTTAAAAAAATGTAATAATATATTTATAGTAAGACATTTAAGTTTAAATAAGATTGTAATGTAATTTTAATAAAATATATTTTAAAATGCAATTATTGTAGTTGCCTCACCTTAGGGTGAGGCTTTTTTTACTTTTTAAATCTGTAGTAATATTCAGGTGTAGCTTCGGTAATAGCTTTAAATTCATAGCCTAAATCTTCATAATATTTTATGATTTCAGGTAGAGCTTTTACAGTGTTCTTATTATTGAAATTGCAATGCATTAGAATTATGGCTGCACTTTTATTGCCTTTAATTGTTTTTGAGTTGCAAATAAGCTGGGCGGCACTTAAATTAGGGTTTATACCATCATATATATTAACATTCCAATCGTACACCTTAAAATTGTTTTTATGAAGAGCATCTAAGGAAAGAGCAGTTAAACGCTTAGAACTACCACCAGGAAACCTAATAATCTTAGGTGAAAAACCTGTAACCTCTTCTATTTTATGGGCGGTTTTTGTCATTTCATCAATAAAATCCTCCATACTTTTATAAATTTTTTTGAAATTATGACTGTAGGTGTGAAGGCCTATACCATGACCCTCATCATATATTCTCTTAAGAATTGACTCCTTCCCTTCAATTTCCTTACCTACTACAAAAAAGGTAGCTTTTACATTTTGCTTTTTTAATACATCTAATAGCTGGGCTGTAATAACGTGAGTAGGACCATCATCAAAAGTTAAATAAACAAATTTTGGGGGTGTTATGTCCCCAGAATCTTTTAGTGAAAAATTTGAAGACAATGCTGGGATGCTTTTCACTATATTATTCATATGGGAATTGCTAGCTAATATTAAAACAAGATATGTAATAAAAAAAAGAAGAATACATTTTTTTCTCAGGATCATATTATCACCTACCTTTAATTTTTTCATAATTAGTTTACCCAAAGTAATCACTATTAAAGCAGTATATTTTAATTTGTAATTCATTGATAAAACATTGACAATGAACACTAAAATTTTGTATAATTACTTTATTCGGTATAGCTAGAATCTTCTGACTGTATGGAAAAATAAACTTATAATTAATATTTTAAATTTGAACCTAATTGTAAAGAGTTTTCTAAGCAAAAAGAGGGCAAAAGTATTAAACACTAATAGGTGTACTTTGACCTTTTACATTTTGTAAAAGGTTTTATTAATTGGAAAAAAATTTAAATACCTTGGGGTAAAAAAACATAGTAAAAGAATAGAGGAGTAATATGGAAAAAAGAATTGGCGTTGTAGGAATTATAATAGAAGAATTTACTAATGCGACTTTTGTTAACGAGATACTTCACGATTTTGGAAGTTTAATTGTAGGAAGAATTGGAGTACCCTATAAAGACAGAGGAATATTTGTGATTTCTATAATTGTTGATGGAACAATGGATGAAATAAGTGCAATGACAGGTAAAATTGGAAAAATTCCAGGGGTAAATGTTAAATCAGCAATAACTAAACAATAGAAAATAAATCAAAAGATATAATGAAAAAAATAAAAAAACAAAACGAGAAAATAAAAAAATATATTGGAGGAGTTTAAAAATGAGTGAATATAAAGCTGAAGATTTTATAATTGATTCTGAAATAGTGCAGTCTATGGAATACGGAAAGAAAATGGCTGAGGATAAAGCTTTTGTGGTGGAACTTTTAAATAAAGCTAAAACCTGTGTTGGGCTTACTCATAGAGAGGCTTCTGTGCTTTTAAATATAGAAGATCCTGATTTATTGCAAGAGATGTTTAAAAGTGCTAAAGAAATTAAAGAAAAAATATATGGCAAGCGAATAGTAATTTTTGCACCACTATATGTAAGTAATTATTGCATAAATAACTGTCAGTATTGCGGGTACAAGCATTCAAACCATAGTATTTCAAGAAAAAAACTTGATATAGAGGAGCTAAAAGAAGAAGTAAAAATTTTAGAGTCGTTAGGTCATAAAAGATTAGCTCTTGAAGTTGGAGAAGATCCAGTTAATACACCAATCGAATATGTACTTGATTGCATTAAAAATATTTACTCAATAAAATTTGAGAATGGAAGTATTAGAAGAATAAATGTAAATATTGCAGCTACAACTGTTGAAGAATATAAAATGCTTAAAGATGCAGAGATAGGAACATATATATTGTTTCAAGAAACCTACCATAAAGAAACCTATGAAAGAATTCATCCTGAGGGACCAAAACATAATTATAATTATCATACAACAGCAATGGATAGAGCAAAGCAGGCAGGTATAGACGACGTAGGTATTGGAGTTCTTTATGGTTTATATGAATATAAATACGATACAATAGCAATGCTAATGCATGCAGAACACTTAGAAGCATCTACAGGGGTAGGACCTCATACTGTGTCAGTACCAAGGTTAAGGCCAGCAGAAAATGTAAGTCTTAAAGACTATCCATATTTAGTAACAGATGAGCATTTTAAAAAATTGGTGGCAGTGCTCAGACTTGCCGTTCCTTACGCAGGAATGCTTTTATCCACAAGAGAGGATATAAAATTCAGAGAAGAAGTTTTAGCCTTGGGTGTATCGCAAGTTAGTGCAGGTTCATGTACTGGGGTTGGTGGATATGCTGATGAATATAGTGGCCATAAAAGTGAAGAAAAACCACAATTTGAGATTGGAGATCATAGATCGCCTAAAGAAATTATAAAAAGCCTATGTGAAGGTGGATATATTCCAAGTTATTGTACTGCTTGTTATAGAGAAGGAAGAACTGGGGATAGATTCATGAGACTTGCAAAGAGTGGACAGATACACAATGTATGTCAACCTAATGCTCTTTTAACCTTAAAGGAATTTATATTGGATTATGGTGATGAAAATATGAAAGAAATAGTAGAAGAAACTATAAGAAAAGGACTGGAAGAGATACCAAATGAGAAATCAAGAGAGGCAACGAAGGAGAAATTAGACAGAATAGAAAAGGGCGAGAGAGATTTAAGATTCTAGCAAAGATTCAAGTATCAAAACATGAAGGTTCGGCATGTAGGATGCTCTGATAGTAGAGAATTCGTCAACAGACTCTAAGTTTATTCCATGAAAAAGTTCCTAACGCACTTATTCGACGTCCTGTCTCAGAAGTGCTAGCAGCCCATCCTGGGCTGCTTACGTAACTTTTTCATTCCATAAACTAAGAGTCTGTAAAACTCATTATATACTATCTGCCACATTCCTACATGCTTTCACCTTCATGACTATAGATCTTAATTATCCTATATACTTTGCATAAGAACTTTAAACTAGAAATTTGATTAAGAATTTCTAAATCAAATTTCAATGTTTATGCGTCACTTATTGCAAATCACTACGGATAAACTTCATACTTGATATAATGTAATATATATTGCGATTTAATCATCTTTGCAAGTAAGAAGAATAGAAGCATAGAAAGATAGAAACATAGAAATATAGAAATGTTTATATGTTTCTATGTATAAACAAATAATTTTATAGGTACTTGTAGAGGGTTAAAATAAAAGATGTGGATAGTTTTTTAGATTGAGCTTAAAATGTGGAAAAAATACACTCTTATCATCTGATCTGTGGATAATATTTTGTGGGATTAGATTTATTTTCTAGCAGTGGTGGGAAGATAAAAGCCTGTCGGCTGAAAGCGTGGGGTGGTAGAGGGGAGTAGGATTTCAATTTCATGACTATTTTTTTTAGAAAATATGTATAGAGCAAGGGAGGTATAGGGGATGCAGCAAACACCGAATTCTAATAGGCTTCATATAGCTATATTTGGGAAAAGGAATGTGGGTAAGTCTAGTTTGATCAATTCACTTACGGCGCAAGATATTGCTTTAGTATCTGAGGTGGCAGGGACTACTACGGATCCTGTATATAAGGCTATGGAGCTACTTCCAATAGGGCCTGTTGTGATTATAGATACTGCGGGACTTGATGATAAGGGAGAAATTGGGGAGCTTAGAATAAAGAAGACTAAAGAAGTTATGGATAAAACGGATTTAGCTCTGCTTGTTATAGATGGAAATGTGGGAGATTTAACCTTTGAGTGTGAATGGTATGAAGATTTAAAGAAAAGAAAAATTCCTGTAGTTGGAGTTATCAATAAGGTTGATAAAGGCGATGTGGAATTAGATAGGATCCAAAGGGTTATAAATATAGATTTTGTTAAGGTTAGCGCTAAGGATAAAGTGAATATTGATGAACTTAAAAAGGCTATTATGAAGATGGCTCCAGTGGATTTTGAAAAAAGTACAATTGTTGGGGATATAGTAAAACCAAAGGCAATAGTACTCGTTGTAGCTCCACAAGATATTCAGGCACCAAAAGGGAGATTAATACTTCCACAGGTTCAAATAATAAGGGATCTTCTTGATAATGATGCAATGGCTCTAGTGGTAAAGGATAGTGAACTTGAGGACATTTTAGCTACTCTAAAGAATAAACCTGATTTAGTAATTACGGATTCTCAGGTGTTTAAGAAAGTTAATTCTATTATACCAAAGGATGTACCGCTTACCTCTTTTTCTATACTTATGGCTAGGTATAAAGGAGATTTAAACAGTTTAGTTAAAGGTGCGAGGGCTATAGATACTCTAAAACCAGGGGATAAGGTTCTTATAGCAGAAGCTTGTACTCACCATCCTCTAGAAGGAGATATAGGGCGAGGAAAACTTCCTATGTGGCTTCAGGAAAAAGTAGGTGGAAAGCTTGATATCACAGTCTGCGTCGGAAGTTCTTTC
Source organism: Clostridium sp. CF012 (assembly GCF_018861755.1). GTDB lineage: Bacteria > Bacillota > Clostridia > Clostridiales > Clostridiaceae > Clostridium_AD. Next base: position 5,154 of record NZ_JAHLEF010000055.1, on the reverse strand, counting down.
CCAGAGGATTTAAGCGAATATAAGCTGATACTTCATTGTGGAGCTTGTATGTTTAATAGGCAACAGTTAATGTCAAGAATTAAAAGGGCTAATATTGAACAAATGCCTATTACCAATTTTGGCATAGCTATAGCCCATATAAATGGTATATTAGATAGAGTGCTTAGCGCTTTTGAAGAAGATGATTTTTAAGAGTATATTCTTAGATAAATTAATATCCACAACTAAGACGGATTAAAGGTTTTAGTTGTGGATATTTTTATTTCACCTTAACAGTACGTTCCAAGGTTAGAAAAGTGTATGATGTTGTTTTATCATCATTAATGTACCCAGTTTCTTCTTCTCTAATATTCCACTCTGAATAATTTAGTTCAGGGAAGAATATATCAGCATTATATTCCTTATGCACTTTTGTTAAATATATCTTATTACAATAAGGTAATAATAACTTGTAAATCATTCTGCCACCTATGACAAAGTATTCTTTACTTTGTTCCAAGAAAGCGAATAACTCTTCCTTAGAATTTAAAACAGTAACTCTTTCATCATTTATAATAAAATCTTTATTTTGAGTAATAACAATATGGTGTCTTCCAGGAAGAATACCAGGAAGAGATTCGAAGGTCTTTCTCCCCATTATAATAGTGTTTCCACTTGTAATTTGTTTAAATCTTTTTAAATCTTTTGAAAAATGCCAAAGCAATTCATTATTTCTTCCTATGGCAAAATTATCTCCAATAGCGACGATACAAGTAAGCATTATACAGCAACACTCCCTAAATTTATTTTCCCAAGATGGTTATAACATATAAGTTTAACGTCTTCTGCGGTGAAGTCATAAAAGTTTTTAATTTCTGGATTGATCCAAAACTTAGGGGCCTCTAAGGCTTCTTCTTTTCTTGAAAGCTGTAATTTTAATCCTTCAATATGATTTTCATAGACATGTGCATTATTTATAACATGAGTTAATAACCCCGCTTTTAATCCTGTAACTTGTGCTATCATATGAACTAAGACTGCATATTGACTTGTGTTAAACGGTACTCCAAGCCCCATATCTCCAGACCTTTGTACTAACATACAATTTAGCTTTCCATTAGTTACATCCCACATAGTTAAAAAACAGCAAGGTTGAAGTGCCATTTTAGGAAGATCTTCTATATTCCACAAGTTCATAATCATTCTTCGGTCTTGAGGATTATTTTTCAAAGCCTCAATAAGTGTATCTATTTGATGATACTTTGCTATTTGAAAACCATAGGCATTGCCTATAGATCCATCTTCTAAAGCCCATTTATCCCATATATGAACATTTTGTTCTTGAAGTTTTTTTACATCATTAGATTGATCTTTGAAAATCCAAAGCAATTCTTTTACTGCTGTTTTAAAAGCAACAAATTTAGTTGTTAATATTGGAAACCCTTCTTCTAAATCAAATTGCATAATTTGGTGTGGAATCTTTAAAGTTGCAATCTCAGTACGGTTTCGGTCGTAGTATCCTTTTTCTATAATTCTTTTAACAATATCAAGATATTGTCTGTCCATTTCATTTAACATAATTTATCTTTAGTGATAAGTGTACATTGACTCAAACCCACTAAATACTCACTTCCTTTCTATATACCCTGTACAAGGCACCAAAAGTTATGTGCCCATATTCTACAAATGTGTTTTAAATATTATATCATGAAATTTCAATAACATTTTAAAACATAGCAAAAATTTCTTTTATTCTGTATATTAAAAAAATCAAAATGATTGTTAAAAAAAAATCAAAGCTACTATATTAATTTTATAGTAATTGGTGTAAAATTTAATTATATAAACAAGAAATAGTAAATTATAAAATAAATATAAGGTAACTTAACTTGAGGGGATGATAATAATGGTAACTATTAGTGTTTGTGTTGGAAGTGCCTGTCATTTAAAAGGGTCTTATAAAGTAATAGAAGGGTTACAAAGGCTAATTAAAGAAAACAAGGTTGACCAGAGGGTAGAAATTAAAGGGGCGTTTTGTATTGGTAGATGCACAGAGGGGGTTTCTGTTATGCTAAATGATGAAGATTTCTTTTCCTTAAATGAGAATAATGTAGATTCATTTTTTCGTGAAACTATCATGAAAGGCCTATCAAATGAGTAATATAAATTTTTCTAAAGCATATTGTAAAAATTGTTATAAATGTCTTCGCTCATGTCCTGTGAAGGCAATAAAATTTGAGAATGAACAAGCTACCATAGATGAGGAGAGATGTATAGAATGTGGCCATTGCCTTACTATATGCCCGCAAAATGCTAGAGAAATTAAAAGTGATGTGGAGGTTGTTAAAAGTGCTATAAATTCAGGGAAAAAAATTATAGCAAGTTTAGCCCCATCCTTCGCAGGCTATTTTGATGTGGAGCAAGGCAGAGTTGTAGCGGTTTTAAAAAAGTTAGGATTTAGTATAATAGAAGAAACTGCAGTTGGTGCAGAAATAGTAGCTGATTTATATAATGATTATATTGTAGAGCATAAGAGAGATGTTTATATAACCACATCATGCCCATCTGCTAACTACTTAGTAGAAAAATACTTTGAAGAAATTATGACCTATTTGATTCCTGTGGTATCACCAATGATAGCCCATGGAAAAGTACTAAAGGAGAAATTTGGTGGAGATAGCTTTGTTGTATTTATAGGACCATGCCTTGCAAAAAAATCTGAGTTTGAATATTTTCTAAAGGATAATGTAATTGATGCAGTATTAACTTTCGATGAATTAAATTCGTGGATTACTGAATCCAGTATAGAAATACATGATTTGGAGGAAGAAAATTTTAATGTTAACTCATATAGTAAAGGCCAAGGCTTTCCTATGGGTGGCGGTATCATTGAGGCAATGGGAGAGAAGTTAAAACAAAGTTCGCTTAGTATCATTACTGTAAGTGGTATGGAAGAATGCATAGAGGTATTTAATAGTATTAAAAATGGTGATTTAAAGGGAGTATTAATTGAAGCTAGTGCATGTAAGGGAAGTTGTATCGGCGGGCCCGTCATGGTTAAAAATGGTGAGAATTACTATACAAAACTACGAAAAGTTAAAAACTATATAAAGAGTCGTAAAAACTACAATGATCCAATTAGTACAGAGATTCCAAATAATATTAACTTCAATAGGAAATTTATAGAAAAATCTATTAAAAAATCTATAGCCTCTGAAGAACAGATTGCAGCAATTATGAAAAAAATGGGTAAATATGAACTTATAGATGAACTAAATTGTGGAGTGTGTGGATATAATTCTTGTAGGGAAAAGGCCCAAGCTGTTTTTGAAGGTATGGCTGAAACTACTATGTGTCTCCACTATATGAGAACTAGAGCAGAAAGCCTTTCTAACGAAATTGTTGAAAATACGGCGTCTAATCTAATTCTATTAGATGGAGAAATGAATGTAGTTGAGATTAATCCAGCTGCCAAAGCTATATTTAAAATACAATCTCAAAATATCATAGGTAAGCCTATATCCCTACTTATTGATGACACGAATTTTAAAAAGGTAAGAGAATCTGGAAAAAATATAATAGGCAAAAAAGTTGCTTATCCACAGTATGGTGTAGTGTTTATAGAGAATATAGTGTATCTTCCTAAACAAGACATGGTACTTGCAAGTATGATTAATATTGTGACAGAAGAGAAAAATAAAAAAGAACTAATGAAGGTTAAAGAAAACACTTTAAATGCTGCTCAAGAGGTTATAGAAAAGCAAATGAGAGTTGCACAAGAAATAGCAAGTTTGCTTGGTGAGACCACCGCAGAAACAAAAATTATCTTAACGAAGTTAAAGAAAATAGTGGCAGGCGAAGATGGTGAATAAAATGGAAATGTTTATTGATGTAGCTTACGATAGTTTAATTAAAAAGGATGAGGAACTCTGCGGGGATAGGGTAGAAATAATAAGACTTGAGGATAGCACTATAATTGTTATGGCAGATGGTCTAGGTAGTGGCGTGAAAGCGAATATATTAGCTTCATTAACATCTAAAATTGCTAGTACTATGCTTAAGGAAGGCGCAGATATCTATGAAACTGTAGATACTATAGTAAACACATTACCTGTGTGTAAGGTTAGGGAAATTGCTTATTGTACTTTTACTCTAATGAAAATATATAATGATGGAAGGGCCTATATTGCAGAATATGATAATCCACCTTTCTTTTTACTGAGGAACAATAAGGGCATTGAAGTGGAGAAAAAGGAAAGTATTATCAATGAAAAAAAAGTAGTTGAAAGTCATTTTATACTGCAAGAGGGTGACGTTATTACGGTAGTCAGTGATGGATGTATCCATGCTGGCATCGGAAATATATTAAATTTAGGCTGGAGCTGGGATAATGTACAAAATTATTTGACTCGGAATACACAATGTAGGCGGAGTGCAAAAAACATAGAAAAAGATTTAATTCAGGTATGTTGGGATTTATATGGAGGGAAACCTGGAGATGATACTACTGTTGTATGTGTAAAAGCTAGAAAGCCAGAAGTTATTGATCTATTTACCGGTCCTCCTCAGAATGAAGGTCATGATAGCTATGTTATTAAAGAGTTCATGAGTGGACCTGGAAAGAAGGTAATTTGTGGGGGGACAACTTCTAATATTGTAAAGAGAGAACTTGGGCGCGAACTTAAAGTAAATTTAGACTTTTATGATAAAGATGTACCACCTACGGCAACTATGGAGGGAATAGATTTAATAACTGAAGGGGTTTTAACTTTAAGTAAGGCCTTAGAAAAGTTAAGGGATTATGAAGCGAGTTTTTCAAAACAGCAATCTTACTGTAATTTAGATGGTCTCGACGGAGCTAGCAGACTTGTTAAAATGCTAATAGAGGATTGTACTCATTTTAATTTATGGGTTGGAAAGGCTATAAATCCAGCACATCAAAATCCGAATTTTCCAATAGATTTGAGTATTAAGCTAAAACTTGTGAATGAACTAGCAGAGCACATGAAAAAATTAGGTAAGCATGTTAACATTAATTATCTATAAAAAAAACAGCAGTTATATCGAGGCCACTGAAAAACTATAAGAAACGTCATCAATTTTGAGATGACGTTTTTTTTGAGCAATTTTTTAATTCAAAAAGGATTTTTGATGTTTATGTCGAATATGTATAGT
>NZ_JAHLEF010000054.1 GCF_018861755.1 Clostridium sp. CF012 | reverse complement strand
ATAACTATTCCTCCTCACTTAATTATTAGATATTATTTCCACAAATACCATTAGTTAATACAAAAAAAATAATGTAGCTAGATTTGTTTACACAAATCTAGCTACATTCCCAAACGGTATGAAAAATGATAAAGTAAAGCATTTTTCATACCGTTTTTATATTAGTTTGCAACCTGTGTATCACCTTGGATCATATCTTTATAATACCCACCACGTCGCATAAGTTCATCGTGATTTCCTACTTCTATAATTTCTCCATGTTTAAGCACCACTATTTTATCTGCATTTCGTATGGTTGATAATCTATGGGCAATAATAAGTGTGGTTCTATCTTGAGCCATTTCTTCAATTACCTTTTGTATTAGCTTTTCAGTATGTGTATCTATATTTGCCGTAGCTTCATCTAATATAAATATAGATGGTGAATGAGCAAGAGCCCTAGAAAAAGATAGTAGTTGTTTCTGACCTGCTGAAAAAGTGGCTCCTCTTTCCATAACAACTGAGTGGATTCCCCTTGGCAGCCCATTTACAAAGTCTAAAGCACAGGTAGTTTTAAGGGACTTGATCAAGGTCTTATCACTTATATTATCATTTAGTATAACATTAGATTTTACATCTCCTGAAAATAAAAATACATCTTGAAGAACGACTGATATACCTTTTCTTAAGTCCTTCTTTTTTAGTTCATTAATATTAATTCCATCTATTAGAATCTCACCCTTTTGAATTTTATAAAATCCACTTATGAGGCTTATTATTGTAGTTTTTCCTGCTCCAGTTTCTCCTATAAAGGCAACAGTCTCTCCCTTTTTAACTTTAAAACATACATTCTTTAATATCCACTCTGAATTATTATAGGAAAACCATACATTCTTAAATTCTATATTCCCCTGTAATTCTTCGATGCTCCTGCCATCATCTAAATCTTCTAGAGAATCTTCCTCATCTAGAAGTTCAAAAATTCGTTCTGCAGAAACCAAAGCGGATTGAATTGTAGTATAGTTATCCGCAAGATCGGAAATGGGATTAAAAAATTGTTTTATATAGGTTGTAAAAGCGAATAGTACACCTATCTCTATAGTATGGTTTGCAATTTTGCTCATGGAATACCATAATATTATTGCTACTGCAAGGTTCTGGAAAACATCCGCTGCTGGTCTTAATATACTGTTCATCCTAACCTGAAATAATGTACTCTTTAAATATTCCCCATTTAATTTTAGAAACTCATTGTTTTTTTCTTTTTCGCCTGCGAATATTTGTATGATTTTCATTCCTGAAATGTTCTCAGCCATAAATCCATTAATTCTGCCAATTAAGCTTTTCATTTTTGAAAAATTATTCTTTATCTTATTTTTCAAAAGAAAAACAATGAAAAACATCATAGGAACTACAGAAAATGAAATAAAAGCTAATTTTACATCGAGTGCAAGCATAGCATATACTATTCCTATAAGTAAGAAGACATCTTTAAACAAACTAATGATTACATCAGTATACATCTCACTTAGTGCTTCCACATCATTTGTGGCCCTAGTTATGAGTCTTCCAGAGGAAGTTTTATCAAGATATGATAGTGGAAGAAATTGGATTGTCCTAAATACTCTTCTTCTCAAATTTCTCATAATTTCCTGACCAGCACTATTTATTAAATTCACTTGGGTAAAAGAGGATAGTCCACCAATTGCTACAACAGCAAAATATAATATTCCCATAGATGTTATAGAATAAATACCATTTTGCGATACTTTCTTTATTAAAAAATCATCAATGACAAGTTTTAATATATAGGGTTTTAAAAGTTCTGCGGCATTTACAAGCATTACACATAGTGCAGCTAGAATTATCTTATTAAGATATGGTTTTGTTAATGCTAAAAGTCTTTTAATACTATTTATTTTATGAAGCTTCACACTTTGATTTTTTTTTCTGGTTTTCGTGTTGGGACTTGTAGGTTTCACAATATAGTCCTCCTTTCTTTATAAGTTCATCATGAGTTCCATTTTCGCATATCCTACCTTCATCTAAGACTATAATAAAATCAGCATGTTCTATCGTAGAAATTCTATGAGCAACAATTATTGTGGTCTTACCAAGTCTTAGTTTTTTTATGTTTTTAAGTAAGTTAGATTCAGTAATAGTGTCCACGGCTGAAAGGGAATCATCTAAAATCAGAATGGCTGGGTCTCGGATAATAGCCCTGGCTATAGAAATACGTTGCTTTTCGCCTCCAGATAGGTTGACCCCACGTTCTCCAAGTACAGTATTAAATCCATTAGGGGAATCCATAATACTATCATATATGGAACTTATTCGAGCAGCTGTTTCAACTTCCTCATCGGTGTATATATCCTTGAAAAATTTTATATTTTCTTTAATGGATGCAGAAAATAAGAAATTATCTTGCGGTACATAGCCAATGCTACTTCTAAGTGTTTCTAGATAATAGTCATTTATGTCCACAGAGTCAATAAATATTTCTTTTGGTGAGGACATATAAAGCTTTAATAATAAACTTACTAGGGTAGTTTTTCCTGAACCAGTTTTGCCCGTGATTCCAATAGTATACCCCTTAGGTATTTTAAGACTAATATTTTCCAAAGCTGTTTTGTCAGAATCACTATAAGAAAAACTCAGGTTTTTGAATTCTATTTCACCCTCAATAGTACTACTTATCATTTTTGCTCCATCTTGAATTTTAGGGTTCACATTAAGTATTGTATCCAATCTTTTTATAGAAGCAATACCTCTTTGAACTATGTTTATAACTTTTCCGAGTGAAACTATAGGCCTCATAATCATGGTCAAATAACCATTAAAGGCGATAAAATCTCCAAGGGTTATCCCTCCATTTAATACCATATTCCCGCCTATAATAAGATTCATAACAAAGCTTATACTAAAGGAAATCTCAATTAAAGGGGAGAGGGAGGAGGATACTTTTACCATATTAATGTTAGAATCCATCATTGTAGCACTTAATATTTCAAACTTTTGAGCCTCAGCTTCTTCCTGAACATAGGATTTTATTACTCTAATTCCATATATGTTTTCTTGAACTCGACCAGAGATAGAGGCGAAATTCTCCTGAACAACTCTAAATCGCTTTTGAACAAGCCTTCCTATTTTTATCATGAAAAAAATAATAAAGGGAATTGGAATTAGTATCATCAAAGTGAATTTAAGATCCATAATTTTGGACATGGAATATATAGAAACACTACAGATAGCAATGCCATTTATTATCATGGCTGTTGCTGGCCCCAAAGTCATTCTTACAGCAGAAACATCATTTATAGCGTAGGCGATTAAATCTCCAGTTTTCCTTTTATTATAAAATTCTGGAGATAGTTTTTGAAAGTGATTATAAAGTTTTTCCCTAAGATGACATTCAAGATTTCTAGCATTTACTACAATTAGATTCCGCCATGCATAAGTACTTATAAATGTACCTATAGTAATTAAAAGTATGTATGCTATCTTGATTTTTACAAGATTAAAAGTAAAATTAGACTTTCCCAGTATATCAATGGTATCGCCTAGAACTCTAGGGAAAAACGATTGAATATAAGATGTTAAAAACATAAATAGAATGCCAATAATATATGATATTTTATGCTTTTTAATAAACCCTACTATTATGTTCTTTCCCATTTAATTCGCTCCTTTACAAATTTTAAATAGTCATTACCTGGGGTTACGAAATTTGGTTAAGCTTTTGACAGATTCCCTTGAAATTAAAGTACTATTAATAGTTATGCTTTCATATGGTTTATCTGGGTTATTAATTCTTTTTAAAAGGAGCTCCACCGCTATTTCACAGGAATATTCAATATTTAAATCTAAAGTTGTAAGAGCAGGTAACGTTAAAGAGGACATTTCAGTATTACCACTACTAATGATAGATATGTCTTCCGGTACTTTAATTCCCTTTTTATAAAGTAGATTAATTAATTTCACAGCTATATAGTCACCTTGACAAATAATTGCTGAAGGCTTATTTTTCATCCTAATCAAATTCATAACTGATATTTCAAAATTTTCCTCGAAATTTTCTTCAATATAAGTAAATAACTCACTTCTAAAAGGTATTTCATAATCTTCAAGAGCAGAGGTTATTCCAAGCACCTTTTCTTTATTCCTAAACAAAATACTGCGCCTTCCTAAAAAACCAATATCCACATGCCCTTTTTTTATTAAATACTCACATTGCTTATATCCTCCATTATTGAAATTAAACCAAACACTGTCAACATCGCAGGAAGGTGAATATCCTGTATAAAAAATGTAATTTTTAATTTTATTTTTTAGAAAAGCTACATAATTATCATCAAATTTTCCAATAAAAATTAGACCATTAAAATTATTCTCTTTTAATAATTTTAATGGAGGTTGCATCTTATCTTGATTATTCTTATCAACAAATTCTGTATGGTAGGATATATTCATATTTTGAAGAGCACGCTGTATCCCCTGTATCATATATGAAAAATTACTATTGTCATGTATAAGAGGCCTTTGATGTAGCACCAAAATTTTATAAGTATTTTTGTTTGTAGACTTTACATATCCCATTTCTTTTGCTTTAACAGTGATTTTTTCTCTTAATTCTTCTCCAACTCCAATTTTCCCTGCTAGTGCTCTGCTTACAGATATTGCTGAGACATCTAAAGCAGACGCTATATCTGCTATTGTAGTTTTATTAGTCAAATAATGCACCTCCAAATTTATGATATACTACTATTATAAGTAATATCAAGTTAAAATACAACGTTTAAAACAAATATATTTAACGTTATAATTTCTAATTTATAACGTTAATTTGAAATTTACATAAAAAAATAACAAGTCATTATACTGGCATTTTGACTTGTTATTTTTTCATGTATCTAAAGAATAAAATTATAATCTTTATAAGCTTATCTTAAAAAAATGTAATTTATTAGCTGGCCAAGAGTTTTTATAATATATATCTAGAGCCTCAAAGGAATGATGAGAAACTAAAGGCTGACCATATCTAAAAGAGGTAATAATGGCTGAGTGAAATATATTTCCATCGTTACCTTCGAAAAATATCAAATCGCCTAATTCAAGTAGACTAGTATCATATACTTCAAGACCCTTAATTCCAGTCGCGTTAGATTGTTGATTAACCTTTAATGTCCAATAAAGAGAGTGTGCTACAGTCCAGGTCACAGACCAGGTGTCATCCTTTGTACTTAAGGTATTAGCTTTGTTGTACCACCAAGGATGTGAGCCATTATAAATCATAGGTGCTCCACCAGCTAGTAGGCACTGAGATATAAAGTTTGCACAATCCCCACTAGTCTCATTATTAATAAGAGGAAAGTACCTAAAGTTCGGGTTTGGATGCAATGCATAGGTCCTTGCATAATTAACAGCATCTATTCTAGAATACTGGTTTGTTTTTAAAAATTCCATAATACGCTCCATAAAATTACTATTATTAAATTCTATGATAAAGCTACTGTGAATGTTCATAAAAAGCAAAGTTTTATTCTATTCCAGCTACACTTACATTTAATAGTTTAACAATTTTAGGTCCTATAAAGTTATTATCCTTTTGCATTTCTTTTGATAAATACATTTGCTTTTGCAGTTTTTTAATATTACCTGACACAGAACCACCTGTAACTGGAATAGTGTTTGTACCATCAAAAAACCAACCTAGCCTAATCTCTCCAGCAAAATCTCCTGTTAAATTATCCATTTGGAAATCAGAAAAAGCTATTATTTCTAGGTATGGATCCACTTTTAAATCTGCTATTGAATGTTTTCCACCTTCAATAATAAAGTTTGATATATTCCCTGTAGGGTCTATATTTAAATAATGGCAATGACGCAAATCTCCATGATATCTATTTAAAACACCACTACTAAATATCTTAACAGAATTCACAGGAAAACCATTAGAATCGTAAGGAGAAGAGTTGGTTGAGTTTTTCATAAAAGGATCTAAAGTGAGAGTTATTAAATCACCAGCTGCATCCTCACCTTGAATGTTCTCACCAAGTTTTGCAGTAGACATTGCATTGTACACAGTTTTAGCAGAAGCTTGTGACACGTAATAATTTAATAGTTCAATTACTGGGGTTCCATTAAGTAATATGTTGTAATTCCCAAGTGCCGGAGTAGGGGATGCAATGGCTTTTTCTTTGCTAATAATAAGCATCTCTTTTACTTTTTCATCTATCAAATCATAATCCATCTCTGAAAAATCTAGGTGCTTATAAAGTTCAATTTCTTCTGTGTCTTCCTTCCAATTAGTTATAAACTCCACTTCCCCCTTGTATGTGGTGAAAGATACATCTATTCCGGTAGAAATTACAATACGTGTATAAACTTTATTAAGGAAGATCTCAGAAGAATTTATACCTCCTTTATCACAAATGTCTGAATTGTAGATTGCATCAGTTAATGTAGGAAGCCATTCATTAAGTGGTTTCTCGGAAAAATTGCTTATTATTTCCTGATGGACGTTATTAGAAGGTTCAGCTAAAGGATAATATTTGTTTTTTATAAAACTTGCTGCTAAGGAAACTTCTTCAATAACCTGAAGTATCTCTTCATCGTTCATAGTAGGATGAATAATAGCGGAAGATGAGCCTGTATACATTACATCTTCTTCCTTGAAATTTTTATAAACTGTTATATTAAAATTATGAACATCTTTAGATCTATACATATCTAATCCTTTTTTTACAAAGAAAAGTTCACTTGCAGTTATTTTATTTTCTATTATTTTAAAACCATCCATTTTAATACTATCTTTTTCTAAACTATTCAATTTTACAGATTCAGCAATTAGTTTTTTTATTCTTTCTATCATTATCCTAACCTCACTTTTGCTTTTATATATGGGCCACCATCTGAAACCTTAACCCATTCCTTATAACCTTTGCCACAAGCACCAGAACCAGAAAGTTCCACAGTTTCTGATAGCATAGATATGGATTTTAAAACATCTGGAACATATCCTGTCATAATTACAGGGGAGACTATTTCACCAGTTAATCTTCCATCTTTAATTTCCAGGCCTTTAAGTATCATGCATTGGATTCCCCAGTTCTTAGGATCTTCCATACCACTCATAGTTCCATCTAAAAGGTAACCAAATTTAATGGAAGCTATCATATCTTCTAAGGTATCATTTCCCGCAGTAAAGAAGGTATTAGTCATTCTTGCATAAGCTTTTCTTTCAAAAGATTCTCTTTTACCATTACCAGTAGGTTTAGTTCCTAGCTTAAGAGCCGATAATATATCAGAAATTCCGGTTTTAAGTTGACCTTTTTCTATAACAATAGTATCTGTTCCTAGAACTCCTTCATCATCAAACAAATAAGAAGACATATTAATTGCAGCTGCAGCACCGTCATGCATTGTAACTAATTCTGATGCCACGCTTTTACCTAGATATTCCAAAGCTTTTGCTCTTTTTTTAACGAACATGTCCATTTCTACTCCATGGCCAAAAGCTTCATGGGCAATTAGCCCTGATATTTCAGGAGAACATATTACTTCATATTCACCTGGTATTACGCTTCTCGCATCTAAAAGTTTTATGCTTGTATCTACTACTTTTTCTATGTTGCTTTTCATTTCATCAAGCAATTCTACTGCCTTTAAACCAGAAAAAGATGTATGGGCGTATTTAGTATTCTCATCTCTACGGACTATGCTTACCAAATATCCTTCGCTCCATATATAAGATTGTTCTAGTTCCTTATTATTAGAAATAAATATCTTTGACACATGAACTTCATGATATGCTACTCTAAAATCTACAAGTAAATCTGAGTAACTTAAGGCGGAATCTTTAATAGAACACATTTTCTCTATTTTTTCTTTTGATGTTAAACTTGAGGGAAGAGTAGTGACTTCACCTAAAAACTGCTCCTTGATTAAAGATTCCTCTATTAATTCATAAGCATTTATAGTTATTGAGGCATTTGTTAGGCTTTCAAGAGTTTTGGCCATTTTTAAGTGTACTTCATCCAATATAGTATTTAAGTTATTTTCATTGATTTCGTTAAAAGAAAACTCAGAATAGTTTACACCGTTATGAACCCTTATAACAAAACCACGTTCACACCAGTGTGAGTCACTTAAATCTATACCAGTTTTTTGTACGTTATAAATTTTCCCCTTAGTATCTGTGCCTAAAATTGATACATATTTATAGTTTTCAGAAAGAATTCCTACTATTTTTTTCAAAATAGGCTTCTGACTTACTAAAAAACTAGACATTGAAACTTTCATTAAATTATCCCTCCAATATTTCTTTTATTGTACTAAACCATTATTAATTACATTACACATTTTAGAAATACATTTCCCCTAAAATAGTACATTAATATTGCAAAACTTCTAAAATGTTTCCAATAATAATTATATGCTAAATTTATAAACAAATCCATAAACTTGAATAAATGAATAATTATTCACCTATATACATCTTAAAATTCAAGGATTAGAAAATCAATATATCAAATAATATGTAATTATGTTTAATATTTGATATATAAATTAATCTTGTGTATAATTAAAATAAATCGAATATTATAGCAATTCTAAATTTTTTTAACACGTAAGTTATGTTAATTATATAAAAGGAGAGGGGTAGTTTAATGAACAGAGACTATATTTTTCATGAATATACAAATAGTTTATGTCCAGAATGCCTTCAGATAATTCCCGCAAAGGTTATTTTAAAAGATAAAAAGGTTTATTTACTAAAATATTGTCCTACTCATGGAGAACAAATGGAGTTACTCGAGGAAGTGGCTGATTATCATTTAAAGAAAAAGCAGTATGATAAACCTGGAACACCAATGAAGGTTTATTCAAAAGTACAAAAGGGGTGCCCCTTTGATTGTGGTACATCTGGAACGTGTCCACAACATGATCAACACGGCTGCATTGGATTAATAGAAGTAACTACAAGGTGTAATCTGAAGTGCCCTCTATGTTTTGCTGATGCAGGTGAGGGGGAGTTTTTGTCAATAGATCAAATAGAAAAAATGATGGACTTTTTTATAGACTCTGAATATGGACAAGGTGAAATATTACAGATAAGTGGTGGAGAGCCAACTATTCATCCAGATATTATAGAAATTATAAAGTTAGCTAAAACTAAAAACTTTAAGTATGTAATGTTAAATACAAATGGAATAAGAATAGCAGAAGATGAAGATTTTGCCCTTCAGTTGCAGCAGTTCGTAGGAGGCTTTGAAGTTTATCTTCAATTTGATGGGTTCAAAGAAAGTACTTACAATATTTTAAGAGGTAAAAATCTATTATCTCTTAAGAAAAAAGCTTTAGCAAACCTATCAAAATATAAGATACCTACAACTTTGGTTTCTACAATTACTACTGGAGTGAATGATGACGAAGTAGGAGAAATATTTGCGTTTGGTATTAACACATCCTATGTACGCGGTATTAATTTTCAACCAGCGGCTTTTTTTGGTAGGGTTCAGGGTATTGATAGGAACAATAGAATTACACTTTCTGGAATATTAAAGCGAATGGAGGCGCAATCCACTGGAATGCTTAAAATGGATGATTTCATCCCACTTCCCTGCGACTCGGAAAGAGTCGCTATCACCTATATGTACAAAACATCAAAGGGAGGGTTTATTCCAATAACGAGAAATGTAAAGATACAGGAATATCTTCACCTTATTAATAATACTTTTGTATTTACTATTGAAGATGCATTAAAAAATGCAGGTGGAAGCATAACAGATATGAAAACCTCTTGCGACTGCTTTAAATTTTTAAAAGACTTTAGACAAATTGTCCCGCTAAACTTTTTCATGAAATCGAAAGAAAAGAAGATGGAATATGTAGATGAAAACACATTTAGAGTAAGTGTAAGTTCCTTTGTAGACGCTTACAATTTTGATGCCAGATCAATGCAAAAGGAATGTGTTCATGTGGTAACGAAAGATCTACGAAAAATACCATTTTCAGCATATAACATTCTTCATAGGAATGGGTGCACATAATGTTACAGTTTAAAATCCCAGATATGTTCGCATTTATAATTCAGCTAATTATATGTACAAGCGTATTAGGCTTATTTGTTTCAATACTTATAGATTTTACACTATATACAAGAGATGATCATATAAAAAAAGAAAAGAAGTCTTTCGTTGAAACAGGTACGATGACATTATTTTTATTTGCTTTTTATTTAATCCTTATGACTAAAATAGGTACAGTTCCAATATATTATAATATCTTAAAGCATATTGTTATTATACTAGGAGCAATAGCCATTGTTAGTGGTTGTATTATAAATATCTGGGGCAGGATTAATTTGGGCAGTAATTGGGCTAATCATATAAAAATATATGATGAACATACCTTAGTTCAAAAGGGAATGTATAAAATAGTTAGACATCCACTATATGGTTCCATTATGCTAATGTTTTATGGTGCCTGTGTAGTATATAGAAATATATTATGTTTTCTCGTAGTTACATTTATATTTATACCTTTTATGTATTATAGGGCAAAGCAAGAAGAAACCTTATTAATCCAGGCTTTCTCTGAATACAATGAATATAAAAAAAGAACTGGTATGTTTTTCCCGAAGATAATTAAGAGAAAGGGATGATTATATGAAAGAGTGTAGACCGGTTGTAGTGTCCCGTGGAGCATTTAATTTCTGTAAATATACAGTGGCCTCAATATTTTGGTTAGCATTGATATTTCATAATAAGTTATTAGTTGCAGTAGGATTTTCAATGCTCTTACTATCAGCAATTTTAAAAGTTAAAAATGCTCCTTTAGTTTTTCTTTATACTTATACAATTGATAAGATATTTCCATCTAAGAGCGAAATTTTAGATGAAAAGGCAGTTTGTTTTGCTCATATAGTAGGAGCAACAATGTCTGGAATAGCACTTTTATTTCTTTATTTTATCCATCCTTTAACTGGCTGGATATTAACGGGGGTATTAGCCGTTTTAAAGACATCAGCATCCTTTGGATTTTGTGGCTCTATGAAACTTTATGGTTGTCTTAATAATCCAAATGGCCAGTGTTGCAGGGCTTCTAAAAAAGTAAAGCAGTGTAAGCTCAAATAGGAATGGGAGTGAATTAATGTTTAGCCAAACTGGACTTTTTAAATCTCTACCTTTTAAAATAACACCTTCTCCAAATGAATCCTGGGGGATAAAGCCTGTGCTTTTTAAAATAGGAGATTTCCCCATTGAAGCCTATCCTGCAATGTTATTTTTAGCATTACTCGCAGGAATTTCCATATATGTGTGGCAACTTAAAAAAGATGGGATTAAAAGTTCAAATGCTTTTTATATCGCCTTGTTTGGTATAGTAGGAGGAACAGTAGGTGCAAAATTGCCTCTTTTATTTATGTACTGGAATGAAATTAATTCTAATACAAATTCACTAAATGCTGTGCTGCAAGGTAGAACGATAGTGAGTGGACTAATTGGTGGTAGTATTAGCATATTAATAGCAAAGCGAATATTTAATATAAAGGAGCGAATGGGCAATCAATTGGCTATACCAATTGCAGTAGCCATGGCAATTGGAAGAGTAGGTTGTATACTCAGAGGTTGTTGTTATGGAAAAGAAACACACCTAGCATGGGGAGTTGATTTTGGTGATCATATATTAAGGCATCCTACTCAAATATATGAAATAATATTTGATATTGCTATGGTAATTTATTTATCTATAAGAAAAAGAAAAGGTGTAAGACCAGGACAACTTTATTCTATTTTTCTAAATGGGTATCTTAGCTTCAGATTTTTATTAGAATTTATACGAGTTGAGAAAGTGTCTTTTATTGGTTTAACAGACTTTCAGATACTTTGTATAGTAGGATTACTGTTTATAAATAGAAAATATATAAAATCTATATTTATGAGAAAGGATGCGTAGGAATATGAGTAATGAAAATCCCGAAAATCAAAAACTTACTAACAATGTAAGTAAACAGGATAATTTTAATAAGCCGCCTAAAAAAAGTCCTTGGGGAGATATATTTTTAGGTATAGGTTTATCTTTCACACTTATTATAGCAATGATCGCAGCACTCTATATTGGTAAAGCAGGAATAATTTCTATTGTTATGTTTATTTTAATATCCTGTGCAACATTTTTGTCAGTTAGATTTATACGGCGAACACACCCGATAGCGGGCAAAATACTTCTTGCCACAGTTATACCGTTGACTTTAGTATTATTACTTTTTGGTGCATGTTTTGTATCTCTAGGTGGATTATAAATTGATTACATTTAAAAATTTGGATTTTTAGCTGAAGCTGAGGATGATGAGGAAATTATATTTTTGAAACTCAAGTAGTTATTTTATTATTCATAGATGCGTCTAGCAATATCATGGTACTAAATGGTTAGCTATAAATATATATATGTAGATTAATATTATAATCTCAATTTGTTGTTTTTATTTACATTTTAAAAATGTCAAGAATGCGTAAACATAATACAACAAATTCTGTTTTGAATTTAAAATACTGGCTTTAAAACGCAAATTTTATACATAAGCGCAAGTTATTTATATTATAAAGGGATTATACTCTTCTTAACATGGAAGGAAAAACCATTATTATGGTTACTCATAGATTATCAAAAGATTTAAATAAATCCGATGAAGTAATTCTAATGAATAGTGGGGAAATTGTACAAAGAGGTAGATTTGAAGAAATTTCTAAAACTGAGGAACTTAAAAAAATCAAAAATGTTGCTTAAATCAATATGTATTGTATTTATACTTTTTTAAATCTTTCTATTGATTTTAAATTTAAAATGAACTATAATGTAAAATAATACAAAAAAAAACAATATAAGCAATTGCGATGATGAGAAGAGTAAGTAAATAAATTCTTTTAAAGAGAGCCACCGTAGCTGAAATGGGGCAAAGAATTATTTAGTGAAACAAGCCTTTGAGCTTCACTCCGAATCTTTCTAAAGGGGAGGAAGTGACGTATGTTCACGTTATAGAACTAAAGTATAAGTATAAATAATACCGTACTTGAAGAGGTTAAGATGGTAACATTTTAACGAACTAGGGTGGCACCGCGAATATTGCTCTCGTCCCTAAGATTATAAAATCTTGGGGGTGAGAGTTTTTTTATTTAATTTCATATATTAACAATCAATTGAGAGGAAGGTGTCACGTATGAATTTGATAAATAAAGAAGCATTGGAGTATTATAATAATGGTGCAGAAATAGGTAGACTAGAAAGAGGCATTGGTAAAATAGAATTTGAGAGAACTAAGGAAATTATTTTAAGATATTTACCTAAAAATAGAACTACTATTTATGATGTTGGCGGTGGAGTAGGAATATACTCTAGATGGCTAGCGGAGTTAGGGCATGAAGTGCATTTAATAGAGTTATCACCAAATGCTGTGGAATGTGCTAAAAATATTAATTCTTCAACAGATTGTCCAATATATAGCCTTGAAGTGGGAGATGCACGTAACATAGATAGATCAGATGAAAGTGCAGATATAGTTTTGTTAATGGGACCTATGTATCATTTAATAAATATAGAAGATAGACTAAAAGCACTTAATGAGGCTAAGCGAGTGTTAAAAAAAGATGGACTACTTGTGTGTGCAGGAATAACAAGATATGGTTCAATGTTATGGGCAATTTCGGTATATGGGTCAGAAAATAAAATATTGGATGAAGTAGAATTCGTAAATATGATTAGGGGAGAGATAAAAGAAGGTCATCATATTAGACCAGATATATATCCTTCTTTTATTGCCAGGTCTTACTTTCATCTACCAAAAGAGTTTGAAGACGAAATTAGAAATGCTGGTTTTATAGTTGAAAAAACCTTAGCAGTTGAGGGACCAACTTGGATAGTTCCTACATTAGATACAGTTTGGAAGAGTGAAGATAGCAAGAAAACAATATTAGATATGGCAAGAATGGTTGAGGAAGATGAGAATATTATGGCTATGAGTCCTCATTTTCTTAATATATCAATAAAAAAATAATTTGGGGGTTATGAAATCGGCATTACTAATAATTGATATGCAAAAACTGTTTAAAAGTTTAAAGCATTCGGAGTTTGAAAATGTTCTTGTACCTAAATGATTGATGAACCATATTAGAAATATTAGACATAAAAATCACGTTCATAACATTTATCTTAGCGGAGGATATTTTATTTTCTGTCCAGTTATATCAAAAGACTATTATGTTTTACTATTCAGATGCATCTATTATAAGTCGATTCCTCTTTTTGAACGTGAATTTTCTTTTAGCAGGATACCTATTTTTGTTGCGTCCTCATTGATTAATATATTATTTAATTGCTAAAACTTATAAATTTTAATCATAAACTTCAAAATAACCATTCAATATAATAAAAGTTATATTGAATGGTTTTGTTTTTGCCTTAAATCACGCTTTTTTACTAATTTTATATGTATTTTTTAAAGCTTTATGGTATACTTATAAAGTAAACATTATGTATACAAGTCAAATATATTGTATACATAGGTATACTAGTGTTTACATTGATATATAATCCGAAATATACTAAGAGATTTTAATTGCAGCTAAAAATAAATCATTAAAAATTATTGAACCCAAGTATTTTAGCAATTATACTGTTTATAGAATCATTTTTAGCAGACGGTAGATAAATTTAAATATAAATGGCATTTAGTTACAAAAAGATTGAATTAATCATTGAAAATACTGGACAGAGAGAGGTAATAGCAAATGGATGCAATATTAAGCGTAAGAATAAGCGATGAATTAAAACAAAAGTTTAATGAATTGGCCCAGAGTGAAGGCATAAACAATAAGGAACTCATGGAGCAAGTAGTTAAATACTATGAATTAAATAGAGCAAGAGAAGTAGATAGTAATATGTCTGAAGATATAAAGGAGTTACAAGCAATAACCAGTAGAATGGCGGATATATACATAAATATAGTAGAAAGAAATAATATTAAAGCCTTAGAAGTAAAAAATATTCATAGAAATGAGCTAATAGATAAGAATAATGAGGTTCAAAAACTAAAAGAAGAGATTACATTGTTAAAAGAAGAGAATAAAAAAATAAACTCTTTGGAAAAAGACCTATCTGATGCAAAGCATATAAGTAAAGATCTACAAGAAAGTATTAAGAGTTTAAAAACCCTTAATAATATGCAGGAGGAAAAAATATTAAAACTAACGGAAACCAATGAAAAATATATTAAATACAGAGATGAAATTGTAAAACTTAAAACAGAGCAGGATAAATCAACAAAGGAGAATATGCAATTGAAGAATGAATTATCAAATAAAAATGATGAAGAAGATAGATTAATAAAACAGATAGATGAGTTAAAACAAATAAACAAAAGTAAAATAGGTGAACTTGAAATTAAAGCCAATCAAGATATTGAAATACAGAGGGAAAGAACAAGTTTCCAAATGGACAAAGAAATTTTAAAATTAAAAGAGGAACAACAATTAAAAATACAGGAGTTACAAGAAAGTTTTAATGATAGGGTTAATAAACTATTAATAGAAAAAGAGGAAGTAGCTGAGAATTTTAAAAATATGATTTTGCAAATGGATAAAAACAAAAATGAAACTGAACATATTGTTATTGAAAAGAAATAGAAGCCAATACGCCGTTCATCTTGGGTGGACGGTATTTTTTTTATATAATTATGAGTTCAATCATCATCTGCGATGCTGCAACATTAACGACTTCAGAAGGAAAATTGCCAATGCATTACTTGATAATTACATATTAAATAAATGCTGGATGAGTTAATGTTAATTAATACACATTAAATGAGAAAAATGGTATAATATACGTAGATTATGGTAATAAACATTACAAGAACATGCGTTCTTATAATATAGAAAGAAGGTATTACCATGACTATAAATATATCAAAACGTGAAAATGAATTAGCTGTATCATTTGATTATTCACAAGAACGAATATCTAAAGTAAAAAGTATAAAAGGTCATAAATGGAATGCAAATGATAAAATCTGGACTATACCATTTACAGAAGAAAATTTCTTAATTCTCAAAGAATTATTTAAAAACGAGCAAAAAAATATTGATATTGAAAATAATTCACGGAATAAAGAATTATATAAACTTACGGAGGAGGAAATAAAGCTTAAAGGTTATAGTTTTAAAACAAAAAAATCCTATATGTCACATATAAAAAGATTTTCAAGTTTCATAAATATAAATTTGGATGAAATAACAAATCAAGATGTAAGACAGTATTCCTTATTTCTCCTTGAAGAGCGAAATGTATCACATTCCTATGTAAATCAAGCAATAAGTGCTATAAGATTTTTGTGCAATGAAGTACTAAGACAAAACAAGATTATAGAAGCAATGCCTAGGCCAAAGAAAGAAAACAAATTACCAAATGTTTTAAGCTTTGAAGATGTAGCAAAAATATTAGGTGCACTAAAGAATGAAAAGCATAAAGCAATCCTATTTTTGACATATTCAGCGGGATTAAGAGTCGGAGAAGTCATAAAGCTTAAAGCTCAAGATATTGACAGCCAAAGGATGCTTATTCATGTAGTGCAAGGAAAAGGTAAAAAGGATCGTTATACCATTTTATCAGAAATTGCACTAGAACAACTTAGAAGATATTATAAGTTATATAAGCCTGAAACCTGGCTTTTTCCAGGTCAGAATAGTAAGGAATATATTACGGAAAGAACAGTACAGCGAATATTCAAAAATGCATGTATTGCTGCAAAGATAACAACAAACGCGACTGTACATACCTTGAGGCACTCTTTTGCAACTCATTTACTTGAATGTGGAGTAGACTTAAGGTATATACAGGAGTTACTTGGGCATTCAAGTTCTAAAACTACAGAAGTTTATACCCATGTTACAAAAAAAAGCATAAGTAAAATACAAAGTCCATTAGATAAACTGCAGAAGAGGTAATAAAATAAGGGTGGTGATAAATTCAGCTAGAGTTGTAATAAACGACACCAATGTCGGGAATTCATCTATATTTTAGGAATACCCCCGACATTTATGTCGGGGTAACAATAGTTATCTGAAATTTTAAGTCTATTGAAGTTTTGGCTACGCATTTAGTTTTTGAATAATTTGAATATATTGCGAGGTAATGATTATTTATACTATATGAATAAAGCTTAATAAGCAAGTTAATGTAAGTTAAAGAGAAATATTAATACAATGAAGAACGTAAGAAAGGTGATTTAGAGATATGTTTAGAACAGCTAGATTTTATATAATAGTCGCTCATAAAAACTTAATTATAAAAAAGGAAGGTGAAAATTCAGAAACTATAATTGATTTTGCGTCAGTTATACCAAATGTACCCTTCTATTATCATTTCTTTGATGAAGATAAAACCTATATCAAAGATATGACAAGTCTGATTAAAAAATTAAATATAAGAAATGCAATAATTATTGTTCCTGATGACTCCGTAGACATTGAAGTAGATAGAAAAGTGTTTACTGAATTCTTTCTGAAATGTGGAGTAAAAAAAATTCAAACGAAGTCCCAATGTTTTCTTTTAAGCTTAGATAATAAAAAATATATATCTGTTTCTAGGACTGCAAGAACTATAGTTTTGCAATATATTGTTAATAATAAATCTATTGTTAAAAAATATCTTGACAAGAACTATACAGATATGAAGCAAATTGCGTTAGACGTGAAGAATATTCATCCTGATTGCGAATATGAAAGTATACCTATATATATTAATAATATGAATAATGATATGGAAAAGTTTAAGGTTATTGGACCCTTGGTTTCCTTAAATAATATTATTACAAATATTACGAACTATAAAATGGATAATTAGTTTGCAACCTTCTTTATTGTAAAATATATAGAAATGAATTTTAGGGGATAACTTTACAACTATAGATAGTAAAAGACTTAAACCTTCAGCTAACAAAATGTTGCCGTTCGCCTTGGCTTAGAAAGTACTTTGAAAGTGGACATGTTATGCACTTAAATGTATTTTTAAAATAAAGATAATCTTAAAACCATCGCCAAGGCACATTCCTTCACCAAGCGCGTCGCGCTAAGGCTCAGGAACGTCGGCAACAAGCAACGTTATATTGATTTTTGTTAAACAGAGCAATCATTCAGATGGTTTAATTTATTTTCTTCAGAAGCAATTGTTAGATATTGTCCACCAACAGGTTTTATCAGGATAATCATATATAACTCTAAAAAACATGAGATAAATAGAGGTTTACTAGTTAAATATAAGCTAGTATGTCTAGCAGTAAAGTAATGCAGCACAAAGTGAAAATATGACACATACCTAACTTGTAATATAATCATATTGTAAATATATTAATAACACATAAATGTTTATTCGTAAATGATTTAAATGTTAAGAGGGGGAAATTTTATGGGATTATTTGGACCAAGCAAAAAAGAAATTTGGCAGCAACTGGCTGATGAAATTCAGGCTGATTACGTAAATAAGGGCTTTTGGTCGGGAGACAGAGTAGAAGCCCCCATAGATAATTGGGTTGTTGTATTAGATACCTATACTGTATCCACAGGAAAATCATCAATAACATATACAAGGATGAGAGCACCTTTTGTAAATCTTAATAATTTCTATTTCAAAATATATAGAACTGGAATTTTCAGCGGGCTTGGTAAGATGCTGGGCATGGAAGACATAAACATCGGTTATGAAGAGTTTGATGAGGATTTCGTTATAAAAAGCAATAGTGAAGAAAAGGTAAAGCAGTTGTTTTCAAATAAAAGCATCAGGGATTTAATACAAGAGCAGCCCAAAATTAATCTTGAAATAAAAGATGATGAGGGATTCTTCAATGCACATTTTCCTGAAGGAGTAGATGAGCTATACTTCCAGGTGACTGGTGTTATAAAGGATATTGATAGACTTAAAGAATTATGCGAGCTTTTTGCGGAAGTGCTGAAGGAATTGTGTAGCATAGGCTCCGCAAGTGTTGAAGAGCCAGGAGTAGTATTATAATTAACTTGAAAAATGGGAACTGAAGAGGCTTTAGAGCCATTATTCAAAGTGTAGTAGCTAAAACTACATATAACAAAATGCTCAAGTTTGAGCAGGAAACGTTATAGGACATGGTAATGTTGGGGCTATATTTCGAGGCCCTAACTTTTAATAAGTACAAATTATAATATTGGTAATAAAGAATAATAAATTCCACCCATATTCGAGGAGTGAAGTAAATGATAATGCCAACACATATTGTTACGGCAGCAGGTGTAGTGGAAAATGACAAAGGAGAGATTTTGTTAGTTAAAACATATCACGGAGGATGGGTGTTTCCTGGTGGACAGGTTGAAGTTGGAGAAAACCTTATTGATGCAGTTATTAGAGAAATAAAAGAGGAGAGCTGAATTAATGTCATAGTAAAAAAACTCTTTGCAATTTCGTCAAGCACAGCAATCCATAAAGGATATAATGGAGTTAAAGAAGTTCCTACAAAGGTAATGATGGACTTTATTTGTACTTATGTAGATGGTAAGCTATGCACTTCAGATGAAAACTCAGAATCATGTTGGGTAAAAAAGGATAAAGCACTTGATATGATTATAGCGCCGGCCATTCGTCAACGGCTTCAATCATATTTGGACTTCGATGGAAATGTGGATAGTGTTAACACTATCTTTGTTTTATTTATATAAATCCCTGCTTTAGCAAGGGTTTAAACTGTTTTTATAACAAAAAAACAATGACCCCCTCTTTTTGGTATAATTGTT
>NZ_JAHLEF010000053.1 GCF_018861755.1 Clostridium sp. CF012 | reverse complement strand
TACGAATTTTTATGTTGACATTACTCATAGTGTTTATACTTAGAAATTCAAGGGTTCTATCATACATATTTGGTGGTCTATAAATAGAACCTCACAAAATGAGGATAATTTATGGTCACAATGAGTCACATTTTTCATATTAGACGTCACAAACAATAAAAGCTTGTGGCGTTTTTACTTGTGACGACTTAGGATTATATGCTGACATGAAGATTAGGATATATCTATTATTTATATTTATGATAAATTATGGTATTGTTAAGATGGAATCGTAGAATAAATTGTACAACAGTGATATAAAATGAAGATAAGTAATAGATTCACGAGGGGGATTAGAAGATGAAAAAAATATGTAATCAATGTCAGACTGAAATGATAGAAGATTTCAAAGTCGAATCTTATGGTGGAATTACAATTTCAAAAAAAGGCAAGTTCTTTTTAAATACTACGTATGGTAAACCCAAAGCAGCAGTTTGTCCTAATTGTGGCTGTGTAATTTTTTATATTGATAACTATAAAGACGTTGTTAAGTAACTAAAAATATAAAATTTCATGTAAAATACTGGTACAATATTTATAAAAGTTATTTCACAATCGTAGAATATTAAGAATTAAAGTTAGTTCTTCGTCATAACTGTAGATTATAACGTAGTAAATTGGATGAAGGAGTAGCAAAAAAAATGGCTTTTAAAGAGATTATTCAACCACAAATTATTTTTATAGATGAGGATTTAAGATTAAGAAATCCAGATAAAATTGAATGGAAAACAGCATTGCCTTGGTATCAAAATCTCAAAGTATTACTTTATTCCGAAGGTGTTACTGATATGGTCTATGATATGGATATAATTAATAGGATGTATAAATATTTAAGCAGTATTGGAGAGTTGTATTTTATTGAAATATTTGAAGATGAAATTTGGAAATCAAGCGGAGATGTAACATTATCTGAAAAAAATATGCCTATAGCAATTGGAGATGAAGAATACTGGGGTAGAGGAATTGGAAAGAAAGTTATCAGTAAAATTATAGAAAGGGCAAAGTCAATTAAATTAAGTAAAATCTATATACCAGAAATTTATTTATATAATAATCGTTCACAAAATTTATTTACTTCTATGGGGTTTATTGAAGTAAATAAAAATGATATTGAAAAATCCTATGAATTAAATTTATTATAAAATATTTACAATAAATATAATTCATAGGATACGGCGACCTTTTCTTATTAGACGTCACAAACAATAAAAGTTTGTGGCGTTTTTACTTGTGCGGAAACCTATGCAGCCAGCAGCGGAATAACTAATGTGTATACAAGGTTTGCAAAGGATTATGTTGAAGCTCAAAACTTTTACCCAAAGAACGGTTTTACTGGAATTGCACCATATGAAATGGTAAAGCATTTATCATAAGTAAAGCGAGGTGTTAACACATTAGGAACACAAGTTGGAGTTAATGAGTGCGGGGGACGGAATCATCATAGCATCAGATTATATAAAGTATCAAAACAAAGACATAACTATGATAAAAGCAGGGGTTAGATATACAATGTTGAGAAAAGGGATAATGAGAGTATCTTTTTACATTAGCACTGTACAGTACGTTACATGGCTTGGTGTATATGCTCAAGTGTATAAAAACGATGCACCATTTGGAAAACTATGGTACGCATACCATGATGCCTTGACTTGTAAAGAAGATTTAGAGTGTAATGTAAATGATTATTTTGAAGTTTATTTTCGTACAGACCTTCAATCCGCTGAAGCTTATATATAATCATTTTATATTTCTGTTGGTGTTCAGGTTATTTCAAAAACATAAAAGGAGGTAATTAAATGCAAATAATTAAATATAAAACAGAAGCAGAAGCAGAAATTATTAAAGCAGGTGTTTTTATTTTCCCCTTTTTACTAAAGGATAAGATATCTCTAATCTTTATATTTATGCTATAATATGGTATTGTTAAGTAACAATTGTTAAATATTGTGATGTAAAGAGAAAAAACAAGTTGTGGGGGAGGGAATCATGGAAGAATTAGTTTTATTAAAAATTAAAAAACATATGATTGATGATTGTGTGGATTTGTATATTGAAACATTCACTAAAGAACCATGGAACGATATTTACGAATCAAGAGAACAAGTAGTGAAGTTTTTTAATAATCATTTTAACAATAACTACTTTGTAGGTTATGCAGCTTTGTTAGATGATAAGGTGGTAGCCTTGAGTATCGGTATGAAAAAACCATGGATAGCAGGTTTTGAATACTATATTGATGAATTTTGCGTTAGTTACGAAATGCAGGGTAGCGGTATTGGAAGCTGGTTTATAAAGGCAATAGAAGAAGATATTAAAGAGCAAGGAATGAATGCAATGATATTAAACACAGAAAAAGATTACCCATCGCAGAAATTCTATGAAAAAAACGGATTTGAAACACTTTGTGATTTGATAGTTCTTGGTAAATAGTGTGGAGATAAAATTAAGTATATAGATAGTTATATAAGAAAAGAATGTTTCGTCATAATTCATATTAGACGCCACAAACGATAAAAGTTTGTGGCGTTTTTACTTGTGACGGATTCGGAAAATATGCTGAGATAAAGACTGGGAGTATCCTAATCTTTGATTTTATGTTATATTATGGTATCATTAAGACGGAATCGTATATTATTGTTATATAAGATAATAACGAAACGCAAAGAGATAAATCATAGTTTAAACTATTATTAAGAAAAGGAGTATTTTTATGGAAGATATTATTATTAGGTTACTTGAGGAAGCAGACATACAAGAACTTTTTAAATTTGAAATTGAAAACAGAGCTTTTTTTGAGAGAATGGGTTTTGATAGAGGTGATAGCTACTATGAAATTAATAATTTTAATGCAATAATAAAGGCTTTAGTTGAAGAACAAGAAAATGGATTGGCGTTTATGTATTTAATAAGGGATTATAAAGGAAAGATTATAGGTAGAGTTAATCTTGTATCGGTGGTAAGAGGAAGTTTTAACAAAGCTGAATTAGGTTACAGAATAGGAGAAGATTATCAGGGAAGGGGTTATGCAACTAAAGCAGTAAATCTTGCTATCTGTGAAGCGGCAAGTAAGCATAAGCTACATAGAGTAGAGGCTGGAACATCCCCCTATAATATCGGCTCACAAATAGTTTTAGTCAAGAATGGATTCCAGTTTACTGGGCGCAATAGTAAATATATTTATAAGAATGGAAAATGGCATGACAGCATAATATTTGAAATAATAGTTGATTGAATGTATGAATTTATTAAGCTTAGAGAGTGCGTGATGGATGACCTTGTTACATGAGTTATCTTGTAAGACATATAGCGTCTTTGGGCACATGAATCACCATCAATATCATAAGCTTATCTTGAACAAGCTTATGATATTGATAAGCTACGTGACTAATTATCAAATAGCAATTCAACTCTTTGGCTTGGTGTCTGGGAAAAAAACGATAAAGCTATTTTATTTTATAAAAAGAATGCATTTTATATGATAGGTAAGCATTCTTTTTTTATGGACTGAAAATACAACTACTAATGAGAAAACTGGTAAATTCAACATGAAAAAGAGATTTGCTAAATCATTAGCAAATAAAGCACCTAGTAAATTTTTAGAAATATTAGATAATAAGTTAAAAGCTATAGGCTGTGGAACATGTGTGATAGCAGCTTATGACCAGAAGGAATTTGATAGATTATAAATCTTGATGGAGAAGATGAGTTTGTAATTTATTTAGCTACTGTAGGAAAAATTTCATAAAGTATTAAAAAATTTAACGATCTCCTTATTAGTCGTCACAAACAATAAAAGTTTGTGGCGTTTTTACTTGAGACGATTTAGGAAAATATGCTGAGATAAAGACTTTCAATATCCTAATTTTTGTTTTATTGTTATATGATGGTATTATTAAATAGAAGCATATTTTATGATGCACTTATTTATCAGTTATTATTTAGTTTGAAGTTCAGGATTTTTGATAATTTATCTATGTCGCCATTAAATGGTAAACTTAATAATTTGTTTTCATCTTCAAAAATTAGATAACAAGGTGGTTCATTTTCAGGAATTAAGATATATACTTCACTTACAAGTGCATTCAATGACTTACACTTCACTTTAACATTTGGATCTAAAGGAATCCTTACCACATATCCATCGTCAGTAGCGGGGTTATTTTTATATAATCCTTCTATATTGGTAATCCAACCTGTAATCATATCTTGAATTTGTGGATTTGATTGGACTACTTTCACAACTTTATCTTGTTTCGGATCAAAAATTTCAACATATTTAAAACCATCAGCATTTACGCATGTTGAATGTAAGAATATAACGAAAAGAGATAGGACTACTAATAACTTTTTAATCATGTTAATCACCTCTTTATTAAGATTTCCATGATAGGCTGGAATTATTATTGATTAATACGTTTAATACTTACTTTTCATATTAGATGCATGAAATGATATGAACTAATAAAATGAATGACATTCAAGCTAAATAATTTACTTATAAGAGGGCCCTCTCAAAGGAAATCCTGGAAGATTTAAGATTACTTAAGTATTAGCCAGTAATATGGGCAAAATAAAATTGGATGATAAACATACCATAGGGAATTTATAAATGTGGATACAAGAAACTTTTTAATTTGATAATGAAGCGGCTAATTAAAAGATAATAAACCATGGAGGGGATAAAATGAGTTTTAAGATTATTGCAGACTATCATACGCATACTAATATTGCAAAGGGACATATTCCCTTAATTAATATTATTATGGGAGAACATGCAAAAGGAAGTATTGAATCAAATGTTAAAGCTGGAATAAAAAAAGGATTAAAAGAAATTGCAATAACAGACCATGGTTATAAACATATTACCTTCGGGATGAAATTAAACCAATATGAAAAGTTGCGAAAATCAATTGATGATCTTAATAAGAGTTCATTATTAAAGGAAAATGACTTTAAGATTCTTCTTGGCGTAGAATGTAATATTATTACTAAAAAGGGGGATATAGATATTAAAGATGAAGTAATTGACTACCTGGACATAATTTGTGTGGGTTATCATCCAGGAGCAGTACAAAATCCATTTTTATTGAGGAATTATACAGAAGCTGCAATTAATGCTATTAAAAAATATGAAATTACAATATTAAATCATCCTTTAGAGCATGTTAATCCAGATATTATCGAAATTGGAAAGGTCGCTGTTGAAAGAAATACTGCATTGGAAATTAACAGAGCTCATAGGAATATGGATATTGAAACAATAAAAAAGTTAAAAAATATGGGTGTTAAATTTTCATTGGGAAGTGATGCACACAAATCGGAGGATGTAGGGGAGTTTGGTAAAGCTTATAAAATTGCAGTTGAGGCAGGCCTTACAGATGATGATATTGTTAATGCTGATGGAAGTGCACATAGATCAATGAAATTATTAAGAGATTAGGTTTCAAAGAATGATTAATACCAATGTTTTATGCATATACTACAATTATTAAAACTAAACTAAACTAAAAAATAAGAAATCAGGTGATTTAAATGATATACATATATAATTGTTATGGAGGAACTCACTCATCTATTTTAGCAATTGCTTACCACTTAAAAATGCTGGATGAAACCCGAGAACCGACTAAGGATGAAATATTGGAATTACCTAACTTTAATAAGTTAGTATATGGAAATTGTGGAGAACTTTTTTATTATGGAAGTGATGAAGATGGAAACGAAGTCTATGCTGTAGGTAGGGGACGTTCAAAGGTCTTAATTCCAGGATTATATAATTTAGCTTCTATGCTTCATAAACAAAATCTATTAAATGAGAAAATTATATTTTCCAATACGTCGCCAACTGTCCCATTACCAATGACCTTTGGTGGATTTTTTTCTAGGTGGCTAAAAATTGATTTTATAGGAGTTCCCTTGCTTGTAAAGGGAGCAAAACAATCATACAAGGACGTTATAAACCTTGTAAATCACACAAAGAATGCGGCGAAGGAAGGTAATTCAGGGGTTATTATTTTAGACAATAAGGAATTTAAGAAAAAATGATTTGGAATAGTCACAATACCTGACTCTTAATCCGGTATCCACTAAGAGCTCGGTAATAGTACTTTGTTTTCTTGGTTAGAGTAGTATTGTTTCTGAAAAATATCATATTAAGGCTATGAGATTTGTAAAATGGATCCTATGTCAAGGACATTTTATTGATACTTATAGCCTTTTTTTATTTGAGGACTACTGGGTCATTAGAAAGCGTTCATAAAGTTCAAAATTGATATAGCTTACCCTATATTTAAGAAATTTCAGGCTTACTATCTATATATTTAGTTTTAAAATCAAAAATACAAACATATTATAAACTAGTTATTATGTTTAAATTTTTGACGAAAGGTATAAATGGTATGAAGAATCTTGATATAAAAAAGCTTTTTAAAAGTAAGGCTGCAGGAAATGTTATTATTGTCATTGCTTCAATTTTACTAATATATTTACTTATTTCCTTATACTTTTCTAAGCATTCCTTTTTTAATACAGTAATAAATGGGGTAGATGTGTCATTAAAAGCACATGAAGATATAGAGGATATAATTAGAAATCATGTTAAAGATTATAAGCTACAGATAGCAGAAAGAAATGGGGAAATAGAAGAAATAATAGGAAGAGATATAGGAATGGAGTACAATGAAAAAAATAGTATTGATAAAGTTTATCCTAGGCGAAACTCCTTAAAATGGATAATTTCATTATTAAAGCATCAAAAATACTATGTTGAGGATTTATTTGTTTACAATAAAGATAATTTAGAAAATAAGATAAGTGGATTAAATTGTTTAAATACAGATATTATAGAACCTCAAAATGTAAGCTTTAAGTATGAATTTGGTTCCTATAAGGTCATTGAAGAAGTATATGGGAATAAGATAATTAAAGATGAATTATATGAAGATATAGAAATGAGCATATTAAAAGGAGTAAGAAAATTAGATTTAAATGAAAACCACTGTTATGAAAATCCAAGGTACACTTTAAGTTCTGATAAAACGCTTGTTACTAAGAATTTACTAAATGAGTATGTAAAAGCAAAAATCACATATAAATTTGGGAGTGAGAAGGAAATATTAGATGGGAACATAATAAGTGAATGGCTTAGCGTTGATAAAAATTTAGAAACTGTCATAAGCGAAATAGCAGTTATGAAATATGTTAAAGAATTGAGTAAAAAATATGATACCGTTGGAATAGCAAGAAATTTTAAAACATCTATGGGGAAAATAGTAGAAGTTAGCGGCGGACTTTATGGATGGGAAATTAATCGCAAGGCTGAAGCAGAAGCATTATTAAAAAATATAAAACTTGGTAATGTATTTGAAAAAGAGCCTATATATAGTAAGAAGGCTTTATATAGAGCGGAAAATGAAATAGGCAATACTTATGTAGAAGTTAATATAACAAGACAGCATTTATGGTTTTATAAAAATGGAAAGCTTATAACACAAGGTTCTATCGTCACAGGGAATCCAAATAGGGGACGTTCTACTGTCCTTGGAACGTATATGCTTAATTATAAACAAAAGGGGGCAACATTAACTGGACCTGGGTATGAAGCTCCAGTAACTTATTGGATGCCTTTTTTCGGGAATATAGGAATACATGATGCAAGCTGGAGACATTCTTTTGGTGGAGAGATATATAAGAGAAGAGGAAGCCATGGATGCATAAATGCTCCAATATATTTAGCTAAAACAATTTTTGATAATATAGAAGAGGGAACTCCAATTATTTGTTATGAAGAATAAAAAAACGGGCTTCCAAATTCCTTGTTTATGAGAATAGAGCTATATAGATGTACGTAAGAAGTGCTATAATAGAATTAGAGATAATATTCAGTTAATAGAAATGAAAGGGGATAATTATATGAATAAGGAACAAATGGATCGAATCCATACTGGAAAAGGGTTTATCGCTGCGTTGGACCAGAGTGGGGGCAGTACTCCCACTGCACTTCTACAGTATGGAATTTCGAAAGACAGTTATTCAAATGACGAAGAAATGTTCAATTTGGTACACGAAATGAGAACTCGTATTATCACGAACCCTGCATTCAATTCGGATCACATTTTGGGTGCCATTTTATTTGAAAACACTATGGATCGTAAGATTGGTGATCAATTTACAGCGGATTTTCTTTGGAAGAACAAAAATGTTGTGCCTTTTTTAAAGATTGATAAAGGGCTGGCAGGACTTGAAAACGGTGTTCAACTCATGAAACCAATTCCCAATTTGAATGAGCTCTTAAAACGGGCAGTTGAAAAAAATATTTTCGGGACAAAAATGCGTTCAGTCATTAAAGAAGCCAATCCAGAAGGAATTCGAAAATTAGTTGAGCAACAATTCGATATTGGCAAGAAAATAGCTGAAGCGGGGCTTATTCCAATTATCGAACCTGAGGTTGATATCCACAGTGCGGATAAGGAAAGATCAGAAAAACTATTAAAAACTGAAATTTCCAATCAATTATCTGCCCTTGATAAGGACGTCAAAGTCATGCTTAAACTTTCGATACCAACAGTAGATAACTTCTATCACGATCTAATGGATAATCCACATGTTTTACGGATTGTGGCTTTATCAGGAGGATACACTCAAAGCGAAGCAAATGAAAAACTTGCGCATAATCACGAACTGATAGCTAGCTTTTCACGTGCCTTATCGCAAGGCTTGACCGCAGGGCAAACAGACAAAGAATTCAATTTGATGTTATCTGATTCAATTCGGTCAATTTATGAAGCATCCATCAAATAATGTAGATATTTATTCTGAAAGTTACTTGGCCTTCATACTTTCTTGTATTGAGCAATTAAGACTGTACTTAAAATAGTGCAGTCTTTTGTTATCTCATTAAAATTAATGAATGTATTGATTTGTTATAAATTAGTATCATAACGTTCAAAGTTATGGATTTGTTAGATTATAGTATATCTCTTAAAGTTTGTAATTAATAACTGTATAAATTATTAAGACATTATATAAATTGGACAGGTTTTGTCTGGAGGTAATATATGAAGATTAAATTAATTCAACCTGCAATGCTGAAAAGACCGATGGATACAAAATTAAAAACAAGAATGTCTCCATCGCTGGCTTTATTAACAATAGCGAATCTTACACCGAAAGAGCATGAAGTTATTACTCTGAATGAAAATGTTGAAAAGATAGATTTTAATGAACCTGTAGATTTGGTAGCAATAACTGTTACTGTAGATGGTATGAATAGGGCAGTAGAAATAGCAAAGGAGTTCCAAAATCATGGTGTAACAGTAATTGCTGGAGGTATACATATAACATCAGATCCAGAGGGAACTGTTAATAGTTTTGATGTTATAAGCGTTGGAATGGCTGAGAGAGTTTGGACAAAAATCCTTAAGGATAAAGAAAATAATTCTCTTAAAAAGATATATTATGATATGGAGAATATCGAGGGGAAAGAAATAGTATCACCTAACTATGACATAATCGATAAAAGTAAATACTTATATACTAATATAATTAGTACAAGCAGGGGATGTCCTTTTCAATGTGATTTCTGCTATAATAGTTGCCAAAATGTACTTAAAACTTATATTAATAGACCTGTAGAGGATGTAATTAAAGACATAAATGCATTAAAAACAAGGCACATAATGTTTATTGACGATAATTTTATTGGAAATCCCAAATGGACAAAAGAATTATTAAAGGCAATAAAACCTCTCAAGTTAAAGTGGAATGCAGCAGTTACTTCTAATATAGTGGATATGCCTGAATTATTAGATGAAATGAAGGAGGCTGGTTGTCAAAGTCTTTTTATAGGTTTTGAAAGTATAAATAGTAAGTCATTAGAAAGTGTTCATAAAGTGCAAAATAGTGTAAACAGATATGAGAAGCTTGTAGATGAAGTTCATAATAGGGGAATAATGATAAATGCAAGTTTTGTTTTCGGATTAGATGAAGATGATAGCTCTATATTTAAGAGTACATTAGAATGGATTGTTAAAAATAAAATAGAAACTGTAACTTCTCATATACTTACCCCTTACCCTGGTACAAAGCTATATAAAGCATTACTCGCGGAGAATAGAATAGTAGATTTTAATTTGGCGAGTTATAATACTGCCAGTGTTGTATACGAACCCAAGAATATGACAGCGGAGGAATTATACAATGGGTATCTATGGATATATAAAGAGTTGTACACGTTTAAAAATATAATGAAAAGACTTCCAAAATCTAAAAAACAATGGATTCCATTTTTATCATTTAATCTATTTTATAGGAAGTTTGGAAAACTAACGGAACTTTTCTGCAATATAGTTTCCTTTAAAAATGTAGGAAAGTTTTATAGATGGTTGGCTTATAGGAT
This sequence comes from Clostridium sp. CF012, assembly GCF_018861755.1. GTDB lineage: Bacteria > Bacillota > Clostridia > Clostridiales > Clostridiaceae > Clostridium_AD. Next base: position 10,869 of record NZ_JAHLEF010000053.1, on the reverse strand, counting down.
AAAGTAAAACTGGAAGTTGTTACTTTCTAATAACTGTTAAATCGAAAGCATTACTATAACTATTTTTTAATAATATGTAACTTAATTGTAAATATTAATGCCCCAATAAGTATTAACCTATTAGGTGTAGATAATTAATACTATTATGGATGTAATCTATGCAAAAGTTCAGTTGGACTTAATGTTTTCTCTGATAATGAGGCATTTATTTTTCGTATCACTGAAAATGCAATATTTAAATATTATATTAAGTGTGGAAGGGAAGGATAATTAAATGAATAAGAAAATAATATTAATCTCATTAATATCCTTAAGTATTTTTATCGGAGGTTGTGGCTCAAAAACAATAAGTAATAATACAAGTACGTCAAAGGTTACAAGCAATAAGGTGCAACAGGCTAATAATGAAATAATAAATCAAAATGCAGAGGTTTCACAAACAGCAGATAAAGAAAATGCTTTAAATTTTGAAATAATAACTAAAACCTATGTAAATAAGAAAGTTAAAATAAATTATCCTCAAATCGCCTATTTTAGTGATGCTAATAAGCAAAAACGAATTAATGACTTAATAAAAAATGATATATTAACGTACTTTAATGTGGAAAGAGAAGATTTAACTATAAATGCAAACTATGAAATAAAGTGGAAAAGTTCCAGGCTTCTAAGTATAGTATACAAAGGTATTGGCAGCCTTGAGACGTCAATGCATCCTGATAGCAATATTTATGCTACAAACATCAATATTGAAAAGGGAACTATACTTAAATTTAGAAACCTAATTAATTTAGATAATAACTTTGCTGAAAAACTTAAAAATGTTAAAGATAGAGTATGGACACCTAAGCCATTGAATGGAATAGACGATAAGACAGCTATAAGTCTGATTGAAGAGGAATTGAGTTTGTCCACAAATAAAGATTTAATTAGCTTTTTTGATTCAGCTGCGTTTGAATATTGTGGTTACTTTACGAAAGATTATTTTGGAATTGGTATTGCAATTAATCATGCTGCTGGTGACTATGCAGAACTTAAAATAAAGTATGGTGACATAAAGGATAACATAAAACCAGAGACTGAAGTTTGGAAAGATTTTATTAACAATACTAAAATAGAAGATAAAGTAAAGGTTAAAGAAGAAAGCAAGAAACAGGAATATAAAACTAAACTAGACAATATTGAAATAGGATTAAAATCTTTAAAAGAAAAAGAGTCTGGAACAACATGGGATATGAGAGAGGCTGCAAGTGAAAGGCTTAAAAAATGGGATGCTGCGTTGAATGAAATATATAATGTATTAAAGGGACAGCTATCATATAGCGATATGAAGAAATTAAAGAGTGAAGAAATTCAGTGGATATCAAATAGAGATGCTAAAGCTAAAAAGGAATCATTAGAAATGAAAGGCGGGACAATGGAACCATTAATATATACTAGCTCCATGCAAGATACAACAAAGAAAAGATGTTATGAATTAGTAGAAAAATATATGAGGTAATAAAACCGTAGATTAAAATAAGAATTACACTTTAAATGCAAATAAGCACCACGGTGAAGTTGAGAAGATGATTGTTTTTAAAGGAAATAAGATTATTGTAAATTTGATTGAAGGGCGAGAGGCTGAAGTTGTAATTGAATAGAAATATTAATGGTCAGTTGAGGTGGAGAAATTTACTTTGACTGACCTTTTTATTTGTAAAAAATAGAGGTGGAAAAGGAATAATATAGAATAGTTAATATTATTATGAAAATATAAGAGATTTTATTAAAGTGATAACGTTTATAGTTACTAAAAAAGTGATGAAAAGGATGAATAATATTATTTTAAACTTGTATTTTTGTATATTCATTTATATACAACATTGTTTAATATAGTCTTAAATTAATATTTAAATTATTGAGATATATTTTAAAAGTAGATGCGAATTGTGGTAAAATAATAAAGATAAGTAAATGATTGTTTCTATTTAGATTTAGGGGGAGAGTATATGGGCATAATAGGTAAATTAATATCAGGTTTATTTGGTAGTAATAAAACAAAAGAAAGTATGAATTGCTACAATCAGCAAATTAATCAGGTTCAGTGCAATAGTAATACTGAACCTTATGATGAATATATGATTTATAAAAAAAGTAGCACATACTCTGATGATTTTGTTGTATTTGATTTTGAAACTACAGGATTAAGTGCAAGGGAAGAAAAGATAATTCAAATAGGTGCTTTAAAATATAGAAATAATGAAAAGGTGGATGAATTCATTACTTATGTGAATCCTCAAAAGTCAATTTCTACCATTATAACAAATTTAACAGGGATTAGAAATAGTGATGTTAAGAATGCACCTACAATATCACAAGTATTCCCCAAATTTTTAGAGTTTATTGGGGATGATGTGCTTATTGCACATAACGCAGACTTTGATATGAAGTTCTTACTTAATAATGCATTCATTCTAAGGATAGATAAAATTAAAAATGAGACAATCGACACGTTATCACTAGCTAGAAAATATATGAAGGATATAAATGGAAATAAGTTAGACAACTATAAACTTCTGACTTTGAAAAAGAGTTTAGGGATTTCTGTTGGTTCTCATAACGCAGGGGATGATTGCCTGGTTTGTGCTGAAGTCTATAAGAAATGCAAAGAAAAGATACATGAAAAAACAAAGGTTTCTTTGAAACCAAAGAAAGAAAATATAGTAGTTGATAATAAAACTTTACAAATAGAATTACAATGTTTTGAGAATGTAAAACAGATGCTAATAAAAAATAATAAATCAATAAAGTTCTTAAAGGCTAATCATATAGGTAATTATTATGATATATTAACCTTCTATACCCTTGTCAGAATTAAATTGCAGGGGAAAAAGCAGTATATATTAACTAAGTATAGTCAGGATGAAATACAGTCCGTATGGAAAGATGCAATATATGAGGCTGCTACAAAAAGTGAGACAGGTACTACGAGAATATTATTTAACTCACCAGATGATCTATTTAAGATAGAGCCTTTAATACTAAAAGATTTTGATAAGCTTATGGAAAGTCTGGAGTATTATAGGCAGGGTGTTGGTTCTGCCGAAAGTTATATTCAAGAATATTTAAGTTCATAACAAAAGTTTAAAAGGGCCATATATGATATAAATTTGACTATAGTTAATCACAAGGATAAAAATGGAGAATTAGGACTCTACTAATAATTAATGATAAAAAGAAGTATGCGATTATTAATGATTAAAGTAATGTAGTATTATATGTATACCGGAAGGATGCTATTTATGAAGTTCCTACTCAATATTCAATTGGTTCCATTAAGCCGTTTTGGTATTAATTTAAGAACAAAGTTAAAAAAAAGTGATTGGGATAAAATTAGAAAATCTGTCTATGCAAAGGAGGAAATGTGTTGCCATATTTGTCTAGAACCATGCAAGTCTCTTGATGCACATGAAGTTTGGAATTTTAATAAAAAAACTCAAATTCAAAAACTTATTGGAATTATAGGAATATGTAAAGCATGTCATAATACAATACATTACGGAAGATCTCAAATGATTGGATATGAACAAGAGGCAAAAGAGCAATTCCTTAAGGTTAATAATTGTGAAATGATAGATTTAAAAATAGAACTATTACGTATTCGGGCTGATTATTTTGAATTATGTAAAATTAAAGACTGGAAATTAGATTTAGCATTTATAGAAGCACAGGGTTACGTTGTAAATAAAGATTAAGTATCTAATATGTAGTTGAGGGAAAAGATAAATGGTATTTACCTGGAGGTATAAATAATATAGGATAATGCTATACCCATGAATTTTCTCGTTTCCATTACTCCTTTTAGAAGTTTCTATGTAGTATAGATAATGTAACGTTAAATAATGCCGACACAAAAGGTAGAGCATTTGTAACACTACACTCTGTAAGTGCCTATTTAAGGTGTTCTTCTGGCTGTTTTTTGTGCGAATAGTTTCCGTACCACCTACACTTACACTATCCGTTATATAAATCAATGAAAGTGTTTTCTGAAATGATTTTCATGTCTAATCCGTCTAAAATGTATTTATCAGCTTTAATTAATTTTATGCTCTTATCGCCTTTAATATTTGCGCAATATTCTAATGAACCTATTATTAAAAAATGGAATTTATTAAAGAAATATTGACGAGACCCCAAATAGAATGTTCTAATTTTCATTAGAACTAAGGTTTAGAGATAGTAAAAAGGCTTATGAAAAGGGTGATTTAATATGAAATGGTTTGTAAATTTATTAAACAATAATACTGGAGTTGTAGCTTTTATAGTTTTTTTTATTATTATACCAGCTGCAATAATGACTGATAAAATTATACATACAAATAAGCAAAAAAGACAAAAAAAAGAAGTAAGATCTGTTTTACTAAAAGAATTTTGGATTAACATTAATTTTGTAGCTCAAATAGAAGAATCCTATTGTAATAATATTATAGATGGTGACAATTTACATCTACCTTACTATGCTCCAAGGAGTATACCGCAGACGAACGCGAACTAGTAGCCTCCAAAGTTGCATTATATTTATATCATTAAAGCAACTTTGGAGGCGACTACACCTACAGGAGTATTCATGATCACAGTATATGGAGCAGTTGCACAACTTGAATGTGACTACTTAAAGGATAGACAGATGGAAGGCATAGCAATTGCGAACATTAATCGATTGGTATGTTGAAAAATTATCTAGATAGTAGTATGGGTGTAGCAATTAAATCTACATATAATAGACTCACAAACGCTCTTATGGACTCATCTCAAGTGGTTTTCATAGGTAAAGTAAAGTATATTGACTATGATAAAGAATTAATTCCATATGATGAAGGACTTTGGGCTGCATTTCTAAGGAAAAGAAAAGTTTTTGAGTATGAAAATGAAATAAGAGCAATGTACCTTTTAAGTAATAACAAAATTGATGATACTAAAATAACAAGAGGTGGATTAGTCGATGTAGATTTGAATTTGCTAGTTGAAGAGGTAGTTTTAGCTCCTGATGTACTTTACTGGCTGAGAAGCGAGAAGATGATAAAAGAGAATTTTTAGAGTCATTACATGAGAAGGTGTCTAAAAACAGATTGTGTAGAATGTGGAATAATCAAAGTGGACTTGTGGCATCTGTGTTAATTAGTTTAAATGAAGAAACTTCAGAAAATCCACAACTAACCGGTCAAATAAACGCGATGTTTTATCATATGAGTCCTCGCTAAAGTTATTAAAACTTGTGACATCACTTAAATAGACTACATCCATAATGGGGAAATCTCCTGATGCATCATCAAAATCAAGCAAAACAACTAGGCTCCGATTTATATAAAATGGTTTTAGAGCCTAAATACCTGTTCCAGAACTGTCCGGTGACTACTTATACAAAATTAAGGAACTATCACCAGAAACATTTTTATATACAGTTCATAAAAGTAAACTTTTTTAAACACTAGCTAAAATGACAAGGTGTTTTTTATGTGTAAATAAATGGTATCAAGTTGTAACTTTCTGTTCCATTACTACACAACCCTCATCTTCTATGGCAGATAATAAAGTATTTTTGAATATTAGTATTGTTATAAATAAAATTAAGGAACTTATTAAAATACATATCCATGCGCTTAGATTATCAAATAACATTCCAAAAAATAATTGACCTAATGGAATAAATGACATGCAGCCTGTGGACATTACTGCACCTACTCTTCCTAGCATAGAAATAGGCACTAGTTTTTGAAACATTGACATTAAAGCGATATTGATTGTAGCCAAAAGCCCTCCAATTAAAAATACTATTATAGTAAAGCTTATGAATGGAATTAAATTACTTCTAAATAAACTTAAATATAGTGGTGTTGGTATAAAGGCCATAACAGCTATTAAAATAGAACTTATTAAAATACCACCAAAAAGTATTTTACCCAAACTATGTGTCTTAATATAGTTACTTACGCAAAAGGGTGCAATCATCATTGAAAGTACAGAAGCCATCTCCATAAATCCATATTGAGAATCAGAAACCTTAAATATACTTTTGCTCACATAAGTTACCCCAATTGATAATAGTGGAGTTAGTACAAAATTTAAAATAGGTGCTAAAATTATTACTTGTAAAATTATTTTTCTATTCCTTATGAATTTGATTCCTTGTGAGAAATCAACATAAAAAGCTTTGAAATTTATTTTTTGGGATTTCATACTTACTTTAGGTATATCTATACCTAATTCTATAATTGATCCTACTGCAAAACTGATAGCGTTTACTATCATAATTACAAATAACCCGTGAAATCCAAATAAAATACCAGCTATTAAAGGTGCTATTACACTACCTAAATTCATAATAATTGAATTCAGTCCATTAGCCTCTACTAAATATTCTTCTTTTACAATCATAGGAACAATAGTACCGATAGTTGGCTGATAAAAGGTAGAACATAGAGACAAAATGGCTACCAATATATAGATGTTTAGTAAAGATAACTCTCCTCTGACCATATATAGTACTGCAAAACATGTAATTACTATGCCGCTTAACATATCTAAATAAATTATCATCTTTTTTCTATCCAACCAATCTGCAAATACTCCTGCTACAGGTGTTAATATTATCTGAGGGATTATACCAACAATAAGTACTGAGGCAAATAAAGTTGCTGAACCTGTTTTTTTTAGTACATATAATGACAACGCAAAATCCTGCATTCGAGTTCCTATAATTGATATAAATTTTGTAATCATCAATAATGAAAAATTCTTATCATGGAACAATTTCATATTCATAAATTACTACACATACGATTCAATGGCACATTTTTCAGCTGATTCTTTATATTGTTTAATAAGTGCATCCAAGATATATTTATCATGTAAACATTTATCATGCCCTAAGTCCTTTAAGAAAGCACATCCACCCATACACATTGGCAATACTTTACACTCGATACACTCTTTCTCTTCAAAGGGCTCTCTTAACATTTTTTTATCCATATTTTTATTATAATTAACCACTCCGTTAGCATCTATTTTTCCGATTACACGATCCGAAGAGGAACATCTTTCTAATTCTAAATTTGAATTTATGGTATGGCAATCAATTTCATCATAAGCGCAATATACATTTCTAGCGCCATGTCTTCCAACTTTTTGGCCAAAATCAATAAGCTTAGCATTAATATCTAGTAATATTTTTGAAAATTCTTCCCTGTCTTTATAATATATTTTTTCATCTGTATATTCCGTATTACAATCTTGAGTTTCCTGAAATCTTAAAGATAGTCTTTCAGATGTTAAATTATTATCCGTTAAAAATTTAAAAAATTCATCTATTTTGGGTTCAGTAATTTTATTCACATTAAATCTTACAATTATATTCACATCATCAGTTAATTCCAACACTTTCTTGATGTTATTTACTATAACATCAAACGTACCAGAGCCGTCCCTTAATGGTCTCGTGTTATTATGTGTTTCTCTAGTTCCATCTACAGTTATTTGTAAAGTTTTAATATTAGTACCTTTTATTCCCATAATTATTGTATCGGTTAATAAGTATCCATTCGTTGTCATAATACTTTTATTTTTTATTTTATTTTCTTTTAAATAGGTATCGATTTTTAAAATTGCATTAAAATTCAAAAGAGGTTCGCCTCCAAAATAATGCATAGAAAGGCTATCTTTACCGTGTTTCATTTCATTAGAAATAAATGTAAATATTGATTGTATATTATCATTAGTTAAAGTTTTACTTTCATGAGGGTGATAACAATACTTACATAAAAAATTGCGATTATTTGTTGTTTTTAATGTAAGTCTCAACTCTTTATTATTAAACTTAGAACTTCTATGTTTAAATTTTAATTCATCAATTTCTGATCTATCTTCATTAATCCAATATCCAAATTTAATAAATTGATTTTTATATTTACTATTTGAATTTAATTCCATTAAATCTTTCTTTGTTTCTTCGTCTATCTCTGTTAATCCTTGCGTTAATGTATTGAATAACAAATATGAATTGATGCCTTGATCGACAATTACATTATAATTAGAACATTTATACATTGTAAAAACTTCCTCTCTATATTATAAATTAAATGTACATCATTCTAAAAATTACTTTCGAGTGATGTACATTTATAAGTAATTATGGTCTAAAGACCAACACCACCGTTACAACATTGATCCATTGATCCAGATACAGTCTCGTTTTGTATTTGTAATATTTCTTTCATAAATTTCACCTCCAATTTCTGTTATAAATTTATTTATTATCGATATTAAAATGTAAATGTTTTCATTTACATTTTTATAATATCATAACATTTTCTAAATGTAAACAAAAATATTTACATTTAAAAATAGAATTTTAATTACATTTTGGAAGCTTCAAATCTGCTATCTTATATAAGTGGCAGTTGCCCAACCTAGAAAACAAGATAGTTTTAATACGTCTTGTATGCTAAGCTTTGCAGATTTTTCATATATACCCTTAATGAATCTAAAAAGAAAAGTGCCCAAAGCATATATTTTCTATACTTTAGACACACTTATCAAAAATAATTTTGTCCCTCAAAATTCTAATGTATTAGAGTGTATTACTTAAATTATTTTTACGGTGCATTTAGGCTGTGGATCAACTGGACCAGCTATAAGATCGTCATCATTTAATTTTGAAATTGAAGTAATAGTAACCATAGTAACTATGTTAGAGTTACTTACATCCTTTGATAAAGAGATACTGATATTAAAAAACATCCCCAACAATATAACCAACGATATTAATGAGCTTTTAGATTTTTTCATATTATTCCCCCCTAAAATTAATTTTTGAATAGATAAAAAGTGAATAAATTTACAAAAGTAAAAATATTTACCAATTTACAATATCACAAATATTTTTTTTGTAAATATAGTAGCTTACTTTTTAATTTTTGTGGTATATTATATTTGCATATATTAAAATTTATAGGAAGTGAATTATGATTAAAGAAATTTTATCACCAGGAAAAAAAATTAAAAAAATCAGAAAAGAATTTAAAATTAGGCAACATGAAATAACCGGCGGTGAAATAACTCGTGAACTTATAAGTATTATTGAAAATGATAAAAGTAAACTTAGGCCTAATGTAGCAGAAATAATTGCAGAAAATATCAATAAACTATGTAAAGAACGAAATATCGATTTTCATTTAACTGCCTCTTACTTAGTAGAAGATGTAAATTTTCAAGCTAATAAAATTGCAGATGAATATATTGAATATTTAAAAACTATTGAAGATGGTGATTTGAAATACTTTATGGAAACAGTTAAAGAAATAGAAGCCTTTCTAATGCAATATGATGTTTTTGAAAAAAAATCAACCCTATATGAAGAAATTGGAGATCTATTAAAACATAAAAAAGAGTACAATAAAAGTTACACTTACTATATAAAAGCTTTTGAAAATCATAATAGATTATTTAATGATCTACAATTGGTTATTCTTCTTCTAAAAACAGGAAGTCTCTGTATTCTATTGACTAGATATAGGGAAGCGCTGGATTTTAATAACTTAGCATTAAATTATAATATAAATATTCCAGAAGATTTAAAATACAAACTAATATTCAACACTGCATTAGCATATAAAAAACTTAGTGAATATGACAATACCATTAAGGAAGTTGAGCATATAGAAACAACATTAAAAAATTTAACGAAACAAGATATTTTTGATCTAACGGTATTAAAAGCAAATACTTTTAGAGCAAAGAACTTATATGCAGATGCGTTACAACTGAATGAACTTTTACTAGATTCCATGGATATTACATGTCATGAAAATATAATTTTGCTTACAAGTAATATCATTGATATTTATACAGTATTAAAAGATAGTAAAAATATAAAAATATATATAGATAAATTAATATATTATATAAATAATTTTGAAGATATATCTGAAAATGTTTATTTGTGTGGCATATGTAATCAGATAGGAGAATCTTCTATGTTAATTGGTGCTATGGACCAGGCAAAAAAATACTATAGCCGATCAATAAAAGCTTGTAAACATCATAGAAATAAAGAGGTGTTGGAAGAATCTTTAAATGCACTTTTGGCAATCCTCATAGAAGAAAATGATTTGCTACAAATTAACAAATTTAAAAACGAACTTTTAGAATTGATGAAATTAGATGCTATTTTGCCTAATACCATCATATTATTTAAACTCATAAATTATTATAATACTATAGGTGAAACTGAAACCATAAGCAACTTACTAGAGTTTACATTAAATTTCACATTGGCCAACTAAAAATAAATAGAAAGAAGGTTTACTGGGGTCTCGTTGTGGGGGTACGGGTAGTAATGGAACAAAAAACGGCTTAATCGGCGTCTCGCCAACATTTATCTGAATCACACCAACAGGAAATATTGACGAGTTATTCAATTATATATTAAGCTTTCTTAAATTATCAATGCAGGTCTCAGAGCTGCAGACACGCACCTTCTTAAGCCAGATCAGCCAATCCTCAATGACGGATCGTTCAAACCATTTACTTCCAAAATCAGTCCGGCCTACCTTTTTCTCAGATTCAAGGAAACTGACATACAGTAGCAGTGCATACTGGTACGCCTTCATGGTATGACAGCTGTTTGTTTTCTGGGAAGGTACATATTCATTAAGAAATCTGGAAATGTGACGTGCAATCTCAACCGATTCATTCGTTGCTTTCATCAACTTCTACCTCCGGTTGGTGTTAGTATAATACTGTAGACACGAAAAGCCGAACACATTAAAATATAAATAAGAGAAGGATGTGTTTATAATGGCAAGAGGTCAAAAACAATACACAGAGGAATTC
>NZ_JAHLEF010000052.1 GCF_018861755.1 Clostridium sp. CF012 | reverse complement strand
GATTATGGCATGAAGGTAACACCCGTTCCCATACCGAACACGAAGGTTAAGCTTCAATGCGCTAATGGTACTGCAGGGGTGACCTTGTGGGAGAGTAGGTCGTCGCCAGGTTAAAATATTCCGCGATAGCTCAACGGTGGAGCACTCGGCTGTTAACCGATAGGTTGAAGGTTCAAATCCTTTTCGCGGAGCCATTTTTATTTAAAGTATACAAAAGCTAATTAATAGCTTTTTTTTATTTGTAAAAAAATATTCTGTTATATCATATACTACATAAATTTTTATAGTAAATAGAAGTTAATAGGAATAAGTTCTATTTACTATAAATATATACTTAAGTATCAATAATTTTATATTATTGATACTTTTATGTTTTTTAGGGATAATAAATATAACATAATGTATAGTGATACTTTCAGACTATTTAGAAAATTTAGTTATTTAGAAAGGATTTTTTATTTAAAGGTAGAATATATGATAGAGGTAGTATAAATGAATATATATCTAACGAAAAGCTAGGAGGTATTGTATATGAAAGAATATAAAAGCAACAATCTAAGAAATGTAGGAATTGTCGGACATAGTGGTTCGGGAAAAACTACAATAATGGAATCAATACTCTATTACACAAAAGCTATAGATAGATTCGGTAAAGTTGATGAAGGTACTACGGTTAGTGATTATGATAGTGAAGAAAAGAAGAGAAAAACATCTATTTCTACATCAGTAGCTTTAAGTGAATGGGAAGATGTGAAAATAAATTTAGTGGATACGCCTGGATATTTTGATTATATAGGTGAAATGATTGAGGGGTTAAGAGCTGTAGATATGGCAATGATAACTGTCTGCGGCGTATCAGGTATAGAAGTTGGAACTGAAAAAGCCTGGGAATATATCAATGAACATAAGTTACCTAGAGCATTTTTTATTAACAAGTTAGATAGAGAAAATAGTAATTTTGAAGTAGTTTTGCAGCAGATAAAAGAAAAATTCGGGATATCTGCAGTACCAATTCAATATCCTATAGGGAGTGAAGAAAATTTTATAGGCGTAATAAATGTCATATCTAGAAGAGCTAGAATATTTAATCCTAAAACACATAATATGGAAGATAGTAATATACCAGAAGAATTAATGAATAAAGTAGATGAGTGTAGACAAATGGTTATGGAGGCTGTAGCTGAGACTGATGAAGTTTTATTAGATAAGTATTTTAATGAAGGTTTTCTAAGTGAAGAAGAAATATACCATGGGCTTATAAAAGGAGCTTCGCAGGGGGAAATTGCACCTATAATGTGTGGATCTGCATTGCTTGGCATAGGAATTAATACCTTACTAGAAGATATGGTTGAATGTTTTCCTTCACCAATTGATACAACTCTGTACAGTGCAAAAGACATAAAAAACAATAAATATATGCAAGTGAAAATTAATGATAGTGATCCATTCTCTGCATTAGTATTTAAAACTATTGCGGACCCATTTGTAGGCAAATTATCCATGTTTCGCGTAATTACGGGTAAAGCTAAGAGTGATACAATGGTATATAATACTAATAAAGAAAAAGAGGAAAAACTAGGTAATATGTATTTCTTAAAAGGTAAACAGCAATTTCCAACTCATGAAATTGAGGCAGGTGATATAGGTGCTGTTTCAAAACTTCAACACACTACTACAGGGGATACACTTTGTGATAGTAGCAGACTATTAATGTTTGACACTATGGATTTTCCACAACCAGTATATTCGAGGGCTATTGTAACTAAATCCAAAGGTGATGAAGATAAAATATCTAATGGATTAACAAAATTATTAGAAGAAGATCCTACATTCTCAATAGCTAGGAGTGCAGAAAATGCGCAAACTATAATTTCAGGGTTAGGTTCAACTCACCTACAGGTAATAGTTAGTAAATTGAAGAATAAATTCGGAGTTGATGTATCATTAGAAATTCCAAGGATCGCATATAGAGAAACAATTAAAAAAGCTTCTGATGTTCAAGGGAAACACAAAAAACAATCTGGAGGCCATGGCCAATATGGCGATGTAAAAATCAAATTTGAACCTAGAATAGATGGTGCAGATGATTTAGAATTTGTTGATGCAGTAGTAGGAGGAACAGTGCCAAGGCAATATATACCTGCTGTTGAGAAAGGCTTAAAAGAATGCATTCAACATGGTGTACTTGCTGGCTTCCCAGTTATAAGGCTTAAATCTACCTTACATGATGGGTCATATCATGCTGTAGATTCTTCTGAAATGGCATTTAAAATGGCCGCAACATTAGCTTATAAGAAAGGTCTTCAGGAAGCGCAGCCTGTTATATTAGAGCCGATTATGCATGTGGAAGTAACATGCCCAGAAGATTATATGGGTGATATTATTACAGATATAAATAAAAAAAGAGGTAGGATACTAGGAATGGAGTCTGTTGAAAGAGGACAGAAAGTAATAGGAGAGGTGCCACAATCAGAATTATTTAATTACGCAACAGATCTGCGTTCAATGACTGGTGCTAGGGCAAATTTCAGAGTAAAATTTGAGAGATATGAAGAAGTACCTCCAGAGGGAATGGATAAAATAATTGAAGCTAATAAAACCGTGGAATAGAAATAAAACATCAAGGAAATAAAACCGTAGTTATTCGGTTTTATTTTTTTGTTTTAAATACTACTTGTTAAGACATTATATAAATAAAAAAATATTAAATACGTATATTTTAGCTAGAATTACAAACCCTAATGTTAAATATGTCAAAGAGGGGAGAACTGAATGTCTGAATATAGATTAGACCTTATTTCTGATATTAGCTTAAGTGATTATAGCAGCATTCATGACTATATGGGGATAATTGAGCAAAATGACAAGTTCACAATTACTTCAAAAATGAAAAGTCCTGAAGAAATGAAAATATTATGTAAAATGTTAGAAAATAATTATTTTACTATTGTAGAACAAGGAGGTACGCAAAATGGCGAGTATTATATCACATCGCAAAAGGAAAGGTAAAGATGATATAATTGATACTAGGTTAATTGAGCAGGCATATGGGTCAGACTACCCCGGTAAAGTAACACCACATCCATTGGGAATTAATAGTTATTCGGATTCATCAATTATTTCAAAATCAATGGTACCATCTGTAGATTTAGAAGATGGGCTACGAATCAATAGCAATAAGAATTTATAAGGCTTAGTAGATAAACATATATATGTAGTTCATCAATATTAATTTTTAAATGTCTTTAAAACACAAATTTTAGAAATATAACTTCTGAAATTTGTGTTTTATTTTACAAAAAACTATAAAGCTGTCACGTTATGATTTAATTATTAGTTTGCTACAATATCTAGAGTGAAATAAAAGCAAACACCTGTATTTGTATTTAAAACTCCAAAATTACTTTTATGAAGATATAATATATTTTTAACTATAGATAAACCTAGTCCAGTACCACCGAGACGTTTGTTACCTGATTTATCGGCTTTGTAAAATTTATCCCAAATTCTATCTAAGTCTTCATTTTCAATAAAACTTCCTTCATTTTCTATTTCAATTAATATGTTATCTTCCTGCGTTTTCAGTGCAATTGTTATTGTCTTATTTTGAGGAGTGTACAGTGCAAATTAATTTTGATTTATCATTGAGCTTTTCTCTTAATCTTTTTACGTGGGTATCCACAGTCCGTATGTCCCCATCATAACTATATCCCCAGACATTATCCAGTAGTGCATTTCTAGATAAAACTATGCCCTCGTTCTTAATTAGGTAGGCTAGTAAATCCATCTAAAAGTGGCATCATAACATCTAATATAATTAAATCTATTTTTTTATTTTGGAATTCTAAAAGAGCGACCCTTCCGTTTTTAGCTTGTATGACTTTAAAATTTTCAATTTTAAGATAATCACTTATAAGCTTTCTAAGTCTATCATCATCTTAACAACCAATATAATTTTTTCCATAGCGTAATTCAAAGGTATGTAAACCCTTGAAAATACTCCATTCTATATTATTTTGTAAGCATTGATATATTTCTTTACTAAAAATATATCATATTAATAGATATTGGTAAAATATTTTTTCTGTATAATACATTTTGAAATAGTACACAATCTATGTATTAATGAGAATTCAAGAATTTTCAAAATAATATTGAATTTTTTTAGGCTGGGTGTTATGTTATAAAGAGGGAAAGACAAGGTCAAAATGCATTGTCTTTATATTTTTATACACAATTGCTTAGAGGGGGATTCGAATGAAAAAGCTACTATTTACTAAAAACAGAAAAAACCTATGGGATAAATTAGAAGAAAATTCTATAACCCTAATTTTTGCAGGTGAGGCGCCATATAAATCAGGAGATGAAAAATATGCCTTCACACCAAATAGAAACTTTTATTATTTGACAGGTATAAATACAGAGAAAATGATTTTAATGTTGGTGAAAAGAAATGGAAAAGTTGATGAAACACTATTTATAGAAAAAAATGATCCTGTTATGGCTAGATGGGTAGGCGAGAAAATGCCTGAGGCAGAGGCAAAAGAAATTTCAGGCATAGAGTGTATTTTGTTTTTAGAACAATTTGAAGAAGCTTTTGGCTCCATTATGGATAGAGTGAAAATAGATTATTTATGCTTGGACCTTGAAAGACAACAGTTTCACTTATCAATGACTTCTTCTCAAAATTTTGCTAAGGTTGCATTTGAAAGATATCCATATTTAAAAATAAAAAACATATACCATGAAATAGCAAATCTTAGACTTATTAAATCAGAAGAAGAAATTCAGCTAATAAGGGAAGCTATAGATGTTACAGATAAAGGTATAAAAGCACTAATGCAAAATGCTAAAGTAGGTATGAAGGAATACCAATTAGAGGCTCATTTTGATTTTACATTAAAAAGTAATGGTATAACGGATTACGCTTTTCACACTATTGCAGCTTGTGGTGTGAATGCAACTATACTTCATTATGACAAGAATAATAGTGAACTTTTGGAAGGAAAATTAATATTATTTGACTTAGGTGCACAATATAAATATTACAATGCAGACATAAGCCGTACATTCCCTGTTAATGGAAAATTTACAGAGAGGCAAAAGCAAGTTTATAATGTAGTGCTAAGAGCCCAAGAAGCAGTAATGGAAGTTGCAAAGCCAGGTATATTGTTCTCAGTTTTAAATGAAACTGCTAAAAAGGTGCTTGTAGCTGGATGTATAGAGTTAGGACTTATTAAAGAGGCTAGTGAATTACCTAAGTATTATTTTCATGGTGTAAGCCATTATTTAGGGCTAGATACCCATGATGTAGGAAGTCGTGACATGGAATTAAAACCAGGAATGGTACTAACTAATGAACCAGGACTTTATATTGAAGAAGAGAATATGGGAATTAGAATAGAAGATGACTTATTGATTACTGAAGATGGATGTGAAAATCTTTCAAAACAGATAATTAAAACTGTAGAAGAAATTGAAGAATTTATGGCATTGTAGATTTTATGAATAGTTATTTCTTTATGAATAAGTGGTAATTTTAATTACTGCTTATTTTTTAGGGAGAACAAATATTATCTGCTAGATTTTTAAAGAATACAAAAGGAGGAAAACATTATGATTAAAAAATTTATTTCTTATTACGGTCCTCATAAAAAATTATTTATATTGGATATGGTGTGTGCTTTTTTAGTAGCCTCATTAGATCTTGTATTTCCAATGGTGACTAGAAATATCTTAAATGAAGCCTTACCGCAGAATAATATAAGGCGAGTGTTTATGTTTACTGCATTACTTGTAATTTTATATTTATTCAAATTAGTATTTAATTATATAATAGAATACTGGGGTCATGTTATGGGTGTGAGAATGCAGTATGAAATGAGAAAAGATATATTCTCGCATCTCCAAACCTTATCTTTTAAATACTTTGATGATAATAAAACTGGACATATTATGTCTAAAATAATTAATGATTTAATGGAAATATCAGAACTTGCACACCATGGACCTGAGGATTTATTTATTTCAGCAGTTATGCTTATAGGATCTTTTATTGCCTTATGTACAATTAATGTGCAGCTTACATTAATAGTGTTTGCGGCGCTACCTATAATGATATGGTTTGCTATGAGCAGAAGAATTAAAATGGCAGAAGCTTTTAGAGATGTTAGAAAAGAAGTTGCAAATGTAAATTCAAACCTTGAGAATAGTATATCAGGTATAAGAGTTTCAAAATCCTTCACTAATGAAGAATATGAAATGGAAAAATTTGATGAAGGTAATGAACAGTTTAAGCAGTCCAGGCAATATGCATATAAATATATGGCAACTTTTTCTGTTGGTATAAAATTTTTTGTGGACATATTAAATGTTATTATTATTGGGTTCGGGGGATACTTCGTGTATAAGAAATGGATAAACATCCCGGATCTAGTAGCATACTTGTTATATATACAATTTTTTATGCAACCAATTCGAAGGCTTACTTCGTTTGTAGAACAATATCAATCAGGAATGGCTGGCTTTGAAAGGTTTATAGAGCTAATGAACATAGAACCTGAAATAGTTGACGCAGATAATGCTATAGTGCTTAAAAATGTATTAGGAGATATAGAGCTTAAGGATATAACATTTAGTTATAATGATAAAACCTCTATTATATCTAACATGAGCTTGCATGTAGAGGCAGGGAAGACCTTAGCTATTGTTGGACCATCAGGTGGGGGTAAAACTACCTTATGTCACTTAATTCCAAGGTTTTATGAATTATCTGATGGCGACATTTTGATTGATGGTAATAGTATAAAAGATGTTACACTGCAATCTTTAAGACAAAACATAGGTATTGTTCAGCAGGAGGTATTTTTGTTTACAGGTACTATAAAGGAAAATATATTGTATGGAAGATCTGATGCAACAGATGATGAGATAATAAAGGCTGCAAAAGATGCAAATATACATAACTTTATAACATCACTATCTGATGGTTATGACACAAATATAGGGGAACGAGGAGTTAAATTATCTGGTGGTCAAAAGCAGAGGATGTCTATAGCTAGAGTATTTCTAAAAAACCCTCCAATACTAATTTTAGATGAGGCTACATCAGCGCTGGATAATGCTACAGAAATAATAATTCAAAAATCATTAGAAAAATTATCTAAGGGAAGGACAACACTTGTAGTAGCTCATAGACTTTCTACTGTAAGAAATGCAGATGAAATCATAGTGATTACAGATCAAGGCATACAGGAAAAAGGTACCCACAGTGAATTAATAGAGGCTTCTGGAATATATTCGAAATTATATAATGCTCAATTTAAGGGTTATATTCCAGATGAAGTAGTGTAATCTAAATATAGGGTTTAGAGCCAAAAGGTTTATTTAAGTAAAAGCTTATCTTCTTTTTTTAGAAGGTAAGCTTTTTAATTTGTAAACTATATTATTTAAGAGTATTATGTATAAAAATGTAAAAAAAATCACTACGAAAATTATTGCCCAAACAAGGGTAAAAAATTGTTTTATAGAATAGTTAATATATGGAAAATAATATTCTATTATCTATGCAAGAATGAAATAAAAGTGGGCATAATTAAAAGTATAAGTAAATTCATAAGTGAGGTTTTTAGATATGATGTTTAATAAATTTACAGAAAGAGCACAAAAGGTTTTGGTCCACGCTCAAGAAGAGGCTGAGGGATTAAAGCATGGATATGTAGGCACAGAGCATATACTTTTAGGTCTTCTAAAAGAACAGGATGGGCTGTGCAAAAAATCATTGAATGATATGAAGATTTTTTCGGATGGAGTAAAAAAATTAGTATTGGAGTATGAAGGTGAAGGCGATGTAGAAATGCGCAGAAGTGAGATCCCCTTAACTCCAAGGACAAAAAGGTTACTAGAACTAAGTCTTATAGAAGCCAGAAATTTAAATCATAACTATATTAGTCCAGAACATATTTTGCTCGCACTAATTAGAGAATCAGAAGGTGTTGCATACACAATTTTAGCTAATTTAGGAGCAGATTTTAATAAACTAAGAGATAATATACTAAATAATTGGTGTTCTGAAGATACTCCAAAGGCAAATTTATCAAAAGAAAAAAAACATCATGGTACAGAAACTTTAGATCGTTTTGGTAAAGATTTAACTGAGATGGCAAGAGAAGGTAAACTAGACCCTGTTATAGGGAGAGATAATGAAACTCAAAGGCTACTCGAAATTTTGTGCAGAAGAATGAAGAATAATCCTTGCCTTATAGGAGAGGCTGGCGTGGGCAAGACAGCAATAGCTGAGGGCCTTGCACAAAGAATAGCAACAGGTAGTATTCCTGAAATCTTGAAAGATAAAAGAGTAATAACTTTGGACATATCCTCAATGGTTGCAGGTTCTAAATATAGAGGAGAATTTGAAGAAAGGCTTAAAAAGGTTATGCAAGAGATAGTGGAATCAGGAAATATTATTATATTTATAGATGAGATTCATACTATTATTGGGGCAGGTGGAGCGGAAGGAGCCATTGATGCATCAAACATATTAAAACCAGCCCTTGCTCGTGGAGAATTTCAATGCATAGGTGCAACAACTATAGATGAATACAGAAGGTACATTGAAAAAGACTCAGCTCTCGAGAGAAGATTTCAACCAATAGCGGTAGGAGAACCAAGTAAAGAGGAAGCTGTTAATATATTAAAAGGGCTTCGAGATAAGTATGAAGCACATCATAGAGTTAAGATTACAGATAGCGCAATCGAGGCGGCTGTTAGCTTATCTGATAGATATATATCTGATAGATATTTACCTGATAAAGCAATAGATCTTATTGATGAAGCTGGTGCAAAAGTAAGGATTCAAAATTTAACTGCTCCACCAAATTTAAAAGACTTGGAAGATGAAATAGATAAAATTTCTAAAGAGAAATCCGATGCCATATCAGTACAAGACTATGAAAAAGCAGCCAAACTGAGAGACACCGAAAAACAATTAAGGGATAAACTAGATAATTCCAAAAATAATTGGAAAACGCAAAACCAAACGGACGAATTAATAGTTTCAGAACTTGAAATTGCCAATGTGGTATCAAAATGGACTAATATTCCTATAGAAAAATTGACCCAAAAGGAATCAGAAAGGATGCTAAAGCTAGAAGAAGCACTTCACAGGAGAGTAATAGGACAATATGAGGCCGTTAAAGCTATTTCAAAAGCCGTTAGACGTGCAAGGGTAGGACTAAAGGACCCCAAGAGACCAATAGGTTCCTTTATATTTTTAGGACCCACTGGTGTAGGTAAAACAGAGTTATCAAAAGCACTAGCTGAGGCTATGTTTGGCAATGAAAATAATATGATAAGAATAGATATGTCAGAATATATGGAGAAGCATACTGTTTCAAGGCTCGTTGGTTCACCCCCAGGATATGTGGGATTTGAAGATGGTGGTCAATTAACAGAAAAGGTGAGAAGGAACCCATACTGCGTTATCCTTTTCGATGAAATTGAAAAAGCACATCCTGATGTAACTAATATTTTACTACAGATATTGGAAGATGGAAGGTTAACAGATGGAAAAGGAAAAACAGTGGATTTTAGAAATACAATTATTATAATGACATCAAATGTAGGAGCATCCACTCTTAAAAAACAGAAGTCTTTAGGTTTCGATATAAAAGGAAATAATGAAAACTCAGAATATGAAAAGATGAAAGAAAATATAATGGAAGAGTTAAAACGTTCTTTTAAACCTGAATTTCTAAATAGATTAGATGACATTATAGTATTTCATTCGCTAGTAGAGGAAGATTTATATAGAATAGTAGAATTAATGCTGGTTGCAGTGAAGGAGCGTCTTAAAGATCTAGAAATTAATATTAACTTTGATGAGGAAACTAAAAAACAGATAGCTCTTGCTGGACTTAATACTACTTATGGAGCTAGACCACTTAGACGGGAAATTACAAAGGTGGTAGAAGATAGGCTTTCTGAAGAAATACTCAAGGGTAATATTAATAAAGGAGATAATGTGAGTGTTTTCGTTGAAGACAGCAAGTTGGTTTTTAAAACTTTTTAAGACTTTGATTATTTGATGTTGTTTATGTATAGTAAAAAGTATATACTTGAAAAGCATAGTTTTTTTGTTTAGACCACTCTTGAGTGGTTTTTTAATTTGTATGAAATTGTGAATTTAATTTGATAACATATACAACATAAGAGAATGTTCTAATGTAGAACGTTTACCACCAATATTTTTATGTGGTATATTTAAAAAAAATAATTCTACAAGTGATTTTTATATGGGATAACTGTTTAAACTAAGGATAGTAGGTGCATGCAAATAATTAGGCTAAGAAAGGTACTTTACGTTTCAGGAGAGGAATCTGAAGAACAAATTAGAGAATACTCTAACGAATTAATGCGTATAGGTAAAACTAGTGAAATATGTGTATTTGAAATTAAAAGTTCCTTTTTATAATTGTGATGTTTATGTTAATGTAGTAGGAGGACTAAATTTAGATACGACTTCTGGAGATTTAGGCAGAAAGAAAATTATTAATAAGAATACTAATATTAGAGGTACAGAATCATTGAAGGATGTCTTAAGTAAGATTTTTTAATGATAATATCTATTAAGTAGGGAGAAAAATATGAGAGAAGAAAAAAGCAAGGAACTTATGAATATGTTGAAATTAATGGCGCCTGGGACTTCCCTCAGAGAAGGGCTTGAAAATATTTTAAGAGCTAAAACCGGTGGGCTTATTGTTTTAGGAGATGGAAAGGAGATATTAGATATTGTAGATGGTGGTTTTGGAATAAATGCGGAATATAGCCCAGCATACATATATGAACTAGCAAAGATGGACGGGGCAATTGTAATAAGTAGTGATTTGAAAAAAATATTATATGCAAATACCCAACTTATGCCAAGTCCAACTATACCAACTTTTGAAACAGGAACAAGGCACAGAACTGCTCAGAGAATAGCTAAGCAAACGGGATCTGTTGTTGTTGCAATATCACAGAGAAGAAATATCATAACGGTTTACAAAGAGGATATAAAATATGTTTTAAGAGATAGTAGTGTTATTTTAGCGAAGGCAAGTCAAGCTATACAGACCTTAGAAAAATATGTTTCAGTTCTTGAGAGAGTAGTAAGTAATCTTAATCTTTTAGAATTTCAAGATCTAGCTACCTTGTTTGATGTTATATCATCAATACAAAGGACAGAAATGGTTATGAGAATAGTTGCAGAAATCGAAAGGTATATTTGTGAACTAGGAAATGAAGGTAGACTGATTTCAATGCAACTAAATGAGTTAATTAGAAGCGTTGAAGAGGATGGAATACTTTTAATAAGAGATTATTGCCAAAGCGGTATGAATTATACGGATATGTATAGACAGATAGAAAATATGAGTTCTGAGGAACTATTAGATTTAGATTTTATTTCTAAAATAATTGGATATATAGGCGTTCCGCTAGTGGATACTTTAATTTCCCCAAGAGGATATAGAATGCTAAATAAAATACCTAGAATACCTACCAATGTTATAGAAAATTTAGTCAAGCACTTTAGGGAATTAAAAGGTACAATGGAAGCTTCTTATGAACAACTTGATAGCGTAGAGGGCATTGGTGAAGCAAGGGCTAAAGCTATTAAAAATGGATTAAGAAGATTAAAAGAGCAATTTATGTTAGATAAACAAATATAGCACAAAATAAGTTTCAACTTATTTTGTGCTATATTTCTATCTCATATTATATTTACCTAAGGTATTAATCTTGTCATACTCTTTTAAAATAATGTCATATAAATTAAGGTCCAAAAGGTTACATAGTGAGGTAGTATAAAAAAGGTTGTTTCCAAGTTCTCTCTCTAAGACTTCTCTACAGTTTTCACAAAGTTTACCTTCCATATGAGTATCAAGTGAAGCACTAAGGGTATCCAAATTCAAATCATCTATGTCATCAGGAGTATACTGCTTTTTTGCTTCAACTTTAATACAACCACAATTAGTAATAGATTTCACAACTGCTCTATTAACTCTTGCTCCAGACTCTTGAAGTTTAGTAATTATATCTAAAATACTTCTATGCCGTAATAGAGATTCATCCACAGAATTTTGAAAATTATCATATATACAATCTTTCATTGTGTTCAACTCCTTATAAAGATTTAAATAACTAGACTATACTAATTATAGGTTTTATATTATGTTTTTGTCAATAAATTAAGTACAAATTTCAGCTTATGAATATATAATAAACCAATAGGAGTTTTATTAATAGGGGGGATGTTATGTTAAATATTGGTGAAAAGGTATTTATAGCAGATTATGGTGCTGGTTATGTGCAAAATATAGATAGCAGTGAATCGCATTTTATAAAAGATAAATATGTAAACATTTATCTTTTATTAGATAATATGAATTTTTTAATTCCTTTAGATAAAATTGAAAATTATAAAATAAGAAATATTTTAAGTGAAATCGAACTAGAAACAATTTTGTGCACAATATCAAGCCGTTCTGATTATATAGAAAGCAATTGGAATAATAGGTATAGAACTAATAAGAAAAAAATCCAAAGTGGAGATACAATAAAAATGTGTCAAGTAATTAGAGACTTATATTATTTAAAGAAGGAAAATATGCTTCCACCAGGAGAAACAAAAATTTTAGAAAGAGTTGAAGGCATGGTAGCTAGTGAAATGATGCTAGTTCTTGGACTCAATATGGAAGAAGCATTGTATAAAATAAGGAATTTAGTTTAACAAATTGTTAATTGTATAGCACATTTTATTGAAATACAGAAACTTATAGTATATATTAGATAATAACAGGATATAAATTGGAATAAGTGTTAATAATTTAAAAGGAGGTGAAATTTTTTGTTAAAAAAAATTTTAAGAGGACTTTTTACTATCATAGGGCTAATTATAGGATACTTAGTAGGTGAGATGCTTCTAAGCACAAGTTATTTAGCTGGACTTAATAATTTTAAAAGTGGTACAATTCAGGGAATAATTTTCATCATTTTTTCTACTTTGATTTTTGGGATTATTTTATTTCTAATATCTCCTATAATCGTATCTTTTATAATGAAGTTTATGGATTATGTGGAGAGAAGCACACAAAAGATGCCAACATCTCAAATTATTTTTGGTACAGGTGGAGCGATAATAGGTCTTGTAATTGCATCTTTATTTGCAGGATTGTTTAAATATCAATCTCTTATATGGAATATTATTGCTGTTATTTTTACAGTCATAATGGCAGCTTTGGGAGCAGATATTTGTGCTAGAAAAAGAGACGAAATCTTATCTTTCTTTACAAGCATTAAGAAGAAAGATGGATTCAAAGATAAAAAAGTAAAGGGGTTTACTAATGAAAACCCTAAGATTCTAGATACATCTGTAATAATTGATGGTAGGATATTTGATATATGCCAAACAGGTTTTGTTGAAGGCCCACTAGTAATACCTACTTTTGTATTAGAAGAGCTTAGGCATATTGCTGATTCTTCTGATGGACTTAAGCGAAATAGAGGAAGAAGAGGACTAGATATATTAAATAAGATTCAAAAGGAATTAAATATAGAAGTTGAAATTTGGGAGAAAGATTTCCCGAATATTGCAGAAGTAGATAGCAAACTTCTAAAATTAGCTCAGGTTTTGAACGGCAAAGTAATTACTAATGATTTCAATCTTAACAAGGTAGCTGAATTTCAAGGGGTTCCAGTTTTAAATATTAATGAACTTGCAAATGCAGTAAAACCAGTTGTTCTTCCAGGGGAAGAAATGAAAATTCAAGTGATGAAAGATGGAAAAGAATCCGGGCAAGGAATAGCTTATTTAGATGATGGCACAATGATTGTTGTTGAAGGTGGAAGACGTTATATCGGTGAAAATATAGTTGTTATTGTAACATCAGTACTTCAGACTGCTGCGGGTAGGATGATTTTCGCTAAAAATAAGGATTCTTTAGTAAAAAGTTAATCAGATTACGTAAGTGAGGTTTTTTATGAGTAGAAACTGTGCCATAATTATGGCGGCTGGTAAGGGAAGCAGGATGGGCCAGAGTATTAATAAGCAATATTTAAAAATTAATGGGCATCCTATTTTGTATTATACTTTAAAAGCTTTTACGCAAAGCGATTGTATTGATGAAATTATAGTAGTTGTGCCAGAAGGCGAAGTGGACTATTGCAGAGAAGAAATAATTAATAAATATAATTTTTTAAAAGTAGTAGATGTAATTGTTGGAGGCCTTGAGAGGCAACATTCCGTGCTAAAGGGTTTAAAGGCTCTGCGAAATTGTGAAATTGTACTTATTCATGATGGAGCAAGACCTTTTATAAATGAATCTATTATTAAAAGTGCGGTGCTGTATGCTAATTTATATGGGGCTACTGCCTGTGGGGTAAAGCCTAAGGATACTATTAAGATTGTGGATTCCCTAGGATTTTCAATGCAAACTCCTGATAGGGAAATGCTTCTTTGCGTTCAAACACCTCAAGCATTTAAATATGAACTTATATTAAAATGTCATATGAAAATTAGTGAGGAGGGTATCCGGGTAACTGATGATACCATGGTCGTTGAAAGGTATGGTAATAAGGTATACCTTTATGAAGGTAGCTACAATAACATTAAGATTACAACTCCAGAGGATTTAGAAATGGGAAAGCAAATACTAGAGGGATTCCACAGTTGACACTATAACTTTTAATAGGTATTATTATTAATAACTATAAACAATAATTTTTATAATTAAATATTAGGCAATGATGAAGAATAGTAAAGGCCACTCTACAGAGAGAAAATACTAGGTTGAGAGATTTTCAAAGGTTTTGAACCCACTTTGGAGCTGTAGCAAAACTACCGGTAGTATATATCGTTAAAAAATAAGTAAAAATTTAGGTGGTACCGCGAAATAACTCGCCCTAAAACAGGGTGGGTTTTTTATTTTTTTGCTATCTTATTATTTCAAAAGAGGCGTCTTAAAAATACTAGCTTACGAATTAGATGTTTTTACAGTTTGCCTAAGATATATAAGGAGGGGTATTCATGAAATTATCAAAAATGTTAATAAGTACATTAAGAGAAGTACCAACTGAGGCAGAAATATGGAGCCATAAATTAATGCTAAGAGCCGGAATGATAAGGAAAGTTTCCTCGGGAGTTTATAATTATATGCCCTTTGGAATAAAAGTTATAAAAAAAATTGAAGAGATCGTTAGATCGGAAATGGACGGGTCAGATGCACAAGAGTTTTTAGCATCAGCGATGCTTTCTTCGGAACAATTAACAGAATCTGGAAGAGAGAATGCTTTTGGCTCAGAGATTTTTAGGCTAAAGGATAGAAATGAAAGAGAATTCTGCTTAGCAGCGACACATGAAGAAGCATTTACAGATATAGCTAGGAATGAAATTAAATCTTATAAACAACTACCGTTGAATCTGTATCAAATTCAAACAGTTTATAGAGATGAGAAAACACCAAGGTTTGGGGTCCTTAGATCAAGAGAATTTATAATGGGTGAGGCTTGTAGTTTTGATACAAACAATGAAGGACTAGATATATCTTATAATAAAATGTATAATGCTTATAATAATATTTTTACAAGATGTAGCCTTAAATACGAGGATGTGGAGGCTGATGCTGGAGCAATGGGTAGCTTTGATTCAGTAGAATTTGTTGTTAAATCTGAAGTGGGTGAAGAGGAGATAATTGTTTGTAGCACCTGCGGCTATGCAGCTAATATGGAAAACGCTCCAAGTACTCCAGAGCCTGCGGAAAAAGAGGGTTTTAAAGAGCTTAAAAAAACATTAACTCCAAATGTAAAAACTATTGAGGATTTAGCCAAGTTTTTTAATACTACAAATAAAAAATTTGCTAAAACCCTTATCTTTAAGGCCGATGATAAAGTAGTTGCTGTTATGGTACGTGGAGATAGACAGCTAAATGAGAGCAAGGTAATAAATGCAATAGGTGGAGCCATTAAATTTGAATTGGCAGATGAAGAAACTGTAATGATATCAACTTCTGCAGAAATCGGATTTGCAGGCCCAATTGGTATAGTATCTGATATATTATTAGTAGACGCCGAAGTAGCTAGTATGTATAATTTTATGGTTGGTGCAAATGATACAGGATACCATTACGAAAATGTTAATTATGAGAGAGATTTTAAAGGCATAGTTGGAGACTATAGAAAGGCAACTGAGGGAGACGAATGCACTAAGTGTGGTTCGCAACTTACCATGGATAGAGGCATAGAAGTGGCACATATATTGAAGCTAGGAACTGCACGCTCTGAATCTATGGGTGTAACTTTTATAAATCAAGATGGGAAAAATAAGCCACTAGCTATGGGATGGTACGGTATAGGTATCGATAGAACAATGGCAGCCATTGTTGAACAGCATCACGACGAAAATGGTATAAAGTGGCCAATGGCCGTAGCGCCATATCAGGTAGTAGTAGTTCCGGTATCTATAAAAGATGAAGAGCAGATGAGAATTGCGGCGGAAATTTATAATAACCTGAAACAAATAGGAGTAGAGGTTCTTATGGATGATAGAAATGAGAGAGTTGGGGTTAAATTTAAGGATTTAGATTTAATTGGAATTCCAATAAGAATTACTATAGGCAAAAAAATTTCAGAAGGTAGTGTTGAGTTTAAATTACGAAGTGCAGAAGATAATGAAATAATAGAAATAGATTCAGTGATTGATAGAATTAAACATGAGTTTGTAAATAATAACATAACATTGTAGATATAAAAAGGAGAATAAACATGGAATTTAATATGCTAAAAGGAAAATTTACAACAGAGCAAGTTAAACAATTAAACCCACTTGTGCTTGCAATAGTTGGAGATGCAATTTATGAGGTGTTTATTAGAGCCTTTCTCGTAGAAAAAAATAGAGATATGAATGCTCATAAAATACACATTAAAGCAGTTTCATATGTAAAAGCGCATGCACAAAGTGAGTATATGAAATTACTTATAGAAAATTTAAGTGAAGAAGAACTTAGTATATTTAAAAGGGCTAGAAATTCAAAAAGTGGAACCACTCCCAAAAATGCAGATTTGAATGAATATAAGTGGGCCACAGGATTTGAAGCACTAGTAGGTTTCTTATACTTAAGTGAACAGAATGAAAGATTAAACTATATTTTTGAAAAAATTATAAATTTTGATTTGGAAGATGAAACGATATAGAGTAAAAACATATTTTGTAAGTTATATTTTAAGGCGTGAAGGGGATGACTTGAGATGATTTACAGAAAGGGTTAGAGACCTGGGGAATGCGATAATATAAAAAATTAACAAATAAAAGAAATACACATATGTATTTCTTTTATTTGTAAAAAGGTCTTCGCTATATTAATAATTAATAAGCAAACTCTAGTATGAGGAGGAATAAAATTGAAAATAGCAAATTATGAAGACACAGGTTTGGATAGAATTGAGTCTTGGATAGCTCTAAACAGTAAAGAAAAAATAACAGAATGTGATTTAAGAGAGTGCTTAAAGTCTATAAATGTTTCTTTTGTCCTTGAAGAGATAGATAGGGTACAGAGTACTTTAATTTGTGAATTGAAAGACTCTTATGTACAACAAAGCCAAAGGTATGTAACTGTGAAAGACAATTCTTTTATATTGCCTGAACTTAATTATGAGGATAGCAAGAAGGCTGAGGCTTTAATAACCAAGACCTTTGAACTTTATAATAAAATGTCTAAGCACAAAGATGGTGATTTTAAAGGAAGACCTAAAGTTGAAAATTATTTACATGGAATACCAATTGAAGATGCAAGGTACATCCTTCCTCTAGCAACTAAGACAAATGTTAGCGTATCTATGAGTGCTAACAAACTTGTTGATTTATTTTATTTAATGAATGATAAGAAATATGCCAATAATTTAAATAATATTAAGATAGAATTGGTTAAACTATTACCTAATGAGTTATCATCACTGTTATTAAATATAACCCAGGATTATAATTCGAAATCAATAGAAAATTTTTACAAAGATGAATTTAAAAAAATAAATCATGATAATAATATGGTTTTACTTAATGCTTTTTCTAATTCAGATTTAAAAGTAGGGCTTGGAGCGATAACTAGTACTCAAGGGAAAACTCCCTCAGAGGTATTAGGGACATGGGGAGATGAAGCTGCTAAGAAAGCTCAAGGTGTAACAGATAGGGTTCTGGGATATGGACATGATAGTATTGCAGAGCAAGCTAGAACTACATTTGGTATGATGTGTAGTATGGTTACTTATCATCAACAAATTAGACATAGACTATCTGAAAATCATCGTGAAGAATTATTTAATATAATTAGAGATATTGATAGGCAAGTTGTCATACCCGAAACAATTAAAGAATCAATCTTTTGTAAAGAAATTGAAGAGCTTATATGTGAATTTAAGAGCTTTAGGTTTTACATAGCTGAAAAGTACGGAGAAGACAAGGCGTTGAAGTTTATATTGAACTGTGATCAAGTTAAACTAATAATATCTACAAATGCAAGAATAGATATTAAAATGCTGGCCGACAGAATTTGTTTAAATGCTCAGTGGGAAATAAGGGAATTAGCAACTAAAAAATTAGAGATACTAAGAAAACTGTCCCCTGTATTATATATTAATGCATTACCATCTTGTGTTTACGGAAAATGTAAAGAAGGAAAATTGACATGTGGGAAACAACTATTTATGAGAGAAAAATTTTCATTACAAAAGTAGCTATTATTCTAATATTATTGTATGATTACTTTACACCAATATAGATATAAAGTACTTTTTTGATTAAGTGTGTGTCTAATTTTTATATATGATAATTTATACCTCCAAAGATTTGCGAATAGGAAGGTTAAAACTATTTAGACATTACTGTTCAAATATGCAGGACCAAGTTGTGCCAATGCACCATGTCCTGAAGGTGGTATCTCCTGTGGAAAGACCATGGATATGAGAAAAAAATATGCAATTAAAATAGATAAAGAAAGAGGTAATTTAAAATGAGTGACAATAAAAAATATCAAGAAAACAAAGGCAGTAGAGGAGCTTCAAGTAGTAGAGAAGAAAAAGGTGGAACAGCTTCTAAAAGATTTAAAACTAGCGATTCGGGTACAAAAGAAAGCAAAGGCTTTTCAAGTAGCAAAGGTGGTTCAAAAGAAGGCAAGAGTTTTTCAAGTAGCAAAGGTGGTTCAAAAGAAGGCAAAAGCTTTTCAAGTAGTAAATATGAAAAAAAAGCAGCAACTCCTAGAAGATATAGAGGCGACGATGCAAGTCCACAAGAAAATCGTGGCGGCTTAGGTAACACTGAAGATAAAAACAAAGTAGTAGAAAATAAAAAGTTTACTAAAGAGAGAACTGAAATAAATCCTAGAAATAATAATGTCAGTGGTGAAGCGCAGCCTCAAATCTTGAGAGAAGATTTAATTGAAGGAAGAAATGCAGTTATAGAAGCATTAAAATCAGATAGGACTATAGAATATATTCTTATTGCCAAAGGTGATTTGGTGGGATCTATAAGTGTAGTACTGGCATTAGCTAAAGAAAAGGGAATTGTTACGAAAGAAGTAGACAGAAGAAAGCTAGATGAAATGTCTCAAACTTCAGCACACCAAGGCGTTATGGCAGTAGTAACACCTTATAAATATTTTGGATTAAATGATATATTTGAATATGCTAAGGAAAAAGGAGAAAAGCCTTTTATAATTATATTAGATGAAATTGAGGATCCTCATAATTTTGGATCTATAATAAGAACTGCAGAGGTATGTGGAGCTCACGGCATAATAATACCTAAGAGGAGAAATGTAGGAGCTACACCAATAGTTTATAAAACTTCAGCTGGTGCCATTGAGCATGTGAAAATAGCAAAAGTAACTAATATAAATGCAGCAATAGAAGAAATCAAAGAACGTGGAGTTTGGGTTTATGGTGCTGATATGGAGGCTGAAAATTATATTTTTGATACGGACTTCACTGGTGCGGTAGCTCTTGTTATCGGAAGTGAAGGGAGAGGTATTTCTAAACTTACAAAAGAAAAATGTGATGTTTTAGTGAAAATACCAATGGTTGGGAAGATAACCTCTTTGAATGCATCAGTAGCGGGTGGTATAATAATGTATGAAATTATGAAACAAAAAATCAGGTAATTCGTGAAAATATTTTTTGTTGATGGGTATAATGTTATTAATAGCTGGCCAAATCTTAAAGTAATTAAAGATTTCAGTTATGAATCTTCCCGCCTTCAACTTATTGACACTCTTCAAAACTACTCGGAATTTAAAGGTTACAAAATGTTTATAGTTTTCGATGCACACATGGTTAAGGGTAGCCTTGAAAAAAAAGAAAAACAAGGTGACTTAGTTGTGGTTTATACAAGAGAAGGTGAAACCGCTGATAAATACATTGAAAGAACCGTAAATAACATAGGCCGGAAATCCGAAATATGCGTTGTTACATCGGACTCCTTAGTACAACAGGTTACCTTTCAAAGAGGTGCAATTAGAATGTCCTCTATTGAATTTTATCATGAAGTAATAAATATAGAAAAAAAAATACGGATTAAGACAGAAAAAAAATACTTGGAAAAAAGAAATAGCATAGAAGAGAGAATAGATGAAAAAACATTAGAGAAACTTGAGAAAATACGAAGGAACCTTTGAATTGTCTTGACTATAGAAATTCCTCTAAGGTATAATCATTTATATGACACATGTTTGGTGTGGAGGTGATATTTGTTGGAAAAAATAGTTAGAGTAAGTGTGGATATTTCATGCTTTGAAGATAGGTTGGATGAAGAAGTAGTAATTGAAGCACAAAAGAGAAATGTTAGAGCTCAAGAATATTTAATTAATAAATACAAAAATTTTGTAAAAGCCAAGGCTAAGTCATATTTTTTGATTGGGGCTGATAAAGAGGATATTTACCAAGAAGGAATGATAGGCCTCTACAAGGCTATTAGAGATTTTAAGGCGGACAGATTATCTTCTTTTAGGGCTTTTGCAGAGATTTGTGTTACAAGGCAGATAATTACAGCAATAAAAACAGCCACTCGCCAAAAACACATTCCTCTTAATACATATATCTCTTTAAATAAACCAATATATGATGAGGAATCAGACAGGACATTATTGGATGTGTTATCAGGTGCTAAAATTACTGATCCTGAGGAACTAGTTATAAGTAGGGAAGAAGTAATAAGCATTCAAAATGAAATTGGAGAAGTTCTTTCGGAATTGGAAATGGAAGTGTTAATGTCATACTTAGATGGTAAATCCTATCAAGAAATTGCTTGTGATTTAGATAGGCATGCAAAGTCTATTGATAATGCTCTTCAAAGAGTAAAAAGAAAATTAGAGAAATGTCTAAGTAAAAGGTAAAAAGGTATTGACAAGTAAAGCAAACAATAGTAAAATTTATAACTGGTGTATAGCTTTTAGTTGTACGTCAGCGGGAGTAGCTCAGTGGTAGAGCACCAGCTTCCCAAGCTGGGTGTCGCGGGTTCAATACCCGTTTCCCGCTCCAAAATTAAGTGCCCATATAGCTCAGTCGGCAGAGCGTCACCTTGGTAAGGTGGAGGTCACCGGTTCAATCCCGGTTATGGGCTCCATAATTATTAAGGTCCTACAACACACTAGGATAAGTTTACTTGCACTAAAGTGTAATTATTCAAATAAGGAGGAATACAAAATGGCAAAAGCAAAATTTGAAAGAACTAAGCCTCATGTAAACATTGGAACAATAGGGCACGTAGATCACGGCAAGACAACATTAACAGCAGCTATAACAGCAGTACTTGCAACTAAGGGTTTAGCACAAGCATCTAGGTTTGACCAGATTGATAAAGCACCAGAGGAAAGAGAAAGAGGAATTACAATAAACACTTCACACGTTGAGTATGAAACAGTAAACAGACATTATGCACACGTTGATTGCCCAGGACATGCCGATTATGTAAAGAACATGATCACTGGAGCAGCACAAATGGATGGAGCAATACTAGTTGTTAGCGCAGCAGATGGTCCAATGCCTCAAACAAGAGAGCATATACTACTAGCAAGCAGAGTTGGAGTAGGATATATAGTAGTATTTTTAAACAAAGCAGATATGGTAGATGATCCAGAATTATTAGAACTAGTTGAAATGGAAGTAAGAGAACTATTAAGTGAGTATGACTTCCCAGGTGATGATATTCCAGTAGTAACAGGATCAGCATTAAAAGCATTAGAAAATCCAACAGATGAAGAAGCATCAAAATGCATAATAGAATTAATGGAAGCTGTTGATACTTATATTCCAACACCAACAAGATTAACAGACAAACCATTCTTAATGCCAGTAGAAGATGTATTTACAATTACAGGTAGAGGAACAGTTGCTACAGGAAGAGTTGAAACTGGGATACTTAAGGTTGGAGAAGAAGTAGAAATCGTTGGACTCAGCGAAGATAAAAGAAAAGTTGTA
>NZ_JAHLEF010000051.1 GCF_018861755.1 Clostridium sp. CF012 | reverse complement strand
TGAATTCCTCTGTGTATTGTTTTTGACCTCTTGCCATTATAAACACATCCTTCTCTTATTTATATTTTAATGTGTTCGGCTTTTCGTGTCTACAGTATTATACTAACACCACTTCGATGCTTTCGAAAAGATATGCTTATCTCGTTGTATCATCCACTTTATATAGTATGGTCGAATTCAACGGTGTTCTTAATTTACCGGTAAAAGTATGCGCATTAACTAAAGAAGGTAAATTATGTATTCTAGCAGGCATGTACAAATGGGTGGAAGTAAAGGGTCTGGAGAGGGAAGAATGGCGAGAAAAAGTGCTGCGCGACCTTTTTTCCACTCATATTATGCCGATTTTAAACATATTGAAAAAAATATCCGGCGTTCCTTCATCAATATTGTGGGAAAACGTAGCCATTCGAATTAACTCAATTTATCGGAAAACACTAGCGCAGGAATTAGAACCGATTAAAATTGAACGGTTAAATAGTGACTTCAATTTCTTGAAAAATGCCAGTGGTGACCTGTTTAATTTAAAAGAAAATCCGATTAAAGATTATTTGAAAATAAGAGAAGAACTTAAATTAAATCCCTATCGCAAAACGTGCTGCTTATACTATAAATTAGAAAAAGCTGTTGGCGGAATTACTTATTGTGACAATTGTCCAATTAAAAGTAGGCAAACGAAAGAGAGGAATCAATGCAATGAGCGAGATAAAAATAAATGTTAAAGATCTAACATTAGCATACGGCGAAACGACGATAATTGATTCACTAAATCTAGCGATCCCTAAAGGGAAAATCACCGTCTTTATCGGTCGAAATGGATGTGGGAAATCGACTTTGTTACACGCAATTGCCCGTTTACTAAAACCACGAAGGGGTAGCATATTTCTTGATGACCGAGACATTTTGAAAATGAAATCAAAAGATGTCGCTAAAAAATTAGCCATTTTACCGCAGTCACCAATCGCACCGGAAGGCATAACAGTGGAACAGTTAGTAAAGCAAGGTCGATATCCTTACCAAAGTACATTCAAGCAATGGACAAATGAAGATGAAACAGCTGTTAATCATGCTTTAACAGTAACATCCATGAAAGAATTGAAAGATAGACAAGTCCATGAATTATCAGGCGGACAGCGTCAAAGAGCTTGGATCGCTCTTAATCTTGCTCAAAATACTGATACTATTTTATTAGATGAACCAACAACGTATTTAGACTTAACGCATCAGATCGAAATTTTAGACCTGCTGTATGATTTGAATAGAGAAGAAAGCAGAACAATCGTAATGGTTTTACACGATATTAATTTAGCTTGTCGTTATGCGGATCACCTAGTAGCGATAAAAGATCAAAAAGTTTTTATTCAAGGCGCTCCTGAAAAAATGATAACTAGTGAAAATATTGAACGCATTTACGGACTAAAATGTCGCATCGGTATAGACAATCAATTCGGCACGCCAATATGTTTCCCAGACGGAAAAGGGAGAAAAATAAACTGAATAATGGATAATAAGGGAAGATGATTTAATCTCATCTGTTACTATTTGTTGATTACCATCTAACTCCACTAACATCACTCCAGGTACTATATTATCATTAATTTTTTAACACGTTCGTATTTTCGCCATATAAATATTATTGTAAATTTATAAAAGCTGTCTCTCCATAAAAAATACTGCCTACACATGGTAAGCAGTATTGTTATTATTGTTTCGAATCAAAACTTCCACAATCCGTATGTTCAACTGTATTATCTGAACCATGCTTTACAACTTGGATTTTATCTAAACTACAGTATTGTTCTTCTTGGCTGTGATGTCTACATTCAGTAACTATGCATCCTATGCTTTCATTCTTTTTCATAACTAATTCCTTCTTGGTTAATTGATTATTTGAATTTTACTTTTATAGTATTAGATATTTCAAAAAATTTTATTCATTATGTCCCTCACAATATAATTTATATACGAATCTCTTAAAAACCCCAGTGGTCATATATCTAGGAGTCCTATTAATACACTTATATTTTGTTTACTTTTATATTTGTGATATAATAAAATTGCATGGTAATGATCTCCAATTAAGAATAGATAAAGATTTGAAATGCACTACATTTGATATAATCAAAGGGGGTATAATTATGAATTTTCAAGGTATAACAATAGGAATAATTGCTTTCGCAATAATCGGTA
Source organism: Clostridium sp. CF012 (assembly GCF_018861755.1). Lineage (GTDB taxonomy): Bacteria > Bacillota > Clostridia > Clostridiales > Clostridiaceae > Clostridium_AD. The sequence continues at coordinate 20,635 of NZ_JAHLEF010000051.1, read as the reverse complement.
TTTTTCATCCAATAGTAATAAAAGCAGAATACTACCTTGGTAAAAAAGTGTGGCCATTTTTTTTAGTTGCAGGAGTATTACTAATCGGATTGTCTCTATTTATAAATAGCAGTATGCTTTCTGCAATAGCTGGTGTTGTCGGATTCTCTTCGCTTTGGAGCATACATGAAATCATTGAGCAAGAAGAACGAGTTAAAAAAGGCTGGTTTCCAAACAATCCAAATAAAAATAGGAAACCTAAGCACTAATCTATAGGAGAAAAGGTACTATAATAAAGCTTTCCCTCCGAGATTAATTGAAATATTTATCTTTTATCTTTTATCAATATCAGTTACGATTATATCAAAATTCCACTGATCTCCAAAATCAAGGAGGTATTTAATCTGCTGTGGTTATAGATAGTTTTAATAAATAAGTCTATACTAGTAATTATCACTGAGCGTGGTACCACCATATTTTACTATTGAATTAATTCGAAATGATATTATGACAAAGATTAGAATGAATATCCAAGTAAAGCCAGAAAGTGACAGAAAGAATTCGAGAGCCAAGGGTTGAAATTCGTAAGTCCAATTAAATCACTTTTATTTAAAATTATCGCTGTGCTTTTTTTAAACATCAGTGGATATTTTAAAGGCTTGTCATTACCTTCTGTCACACTAAGTACGCAAATCTTTATATCCTCGCCACCTTCAAAATTTGCCGGGGATACTAAACACCCCACATTCTCTATAATAATGAGATCAATCTCTCTTAAATCAAAGTTCAATGATGCTAGCCTTATCATGCTTCCTTCTAAATAACAGGGTCCTGCAGTATTAACTTGTATTACTGGAATTCCCATGCCTTCAATTCGCTCTGAATCCTTAGTGGTATATAAGTCGCCTTCAATTACCGTCATACTTAAGTTTTGTTTAAGTTTTGGAATTAACCTCTCTAGTATAGATGTTTTACATTTCAGTTCCAATTAGAGCGCACTCAAGAGCTCCATGTTGCATTTTTTCGTCTATAGGCGAAAGATTCCAAGCAGTAGGAGTAACTATATCACAATTTTTTATAATCCCTTTTTCTATAGTAGTCCAATGTCCGAGTGCCCCCCTAACAGCATCACAAAGTTTTTTCCCTTCGAGTACCCGAGCCATAAGCCTATCCATGGTGGATATACTATTTTTATAGGAACCTGATAAAATCATGCGAGCAAGTTGTCCAGCCTGTACAACTTTACTTTTATACCTAGGTGCTTTGATAAAGGTATAGGCTCCCGGCTTTTTAACATCTGTTTCAGATGGAAAATCTGATGGAACCCCACTAGCATTAGAACCTTTATACCAAGAAAATGCTGAACTCACTGTTATTGCCTTTGAATCTAAAGAAGCTACCTCACCATCAATATAGCTTAGAGGTTGTACATACTGCATATCTTTATTTTCTAAATCATGAAATAATCCGTATGCTAAAAGATTTCTTGCCCCACCGCCAATTTTAAAATACTCTGGATAATAATCAGCTATAATATTTATATCTTCAACCATATTTCCGCACATAAATTCACTTATAGAATGTAGTATGGATTTCAGTCTCATTATTTTAGAAGCATCCATGTTTGCTGTGGTGCCACCCACAAATACACCGTTTCTATGCTCTTCATCATAACTGCAAGGGTTTTTAAGGGTCTTTTTTTTCTCATCCTTAAATTATTCACGGAGGTTTCATTCATTGCATCACATGCAAGATGAAAACCTCCTAAGCCTTTTATGGCAAATATTTTCCCTTCCAAAAGCATGTTTTGGGCGAAACTTATAGGCTCTTCTATTTCTAATCTATTACCTTTAAAATCCTCTATCCAAAGTTCTGGGCCACATGACCCACAGGCATTTGGTTGTGCATGAAATCTTCTATTTGTAGGATCTAAATATTCACTATTGCACTGCTTACACATTTTAAAATCTTTCATAATAGTTTTTCTTCTATCGTAAGGTAATTCTTTTATTATAGAAAACCTAGGTCCACAATTTGTAAAAGCGTATCCCCTTCTCCTATTATACAAATTTAGTATATCTTCTACGCACTCACTACAAGTAGCTATATCTGGTGATATTAAAGTGATTTTATCAAGACTTTGTTCACTTTCTTTGATTGCGAAATTCGAATAATTTAATACTTTATCAGCTTTCATAGTTATCTTTCCTATTCGAGAAAGAGGTGGAGGATTATTTTCAAGAGCTTGCATAAATTTTTCTATATCTTCCTCAAATCCCTCAACATCTATATAAACTCCTTCAGAGTTATTATTTACCCAACCCTTTAACCCAAAAGTTTTTGCTAAATTATATACAAATGGACGGAAACCTACTCCTTGTACTATTCCTTCAACCACAATGAAACTTCTCACTTTATCCATAATACAACGCCTTTCATATATTTCTTAAGTTTTAATATGTAATATATCTTATTTCCTATTATATTCATATTAATTCCTATAATTACCTTGTGATTAGTATATATGAACCCTGTATTAGTAGGTGTGTATCTTTTTAAAGACTAATACAAATACGTAACAACAGCCACAAGACAATAGTCTCATTTTTGATTTATAGTTCATCAAAAATGGGAAATAATATCTTGTCGCTGTTTTTTGCAAATCGTTGCCGTACCCCTACTAGACTCACTACGCCTTATAGGCTACACTTCTGCACAGTGTAAATTTTATGAACTTACTAGTGTAGTACTCCGTATTATACATCAATGCAACGCTATCTTTCGTATATTCTAATACATCAAACCCTAGAACTGGGGTTTTCAATGGAACCTTGAACATATCAGAAAGCTCTTCGTCTGTCACGGAAGGATACATTTCAAGCACATCATGACTTATGTTGCATTGGCAGAGGTCTTCTATAATAGGGAATATAGTTGGCTCTAAGCTTTTGGGATGAATGTCTTTTGTCTTTAAGAGTTTTTCAGGAACTCTATCTACATATACTGCTGCAACCATATCGTTTGCATAGAGTAGCTTCTTTACTACGAGTATAATTTCTCCTACTTCTAAGTTTAATTTAGATGCTTCCATTGCATTCGCACCTCTGAATACAACGTCAGCCACTTTAAACTTTACATCATAGCCGTGATTTCTTAAACACCCTTCTATATCACTTCCTAAGTCGATTCTGTTTTCAAGTTTTGTCACAAAGAAGTTTATCAATGTTCCCTTACCTTGGACCCTTGAAACAACTCCTTCCCTTTCCAATACCGTAATTGCTTCCCTTACAGTGAGTCTACTTACTCCTAGGTGGTTTGCAAGCTCATCTTCATTAGGAAGAACTGGTGTTTCAGTATTCCCTATATACTCTCTCAAGTTCTCTAGAATTTTTTGCACTGTTGACATCTTATTGACTTTTTTAATACCTATGGCTTTCATAGTCATGCTCCTTTATTAGTTTATTTATGTATATATAGCTCTGACTTTTTATATAGCAGACCATTTATATTCACCTTAATTATACACTAATGAAGAGCGATACTTTATAATATTTCAGAAAAATATATGTAATGTATAGATAGATAGAAGCCTGTCATTTAAACGACAGGCTTCTATACTATGAGTTTCTTATAAGCTTCTCTACTTCTTCATTTGCTTTAGCTGTTATCCTTTCTTCGTCTATGCCAACTAACCTTCCATCCTTCACCACTATTTTCCCTTTGATCACTGTATAGTCCACTTCTCCAGTTACGCCTACAGTTCCCAAAAGCGATTTTGGGTCGTACTGCGTACCCACGAATTTCAGTCTGTTTGTATTTATCATAAACAAGTCGGCTGCTTTACCAACTTCAAGGGATCCAATATCATTTCTACCAAGCACTCTCGCTCCACCTCTTGTAGCCAGCTTCAATATGTCGTATCCAGTTGGAGCCTTCTTGCTTGAATTAAGCCTGTGGAGCAGATATGCAACCCTTATCTCTTCCAGAAGATTTGAACCGTCGTTGCTTGCGCTCCCGTCTACACCTAATCCTACTGGAATATCCATATCTATCATTTCTGATATTCTAGCTATTCCAGATGAAAGCTTCATGTTTGATATCGGACAGTGAGCAACACCAGTCTTCGTCTCAGCAAGTCTCTTTAGCTCTGCGTCGTTGAAATGAATTCCATGCGCATACCATACGTCGTCTCCTATCCATCCCAAACTCTCCATGTACTCCAGCGGTCTCATATTGAACTTTTTAAGTGTGAAAGCCTCTTCGTCCAGCGTCTCAGCCAAGTGCGTATGCAGTCTCACTCCATACTTTCTGGCAAGTATCGCTGACTCCTTCATTAAATCTCCTGTAACGCTGAAAGGCGAACAAGGTGCCAGCACTATTTGACTCATGGAGTTCTCACTTGAATCATGATACTTCTTTATCAGTCTCTCTGAATCCAATAGTATCTTGTCTACTGTTTGAACAACTGAATCTGGTGGCAGTCCTCCGTCTTTCTTGCTCAAAGACATACTCCCCCTTGAGGCATGTATTCTGATTCCTAGGTCTTTTGCAGCCTCAAACTGTATATCTATTAGTTCTCCACTTGTATTCTGTGGGAACACGTAGTGATGATCGAAGCATGTCGTACATCCGTGCTTCAGTAATTCCCCCATCCCCACATAAGAACTATACCTTATTGCATCTGGAGTAAGTCCTTTCCAGATTTCATATAGAGTTTTCAACCAGTCGAATAGCTCCATATTTTGAACCTGAGGCAGATTTCTTGTGAAAGTCTGATACAGGTGGTGATGAGTGTTTATAAGACCAGGGTATACTATCATGTCTTTTGCATCGATAACTTCATCAGCATCGAAAGCTTCAGGACCTATGTTTTTTATAAGCCCATCTTCTATAAAAATATTTACACCTTCTCTTACTCTATCTTGCGAATCGCATGTGACCAGTGTTTTGATGTTTCTTATTAACAGCGACATTTTATAACCCTCCATTTAATTCAATAGTTTTTAGTTTGAATATTATACTTAAGAACTACTAGCCATATCCATAGCTTTACGTTCTTCCTCTTCTTCTGCCAAAGTCTTTTTAGGAAGCAATAAGTTGAATATGAAAGCGAGTAAAGAAGATATTACAACTGCTGATTCTCCGAATATAACTTTTACCCATTTTGGAAATTGATCCAAAGCTCCTGCTCCACCAACACCTACTATACCCATGCCAAGTGCAACTGAAAGTCCTACTATGGTAATATTTCTTGTGGATAATTCATCGCCAATTATAATCTGAATTCCCGCCATGGTAATCATCCCAAATACGGTAACTGTCGCACCACCAAGTACTGCTGCTGGAACGGTAGTCACAAGAGCTCCAAATTTAGGTACAAATCCTGCTACAAGCATAAATCCTGCCGCTATCGCAATTACAAATCTGCTAGTAACTTTAGTCATGAGAACCAATCCGACATTTTGGCTGTATGTAGCCACCGGAAGTCCACCAAACACTGTAGCCAAGGCGCTAGATATACCCATTCCTAGAATCCCTCCAGAAAGTTCCTTATCAGTTATATCACGCTTACAAGCTCCACCTGTAACGGCTGATAAATCACCAACTATTTCTATTGATGCAACTATGAATACCAGAATACATGTTATCACTGCATCTACGTGAAATGTCATTTTGAAAGGCATAAAAGTTGGAAGTGCGAACCAAGCAGAGGTTTTCACTGCCGTAAAATCAACCAATCCAAATGGAATTGAAACCAAGTAACCTGCTACGATTCCTATGAGTATTGAAGCTAGCTTAGTGTATCCTTTCGCGAACTGATTGCAAATCAGTACCACTAATAGAGTAAATATAGCTATGCCCCAGTTTACTTGAGCTCCAAATTCAGGTGACCCAAATCCACCAGCCATATATCCTGTAGCAACAGAATATAGAGACAGCCCTATAGTTAATACTACAGTTCCTGCTACTATAGGAGGAAAATGTTTTTTCAGCCGCTTTATAAACACTCCAACTACAATAGCAGCGATACCTCCTATAAGCTGAGCTCCAAAAACACCTTCGAGCCCATATAAAGCCCCCAAACTTATTAGTGTAGGTACAAAAGCGAAACTCACACCTGTAACCACGGGTAGTTTAGCTCCAAATTTCCAAATTGGATAAATCTGTAGTAAAGTTGATAAACCTGCAGCAATCATTGCAGCTTGAATAAGCAAAGTTGTTGTTGCGGCATCGGCCTTTACTACACCTGATACTATTATAGCTGGAGTTATATTTCCTACAATCATGGCTAGCAGATGTTGCATTGCCAATGGAAGCGCTGTTAAAAATTTAGGAACTCCATCCACATCAAATAGAGAACGATTTTTCAATTTAGTACTCATTCATAATCCCCCTAGTGTTTTAGTTTTAAATAACATTTAGAATGACTAGTCTTTTTGAGTCGGTAATAAACTTAAATCAAATCATCAGATGATATGTTTATCATACTATCCTGATTTTGTTTTGTAAACTCTTTTCTTGAGCTTTATTATGACAAAAAATGCAAATCCTAAAAGAGTCCCGTCCGCATTACCGATATTTAAAGTTGATTCGGTAAAAATGGTAAATATTGTTTGCTTAATTGTTGTAAAACTAAAAAAAGCATAGACAATTGCCTCCTTTTTTTCATTTAAAGTTAATCAGTGACCACCAGAATTAACTTATTGCACGCTGTCGATACTAACGATTGATGATAAGTAGTAATAGTTATTGGGAGGAAAGTTGAGGTTAGCGGGATTTTAATTGTATTAAACTTTTATAATTATGATATAATTATAAAAAAGTGGCAATTATTATTATTATTATTATTATTACTATATAATAATAATAATTCCTTTTGATAAAAGAACCACGCACACTCGTGACTTCCGTCGTGAGTGTGCGTGGTTCTTTCACCATAGTAAAACATCTTTAAATTTACGATTGGGTCTAAGGTTCAATGATTTTTTGCTATAATTGATAATATAAGGTATGTTAGAATTTGCAAAAAAAATAGTATAAACGATTAAGGAAAATGAGGGGTAATTATTTATAAGAAACCTTGAAAACTCTTCCTCCACATATTATTTCCATTTACAAGTACCTTGCAGTAATGGATTCTTTACAGTTCTTCAAGTCAGCTGGTGGCCCTTCAAAAATAATTTGTCCACCATGGCTGCCTCCCTCAACACCCATATCAACGACCCAATCGGCGTTCCGGATGACATCAAGGTTGTGCTCAACTACAATAACCGTGTTACCCTTATCCACTAAGCGGTCAATGATTTTCAAAATACCCGTTATATCAGACATATGGAGACCCGTTGTAGGCTCATCCATTATATAAATATTACCCTTTTTACTCAACTCTCTAGCAAGCTTTAATCGTTGAGATTCGCCACCTGACAGCGTATCCAATGGCTGACCCAATGTCATATAGTGAAGACCAACATCTGCGATATGCTTCAGCTTATTGATGATTTCTTTTTGCGTAAAGAATTCTAGGGCTTCTGCTATTGTCATGTCAAGAACCTCAACTATGGACTTTTTATTACACTTGTAGGATAAAACCTCTCTCTTAAACCTTTCGCCACCACATTCTTCACAAATAGTTTCCACTGAATTCATAAATGAAAGATCTGTTTCGATATAACCGCGTCCCTTACATGTCTCACAAGCACCTTCCGAATTATAACTAAACAACCCCACACTAACTTTGTTTTCATCAGCAAATAATTTACGAATCACATCCATAATTCCTGTGAAAGTGGCTGGATTAGAACGTAGGTTGGCGCTTACTGCTGACTGATCAACAATAATCGCATCTTTATATTCATTCGCAAAGACACCGTTAACCAGTGTTGATTTGCCAGAACCTGCAACACCTGATACAACCGTGAATATCCCTTTAGGTATCTTTAGACTAACGTTTTTCAAATTGTGTAGGTTACTCTTTTTTGTTTCATAAAAATCAGTACTAATTCTTGGCTTACTCTTAATCTGCAAGCTTCTTCCGATGTATTCACCCGTTAATGTATTTGAACTCAAAAGCTCATTGTATGAGCCTTCAAACATAACCCTTCCACCGTTAATACCTGCCTTCGGACCAACATCTACAATATGATCTGCTATTTTTATAACGTCTGGGTCATGCTCAACTACAATCACTGTATTGTCTTTATCCCTTAACTTGACTAATAATTCATTCAACCTATGGACATCTCTAGCATGTAGGCCTATGCTTGGTTCATCAAATATATACATAACATTGATCAGGCTTCCGGTAAGGTGCTTAACCATTTTAACACGTTGTGACTCACCACCCGATAAAGTGGATGTTTCTCTGTTCAAACTTACATAATCAAGGCCAATCTGAATCAAATCATTCAATCGCTCTGACAAGTTGTCAATTATAGGTTTTACTTTTTCGTCCTCAATCTTTTGTACCAGTTCTAAAAGTGAATCTACTTGCATTGCAGTAAAATCTGCGATTGTATAACCCATTATCTTTGATGATAATACCGTTTCATTATATCTTTTTCCAGAGCAATCATCGCATTTTCCTTCCGTTGTAAAAGGCGCAATTTTCTTTTTGGATGCCTCTGATTTCTCAAATTCAGTTTTAATGTTTGACCTGATAAATCGCTCAACAAGTCCTAAATAGGTAGTATTAATCTCCTCCATTAATGGGGATTTTATTTTTTCTTCTTTGCAAAATACGAGCTTGTCGTATTCCTCTTTTGTATAATCCTTAATCTTTTTATCACAATCAAAAAATCCTGTTGCTGCATAGGATTTCCAAATCCAATTTCCTACTTTAAAACCTGGAAGTAAAATTGCACCCTCGTTTAATGATTTTTCTTTATCCAAAGCCTTGTCAAGATCCAATGTAACTATCTTTCCAATGCCTTCACAGGTCTTACACATTCCATTTGGATCATTAAAAGAAAAATAACCGGCAGGACCTATATGAGGCTGCCCGATGCGTGAAAATAATAATCGTATTAATGGATCAATATCAGTTATTGTACCCAATGTTGAACGGGAATTTCCGCCAATTCTCTTTTGCTGAACAATAATCGCCAATGATAAGTTTTTAATAGCATCAACATCAGGATGTCTATATTTTGGCATATACACTTGAACGAATTTACTGAAGGTTTCATTTAACTGCCTTCCAGCTTCCTGCGCAATCGTATCAAAAACGATGGATGATTTACCAGAACCCGATACCCCGGTAAAAATTGTTATCTGCCCTTTTGGTACATTTAAATTGATATTTTTCAAGTTATTTTCCCTTGCCCCTATAATTTCAATATATTCATATCCCATATTTTCCTCCTGTTCAAATACATTCAACTATAATATTACCAAACCAAAATTTACCGCACAAAAACTATTTACTGTTTATACCCTGGCAACATTTTCGGGTCGAGCTGCTGCCTGGTTATTGAATAAAACTTATAACACTAGTATAATATTTTATTAATAATAGTCAATGCAACTTTATGATAAGGCCTATAGATATCACCCATAAACTTAATAGGTTCCTTGCAAATACTACGATAATTGCGAAATGATTCCACTTTTTCGAAAGGTCCACAATAGGTTATATAGTATATACGGAGGAATTTTCGCTTATACCCTTGATATATCAACATAGTACCTTTTATAACTTTTGGTGTTTTTATAACATTTTATTGTGTCTGTAGTCCAAAGATTAGTGTCTTATCCTTCTGTGATATATTGAATTTCACTTCATTTTTGTCCAATTTAATATGTCTTTTACTATCACAATACTGTCTTGGTAATTCTACAAATGAAATTAACTTCTTAGATTTAACAAATGCAATCATATTTATAGTGTCAAGGATTTCAATACTAAAGTTTGAGTTATAACTCTTTATTCCATCAGCCTTCAAGGTATCATTTGGATTTGAATAGGGAGTGAATAGATACATAGTATCCCATTCAAAATTAGTGATTTTAGCGAAATCTATGCTGTCCGATTGAATTATAGTTTCTATTATCTGATTTCTTAATTTCATATCTTCATCTACATGTTTTGACCTCTGAAATACAATAAATAACGTTGTTAATGTTATTATAAAAATTAAGCCTCTAATAATATGGTTTTTCTTCATGCTCTTCCTCCTATTCAATTATGATATTGTACAAGGCTACACTAACTTTAAAATCATGATTGATACAATCTTTAAGAACACTGCGAACTAAACTAACTCAGAACTATGAATATAATTCTATTTTTCTTTTATTGAAATAGTATCCTGCAGTAAATATAATTATCATCAGTATAAGTCCTAAGACTTGGCCAACGGTAACTGTTGTCCCATAACTTTGAAATTTAAATAAATTTGCGAATCTTACTATATACATGCCTAGAGAAGCACTAAATGCTTGTGATAATTCCGTTGAAGGTACTACTCTCTGTCCCCCCAATACAATAAAGAATTGCCAAAAATAAATTATTAACGATACAATTCCTAATGAGTTACCAATTAAAATAGAAGGAAATGCTTTTATATTCTTTTGAGCAAACTTACCTCCAACCCAATACCAAAAATATAACATAAAAATTGGTAAGATATAAAATAAGAAAATTGACAATGCAGGTAATGCAGGTGTAAATAAAACATTGGAAAAATAGCCGATTATTGTTGGTACAAACATAAAAATAATTGGATCTAATTTCTTTAACATATAACACCTCTTTCCCAAAAAAACATCTACGTTAGTTCGTTAAAAAATACAAGTATATCCTTATTCAATTATATAGAATATTAATATGAATTTCAAATATTTAACATGAAATTTCGGGTAGCCATACTACAGCCCCATTCGATGTGATTTAGTGATACATTACGTTTTCACCCTTTCATCATATTATTTTTAAGGCGAATTTTTAATGAGACAATGCCATAGTTACGATGAAAAAATTATTAACCCTTTATTTTCAGTGAGTTATAACCCTCAACGGATTATTACAGTATATAAATATTTTTACGGATTATATGCTTGTCTTGTCCCAGTTTAAATATTGATAATGAACTTACAAATTTCTAATCTTTTTAAAATAAACACCAAAACATAACGCCACTAATATATTCGTTGCAATCGTTGCAATGGCCGCCCTAATAAATCGGTTTATATTACTTTCTACATAAAGGATATAAATCCAATAATCCGCAACAAAAAAGAATATTATTAAAGTCGATAACTTTATTTTTTTCAAATCAATCACGCCCTTTTAATTTTTGACACTTACCTTAGTTTATGCTTTTTCCAAACTTATTTATAAAATCTAAATCCTTATAACCTTCCTCTATATAATAACTTTTTTTCTTATTTTTACTGATAATCTCAATAACAGGCTCTTTCTTAGAAATATAGATTTCTACCTTATCTCCATCTAATTCATAAAGTATAATTTCATATGCATCTTGATCCATAAAGCTATATTGGATGTCCTTAAATTGAATTTTCCTTATGGAAAATGAATTAAGATACTCCTTTACTTCATTTATCTTTTCTTCTTTTGATGTTGTAGACATATTAGCTATAGACATATTCTCCTCTTTAACTTCACGCGGGTAATAAACAACTACAGTTGAAGTTTTATCATGATTAAACGCTTTTTCTAAAACAACTTTTAAGTATTTAGGTTGCAATAAATTATAAACACCATATGTAAAAATTATTGTTACAAAAATTAACGCTATAGCTATTACTCTTTTTAATCTATTAAGAGAATGTATTATATCTTCACTTTCCCAATTCCCTATGTTTGTGATATCTCGCTTACGCTTTAGCGTATTTTCTAACACTAATTTTGCATCATCGCCTATATTAAACGTCATTTTAGATATTTTACTATGTTGGTTATTTTTATAGTAACTAAGCTCCACTGCTTTATCTTTTTTATAATCCAGATTACTAATTTTACTCCATGAAATAAATCTTCCTTTTATTAATAAACCCTCATCTAGAATAAAATTATAATCGTATACCCAAAACCCTTGTCCTATTGATATTATTCCGAAAAAAACATTAAAATTATTGCTAGATTTTAATGATATAATTATGACTATTAACGCAGTAATAAATGCAAATACATATTTGAAATTACTTTTATCTATCCTTTTTTTAACTTCAAATTTTCTTACAGCAAGTAACCTATAAAAGAAATAATAAATACTCCCAAGTAAAAATATTATTGAAACTGAAAAGTACCAAAGTGGCAATATATATTCATTAAAATACATGTAACTTCCCCCCCGCATAAATATACTACTCTATCATTTAAGTATCCTCAAACTATAATTCTGCATTAATTTCCAATTTCCTTTATATAGCGCAACATATATATGCAAATAAATACCAATTGTTTTTCTCAATCAATTAGAGAAAGCCTACCCCATAGATTTCTCTATCAAATAAGCTTTTATTCTCACTTCTATTTAATTTTTCACTCAGTACAGCTATTATTTAGCCTTGTAATCTTCTCCAAGCATTATTGTTATATCAAAGTTTCCTTTCTTTTCTGATACCCTTTCAATATTATTTATTCCAAATTCACTTTTAATTATTGAATCATATTTACTATCTACTCCATAGGTAACAATCTTTGATTTTTGCAATTTTTCACCATTTCCAGTTTCAGCCTTTTTATATCCCTTTTCACTAATTGTAGTAGCGTAATTAGCTGCAAGACCTGTTCTAGGGGTACAATTTAGCACCTGCAAATTTAAGCTACTTTTATCTAAGTCACCAATTTTTCCTGGACCTGTTATGCTACCCACTGGATGTAATATCTTATATAGTTCTAAGTTTTTCTTTTCTTCATAAACAAAATAGGAAATTTTATCAATATACTTTGATGTACCTTTAATCATTGAGGTTTTTATATTAGAACTATCTGTATTTGCAAAAGTAAAGCCATAGCTTAATATATCAGAAGGCGGCATATTAGTTTCGGCATACTTAGGTATAACCTGCATAATTCTTGGCAATTTTGTTATTATGCTAGGACTTTTAATTTTCTCTATAACCTTCCCTATAAACAACTGTTGATTTTCTATTCTTCCTATATCACCACTATTTTTAGGATCAAAAACATTGTTTTTTCTCCATCTAAAAAATTCCATTGCCTTTTGTCCATCTAGATGAACGATCTCGCCCTTTTTAAAATTAATATGAAGATTTTGAGTTCCATCATCATACTTCATAGTATTATTTATCTTCATATCAACGCCACCAATAGCATTAATAAGTTCTATAAATCCATTATAATTAACCTTTCCATAATAATTAACATTGATATCTAGAAGCTTTTCTACCTCACTAGTAAGATACCTAACTCCATTTCCTGGACCGGATAAAGCACCAAAGAAATGAGCTTCATTAATTTTTCTTTTTTTACCATCCATGTAGATTAATGTATCCCTAGGTATGGATATAATATTAATAGCTTTATTCACAGGATTATAATTTAATAAAATTATGGTATCTGTTCTTTGAGCATTATCTTTACTAGAATCCCCTAGGGTACCAACATCCACTCCCATAACTAAAATGTTTACAGGCTCACCCTTTTTAGCTTCAACAAGGTTGATATTATTTTTCTTTGAAGTGACACTAAAGTTCTGCAAGTAAAAATATGTATACACACCAACACCTAGTATAAGAATCAACAGCAAAAGGAAAAAAATCCTTAAATAAAACTTTTTTTTCTTCTTTCTTTTTTTAATATGGTCCACAGCTCTCATCTACTCTCTTATAATTATTAAATAATCTTTAGCTATACTGTATCAAATTGCAATAGCTTCTTATGGCAATACCATAAAAGTAGATACTACTTTTCTTTCGCCGGTGGTCTTATCACTTGGAACATTAATTATTTTACCATTATAATACATAGTTGAAGAGCTTCCCCCATCAAGATTTGATGCATTTATTGCTCCATGCTCTAAAAGTATATTTTGAACATCAAGTAATGTAGCACCTATAGATTTCACACTTCTACCATCAATAGTTAACATAATAATGGTTCCGTCTTTTTTCTGCCCTATAGCTGTTCTTGGAGCAATGCCCCAACCTCCATCGCCTTCTGTAATTGTGGGTTTGCCATTAACTACAAGTGCAGGGCCAAAACTAACAGCTTCCGTGGCATTAAGCTTCTTTAATTCATTTAATGAATAACTACCAACTAAAAGAATACCCTTGCCTGTAAAAGCAACCATTTCTCTTTTAGCATTGTCTTTTAAACCATTAAAAATAACCTTTCCATCATGAATTATAAGTCCTTCTGGGGATAATATTTTACCTGAGTTGCCTTCTGTAAACCCACCTGCGTTAATAGCGCATATTGCATTGTTTTCTTTAGCTATTTCACTTGTGGTCATATTAGCTTCTCCAAGGTATTTACTAAATCCAACAACAATTTTCTTATCGCTAGGGATCATTAACATTGTACCGTTAAAATGTTTACCTGTAATATCATATTGAGTAATAGAACTTATTTTACTTTCAACACTTAAAATTTTGTTAGAGTTTAAGTTCTGATTATTTTTATTATCCGCGAGCACTGGATTATTTTTGGCATTAGTAAGCATTACTCCTCCCATAAGCGTTAATGTTACAATAGGGATTATTGACCACTTATATGAGTTTTTCTTGAATAAAGAAATCATAGTAATTCTCCTTTTAATTTGAGATTTATTATTTATAATGTATGACATACCATAAACTTGTGGTGTCTTCTTATAGCTTTCTAATAATTTAATAATTGTCTTTCCATAGTTTAAGTATTCATTGCAATTAATATAAGATAAAGCTAAAGCATCACAAGCTAATTCCTTATCATTACTCATTCTATAAAACGAATACCATATAATTGGATTAAACCAATGTATTATTTGGAGTGCTTCTGATATGCACCCTACTATTATATCCATACGTTTTACATGGGCTAACTCATGTAAAATTATAAATTCTAATTCATTTTGATTTACACAATTTTCTATGCCTATAGGCAATAATAATTTAGGACTTATAAACCCCAAAATGCATGGCGTTTTAATTTGATTTGTATTTAAAATTTTAATATTGGATTTTAGATTTAACTTATTTTTACACTGGATTAAAAGTAGCTTAACTTCTTCATTTTCACATACATTACAATTTTTGAATTTATTTTTTAATTTTACTGTCATTACAATCGTATAAAAACCAAGTATAATTACTCCTAGTAACCACATGTAACTGATTAACTTTATATACATAGGGATAGAATTATCATTAGAAGTATTATTAGGGGACATAGCCTTTGAAACACTAGGGGTCACATCGGTATCAATCTTTTTACTATTAATACTTTTGCTTGTTTCATAGCTAACTGTATAAGTTTTTTGTATAATGCCTCCACTTTCAAATTTAATAAGATTAAAAACACTCAATGAGCTTTGTAGTCCGTATGGTATTAATAATCTAATTACAACAATAAGCCAAATAGCATAGTGCAATCTCACACCTAACTTATCCTTAATTATTAACTTAAAAAGAAGAATTATTAAACTTAAAATACTTGCCAAAGCGGTTGAATATAATACCCATTTAAAAATAGAAATAACCCACAGCATAACTACACCCATTTATCCTTTCTTATTATCAAGAATATTTTTTAGTTCTTTAATTTCCTCATCAGATAATTTTGATTCGTTTAGAAAGTTAGCAATCATACCATTTAATGAATCATTAATACGCGGTTTATAAAGGATTCACTCTCTGATTTTATGCATTCGTTTTCCGATAATAAAGGAAAGTAATAATATGTCTTTTTATCCTTTTTATCTATGTTGTAACCTAAAACTTCTTTTTTAACTAAAGGATTTATTAAGGTTCTAATAGTATTCGCCTTCCAAGCAGTATTATAATACATATTACATGTGTAATATGTATTTGTCAATAAAAGTATAATATTTTATATTTTAATTCCTCTTGAATTTAGGTAATTTACTTATTAGTTCCCCTCAAATAATAAGTAAATTATGTAACAATTGATAAAGATTTGAGTTGCACTATATTTGATATAACTCCTTGTATTTACGGTACTCTTTAAGGCCTTGAAATTAAAGAAGAATCACCTGAGCAATATCCGGATTATGATGATGAGTGGTCATAGTTATCGAGATGAAATTTGAGGTTAGCGGGTTTTTAATTGTATTAAACTTTTATAATTATGATATAATTATAGAAAAGTGGTTCTTTTCCGATGGTAAATGTATTTTTAAATTTACTATTGGGTCTAAGGTTCAATGATTTTTTACTATAATTAATAATATAAGCTATATTAGAATTTGTAGAAAAAATGGTATAAAAATAATATATATTATTTTTTAGCCATGTAGATAAACTATTAAAGAAAATAGGGGAGCGAGTATATTGAATTTAGAAAATGGAATAGCTAATCAAATAGTTGATATATCAAAGAAACATAAATATATTGACAAAATTATACTCTTTAGCTCACGAGCACGTGGTGATAACTCATTAAAAAGTGATATTGACTTAGTCGTATATTCTAATAATTCAATTGCCGAATTCAAAGATGAAATTGAGGAGAGCGTTAGTACTTTATTAGAGTTTGATTTTTCACATATGAATAATATTGAAGATAAGCTTTTTATAGAACAAGTTGAAAAAGAAGGGGTAATTATTTATGAGAAATCTTGATTTTAAGTATATGAATTTGAAAAAGGCATACGATAAACTTAAAGAAGTTAGTGAATATGCAAGCATATTTGACTTGTTATTTTCTTTTAGATTCCTAAAGCTTTCTCACTGGAAACTGAATCTCTGTTAACCAATCCTCCGCAGAATCCTTATTCCAAACACCATCAATATAGGATTCTCTTGGACTGCCCACAATTTGAAATCCATTTTTCTCTACCCACTTTAAAACAGCACCATAGGATTTTGGGAATCCTTCATAAGCACCTTTATGCAAAACACAAGCGGCTGTTTCAACTTTCTCTAAGGTTTTAAAAATCAGCATATCAGAGTCTTCCTTTTTTTCAGTGATCGCCTCACAAATTTCTACATCTATGTCAAATTCCTTGTATTCACCGTCATGATAAATATTAAAACAGTATTCAGGGATTGCACAAACACAGCCCAGTCGTTCCATTTCAGCGCCCATAGGCGGAACAATATCAAATAGTGCATCATAGTTTGGCATAATTGTTCTCATAGAAGCAACAATTACTTCCGGCAATTCTTTTAAAATAACATGATACTCCCTGTCAGTATCCTTTTGTAGTAAATAGCATTCCACCTGAGATAACTTCATGGTTTCCTCAGCAATTTTTTTTATTAATTCACTCTTCTTTTGTAACAATAGTTTTTCTACAGACATACCTTGTTTCACATTTTTGATTTCTTCTAAAGTAAAACCCATCTGGCGCAATGCCAATATCTGATGAAGAACTGGTAATTGTACGGAAGTATAATATCTATATCCACTATGCTCGTCAATATATGCAGGCTTTAGCAAATCAATATCATCATAATGACGTAATGCCTTCACCGTAACTCGATTCATTTGCGAGAATAATCCAATTTTATACAATATAGTATCTTCTTTTCGTTCACATTGATATTGTTCTTTCATTATAGCCTCCTTCTGGGTAATCTATTCCCATATAAATGTTTTAATTGATATACTAATACCAACCGCACTCCATACTAACATAATAACAATAGGCAACAATAAGTTTTCCTGTGGTAATCCCAAAGAATACCCCTTTAATAGTTTAATTCCTTGGGTAAGTGGCAGAAGGTTTGCAACTTGCTGCAATGCTTTTGGAAAAACTTCATAGGGGATAGTTGCACCGGATAAAAATAGCATAGGAAAATAGACAATACTGCAAACTACATTTGCTGTCTTTATATTTTTACAAACACTTGCCATAAGCATTCCAATACTGTACATAGATGCTATTACTAAAAAGTAGGATAAAGTGAATCCTATTTTTGATCCTCTCATTTCATAACCAAAAAACAACTTTACCGTTAAATATACAAGTACTGCCGATACTAAAGAAAGTATCACATTGATGGCTCCTTGTACTAATATTAGCACAGCAGGGCTTACGGGTGTCACAAAAAAATGTTTTAAAATTTTCTTATCTCTATAATCTGCAATTGTTAATGGAATTCCCATAAAAGCCGTAGCGCAAATACCAACTGTAATTAATGCTCCAAAAGAGCTTTCTAGTAGTGTATAGTTTGCTCCGACAAAAGCAGGCTTTGATCCACAAATAATACCTAACAGTGCTATAATTCCTACAGGCATACAAACTCCAAAAAAGATACTGTCAAGAGACCTAAGTACTAAACACCCCTCTATTTTTAATAATTTGAAAAATCTCCTCATTGTGCTACCTCCTCACCCATATACCACAGATATGCTTCTTCCAATCTGTCATAAGGACTTCCTTTTACTACTTCTTCTACGCTACCACTTACCACTTCTTTCCCATCTTTAATAATACATACTCTATCACAAAGAGCCTCCACTTCATCCATATAATGTGAGGTTAGAAAAATCGTAGTTCGCTTTTCTTTTAATATATTTAGTTGTTTCCAAACTTCCCTTCTGGCCGCAGTATCTAATCCAGTTGTCAATTCATCTAAAAAAATAACCTCTGGATTTGGTATCAATGCAAGTAACACCGATAATTTCTGTTTTTCGCCTCCTGATAAGCTTGATACTTGTTGTTTCTCAAACTTAGACAATTTGAATTGCTCTAACAGTTTCTTATAATCTGCAGGATTTTTATAAAGCACCGACATCTCTTCGCACAATTCTCCTACCTTAATGCTCCCCTGGTAGCAGGATTCCTGTAACTGTACTCCAACTTTTTCAAACATTTTTTTTCGCTGCGTAACAGGGTTCATTCCAAGAACACTAACACATCCACCCCCAAATTTTTTCAGTCCCAAAATGCAGTCTATGGTTGTGGATTTCCCTGATCCATTGTGCCCTAGTAAGCCGAAAACTTCCCCCTTTTTAATACAAATAGATAGATCATCTACAGCTATTTTTTCTTTGTAACATTTTTTTAAATGACTAATATTAATACTAATGCTACCCTCCATCACGTTGTCTCCTTTCTAATTTATACTCATCTTTTTATGATATTTTTGCTCTATGTAATGAGTATATATTCTCCTGTACGGGGAGAGTCAACACTATGTGACTTTTTTATTTATGTTTTTATTTTAACTTCTCTACTCTTCTATAATCTCTCTAAGGTATATACCTAACAATTTACTAGTAGAAAACCATACCGTAGCAAATACTATTATTATAAACAATAGAATACCAAAAACAGTAGTTTTTATAGTAATTAAAAATGGGAACTCTACTAACCCTTGTTTTGATAAAGCTAGTTCTATCATTTTAGGTCCAACAGTAAAGCCTAAAGCTTTATATATACCATAGCTTTTTCTTTCCTCATATACATTTATTAGTAAACTCTTTTATAAATTCTTTACTTTCAGCCATATCTTTAAATACTATTGCATAGGCCTGACTACTACCTTGGAGAAACTTATGTTTACTAATCATCGTAAATTACCTATCTAATCAATTTGTTTTGCTATAAACATATATCATTGTGAAAGCGAAAAAAACAAGCATCATAATTATAATGCTTGTTCTTTGTATTATATGAATAGAGTTAAACAACTAAAAACTGCGGTAGACGAATACTAATTACGCAATTTAAAAACTACTTTCTAAATTAATAAGAAAACTGCTTAATAATACCTTGTGACATCATATCAGCCATTTCTAGAGCCTGACTTTCAATTTTGTCGTAAACCTTGATACCAGCTGCATAATCTTTGGTAAGCATGGCAACTGCTTCTGCTTTAACAAGTGCTAAATGTTCATGTAGCATTGCTTTCCAACTTTCCCTTGACCAATAAGGATTAATATAACTTAGGAAATCAGCTATTTCATCGGCATTTTCATACCATCTTTTTTCTGCTTCCATGGCTGATTTGTTATCTCCTGCTTTAGCGGCCTTTACAAGCTGTGCTGCTATAACAAGATGGCTTTTTAATAAATCACTGAATTTTGAAGCAATTTTGTCTCCATAGAAAACCTTCAATGTATTAGCAAAATCTACTGGATTTTGTAGTAGCCGATTAATAACGAGGTCTTCATCCGGTAACCCCAAAACCATGCTCATTATGGCCATTCTTGTCCAGACTCCATGCTGTTCCCAAAGCATACGTATGTTATTCATTAAATCTACTTCTGCTTTAGTAAATCTCATTGGATTAGGGTAAAACTCTTTACGAAAATATTCATAGGGATATAAATACAATTATCACCACTCCTAAAATCATTATACGTTATTTTATGATTTTATAAGCAATACTGTTCTTATCAAATGGAAAATTGCATCAAATTATTTGAAGCTCATATTCAGGTTGTTTCGGATTGCTCCCTTTATTTACGACATTTTCTAACGAATACTAACTAATTTATAGATTTCCTTATAAATTCATTTGGACTAATATAATTTAAGCTTCCATGTATTCTTTC
>NZ_JAHLEF010000050.1 GCF_018861755.1 Clostridium sp. CF012 | reverse complement strand
ATTAACTTCCATAAGTTTAAGGATAGAAAGACAAAGGCTTTATTTTTCAAAGATGCAATCTAATTCCTATTATTACCAATTAGGTTTTTCCATAAGTCAGTTAACACTATCGAAATGTGCAATATTTAGCTTATGTAACTCAGCCAGAGTTTGATTTGAAAATTAACAGAAAAATATAAAAGATTATGACAATAGCCTTAGCATGTCATTAATTAACAACCTCCATTTAATACGAAATAAATTTAAAGCTAGCTAGAGTAGGCTGAGCTCAGAGTGTAGTGGCTAAATTGATCTGTTCATGGACCGTTTGCTGATTTATTCTTGGGTAGTTTTGATAAGATGATTAGAGATGTAACAAAATATAGATTTGAATACGATTATGATTATGATGTTGCTGAGAAGTTGATGGCTAATAATATCGTGTTACATCGTGGGTATGTGCCTAAGACAAGCTACCCACCAAATTGGATAAAAAGAAGCATTATGTTTTTTGATGATTTTTTTTATAGACAAAAGTAGTAATATTAAAATACATTTAGAAAATATTTTAGAGCTAGATAGTGATGTTTTATTTGGGTTAGAGGCACAAATGTATGAAAAATATATTAAAATAATATCTAAAATGAAAGAGGATGCAGAGAAATATTTCATTTTTCTCATTAATTTACTTTCCGAAGACATACCAATAAATCTGATTTTATAATTAAATCTCTATCAGAATTACATAATATTCTTTAATAAAAAGAATTAATGGGAAACGTCGGCAACAAGGTACATTATTGCAAATCCTCACAAACCCAGTCCTGACTTGTAGGTGTTTCATTATTTGAAAAGAGTTTAGTTCATATTCGTTTGATATCAATAACTAAAAACTGTTTATTTTTGGAGGTGTGTCTTAAAGTGATTAAGCAAATTATAAAATCAGATTTATTGTCTTGTCTGGAGGTTTTTCATTGTGGCTATGAAACTGTAGCGATAGAATTTGGGCTAACTGAAGAAAACTGCCCAGATAGAGGTAGAGCAAGCTTACCATTGGATAAATTAGTATCTGAATTTGGAAAGGGTACATTAATGTTTGGGTATTTTCTTGAAAATAAGATTGTTGGATTTCTGGGTCTAAAAATTGATGACAATGGTGTTTGTAAACTTGATGACATAATTATCCTACCGGAATATAGACAAAAATGGTATGGTAAAGAACTTCTTGAATTTTGCAAAATAAAAGCCCTGGAACTTGGCGCTAACAAAATCACTTTAGGTATGATTGATGATAATCAAAAGTTAAAAAATTGGTACATAAAGAACGGTTTTATTAATGTTGGATTCAGGAAATTTGATAAAGCTCCGTTTACGGTTGGATATATGGAATGTTCATTATAATAATTGATTTTACAAGTTGAGTTTGTTCATTAACTTTATATATTCTAGTGCTAATATAGGATATAGCAGAGACAGACTTCTGATAACAAAATGTTGACGTCCGCCTTGGCTGGTGGGCTTTTTTTATATAGCAATGTGTAAATTTATGGTTTATAATCTATATATAGGTCGATGCATTATCAATCGCCAAGGCATATTCCTTCACCAAGCCCGTCGGGCTAAGGTTCAGGAACCTCGGAAACAAGATACGTTATACGGAATTTTAGAGAAAGTAATTGATTACTTGTAATTAATGGAGTTAACCTTCGGAAGTAATGCTTTAATATAATGAATTAAGGGGGGAAACAAGGATATGATAATCACATTCAGCTAATTAAGAATAGAGCTAGGGGCTATGCTTTAGAAGGTGAGAATAAAATCCTTTCAAATTGCGATTTTATAGATATGAGTGTACCTTATGCTGCAGAGGAAGATTAATATGGATATGGAATTTTTATAAAAGATGTAGAACTTGGAGGGAAGATAATAAAAAAAGTATATCATGGTGGTGCTAAGACAATAACTGATATAAAAAAGGGGGGATTAAGATTATGGAATATGAAATTATACAATTACCAAAAGAGAAATGGAAGGGAACTATAACTCCAATAAAGTATAAAACAGATAAATATTATGATGTTATAGTAAATAAAATAGATAAAGGATTTGCTATTGAGATAGAAAAGAAAGACTTTACAGAGCCAGTAACTCATACACCAGAAGAATATGATTTCCCAGATAAGTTATATGAAGATCACTGGAAAAATGCTTATGCTTGGGGAGTGTTAGTTAATGATGAATTAGTTGCTGCAATTGAAACTGATCAAGAATTATGGTCTAATCGTCTAAGAATTACAGAACTTTGGGTAGCAGAAAAATATCAAAAGCAAGGAATAGGTCATGCATTAATTGAAATGGCAAAGGAACAAGCAAGAAGAGAACGTCGTCGAGCTATTATACTAGAAACACAATCTTGTAATGTTAATGCAGTTGATTTTTATCAGCATGAAGGCTTTAGCTTGATTGGTATGGATACTTGTTGCTACAAGAACAATGATTTACAAAGAAAAGAAGTAAGGTTAGAATTTGGATGGTTTCTAGAAGGAAAGAAAAGATTAAATCATGAAGAAATAGAAGTTAGAATGGAAACAAAGGATGATTGGTACAATGTAGAATTAATGACACAGCATGCCTTTTGGAATAAACATCATCTTGGATGTGACGAACATTACCTTGTGCATAAATTACGTCAAGATAAAGACTATATTCCTGAGTTAAGCAGAATAGCAGTAAAGGATGGAGATGTAATAGGATGTATAATGTATTCAAAGGCACGAGTTGTTGATGGTGCAGATACACATGAAATTATAACCTTTGGACCTCTTTGCGTAGAGCCCAAATGGCAAGGATGTGGAGTCGGTGAGCTGTTATTAAGGGAGACAATGAGCTTAGCTGCAAATAAAGGATATAAAGGTATTGTAATTTTTGGAGAACCAGATTATTATCCTCGAATAGGATTTAAAACATGTGATAACTTTAATATTACAACCGCTAATGGTAAAAACTTTGATGCATTTATGGGAATTGAATTAACCGAAGATAGTATGGAAGGCTTAAAAGGAAAATTCTACGAAGCGGAAGTTTTTGAAAATCTTCCAAAGGATGAAGTGGAAGAATATAATAAAAAATTCCCACAACTACAAAAATTAAGATTTCCAGGACAATGGGATTAGTTATAGAAATGGAATAGATATATTAAAACCGAATTGTGAGGTTGCAAAAGAACTTAACGCAAAATTAATCCCTTCACCGGGTGAAAGCCCCGCCTACGAAGAAAGGCTCCGATGGTCCGGTTTAGTGACGTTGGAAATACGATACGTTATGTGAAATTTAAGGTTTATATGAAAATTTCTTACTAAATTGGTGATTTTTATATATTACGATAGAAACGATAAGTCACAATAGTAGATTAGAATATATAATATGATAAATTCAACAATAAATTGGATAGGAGTTGAAAATTATGAGCACTATTGTAGTTTACAAATCAAAAACAGGTTTTGTAAGGAATTATGCAGAATGGATTGCAGAAGAACTATCAGCGGATATTTTGGAGGTTTCAAAAGTTAATATCAATATGTTAACGAAATATGATACCTTGGTTTATGGTGGTAGTCTGCATGCCGTTGGTATTAATGGTGTTAAATTCATTACGAAAAACTTTGATAAACTCAAAGATAAAAAGTTAGTTGTTTTCGCTTCAGGGGCTTCTCCATCAAGTGAAAAAGTAATAAAGGAAGTTGTGGCCAATAACTTTACTTCAGACCAACAAAAATGTATTAAATTTTTCTATTTGCGAGGTGGTTTTAACTATAATAAACTGTCAATTTTTGATAAAGTGCTTATGACATTATTGAATTGCAAAATAAAGATTAAAAAGAAACAGAAAAAAGATTTAACGCCAGATGAAATAGGTATGCTTACCGCATTTGACAAGCCAGTAGATTTTACAAGAAAAAAGAATATAAACGAAATGGTCATTTATGTTAACTCGTAATGCTCTTATATAATAAATTAAATCATGAATAGATTAGGGGTAATTGCACGCTATATTGGAGTTCAGTATTTAGGTTAATCATAAGCCTTATTATAGAAAAAGATTCAACGGTCGAACAACGGCATAAGCTTATTGAGCATCACATAGATTTAATTATTAATGGGTTAAATAGTAAGGATAAGGGGGGAAGGTATTATGGAATTGAAAAAACCATTAAGTGGTGCCGGTATTGGTATTATCATTAAAAGGAGCAGGATTACTGCAGTCATGACTCTTATCATGTCAGTGCTTATCATATTTGCATGTCTCGCAGGTATTCTAAATGAAAGTATTTATAATGATGTGTTATCATCAGGAATAATCACAAAGTTTTTACTGATAGGCTCTAGGTCACAGGATATAATATTTATTCCGCTAGCTGTGCTTCTAGCTTTTTTATCGGTTTTATTCCTAAGACGTCCGGGTTATAAGTTGTTAATTACTATAATCGGGCTCTGTGGTAATTTTTTTTATGGCTACGCACTTTATGTAATGCAAGGTCAGTATACAACAATTTATCTTGTTTATCTCGCCATATTTAGTTTATCGATATATAGTATTGTTTTAGGACTTCTTAGTTTCCCTGCTGAGTTTGTAGCAAAAACCACGGTGTCTAAATGCTTACGTAGGTCCATAAGTATATTTCTTTATAGTATTGTATTTATGTTAGGTCTCATTTGGTTAATAAGAATTTCACCTGACATTGCAAGGCACATTCCACAGGATATCTACGGGGTTTTTGTTCTGGATTTAGGCATTGTTTTTCCTGCAGTTGCAATTTCAGCTACACTGCTAATTCGAAGAAAGCCCTATGGAAATATATTTGCAGGTGTAGCTTTAATGAAAGTATTTACAGTTTGTCTGTCCTGGGGCTTTGGAGAATTGTATCACAGAATTTTTGGAGATATTCAGGGTAGTTATGAAATGCTTGTAATATCAGGTTTCTTAACCATATTAGGCTTAATATTCTTTATACTTTATATTGTAGGCTTGAAAATAGAACACAAGTGAGAGTTGGACTCAATACTCTTATTTGGTGAACAATTTCGTAAGGTTTCTTTATGGTACATTTTCAAAAATAAATTTTTTAACCATCGCTGTCGTAAGTTTACTAATAATCTTCATAGCTATATCTCTTATATTTTGGAGATGTCCATATTGTAATAAGTTTTAAAAATAGTATTAAAGGGGTTACTAACGATGCACAATGTGCTTATATTGTAAACTACATATAAAGAAATTGTGGAAGTGGTAACCCTTACGCATATAGATAGATAGTAAAAGATCTAAAACATCAGCAAATGCCACAGCTAACCAGTCGGAGTTTAATAAAACAAAATAAGAGCTATGTGGTTTTTTTAATAAAAATAAATAAAAAACTCAAATTCTATGATTTTAATATTAAAACCATAGAATTTGAGTTCGTGAATAATTAGGGTTTATTATAACAATCAACTTTTCTACTTATGGCTTGGTAGTGGATATAAAGTAAAAGAAACTTGACATTACTCCAGCATATGCTATTAAAAAATAGAGAATACATTTCACTATTAACTTAACTATAATATTCCATTGAGTTTTATTTATGATTTTTGTCACTATAATTGCTAAGATAGATACAATTATAAACATGAAAATTTGAGAAAACTCGAATTTCATATCTGGCTTAATCTTAAAATAACCATATAAAGATGAAATGTTAAATACAATAGAAAATAATATATATCTATATTTATCTAAATAAACAGATGAAGTTTATAAAAAAATCATTTTACTTTCTTAAATACTACGTTCACTTTTCCAAACGACCCATCCAAGGTAAAAGTGTTTCTATCTTGGAACACATATCTGTATGGAAGTTAAGTCCCGAAATTTCTAATAATTACAAGTTGTTCTTTAGTAAAATTATATCAAATATGTTCAGTAGCGTTTTTCGTGTTTTCTTGCATATAATCAGAGGTTGTTACAAGTGTTAAATCTTTTCCAAAACTCATTGTAGCAATTACATTTTCTTTCCCATTAATATGCTGAGTTGCTTCCCATTTCCCAATAAAAGGGTTTCTATTAGGATATATCGTAAAATAAACTGGAGGTATAAGTCCTATGAGATAAATTAAGGAATAAATTTTAGGGGTCTAGGGCACGGAGAAAATAAAAATGAGTGAAACCTTGTTTAGTTTGTATTTAAACAAAGTTTGGAATAATTAAGTATAGATTGTGATCATTTTGTTGTTACCCTATTTATAAATATCCTGTGTTTGCGGATATTTATTTAAAAATACCTTGTTTGCCGCTTGTAGTTTTTCGGTATACTCACGATATGAGAAGCTCAAAATTCTTAAATTTGCAAGAAAGATATCATAGTATCCGCTGCTTTGTTGAAAATCCAAAATCAGCTGTTGCATTTTATATTCAGACGTTGATTTGTAATCAGCTGAAGTACGTATTTTAATATATTCCTCCAATATTTCTTTGTTCCTCCCTATATAATCGTCCATATTATCAACAGCATTAAGCATAGCATTGTTCATTTTTACCATATC
This sequence comes from Clostridium sp. CF012, assembly GCF_018861755.1. Classification (GTDB taxonomy): domain Bacteria; phylum Bacillota; class Clostridia; order Clostridiales; family Clostridiaceae; genus Clostridium_AD. Next base: position 16,527 of record NZ_JAHLEF010000050.1, on the reverse strand, counting down.
CGTTTTTTGCATAACTGAAAAGCAGTTCTCTAAGTATTCTTCGATCTCGGATGAAAAATTTAGATTGTCGACGCTATCAAGAAAATTTACAACTTTATAATATGCATTTTCCTTTTCTTCACTGTCAATTTTTTCATTAAGAAACTGCCCAAAATGGATACATAAATACATTCCATAAGTCCCAGGAAAAGATTGTAGCAATTTTTCTTTAATTGTAAAGAAATCGTTGATATTGTCATTGATATATTCAATTTCTTTATCAATATCATAGTTAGTTATCAAATGTTCAATACAATTATATTGTGCTTTCGTCTTTTGCAATTTTAGTTCTATAAGGCATTTACATTTTGACAAAGCTGCCACCTTGTTGTTGCTCTCAAGAATAATTTTAATATCAGGAATATGTATTCCTAATTTTCGTAAAACAGATATTTCCTTTAATATGGCTATATCCTTCTCGTTATAATTCCTGTAATTATTTTTACCGATTTCTGGGCGTATAAGACCTTTTTTTTCGTAATATTCAATTGATTTTTTCGTAAGCTTACACTCTTTGCAGACACATTTAATTAATATTTGAATCACCTCATAATTATTATAAGCTAATCCCCAAGGTGACAGTCAACACCTTTTGAAGAGCATATAAGAAATATTTAATTTATATGCTTTTGCTTATAAATTTACCCAACAGAATATTTAAGTCAGGTTTATCTGCTTTAGTTCCTGTAATCTTCTCTTGAATTATTTCTTCAGTCCCTGCTAACTTTAAAGCATCAAGCTGTCTATCGAAACTTTGTTCCATTGTACTTACTCTTGCATATCCAAATATCAATTACATCACCCCTTGTGTTTATGTTTATAGTAAACTAAAGGGTTATGCTTGTAAATAGGTTTACGTTGATTTACTTTATTAGTTGATATCAGATAATTCTGATATTCGTGAATGTTTTTTTTAATAATATATGAAAAGAGGTATTAAGCCATGTTTAACCTTTGAATTGGGAACATATAACCTATATGGTCATTACAGTTTTGATAAGAAAAGCATTGCCAGTCTTGAGAGTTTGAGACCTTTAAATATAAAATACGAATAATATAAGGACCATCAACTCATAACTTAGGGGCAGGCATTAGAGTATAAAAAATAATGGCTAAGCTTATATTAATAGCTCACATAAAATGAAAATAATGGTATAATATACATAGATTGTGGCAAAGTGATTTTGAGTGATGGTGATGTATTTCAGTTTATATTAAAACGAATTTTTGGAATGGAGGTGCTGTTTATAATGGATAGAATTTTAATACTAGGGGCAAGTGGATTAGCAGGAAAAGCATTGTTAAAAGAATTAAATAATAAGTATGATGTTTACGGCACATATAACAGTAATAAAATAGTTTCAATAAACCCAATTTACTTTAATATAAGTGAAGTGTATAAGATAATTGATATTCTTAATACAGTTAAACCTTTAAATATAGTATATTGTTTGAGGGGAGATTTTGATTGTCAAATAGAACTTATCAATGAACTTGTAAAATATTTAAAACCAAGCAACGGTAAACTTTATTTCTGCTCTACTGCAAATGTTTTTGATGGAGATACAACTACACCACACAAAAAAAATGAGGAACCAATTGCTGAAAGTGATTATGGTAAGTTTAAGATTGAGTGTGAAAAAATATTGAAAAAAGGGTTAGGAGATAATAGCATAATTTTTAGACTACCGATGATATGGGGTAAAAACTCACCAAGATTAAATAGTCTTGTAACTGCATTAAATAATAATGAAAAAGTATATGTTTACACAAATCTATATATTAATAACAATACAGATGTTATGTTAGCAAAACAGGTAAGTTACATAATTGAGAATGATTTAAAAGGAATATTTCATCTTGGCAGTAGCGAAGTTATAAATTATTATGAATTTGTAAAAAAGGTTATTACTAAATTTGGGTATAATCATACCAAATTTAATGAAGAAGAGCTTCCAAACGATAAATATTATTTGGCCGTTTTACCTAATGATGAGGATTTGCCTAAAGAATTTAATTTTTCTAATGAAAATATAATTTTTTACCTAACTAGTTAAAGTGGTAACACTTTTCTATTCTAATTTCTAAAAAATAAAATGTTGCAGTCCGCCTTGGCTGGTGGACTATTTTTATATAGCAATGTGTAAATTTATGACTTATAATCTATATATAGGGTGGTAGTTATCTCACCGCCAAGGCACATTTTCCAGCCCAAGTCCGGTCGCACTAGGGCCGGGAAACGGCGGCAACAAGAATCGCTAACTGAAATCCTTTCGAAGTAAGTGCTAATTTAAAGTGTTCTTTTGAAATAGAGTGATTTTATGTTCCAATGATATGTGAATATAAGGATAATTTAATAATAGTAGGGAGTGGATCTATGAATAGAATTGAAAAGCTTAGAGGATATATAGACGAAATATTGTTAAATATGCAAGATGTTGAAGAACGTAGATAATAGTGATAAAGATACAATTCATTCTAAGTTCGATGAAATATTAAAAGATGCTGATGTATTTCAACATAACCTTTACAATACAACATTTGCCGTAAACGCTAGGGAAATGTTGAGATATTTAAATTTGCTTAAAGAATTTGGGATGAGTAGTAATTGTAGGGAGAGTCTTTAATTTTATTTCAACTATTCTTTACATTCCTTAAACTGTGAAGGTTTTGGATAGTGGTAATTTAGGGTAGCGATTTTAATGATAGTTTTAATTAAAATATTTAGTAAACAATTAGAATAGCATCCCATAACAACTCATTGCCGTTCGCGTTTGCATGAAAGACTGCAAAAGTATACCTTTTCACCAAGTGCCGTCGCGCTAAGGTCCAAAGGCATCGGCGATGCGAGATGTTATCTTAAACACGAAGAAAGTTTTTATATAACTCGCAAATATTTATGGAGGGGATTATTTTGGTTAATAAGCTTTTAAATGATTTTAAATTAAGAAATATAGACGTAAGTTATTTTTATACAATTCAAGATGCTACAAATAACATATTGAAATTAATTCCAATTGAATGCACAGTTGGAATCGGACATTCTTCAACTCTCCAGGAAATGAATATAACAAATTTGTTAGTAGAAAGAGGAAATGTTGTTTTCGATAAAGATCTTGCTGCAAGTAAGGAAGAATGTAAAATATTGAAGAAGAAAGCATTACTCACTGACTGGTATATTTCAGGATCAAATGCAGTTTCAGAAGATGGACGTATTGTAAATGTTGACCATAGCGGAAATAGAGTGGCTGCAATAACATTTGGACCTGAAAATGTTATTATTGTTGTAGGAAAAAATAAAATAGTAAATTCATTAGAGGAAGCAATACATAGAGTGAAAAATATAGCATGCCCATTAAATGCTAAGCGAGCAGGATTTAACCCACCATGTGTTGCACTAAATAAATGTGTAGATTGCGTTTCTGAGGAACGGGTATGTAATAGTCTTTCAATAATAGAAGGTCAATCTGATAGGAATAGGATGAAACTTTTTATTATTAATGATGAGCTTGGTTATTAGAATGAGATTAGGTCTTAAATCAGAATTAAGCGTGATGTACGTAATAAATTTAAGGATAACTGGAGTAAATTAAAAAAGCATGGGAATATAGGGCATATGATCTTTACTAGATTACTATTCTGAAGAGAGATAATATCACATGAGGTTTTTAAAATAAAACATGGACGAATATTTGCTGTTCTAATTCATAAAAAAAGATTGGAAAGAGGTTTAATATGTGTAATGAAAAAAAGATCTTTAAACTAAATTTAAAAAGAATTAAAGATAATGAATACAATCTTAGGGAAGATGAGAACATTACAGACTATCTTGAATTAATGCTTAAATATATTGGAGATACAGATCAAGAACTAAGAGATGGACTTATATTAAATACTTTTGTTAATTGGATTGAAGAAAAAAGATATTTTACTAATGAAGAATTAGTAAATCTCTTAAATACGATATTGAGTGAAGATTTTGCATTTTATAATATGGGACAAGAGAATGATGATTCCGTATTAAAAAGGAGCTTCTCAATACTTTTAGTAAATCCAATTCTATGCGTAAGATGTATTTGAGAGTCTTGAGGGGTATGTGTTTATTTTTCATGAATTTGTACACTGTTTTCAATCTGAAAACTGTGAAGATGAAATTAGAGTATCTTTAGAAATAGAAAGAAAATCAAAAGAAGAAAATAATTACATGTGGGAAATTAACCATCCATTTCCTTATGAAAATTCAATTTTTATTAAAAAAGCAACAGAATTAAATGATTACTTTAATGCAAAAGACTATAATAGCGTTTTAAATTATCATAAGCAGATGAAGGAATGTTTAAGCAACATTGATTTTGAATATATGATATGGCAAGAATGGAAGGAAGGGTATGCACGATATATAGAAAATATAATAAGAGTTAGGCTAGGGATAGATATAAACACAAATAAATTGCAAGCACCATTTGACAGAGTGTGTTTTTATGAGATAGGAAGTAAGTATATAGACTTATTAGTTAATGTGAATGCAAGTTTAAAAAGTAACATAAAAGATTTATATTATAGAATGATTAAAGAAGTATAGAGATGAGGTGGACTTCACCTAACAATGGACTCCAGTTCGCTTTGAATGAGAAGACTGCAAAGCACACCTGCGAGCCTAAGTGCGGTCGCACTAGGGCTCGCAGGCGTCTGGAGTAAGAAATGTTAGATGAAATTTCAGATCTATGTAAGATTATTTTATGCAGTTAGTAATTTTGAAGTCCATATAATCAAAGGGTAAAAATTAAGATATTGAGAGGTTAAGAAGGATGTATAAAATGAATAAAAAGCTGATAATTTCTATAGGAATATTAAGTGGTTTACTTGTTCTTGTTTTTGGACTTATTAAATTTGTGGTTGCTGACATTAATGGTGAGTTAAAAGCCCCGCAGGTTGTAAAAATTACAAATGAATATTTAGACAAGGTGTATCCTAAAGAAAAGTGTAAAATAATTGATGGTCCTCATAGGTCCCTTTCATTCGGTACATATGGAGTGAAAGTAAGAAATCAAGATAATCTTATATTTAATATAACAATTAGGGACAATTTAAGGTTTTTGGAAGATTCTAGGGCGGAAGACTATTTAAATAATGAATTAAACAATTTTTTACAAAATGAATATAAGGGCAAATTCCAGAAAATGAAGGTTAAAATACTAGCTAATGTGGTAATAAATAGTAAATATTTGGATAGGGAGGATACGGTATATGTTGATATAATTGATACTGGTGATATAACAAAACAAGAATTTGCTAAAATTGTAGTACAGGCTTTAAATTGGATAAATACAAAAGACCTTAAATTAAATATTCTTTATTTAGATTATATGCACAGAGAAAATAGTGACAATGTATATTCCATAAAAATTGATTCAAACAATTATAATGAAAAAGATTTAATTACATATATCATAAACCGCACTACCGTGGGTAAAAAGTAATATAATGCAGATTATTATATATTAAATTAGGAAATAGAGATTAAGGAGGTATTTATGAAAGAAATAAATTTATGTGATGATACTAATTTACTTGATGTTGCAGTCTTGTGTCAGGAGTATTCTTTAGGTATTGAGGCACAGTCATTTTATGATACATAGTACCTTGAAAAAGAGATTGATGGACTTCAAAAACATATTGATGCTATAAAAAATATTAAAAGTAGATCTGTTCATGGGCCGTTCGCTGGTTTATGTTTGGATAGTTTTGATAAGATGATTAGAAATGTAACAAAAAATAGATTTGAGTACGCTTATGATCTTGCTGAGAAGTTGAAGGATAATAATATCGTGTTACATCATGGGTATTGTAATTCTAAGATTTCAGATATCGAGTGGATAAAAAAATTAAAAGTTAAGATTGGGTATGTGCATATGCATGATAATAATGGGTTAGAAGATGAACACCGTAATAAATATAAGGATACCTGGAATAGGTCTTGATGAAAGTGTAGTGCCTAAAACGACCTATAACAAAATGCTGCCGTTCCCCTTGTTAGGGGGCTCCTTTTATATAGCTATGTGTAAATTTATGGTTTATAATCTATATATAGGTTGAAAGTTAAATCAGCGCCAAGGCGCATTCCTTCACTAAGTGCGTCGCGCTATTTAAATATAACGGATAAGTGACATTGGTTTTTATTATATAATCAATACTAATAATTAATTGGAGGGATTAGAATGTTATTTAATGATATAAAAACAGAAAGATTAGTTCTTAAAAATATAGCCATTGACGATAGAAATTTTATATTCAGTCAGTTTTCAGATGATGTAGTGAATAGATACCTATTTGATGCGGAGCCAGTAACTGATATGGAAGGTGCAGATGAAATCATTACATTTTATATACAGCCTGAATCACGATTGCAACACCGTTGGGTTATCGTGCGAAAGTCAGATGGCATGAAAATGGGAACATGTGGGTTTCATTGCTGGAATCAGAAAGATTGTAAGGTCGAAGTCGGTTATGACCTCAAAGAAGAATTCTGGGGAAATGGTTATATGCAAGAGGCAATGAAAGAAATCATCGCAATTGCTATGAACTCTATGCACATAAAAGAGATAAATGCATGTATTTATATTGAAAATCAACGGTCAATCCGTCTTGCGGAAAACCTTGGTTTTGTTTTATCTGGTTCAAGTTATGAGTTGTTTAGAGAGAAGGAGTACTTGCATAATAGATACTCGCTTTATATTCCCAAATTAATATAATCTATGGTTGCAGTTAAGTTGCATAATTCATATATAGGAAATTAAATCATGAATGGATTAGTGGGTTTTGCACGCTATATATAGTGCAAGAGCTAAAAGATCACATAACAAAATGCTGCCGTCCGCCTTGGCTGGTGGACTGTTTTTATATAGCAATGTGTAAATTTATGACTTATAATCTATATATAGGTTAGTGCTTAATCCAACGCCAAGGCACATTTCCCAGCCCAAGTGCGGTTGCACTAGGGTTGGGTAACGTCGGCAACAAGCAACGTTATGTGCAATGGCAATATAGGGGCAGGGCTTCGAAGTCTTAATTTTAAAGTTTTCATATATAAACATAATTTTGGTTAGTTGATTTGATAGAATATTGTGAACTAAAGGAGGGTCTATATGTTAGATATTATAATTAAATTGCTTGAGCAGTCAGATGCACTGGAACTTTTTGCATTTGAACTTGAAAATAAATTGTTTTTTGAGAGAATAGGATTACCCAGAGGGGATAATTATTATGATTATAATAACTTCAATATAATAATAAAGGGGTTAGTGGAGGAACAAGAAAAAGGATTAATATATATGTATTTAATAATGGATTGCTCTAGAAAGATCATTGGCAGAATAAATCTAACATCAGTTGTAAGAGGAAATGTTAATAAAGCTGAACTAGGCTATAGAGTTGGTGAGAAACATCAATGCAAGGGGTATGCAACGAGTGCAGTAAGATTGGTTTTAGATGAGGCAGTAAATAGGCATAAACTTCATAGAATAGAAGCAGGAACATCACCTGATAACATAGCTTCTCAAATAGTATTAATTAAGAATGGTTTTCAATTTACTGGGCGTTATAGTAATTTTATTTATCAAGATGGAAAATGGTATGATAGCATAAGTTTTGAAAAAATTCTAGATTGAATATAATAAACAAAATACCATTCACACAGATAGTAATGAGTTGGGGCAAGATGTTCGTATGTTATCAAATTATTGAATAAAGGCCGAGGTCACAGTTGCCACTGCACATAACAAAATACTCCCGTTCGCTACGCACATTTTCCAGCCTAAGATAGGAGCTATCTAAGGCTGGAAAACATCGGGAGGAAGGAACGTTAGTGAGCCAAGCAAAGCTTGGCATCTACTTGCAAGGTGAAAGTCTTTGTTGAGAAAGGTCTAACCAACCACTCATATCGAGTGTTGCGTTGAAGCTGGTAACAGCAAAAGGAAGCGTACACAGAGAACTAAATAGGCCACAGGGAGAACCGTATCTCCTGAAGTATATTCAGCCTCATAAACTTAAAATGCAGATGACGATGTGGTTAACGTCACGGAAGTCAATACAGAAGAATCGTAAAAGGTGAGATTCTCGAGGGTCTGCTGGGGTCCAAGACCGTGGCATGTATAGAGAGAGATGCTGGGAACTTGGGAGGAATCCTATAGCTCCTTTAATTAGGTAGGTCTATCCAATCGAAAAAAGAGGACGACCAATGCGCATAGGAGTTCGGATTAATTCATAGTACTCTGAGGGCGGGAGAGCCGTCTACATGGGGAAGGGATTAACAGATATATGTAGCCCGCAAATGAAACATTATCCGGACCGCAGGACTGGAGGAAATAATGCAAACATCACTGAGGGGAATAGCAACAAAGGCAAAACAAAATAAAGACTACAAATTTGGTAATCTATATGGATTGTTGGATAAAGAAGCTTTGTACCAAGCATGGAAAGACATAAATAAGAAGTCAGCAACAGGAATAGACAAAGAAACAGCTAGAGAGTTTGGAAATAATTCAGATGAAAATCTAGGAGAATTAGTTGAAGAACTTAAGAGCAAAAGGTACAAAGCAAAGCTAGTAAAAAGAGTGTATATACCAAAAGGAAATGGAAAAACAAGACCACTAGGACTTCCAACATTGAGGGATAAAATAGTAAAAAAAGCGGTAGCTAATATACTAGAAGCAATATATGAACAAGTTTTTCTGAAATGTAGCTATGGTTATAGACCGAAGGTTGGGGCACAAAAAGCAGTTAAGGACATTACAAAGGAATTACAAGAAAAATACAGTTATGTGGTGGAAGCAGACATAAGAAACTTTTTTGGGAACATAGACCATCAATGGTTAGGAAAAATGTTAGAGTTACGAATAAAGGATAGGGCATTTTTAAGGTTGATAAAGAAGTGGCTCAAAGCAGGAATACTAGATACTGATGGTAAAGTTATAAGCCCAATAACTGGTTGTCCACAGGGTTCCATAGTAAGTCCGATACTGGCGAATATTTATTTACACTATACTTTAGATTTATGGTTTGAGAAAATCGTAAAACCTATTTGCAACGGAGATACATATATATGTCGTCTGGCTGATGATTTTATATGTGCATTTAGATACAAAGCTGATGCTGAAAAGTTTTACAAAGTACTAGGAAAAAGGCTTGGTAAGTTCAAATTAGAACTAGCCGAGGAGAAAACCAATATAGTAAGCTTCTCACGCTTCAGAAAGTATGAAAATACAAGCTTTGAATTTCTTGGATTTGAATTTCGATGGGCAGTATCCCGAAATGGTAAAGATATAATAAAGAGAAGAACCAGTAGGGTCAAATTAAGAAAATCAATTAAGGCGTTTAGCCTATGGTGTAAAGATAATCGTAGTAAGAGAATTAAAAAAATAGTGGAAACGTTGAATTCTAAGTACAGGGGTTATTTCAACTATTACGGAGTAATTGGAAATAGTAAAGGGATAAATGAATTTTACGGAGCAACTTTAAAAATATTATACAAATGGTTGAATCGTAGAAGTCAAAGGAAAAGCTTTAACTGGAATGAATTTAATGTAAAAATGAAATGGTATGGACTAATTAAACCTAGGGTAGTTGAAAAAGCTGATAATCAGATAAGATTTGAAGAATGTTTTGTTTAATTACGGAAGCGAGTATATTTGAAGATCCCGGTGCGGTAGTTCCGCACGCCGGGATCTGTGCGGGGGGTGTGGAGCAATCCATGTCTCTACCGTGACGCTGAAATCCTTTCTAAATGAATGCTAATTCAAAGTGGTTGTTTGAAAAACATCTGATTCGCGTTCGTAGGATATTGCATGGTAACAAAAGGGATTAGTTGGGTATTGTAGTAGAATCATTCCATACGCGTCAATTGAAAAGAAAAAATCATTTTAATTATGGAGGTAAAGCAAATGATGGCAAACAATCTAAATATTGGTGAGGAAATAAGGGTGATTGCTCCATCTCGGAGTTTGAGTGGACTTAAGCAGGAGGTTTTTGATAAGGCTCTAAAATTTCTATCAGATAAGGGCTTTGTAATTTCCTTTTCAAAAAACAGTCGTGAAATTGATGAAGCAAATTCGTCAAGTATACAATCTCGTGTTGAAGACTTACATGATGCCTTTCTTGACAAAAATGTTAAAGCCATAATTGCTTGTAACGGTGGTTCGAATGTCAATCAGATTTTAGAGTATATAGATTACTCCCTCATAGAAAACAATCCCAAAATTTTATGCGGATTTTCTGATATTACAGCGTTGCTTAATGCCATCTATGTAAAAACGAGGTTAGTTACTTATCATGGAGCGCTTTTTGCTTTTTGGGGATATGATGATAATATTGAGTATACATACCGCTATTTTGAAGAATGCCTTATGAAATCTGAGTCGTATTTTATTGAGCCCTCTGAGCAGGCAAAGGAATACTATGTAATTCAAGAGGGCTCTTGCCAGGGAGAAATTGTGGGGGGAAACCTTTGTACAATGAATCTATTGCAGGGTACAGAATTTATGCCTGACTTGAAAAATAAGATTTTGTTTCTTGAGGACAACAATGCTATGGGTGATTATTTCACATTTGAATTTGATAGAAATCTTCAATCACTTATTCAAACTAAAGGATTTGACGGAGTGAAAGGTATAGTATTTGGACGTTTTGAAAGTAGTTGTAAAATGGATATAAATACCATTAAAAAAATAGTTGCAACAAAAAAACAACTTAAAAATTTTCCAATTATATTTAATGTGGATTTTGGGCACGAGTTACCGTTTGTGACATTTCCAGTTGGTGGGGTTGCAAAAATTAAAGCGATAGATACGTCTGTTTCACTGGAGATACTAAAACATTAGTGGTACATATATAATGAATACAATCCATAGAAATACTAATACACAATTTTCATAAAATGCAAATTAAGGGGAGTCTATTATGGTCTTTTTAAATTTTATATTTTAAGCATTAAGAAGGGTTTATAGATAGTGAAAATTTAAAGTGTAGTAAGGTAATGAAAACCATCTGTTTTTTTGTTGTGGTGATTTTGATAATGATACAAGGACGCATCATATTCATATTATACATAATGATAATGAATGGAGTAATTATATCAAGTTTAGAGATACGTTAAAGGAAAATATGGATATTAGAAAGCAATATGAGGATTTAAAAATGGAATTGTCGAAAGAATTCTGGTCTGACAGAGAAAAGTATACAGCGCTGAAAGAGGACTTTATTCATAACATAGTGTACAACTAATGATCATAATGTGTAGTTGTGCTAAGTCACAATTTTCATATAGTATGAAATAAATCTAAGGATAACTGGAGTAGGTCTTGCTCAACCAGATGTTATAGAAAACACTTTTGATTTAGGCTATAGATAAGAAAGATGTTGAAAATGGATATATTTTGAATAATTATATTAATACGTTGTATAATTGAATAAGAATATAATATGGCTGAGTAATTTATTTATGAAAGGTGGCATTAATATTGAAAAAAATTATTGGGATAATTATATGCACTATTTTAGTTTTCACAACTGTTGCTTGTAATAGCAACAATAAAAATAAATTAGTTTATGTAGGTAAAGGGAATGAATGGGAAGCCAGTGTTGAGTTTAACACAGGTGGAATTTGCAAAACCGGTATAAAATACGTAGGTAATGACAAAAAACCTATGGAAATTAAATTTATAACAGAATGGATATCAGGAAATACAAGTGGCGGAGTAGGTGAATATACTGAAACTCATGATAAAGTTGGTGGATTAATTATACAAACTGACAACGATGATAAAATAAATGGAAACATAAAGAAGTATAAGAATAAAGATAGTTTAAAAGTAGAAATTGAATGGAATAACAAAAAAGAACAAATTGATTTGATAAAACAAATTGCTTCATAATATTTGTGTTAATTAAAGGAAATTGTAGCGACTTCCTTTAATTATTGCCATATTAACAATACTGTGCTTAAACATAGCCTTGCTATGTAACATTTAATTTATAGTAGTAATATGTATTTATTAATGATGTGAAAAGGGTGGAGTTAAATTGTACGTTAAACAATTGTCAGAAAACGAGGAAAAAGCACTAAATCAAAGATTTGAAAAGATAAAAGAATTGCAAGAAAAAGGCATATGCTTTGGATGTTATAACTTTAATACAGGAGATATATTCCCTGATGAGGGGTTAATTTTTTACGAGGATGAAAAGGTAAGATGTCAATTTGAAAAATACCCAAGAGCAACTGGACAGACAATTATTGTATCAAAAGAACATTATGAAGACATCTCTGAAATGCCTCTTGAATTAGGAACACATATATTAAAAATATCAGATGCAATAATTAAACTTCATAAAGAAATTATTGGTGCAGAAAAAGTGTATATGTGTACAATATGTGACGGTAAAAGGAATCATTTACATTTTCAACTTTTACCACGATTAAAAGGAGAGTCGAGAGGTTATGGAAATTTTGTCAGAGAAGAAGGAATCATTATGGATTATCATGAAACAGTAGAACTTTATAAGCGTAAAATGAAAGAAATTATAGTATAGGTCAGGAAGCGCAAGAATGCTATTTGTAAATAGTGGAATACTTAAAACATCAGATGACAATGCATTCCAGTCAGCTATGGCTTGTAGAGAGTTTGGACTAGAGGGAGATTGAACTTTAGTGTATCATTTAAATTCAGATAATCTTTTCTATTCACCAAAGCATATTCCTTCACGGGCGCGAGCGCAGCCAAGGCGTATTCCTCTGGGGTCAGGTTCAGAGGAAGGAGGGGGCCTTTAAAAAGCGTGGAACTGATATTATATATGACGAGTATACCTATAGACTTGACTTAGAATAAGCTTTTGAATTTGTAGTAGCAATATGACACTAAATTCCAATTTATCGTTAAGTTACTTCACAATCTCTTATATGACGAACAAAGCCCAAAAGAGCTGAGGGGTACAGTCAACGAATAAAATGTAGTGCAAATATACCACTCCCACTAACAACACCTTGCCGATTTGGCTAGCGCACCATCAAAATGCCCCAGCTAACCTAGTCGGAGTTTAAGAAAACATAAGAACTATGTAAATTTTCTTAAACTCCTGTAACGCTGGGGGCACTTCTGCAAGCCAGACGTTATACGGAATTTAGAGCAAAAAATGATTACTTGTAGGTTATTGGGTTTGACATAATTGAGACGTAGTTTGAATAGGTTTGGATTCAGATGTTGAGCCGATAAAAACTATCACCATAAGTATATACTTAAATGATGATAGCCACTAAAATTGCTCAATTTCTGAAACAAGCTTTAGAACGATGCCGCGTTTCCGCTACTATGGGGATTCAATCTTCCCCATCTTTCTGAAATTAGTTTTAATATTAAAGTTATTGCTGTAATTTCCATAAATGTATCTATAATCCTTCTAATTTTCGATTGTTATCTGAAAATGGGCGTATTTCCCCCCTCCCCTAAATAAGCACTTTATGCTATTCTGTTTATTTCTCCTGGCGGAGAATAGTTTTGACGATTTATCTTATCTTTTGTTACCATTTTGCCCTTTCCGCAGCAAGAACAAATATTTATATCTATTCCTGTGAGTTTAAGAAGAAGCTCTGATGCATTTAATTTAACCTCTGAATCTTGCTTTTTACTTTGCACTCACCTGTAAGTTCTTTGCATTTCTGAAGCTTAGTTGACCTATTTCTGTTACTCAATATCCCATAGTGTCTAATTTTAACAAATTTTCTTGGTAGAACATGTAGATTTAACTTCCTCGGGAGATAAAACAGTAGGTAATCTTCTTGGTTCTTTAATTCTAAATATTTTGTCCATATTCCAGTATCTATTAAGCGTTTTAGTATGAAAAAACTTTAGACTTGCATTAATATAATTAACAGTACCTTCTTTTAATTTTCTTTCCGTGATACAATAATGTAGATATTCACGTATTTCTTTTTCTCTTAAAAGCTCTGGTGATTTGTTGTAATATTTAGCAAAATTACTAACGTGACCGATATAGTTTTTTATGGTCCTTGGACTATAGCCTTTTAGCTCTATATCCATTTTCATTTTCTGTCTTAATTTTGACATAAATAATAACACTCCCTTATTTTTTATTTTCACAATAAAAGTTTAATGGAAGTGTATATTATAATAAAGTAGTATCTTAGTTATTTAAGATGCTATTTTTTTATTTTATTTAGGAAAAAAATTAAATCAATGGAATTAGCACTCGTCTGCCACCGTTTTTAGCGGTTTAGTTCAAGTAGACTATGGCGAAGTAACTTTCAAATAAATTATATTGGAAAGGAAGAAGAAAATGGATTTAGGGGAAGTTTGTTTAGAAACAAATAATGTAATAAAAATGGCTGATTTTTATAGGAAAATCTTAAATATCTGTTCAGACTGTAAGGACGAAGTACGTCAGTTTATTATCACTGAAGGTACAACCTTAAGTGTTTACAATAATGGAGAAAGTAAGAATAATCAAAATCAAAATGTTAGTATTGCTTTTACTGTTGATGATTTAGATTCAGAATATGAGAGGTTGCTAAAGTTAGGTATATATATTATTGATGTCCCTAAACTACAACCATGGGGAGCAAAGAATATGCATTTTTGTGACCCTGACGGCAATCATATATACTTTAGAAGCATCCCTAAGTAATCTCAGTGGATAAGGAGATTTAGATATTATTAATTCACAATTTTCGTATTAGACGTCACAAACAATAAAAGTTAGTGGCGTTTTTACTTGTGACGACTTAGGCTGAAACGGCGACGGAAATTGATAATTTAAAATCCTCTGTCGATAATGGCAAAAATGGCGTTTACTCTGCTATTGTCGGCAAAAAAATAACACCTGCGAGTAAGGATTTTTCGGAGCTTGTAGCAGGAGTGAACGCAATTAAATTAGGACAAGGCAACGCAATAGAAAGTAATGTATTAACAAGTTATACTTTTACAAATGCAGATGGAACATTGAGAACTGGAACTGCTCCAAAAACTACAATAAATGCTGCTGTTCCTAGTGGAGGTTATGATGGCGACTACTGGATACAACCGTAATGGAGGTGATTAAATGAGCGCAGTATTAAAAAAGTAAATGGTGTATGGTCACAAGCTACATGGAGCAAGGTATGGAAGAAAACAAGTAATGTATGGAGCATAATATGTGCTAAGGCTTATTATGTACTCACCTCGGGTGTTGCTATTCAACAAACGTGGCATACAAGCGGTTATACACAAGCATCCCAAGGCTCAGGTTATATAGAATTATATGTTCAAAGTTCCACTTCTAGGGCGGGTACTTACTTTCTTGATACTCCTATAGACTTAACCAATTTTTCACGCATCAAAGTTGTCACTCAAAGTTTTAATAGTTCTGCTTGTGTATTTAGAGTTACAAATACCCTCAGCGGTGCCGTGGTAGCAACCATGACTTTACCGACATCAGGCTCATCAGGGGCTTATTATTTAGATGTTTCTACTCTAGTAGGAAATATGTATATAGAATTTTATTTAAAGTGTGATGTTTACAATTATACCCAATGCTTGATATATGATATAGTATGCGAATAAAATGGAGGTGTGTATATGGAATTAAGATATTTAGAATACCAACTATCTGATGGGTATGTGGTTAAAATAACAACTGAAAACCCTGCTATTACAGAAGTAGGACGTAGCATAGCTATATCAGATAATGTTAATTTTGAGGTAGGTTATGAATTTGATAATTATATTGTAGTACAATCAGTAGATTCAGCAAATAAATTAACTTCTTCTTGTATGATTAAGCAACCAGACTCAGTGAAGTTTTTGAGACAAGAACGAGATATTTTAAAAGCAGAAAATATCGTATTAAAGTCTAATCAAGATAGCTTACAAATGGCAATGGCAGAAATGCTAGGAATATAATTAAAGGCAAAGTTAAGGGAGGTGATAAAGATGCCAAAATACAAATTAAATATTTTTAGTAATGTAGCAATAATAAGAATGGAAGCAGAGCAGAGAACCGCAGAGGATATAATGTCAGAATATACAAAGTTGACAGTAGCAGAAGTAGCAGAGATATTAGTAGAAGTTACTAGGAAATTAGCATTAGTTTAATTTAAAAGGATAAAGTAGGCACTCAATAGGGTGTTTTTATTTTACCCTTTTTACTAAAGAATAAGATATCTCTAATCTTTATATTTATGCTATAATATGGTATTGTTAAGTAACAATTGTTAAATATTGTGATGTAAAGATAAACAACAAGTTGTGGGGGAGGGGAATCATGGAAGAATTAGTTTTATTAAAAATTAAAAAACATATGATTGATGATTGTGTGGATTTGTATATTGAAACGTTCACTAAAGAACCATGGAACGATATTTACGAATCAAGAGAACAAGTAGTGAAGTTTTTTAATAATCATTTTAACAATAACTACTTTGTAGGTTATGCAGCTTTGTTAGAT
>NZ_JAHLEF010000049.1 GCF_018861755.1 Clostridium sp. CF012 | reverse complement strand
TAATTATAAAAATATAAAGCATGAGATATCCAAAAATATGGATATCTCATGCTTTTTTTGTTCAAATTAGGAACCCAGTTGAAAAAACAACCATTTTTTCAGTGGCCTCCTCTAAGAGTTAACACTTTTTATTTGCAATTGTATTTATAACTCAGTTGTCTACCGCTAAAAAAATATCAATTATACACCTAATACTAAATTCGACCACCTCTTAATCTAATGTTTTTCTAAATTGAACTATACTTAATGTTAATAAAATTACTCCTATAGAAAATAGAATAAACACATCCTTATAGAGCACTTCCATACCTACTCCCTTGAGTACAATTCCTCTTAAAATATTTAAAAAATAAGTAAGTGGTATAATACTACCTAAAAACTGAATAATTTTTGGCATGGATTCTCTCGGAAAAATAAAACCTGATAAAAGAATACTTGGAAGTAGCACTAGGAAACTAAGTTGCATTGCTTGAAGTTGTGTTTTTGCGGCAGTAGATATTAAAATCCCTATTGCTAGTGCACAAATAACAAATCCTAAGCCTAAAAATAATAACAGAGGCAAACTCCCCATAATTGGAACAGAGAACCATCCTACCCCTAAGGACAGTGCAAAAATAAAGTCTAAATATCCAATGACAACATATGGTACAAGTTTTCCGAGTATTAATTCTGGAGCTGTCACTGGCGAAACCATTAACTGCTCTATAGTTCCTCTCTCCCTCTCTCTAACTAAGGCAAAAGCAGTTAATAATATAGTTATATTCTGCATTATTAGTCCTACAAGGCCTGGAATTACGAAGTTTTGATTTCGCAAACTAGGATTATAGAGTACTCTAGTATTAACCTCTACTCCTCCTATAGATGATTTATTTGGATACTTCTCCATGGACTTACTCCAAAATTTAACACCATATCGTTCTCCTGTTAAAACCCCACTGCTAAAAACTGTTCTAGCTGTAGTTGGATCTGAACCATCAATCAGAAATTGTACTGCGGGCTTTTCACCTTTTAGTATTTTACTGCTATAATCTGGAGGAATTATTATTGCTGCATGAACCAGGCCACTATCTATGGCACTTTGAACACTTTCTATGTTATTTTCTTCACTAGTTATATTAAAATATCCTGTGCTTTCAAAGCTCTTTATAAATTCTCTACTCTCTTTAGTATGGTTTTGATCTATTACTGCTGTAGATATATTATCTAGTTCTGTTGTGACAGCATATCCAAAAAGCACCATCATCATAATAGGCATCATAATTGCTATTCCAAAACTAGCCTTATCTCTTTTAATTTGAATAAATTCCTTTTTAATTATTGAAATAAATCGCTGCATATTCATACTCCATCACTCCTCTCCCAGAGCAAATTTAATATCTTCAAAAGAGCTTTCAATTTTCTCATTGCTCTCTTTTTCAACATATTTTATAAAAACATCTTCTAAATTATTTACCCCTTCTTTTTCAATTAGCTCCTTTGGAGTTCCACTGGCAATAATTTTACCGTTAAAAATAAAGCTTACCATATCACAACTAGCTGCCTCATCCATATAGTGTGTTGTAACCAGAACAGTTATTCCACGGTTTGCAAGGGAATAAATTATTTGCCAAAACACCCTTCTTGAAACCGGATCCACCCCGGCTGTAGGCTCATCTAAGACTAATAGCTTTGGTTTATGGATTAGTGCACACCCTAAAGCCAGACGCTGTTTCCATCCACCTGATAGATTTTTAGTCATAGTTTTTTCCCGCCCTACAAGGCCTGCCATTTTTATTATTCCACTCTTTCTCTCCTCTCTTTCTTTTTTACTTAGACCATATATTCCTGCGTAAAAATCCAGATTTTCATTTACAGTTAATTCTTCATATAAGCTGAATTTTTGAGACATATAACCAATATTTTGTTTTATTTTTTCTCCCTCTTTAAATACATCATAGCCCAGAACCTTAGCACTGCCGGAACTAGGGGTTAGAACCCCACAGAGCATTCTAATAGTAGTGGATTTTCCCGAACCATTTGGTCCTAAAAACCCAAATATTTTCCCCTTTGGTACCTCAAAGTTAATGTCATTAACTGCAGCAAAGTCCCCGAATTTTTTTGTAAGATTATTTACCTCTATTGCCATATCCATATTATTCACCAGCTTTCAGCATTACGTCTACCATCATTCCTGGCACAATCTTTTCATTCTTTAATATTGAAAGCTTAACTTGAAACACAGTCTTTTCTTTTCCTGCTTTCGTTTCAGTGTTTTTAGGCGTAAACTCTGATATCGGTGAAATAAATGTTATCTTTCCACTGCCTATTTCCTTCTCATTAAAATAAATACCTAAGACCTCTCCTAATTTAATTTCATGCCTTTTCGACTCTTCAACATATATTTGAGCAAATTTTTCACTATTATTTATTACCTTGGCAATATTCATTCCTGGTGCAACCATTTCGCCTTTGTTTACAAAAACCTCTGTAACTATACCGTTAAATTCACTCACTATATTAGTTTTATCTAATTGTAGCTGAGCGAGGTTCACAGCATTTTGTGATGCTTCAATTCCATTATCAGCTTGCTTTATCATATTATCTGTAGCTGTGCTCGGCAAGGAGTCTTTTTTAAGCACTGCAGAATTTAAAGCTATAGTTGCTTGCTTCTTTTGAAGCTCATATAGTTTTGTATTAAGCTGCGCTGTCTTTTCGCCCCTCTTTACCTCTTGTCCTTGCACTAAACTTATGGAACTAATCACACCACCCATCTCTGTAGAAATATTATAGCTATCACTCTCAACAGTTGCAGTATACCTGTTATCCTCACCTGATTTAGATGTACTACATCCCGTGAACATAAAAACTAGTAATAAACCCATAAATGTCAAACTTATCTTTTTCATTATACTTCTCCTTTTGAATTCGATTTTTATTATTGAACTTTATTTGCCGAAAGTCCATTTAAGAATAATTCAATTATTTCATCTACTTCTTGCTCACTTCCAATTTGTTTGTTTTCACCCATAATTTTCTTTTGAATAATATATGCCATAAAAGTACCGAGTAGTGCTCTGCTTACTACTATTGAATCAAAGTTTTTAAAGCGACCTTTTGCAATGCCACCTTCAATAAATTCCCTTAATATATCCTTAACTTTAAATACTACATTCACAAAAAAGCTTTCTCTAATATCCTCATGAAACTGAATTTCAGTAATAATAACTTGTATAATATCCCAGTATCTATTGAACACATCTAGTCTGTCCATGAGTAGCATTTTTAATATATCTGCATCATCTTTGATCGTATTTTCTTTTAAAATTTTCCCCACTGGATTTGCTATGAGTTCCTCACTCATAACTTCAATAAGTTTACTCATAACTTTAATTAAAAGATGTTTTTTTGTTTTATAGTAGCGAAATACGGTGCCCTCTGCTACCCCTGCATCTTTTGCAATTTCACTAGTTGTTGTCGCACTAAATCCTTTTTTTGAAAACAGCGCTATTGCGGATTCTAATATCTTTTTTTCTTTGTTTTCTTTAGCCATTTATCTTCTTCCTTTCACCTATAATATATAATGAGTGATTACTCACTTTATTGTATTTCTTTAAACATGTTTTGTAAAGTATTTTTCTATCTTCCATTTATTTAATAATTATTATCATATATTAATGCATATTATTTACAATTAATTCCCATTAATATCTATAATTATTTCTCAATTGATAATACTTATTTTTACAATTATTTTTTAGAATTGCATAACATTTCTACCTTTGTAGCATATGATAATTAATGTAATAATTATTAATTGATAACGAGGTGTAATAAATGGAAAATAAATCATTAGTGGGTTTGAATAATGAAGAAGTAAAAGCACTTAGAGAGAAATATGGTTTTAATGAGCTTATAAAAATTAAAAAATCTAATCCTATACTAAAATTTTTAAGCGTATTCAAAGAGCCTATGTTTTTATTATTAGCAGGCGCAGCAACCTTATATTTTATATTAGGTGAACCTCGAGAAGGTAGTATAATGCTTATTTTTGTTGTTTTTGTTGCTACTATAACTTTCGTTCAGGAATGGAAAACTGAAAAAACTATGGATGCACTAAAAGATTTGACTGCGCCTCATGTTACTGCAATGAGGAATTGTAAAAAACAAATAATCAAAAGCCGCGAACTTGTACCTTCTGATATAATTTTTTTATCCGAGGGAAATCGTATTCCTGCAGATTGTGAAGTTATTGAGGAATCAAATTTCTCAGTGGATGAATCTTCCCTTACTGGTGAGAGTGAGCCTGTATATAAGGTAGGAGTGGGAACTGTAGACTCCTCAAAAGACTATTGGAAACAGGATTGTCTATATGCAGGTACTCTTTCAAATTTCGGAAAATGTACCGCTAGAGTAAAGACAATAGGCTTTGAAACTGAGTATGGGAAAATAGGGAAAGCAATAAGTGAAACAAAGGAAGAACTTTCTCCTCTTCAAAAAAAGGTATCTCAATTAGTAAAAACTCTAGCTATTGCTGGTTTTATCCTATGTATTATAGTAATAGGTTTTTCCTATATATATACTGGTGAATTTATAAAGAGTATCCTTGCAGGTGTAACCTTGGCTATGGCAATTATCCCAGAGGAATTCCCCGTAGTACTTACAATATTCTTATCACTAGGCGCTTTCAGGCTAGCTAAAAAGAATACCTTAATTCGAAAAATCCCTGCTGTGGAAACTTTAGGTTCTACCACAGTGCTTTGCGTAGATAAAACAGGAACAATTACACAAAACATAATGAGAGCAAAAACTATATATAGCAATGGATTTATAGACCCTGATAAAATGCAGAATAAAGATTTAGCTAAGCTTTTAGTTTTAGCTTGTGAAAAAGATCCCTATGACCCCATGGAAAAAGCTATAGTAGACGCTGGCAAAGATAAAATAGACATAACTGAGCTTTACAAGCTTGAGCAAGCTAAAAAATTTACTTTTGATTCTAAAACTAAAAGAATGGCAAATATTTACAAAGAAAATGCTGCCTACTATATAGCCGCTAAAGGTTCCCCAGAAACTATACTACCCTTATGTAATTTAGCCCAAAATGAAGAAATAAAAATTTTAGATACTATAGATAGTATGGCTAGCAAAGGATTAAGAGTTATTGCACTGGCAGATTTAGTAACTAATACCCTTAATGATAATTTAGATCAATATAGTTTATGCTTTAAGGGGTTAATTGGACTTCAGGACCCACCAAAAAATGGTGTACAGAATGCTATAGCAGTATGTAAAAAAGCTGGCATACGCGTAATGATGATAACAGGAGATTATTCTAAAACAGCTATGGCCATAGGAAATGAAATAGGTCTTAATTTTAACAATTGTGCTATTACTGGAGATGAAATTGATACTATGACTGAGGATGAACTTAAAAACGCCGTTAGCCATTGTGATATTTTCTCAAGAGTAATTCCAGAGCATAAAATGAAGATAGTTAAGGCCCTTAAAAATAATGGCGAAATTGTTGCAATGACTGGAGATGGAGTAAATGATGCTCCAGCACTAAAAAATGCTAATATAGGTATTGCGATGGGAAAAAGAGGAACAGAGGTTGCAAAAGAAGCTGCGGATATGATTCTAATGGACGATAATTTTACAACTATAGTTCACTCCATAGAAGATGGAAGAAGGGTTTTTGATAACATTCGTAAAGCTATGGTATATATAATGATAATTCATATTCCTATTATGGCCCTCGCATTATTTTCACCTATTTTTAACTTACCACAAATATTACTACCAGTTCATATTGTTCTTTTGGAGCTGATTTTGGATCCAACCTGCTCTATAGTTTTTGAAGGTGAACCAGCAGAAGATTATATAATGGAGCAGCCCCCACGGTCGCCAAACGAACCATTACTTACAATAGGCTTAACAAGAAAAGTTTTATTACAAGGTGCAACAATGTTTTTAGCAGCATTTTTGCCTTTTCACTATATGGTGGATTCAGGTTTAAGCGCAGACTTCGCAAGAACTTTTTCACTAATAGTCTTGATAGTTGGAAACGTAGTTCTAGTCCTAGTTAATAGATCTAACACTAAGCATCTAATTAGCATATTTAAGGAAAAAGGTAGTAAAGCTAGATTTTACATTAATAGTTTAGCCTTAGTAATGTTATTCTCAATCGTGTACATTCCAGCTGCCCACCCTATTTTTAAAACTGTAGCTTTAGACTTTAAAATCACTATACTTGCCTGCATCCTTGGTGCTGCATCCACTGGTTGGTGGGAAATTGTTAAATTTTTTAATAATTCAGAAGATAATAAGATAAGAAAAAATCCTACTATCCAGATAGTTAAAGATTAAAAAAACAGGGATAATATTCTTTCCAATATTATCCCTGTTTTTTAAACTTCATGGTTTCCTATAAAAAAATAAACCCTATAGGATTAATCCTATAGGGTTATAATAATCTTTTTACTATCTTCTGAATCCTCTGTCGTTTTGTTGTTTTCTTGCTCTTCTGCAATCAACACATCTTTGAGGTTCATTATCGAATCCTTTTTCTTTGTAAAATTCTTGCTCGCCTTCAGTGAATACGAAGTCTTTAGAACAGTCTTTACATACTAAAGTTTTATCTGCCATTTTAAACATTCCTCCTTTTTCCAAATATTAAGATCTAACAACCGATTAACAATTATATTCTAAAAAGAGGATATGTTGTTATCTAGTTAATCTCAGCACCAACTGCTAATAAACAGTTAATATGAGCTTATATTACCATAAATAAATGAAAAATGCAATACATTTTTCATTTATTTTAACAATATTTCTCAATTTTTTATTTAAAATAAAACTAAAAACAAAGGGACAGTTAACAACTAATTGTACTTTATAGCAATTAATTGTTAATCGTCCCCAATTTTTTCTCATAAAGATCTATGCGAATAAAGTATTTACAAATTGGATAAAATATCTCAACGTGGTTAATTATTATGATATAAAGGAAGCTTAATTTATGAATACAAATGACTTTTCAAATATAAAACTAGTAAGCTCATTAGATGAAAATATTAATATAATAAAAAATATTTTTACTAATGATACAACAGTCGTATATAGATCGTTATCAGTTGGTAAACCTAATGTAACTACGTGTATGCTGATTTACATTGACGGAATGGCAAATACCCAATTGATTAATGAGAATATTATAAAACCAATTTTATTAAGTCATATATCCGATATTAATCATAGTGAAATTATGGATGTTTTAATGCAAGAAGTACTTTTAACCGGAAACAATAAAAAATCTGACGTTGTTGATGATATTATAGGAGGAATTATATACGGAAAAACTATGCTTTTCATAGATGGTTTTGCTAATGTAATTATTATAGATACCGTCGGTTGGGAAACACGGGATATCTCAGAACCTCAAGCAGAAACTATAGTTAGGGGTCCTCGCGAAGGATTTACCGAATCAATGAGCCTAAACCTTACACTTATTAGGCGCCGTGTTATCAACCCTAACTTAAAATTCATATTTATGAAAATGGGGAAACAAACTAAAACTCAAATTTGTGTGTGTTATATTGATGGCATAGCAAAGGAAGCTATACTTGAGGAATTAATGAAAAGACTAGATGATATTGATATTGACGGTATTTTAGATTCTGGTTACATTGAAGAACTTATTAAAGATGCTCCCTATTCTCCTTTTAGAACCATAATTAATACAGAAAGACCTGATGTTGTAGCAGCAAAGCTTCTCGAAGGAAGGTTTGCAGTAATGTGCGATGGAAGTCCTATTGTTTTAACTCTTCCGACTATCTTTGTTGAGGTTTTTCAAAGTAATGAAGACTATTATGACAATTTTTTATATTCCTCTTTTGTCAGATTGCTTAGGTGGTTATGTTTTTTTATTAGTACTAGCACCTCAGCCATATATGTGGCCCTTGTTACCTTCCATCAAGAACTTATTCCAACTCCCTTTCTTTTAAGTATATATTCTGCGAGAAAAGGAACACCTTTCCCTTCAATTGTAGAAGCCATGGCTATGATGATTATATTTGAGATACTTAAGGAAGCAGGTCTTAGAATGCCTAAACAAGTTGGTACCGCAATTAGTATCGTAGGTGCCTTAGTGCTTGGCGATGCTGCCGTTAGCGCAAGACTAATCAGCGCCCCTATAGTAATAATTACTGCATTAACAGGAATTGCAAGCATTATGCTGCCTCAAGTTTTAGGACTAATAGAGATACGAATAATTTTTTTGTTGTTATCTTCCTTCCTAGGCTTGTATGGTTATATTTTTGGCGTAATGGGTTTAGTTCTCCATATGATGTCAATACGCTCCTTTGGTATACCCTATATGCTTAACGTCCCTTCTTTTTCCACTCAGGATATAAAAGATACTGCAATTAGAGCCCCCTGGTGGGATATGTATTTAAGACCGAAGATGTTTCAAAAAAATAAAAAACGCATGAAAAAAGGGCGAAAGAAGGTTTAAAATGAAAAAAAAAAATTAGTAATTGTACTTTTTATAATGGCTATATGTCCCATTATGTTATGTGGGTGCTGGAATTATGTAGAAATAAATAATTTAGCAATAGTAGCTGGTATGGCAATAGATAAAGATTTAATAACAAATAAATATATTGTTACAACAGAAATTATATCCACACAAACTCAAGGGGTATCCTCGATCATTAGTTCTGAGCTTCACAGCTCCGAAGGCGACAGTATATTTAACGCAGTGAGTGATACCATAGAAAAAACCGGATTAAAACTTTTTTGGAGTGATGCAAAGGTATTAATAATAAGTGATTCTCTAGCAAAAGAAGGTGTAATCCCCGTAGTTGATTGGGTTAATAGATCATCAGACGTTAGATCAGATATGTGGATATTAATAGCAAAGGGTAATAGTGCTGCTGAAATTTTAAGATGTAAGGTTAAGCTTAACGAAGTAACTTCCTTTCATCTTGAGGAGACCATGAAGTCAGGAAAAACACTATCTAAATTTACTGATTCTAGGTTATGGTCATTTGTAGATGGGATATCTCAAAAAGGAAAGTCTGAAACAATAGCTATAGTTAAAAATGAATTAAATAACGGAACTCTATCCCCTCGTCTAGAAGGCTCTGCTATTTTTAAATCAGATAAACTTATAGGATATCTAAATGGGAACGAAACCCTATATATGCTTATGATTAAAAACAAATTAAAAAAAGGAATAATTGTTATAAAGAACGTTTCTGGTTCTGACACTGATGTAACCTTAGGAATACATGAAAATAAGACTAAATTAACTCCCCTTTATAACAATGGAATAGTATCACTTATAATAGATATATACCCGGTTGTAACTATAGATGAAATTGGAGGAACTAAGAATTTCATGGAAGAGGACCCCTTAAAAATACTTCAGGAGGAAGCAGAAAATAAAATCAAGACCCAGATACAGTCTTTAATTAGTAAATTACAGAAGGATTATGAAAGCGATATTTTAGGTTTTGAAGAAATTTTTGATAAAGAAAAATCAAAAGCAAGTGAAATTTTCAAAAAAAGCGGAAAAGATATTTTTGCTAACGTAAAAACTGAAGTTAACATACATCTTCAAATAAATGGTAGTGGTATGACGAACACCCCTATTATATTAGAAAATTAATCAAAGCAATTGTGGTAAAACAATAAGCTTGTTATTTACTGTTCATTATAACAGGAAATAGTGTGGGAGGCATAAATGAAAAATGAAGTTATTTCTGAAAGACAAGCCGTAATACTTATAATACTCTTCATAATTGGAAGTACTTTTTTAGCAGGAGCTGGCGGACATGCGAAACAAGATGCCTGGATTGCAATAATTATTGCTATGACCTGGTCCATTATATTATTACTTATCTTTTCTAGAATTTTATCCTTATTCCCTGGAAAGGATTTATTTGATATACTTCAAATCCTTATGGGAAAGTTTCTATGTAAATTAATAAGTATACTAATGATATGGTTTGCATTTCATGATGGAGCGTTAATTCTTAGAACCTTATCAGACTTTACTAGTACCTTAGTATTCGATGAAACACCGGTGGCAGTACCTATAATTTTTTTTACTATACTACTTATCTGGTGTTCAAAAGAAGGTATTGAAGTGTTAGGAAGATGGTCTGAATTCTTCATTTGGGTTGTAATTCTAATATTTTTAACTATCTCTATACTAGCAATTCCACAAATGGATATAAGCAGATTAAAACCAATACTAAACAATGGTGTCACACCAATTTTAAAAGGTGCCTTCTCAAGTTTTTCTTATCCCTTGGGTGAAACCGTGATTTTTACAATGGTATTTTCAAATATATCCAAAGTTAAAAATTATAAAAGAACATTTATAATAGGATTACTCATAGGTGGAGGGCTTATAGTTTTATCAACGCTAAGAAACATTTTAATATTAGGTAGTAACTCCATATCTAGAGTATATTTCCCTACTACCCTGGCAATAAGCCTTATTCACCTAGGTGAATTGCTTGAAAGACTTGAAATGTTAGTAGTTATTATTTTTTTAGTATGTATCTTCGTTAAAGTATCAATATGTATTATTGCAGTTTGCAATGGTATTTCGAAGGTCTTTGGCTTTGATGATTACAAGTTTATTACAACACCTGTAACTCTTTTAATGTTAAGCTTCTCCTTTTTCGCTTACAAAAGTATCATGGAAATGTCATTCTGGACTTCTAATATATGGCCATATTATTCCTTTGTTTTTGAAGTTATAATACCATTAATTATTTTTGTTGTGGCGGAGATTAGAAGTAAAATTTTATCATCAACAAGCGTAACTACTGGAAATAAAGGGTTATGGTAGAACAAATGAGCCTATTACCATCGAAAAATAATAAAAGGAGAATCAAGAAATGTTTTTACTTGTAATAATTTCATATATCATAGTTATGCTTTTTGAAACTATCCCACTTTTAAAAGAAAAAAATAGTGGTAAAATATTTTTTTATTTTTCTCTTATTATGTTTTCAATGATAATTAGCGTTCTTCTAACCTTAGGAGTACAGTTGCCAAGCCCCTCAAATGGAATAAAATACATTGTAGAAGGAATATTCGGTAAAAATAATTAGTTTTTTTTATTATGATTGGTTATATCATAATATGACATGTAGAAATATTTAATAAATTTTGATATTTCTATTGCTTTTTGTTCTATATATGTTATTATATTGTTATATCGTAATATTATAATATAGCAATGCATGATTCTTTTAAAACATTTATCTCTCACTAGAGGATTGTCCTCCTATAGATATAATATAACTTGATAATGATCATATGAAAATTAAGGAAAGAGGAAGAGCTATGGATACAGATTATACGAAATATAGTGAAATTGCGGATATTCTAAAAGTATTGGCACACCCTATTAGGTTATTCATTGTAAAAAGTATATTAGATCAAGGTCAATGTAATGTAGGTCATATGCAGACTTGCCTCGCAGTTCCTCAATCTACTGTATCTCAGCATCTACAGAAGTTAAGATATGCTGGTGTAATTGAGGGTAATAGGCAGGGCCTTGAGGTTAACTATAAAATTAGAGATGAAAGAATAATAAAGTTAATAAATTCAATTTTAATATTGAGTTAATAAATAGATTAAAAAATACAAGGGGGAATAATTGTAATGAAAAAAGTATTAATAGTAGGTGGAGTAGCTGGTGGAGCTTCAACAGCGTCCAGACTTAGACGACTAGATGAAACTGCAGAAATAATTATGTTTGAAAGAGATGCATATATTTCTTTTGCAAATTGTGGACTACCTTATTATATTGGTGAGGTAATAAAAGACAGAGATAAACTTTTAGTGCAAACTCCTGAGAGTATGAAGGCAAGATTTAATATAGATGTTAGAAACAATAGTGATGTAGTGGGATTTGATACAGTAAAAAAGACTGTAACTGTTAATAGTAAGGCTGGAGGCACTTATGAAGAACGCTATGATTATTTAGTGTTATCACCAGGAGCAAAAGCTATTAAACCTAATATAGAAGGTATTAATAGTAAAAGAATATTCACTTTAAGAAATATCCCAGATACAGATAACATTAAAGCATATGTGGATAAAAAGGGAATTAATACTGCTGTAGTTATTGGTGGAGGCTATGTTGGCGTAGAAATGGCTGAAAACTTAAAAGAAAGAGGACTTAGTGTTACTATAGTAGAAGCAGCTCCTCACATAATGGCTCCTTTTGATACAGATATGGTAATAACCGTTGAAAAGGAAATTTCTGATAACGGTGTAGATATAATTTTAAACGATGGAGTAAAAGCTTTTAAAGATAATGAAGACAGTGTTGAAATAACTTTAAATAGTGGTAAAAAATTAAGTGCTGATGTTGTTATATTGGCTATAGGTGTAATTCCTGATACTGCTTTTGCAAAAGAAGCTGGTATTAAAACAGGTGCTAGGGGTCATATCTTAGTAAATGATAAAATGGAAACTAGTGCAGAAGGTATATTTGCAGTAGGCGATGCTATTGAGGTTGTAGATTTTGTAAACAAAACAAATACCGCAATACCACTAGCAGGTCCTGCAAATAAACAAGGTAGAATAGCAGCTGATAATATTGCAGGTCTTGCCACTACTTATAAGGGAACCCAAGGAACTTCAATTATTAAGGTATTTGGCTTAACAGCTGCAAGTACAGGTAATAATGAAAGAACACTAACACGCCTTAACATTCCTCATAAAGTTATATTTGTTCACCCTGTAAGTCACGCATCTTACTACCCTGGCGCTCTTCCTATGACATTAAAGCTTATTTTTAATAAGGTCGGTAAGATACTTGGAGCTCAATGTGTGGGTTATGATGGAGTAGACAAGAGAATAGATGTGCTTGCTACAGTTATACGCCTCGGAGGAACAGTAACTGATCTAACACAGCTCGAACTTTCCTATGCACCACCTTTCTCCTCTGCTAAGGATCCAATAAATATGGCAGGCTTTGTAGCTGAAAATGTAATAGCTGGAAGAATGGATGTATTAACAACAGATGAGTTTATGGCCTATGATAAAGAAAATGCTATAGTACTGGATGTTCGTACCGAAATGGAGTTTACTAATGGACATATTGATGGTGCTATAAATATTCCTGTAGATAGTTTAAGAGAAAGAATTGGTGAACTTGATAAAAATAAGGAAATTCTTGAATACTGTCAAGTAGGTCTAAGGGGATACGTTGCTGCAAGAATTTTGCAGCAAAAGGGATTTAAGGTTAAAAACTTAACTGGAGGATATAAATCAGTTTCTATTTCAAATTTTAATCCAAAAAAAGTTAAAGTGAATGATGGACCAAAAAGTCAGATTTTAGACCCTGATACTCAAGTTATTAAAAAATTAGAAGATAATGACACTTTTAATTATGATAAAACTCTAGATGCTTGTGGTTTATGTTGTCCAGGTCCATTAATTCAAGTTAAAGCTAGTATTGACGACTTAAATGATGGTCAAATATTAAAAGTAACAGCTTCTGACCCTGGCTTTTATGAAGATATTAAATCTTGGTGTACTAAAACAAGTAATGAATTGTTAGATTTAAGAAAAGAAAAGGGTATGGTGTATGCCTTTATAAAAAAAAACAATAATTTTAGCAAAGTAAATAAATCTTTTCCATCAGAGACAGTGGAAAAAAACAATAAAACCATGGTAGTTTTTAGTGGTGATTTAGACAAAGCCATTGCAGCCTTTATTATTGCAAATGGAGCAGTTGCAATGGGTAGTAAAGTTACCATATTATTTACCTTCTGGGGCCTTAACATCATAAGGAAACCGGAGAAAGTATCTGTAAAAAAAGGAATAGTGGATTCCATGTTTGGATTTATGATGCCAAGAGGAAGTAAAAAGCTTAAACTTTCCCAAATGAATATGATGGGAATTGGCGCTAAAATGATTCGTTCCGTAATGAAAAACAAGAATATAAGTTCTCTTGAGGACTTAATAAAATTAGCAATAGATAACGGCGTGGAAGTAGTTGCCTGCTCAATGTCCATGGATGTTATGGGAATTACAAAAGAGGAACTTATTGATGGTGTAAAAATTGGTGGAGTTGGTTATTACTTAGGTGAAGCTGAAAACTCAAATGTAAATCTATTTATTTAGTGCCATCCACGTGGCAAGTGGCAAGTTCAAAAAATATATGCGGTCGCAAGTAATAAGGTAGTTGCGACCGCATATTATTGTAATCCTTTAATTCATACCGCAAAATATAAAATATAATTCTATAAACCTATATTGTTCACAGAAAATACCTTTGATAATTTATCTATAAATTGGTAGAATAGAATTTGAAGAGGAGTGTTATATATATGTTGAAAGAATTTAAACAATTTGCTCTTAAAGGAAATGTTTTGGATTTAGCAATAGCTGTTGTTATAGGTGGTGCATTTTCTAAAATAGTTGCTTCTTTAGTAAAAGACCTTATAATGCCTATAATTGGTTTATTACTAGGCGGAATTAATTTTGCTAGTTTAAAATACGATGTGCCTTCAGTAATAGCTGGTGGAGAAGCGGTATCAATTAACTATGGATTATTTATTCAAGCTATCATTGATTTTTTAATAATCGCATTTTCACTTTTTATATTTATAAAAGTTATAACCTCTGTTAAAAAGAAAAAAGCTGCAGAAGTTATTGTTATTAAGCCCTCAAATGAAGAAGTGTTATTATCTGAAATTAGAGACTTACTAAAAGAAAAAAACTAATTTAAAAAAGCTCCAAGTAAAATTTTTCCTTGGAGCTTTTAATATACTTAATTATATAGTGGAGGTGTTTTATTGAAGAAATCCTTATTTAATAAGCGATCATTTTTAATCTTACTTTTACCCTTAGGTATTTTGCTTACTCAAACATCTAGGATGTTTACAAGCTTTATAGAAAGCTTCTATTCTTCATTTTTTTATAAAATAATTGCTAATATTTTAAGTTGGTTTACAGGAATTTTGCCCTTTTCTCTTGCCGAACTTGTTATTGTGTCTTTTTCAGCCTTCATTTTAGTATATATTTCTAAAACAATTTTGAACTTATTGAAAGGCAAAAATAAAAGATTGGAAATTTCAAAGAACTTTATTTTAAATATACTGGCAGTAGCAGGACTAATATATTTTTCATTTCAACTATTGTGGGGATTTAATTATCAAAGACTTACACTAGATAAGGTATTTCAATTAAATGTACGTAAATCATCCTCAAAAGAACTTGCTGAACTTTGTGAAACCCTAATAAATAATTCAAATACTCTTAGAACAAAAATAAAGGAAAATCAGTACGGTGTAATGGAAGTTCCATATAACAAAAATTATATTCTAAAAACTGCTCAATTAGGATATGATAGCGCATCTCTAAAATATCCTAAATTAAAAGGTAACTACGGAACACCTAAGGCCATATTACTGTCGATTCCAATGTGCTATACAGGAATTACAGGTTTTTATTTCCCTTTTACCAATGAAGCAAACATTAATATGGCAGAACCTGAATCCTTTTTGCCTTTTACAACCACTCATGAAATGGCTCATCAAAGAGGATTTGCTAAGGAAGACGAAGCAAATTATATTGCATATATAGCTTGTATAAATCATCCAGATATAAACTTTCAATATTCTGGAGCGCTTTCAGCCTTATCTTATTCATTTAATGCATTACAAAAAAGTGATCCTGAAAAATATAGTGAATTGATTTTGACCTGTAGCAGGGGCATACTTAATGACTTGAAGTACAATCAAGATTTTTGGAATAAGTATTCTGGTCCTGTAGAAAAGATAAATGATAAAATTAACGACACTTATCTTAAATCTCAAAACCAAGAATCTGGAACAAAAAGTTACGGTGCAATGGTGGATTTACTTCTTGCTGAGTACAGAAAAAAATAATTCTTTAAATATACAAAAGGGCGATATAAGAATATTCCTGTTAGGAATTCTACTTATATTGCCCTTTTATGTAAGCTATTTTATGCGTTTTACAATTATTATCTAACTCTTCTTGCAGATAAATAATCACTTCTTGTTAATGCTGATATTTTAACTACATCACCCGTACTTGGGGCATGTATATATGAGTTATTTCCCACATAAATACCAACATGGTGAGGAGTGCCTGACCCAAAGAACACTAAATCGCCTGGTTCTAAATTTCCTCGCGACACATATTCTCCGTAGGTTATTTGATCATAGGTAGACCTACCAGTGCTAACTCCAAAATGAGCATATACATATTGAACAAAACCTGAACAATCAAAGGTATTTGGACCTGTTGCTGCCCACTGATAAGGTGTTCCCAAGAATTTTTGAGCATATGCTATTACTTCATTTGAACTAACTGATGAAGGTTTTGGGGATTCACTGACATCTTGTACTACTTCTTTTCTTGGTTCATCCTTTGGCTGAGTCTTTGTTTCATTTTCTACTACATCGCTAACTATGCCTCTTGATGGAGTAATTTCACGATCTTTCTTAGTAGCCATTGCTATCTCATATTTACGTGCTTGATTTGATGCTTCTTTTATTTGATTAGCAGTACTACCCATTAATGCCTGAGTTTCTGCTATTTCATTCTTATTTAATTCCTGCTGTTTTTCAGCTTCTACTATTAGTTTGCTTTGTTCTTGTTTTTTTATACTAAGCTTGTCCAATTTGCTTTCATTATCAGCTTGTAATGCTAATATTTTTACTTTATTTTCATTAAGGGATTTTTTCCTTTGCTCAATATCTTGCTTTTTCACATTCAGTTCACTAATAAGTTTGTTATCATATTCTACAATCTTTTTAACATTCTCGGCTCTCGATATAAAGTCTTCAAATCCCTCAGAATCCAGTAAGATCTCTAAGTATGTATCTGCACCATTCATGAACATTGCTCTCATTCTTTCATTAAATAACTCTTCCTCGCCTTTTATGTTGCTTTCCGCAATTACAATATCTTTTGTTGTTTGCTCTATTTTATTTTCAGTAACATTTATTTCACCTTTTGCTTTATCAATTCCTGTGTATATACTCTCAATATCAAAGTCTAACATCTCAATTGATATCTGTAATTTTTCAAAATCCTTCTCTAGCTTAGTATTTGAAGCTTGTTGCTCTAGAAGTTGCTTTTTCTGATTATTTAGTTGTTCACTTAGTGGTGCTGCTGAAATCGGCATGCTTATTGACATAGCTAGTCCACTAGCTATAAGTAAAGACAACATTCTTCTCACCATTCTTCTTCTCATCGTGATCCCCCCATATTAAAAGTTATAAAATATTTATGACTTCTATTTTCCAAATTAACAACATTATAGCACTATATTAGGACAACTCCTAATACTTATTCTTTATAATTCACATTAATATCACAGAAACCGCATACATTGTACTAATAGTTTAATTTAATTTAAGGATCAAGTATATATATGAATAAAGCCGTCGATAAATTAACCCTATAGGCTTAAATCCTATAGGGTTAATTTGACTTATTTCCATTTCAAGGTACATTCATAATACTATAATGTAAAACTACTCATTAAGCTTTGTAATTCCACAGCCATTTGCGTTAAATTTTCAGCAGCATTAGCCACTTCTTTCATTAGAGCTGTCTGCTCCTCGGATGCTGCTACTACATTTTCAGCATTTCCTGAAGACTCATTAGAAATCTTAGCCACATTTTCAATGCCCCCTAGCATATTATGTGTCCCTGCACCTATTTCTTCTGTCACTGCTGACACATCCTGCATTTGGGAAGATATATGATTTATATCCTCTAATATCTCAGCAAAAGATTTGCCTGCCTGATTTACCATACTTATACCATCTTTAACTGCAATTGTACCATTATCCATGGCCTTAACAGCATTGACTATTTCCTTTTGGATCTCATTTATTAAACTTGATAT
Organism: Clostridium sp. CF012; assembly: GCF_018861755.1. GTDB lineage: Bacteria > Bacillota > Clostridia > Clostridiales > Clostridiaceae > Clostridium_AD. The sequence continues at coordinate 6,914 of NZ_JAHLEF010000049.1, read as the reverse complement.
ATTCCCAGCTGCTGATGCAGATTGTTCTGCCAATTTTCTAACCTCATCAGCTACCACTGCAAAACCCCGTCCCTGCTCACCAGCTCTTGCTGCTTCAATAGCTGCATTTAGTGCTAATAAATTTGTCTGGCCAGCAATAGAGGTTATTAATGATACTATACTTCCTATTTCCTTTGATTTATCGCCAAGTATAGACACCGCATGTGAAGAAGTAGCTACTTTATCACTAATATTATTCATTTGTTCTATAGCAGAATATACTACATCATTACCTTTTTCTGCTCTCTTAATTGCTTCTAAAGAAGTATTTGCTACTGCTTGCACATTGTTTGATATCTGTTCCATACCTTTAAATACTTCTTCTGCGATCTTTGTTGTATCATTAGCTATATCAACTTGCTCTCCACTACCAATTGCTACCTGTTGAATAGCTAGAGAAACTTGTTCTGCAGATTGTTGTGTTTGGTCAGAACTTGCTGTAAGTTCCTCTGACGTTGCTACTACTTGTTCTAGACTTTCCGTAACTTTTTTAACTAATCCTCTTAAGTTATTAGTCATTCTGTTTAAATTGTTTCCCATTGATCCTAGCTCATTCTTACTTCTAACATTTATTATCTGGGTCAAATCCCCTTCTGCAATTGAATGTGAAAGGTCATTTACTTCTTTAATATTCTTAGTGATATATCTACTGAACATACTAACTGCCAATGTTACCATTACACAAACAATTAGACTTAGTATAATTATACTAAGCAATAGCTTATTAATTGGAGCATAAAGTTCCTTTTCTGGAATTGATAGCACTACATTCCAGCCCAGTTCTGGTATCTGTTTATAATATGCAAGATTTTTGCCATTCTCATCTTCAAAATAAGATATTCCCTCTTTATTTTTTAAAATATCTTTTCCTAGCTTTGCTATGCTTGTATTTTTATCTTCTGTAGCCTTAATTTTCATAGCTAATTCTTCAGAAACACCTGCCAAATATGTACCGTCTTTTCCGAGTAAGATTGCTTTTCCTGTTTGTCCTACTTTAATATTTTTGATATTTTCTTGTATAGTTTTTAAATTCATGTCCGCAGTTACTACACCTAAAAAATTTTTATTCTCATCATATATTGGTGCAGTAGTTGTTAACATAGTCACTTTTAAAGTATCATCATAGTAAGGTTCCTGCCAAGCAACCTTTTTATCAATATTTTTACCTATAGTATACCAAGATTGTGTAGGATAACTATATTCTTCAGTAGAATAATCATCAGTAACCTTCGAAACTCCGGCTTCTTTGTATGCATAAGGTCCAAAGAATTTTATGTCTTTCTTATATTTATATGGTTCAAACCAAACTCCCACTCCTAAAGTATCTTCATTGGTAGAAATTACTTCTTCTTGAGCTTTTGTAATTGCTTCCTTGGTTAATACCAATCTACTAGCTCCAGTAAATTTCCCTAAATCAACTGCTATTTGAGCATGTTTTTGCATATTCCTATCGATTAGATTAATAGTTTCTTGTAACTGATGTTTCATACTATTTTCAATTTCTGTAGTTATAAGTTTCTTAGATGTATAGTTAGTGAATATTCCCATTACCGCTAAGGATATTAAAACTATTGGTAAAATGGAAATAAGTATTACTGCCTTAATGCTTTTAACCTTTGTAAAATTCATATTATTTTTCATTGTAAATTTGGGCATGTCTTCACTCCTTGCATTATTCTATATTATGTCACTATTTATATTTTCGGTTAAAGTAATCTTATCTTTATATTAATTTCAGAAAAACTTTAACTAGTTTCAATTTATTTCATAAATTTAGTTTTAGTTTAATTAATTTAACTTGATCATAAATACTTAATAATGATGTAAGGCATATAAAATAAAGACACTTGCTAAAATTGCAATTACAAATAATAAAAATGCACTAATAGCTTTTTTAAGTTTACCCATATCTGTAATTTTTTTTTTTCTTTTTTAATAAAGACTTTGGTGTCACTATTATGATTACTAAAAAGTGCTTTTTTTTCATATTTATCTACTTTTAATACATCTAAAATTTCTTTTTTTAATATTTCTGCTGAAATATATCTATCCACAATATCTATCTTAACGCATCTCTGTATTATTCTTCTTAAATTATAATCAATATTCGCTTCATAATTTTCATCTAAAAGAGGTTCTATGCCTGTAGTTGGAATCTTACCTTTAACCATAAAGTATATTAACATTCCAATGCCATATATGTCTGTTCCAGCACAACATTTTCCTACGCCATATTGCTCCGGAGCCGCAAATCCATTAGAACCTGCGCTCACTGTATCTTGATCTGTATCACTCTTATAAACCTTTGAAATACCAAAATCAATTAACACAATTTTCCCATTAGGCGTTATCATTATATTAGATGGTTTCATATCTCTATATATAATAGCTGGTTTTTGATTGTGCAAATAGCCTAAAATGTCACACAAATCCGATGTAACCCTGCATATATCTTCTGTATTCATCTTACCATTTACTTTAACATACTCTTTTAGTGTTTGCCCCTCTACATAGTCTTGAACCATGTAAAGATTATTATTCTCATAAAATATATCTACTATTCTACGAATACCAACATGGTTTAGATTTTTCAAAATATTAGCTTCTGTCAAAATACCCGTATTTTTTATATCTTGTACTACTTCCTTTATAGCCCACAGGTTTCCAAGTCTTTTATTTTTACATAAATAAACGGTACCCATACCACCCTTTCCCAAAGTTTTAATTACCTCATATTTCCCATCTAATATATCTCCACTATTTAGCATAATTCACTAATTCACCTCTTATATAAATGTTTCATAACTTGTCTATTTAATACTATACGAATAACCACCCAATTTTAAGGGGGGCGAATTTTTATTATAGTCATATCTTGTCCAACATAAGTATATATATATAATTATAGATATATTTTTTTTCATGTGTAAGCATTTAAAAATAAAAAATACATTTGCTATTATTGGTTTATCACGAATAATAATATCTCACCAAATGAGACGCAAATGCACTTTAATTATATCAAACTTTCATTTGACTTACTAGCTATTTATAGCAACTCACTTGCTTCATTACTTAATTTAATTTAGTTTTTAAGTACCCTTTTAAATATACTGAATATAATACTACTGTAAACTAAATTGAGGATATCATAACTATCAACACCATTAACCCGTAATTTAATATAATTTTTTAAGGAGGATATTTTATGTTTATAGTACCACCTAACAACTTTAATGGAACACCACAGTGGAATCCTTATCCTATGTTTTCAGAGCCTCCAATGATACCTTTGCCTAATTTTGATATGATGGACGATACAAGGCAAAAACCTTTATTGGAAGCTCCTCCCAATAGGCAAAACCCTGAACTTCCACCTACCTCCCCCATAGTAAATAATCCACTATATAATCAAGGCTGGCTAACAAGACAAATAGGTAAATATATAAAAATAGAATTTTTAATAGGAACTAGTATGTTAATTGATAGAGAGGGTATTTTGAAAGAAGTTGGAATTAGTTTTATTGTTATTCAAGAAAGTGGTACAAATGATATGCTAATGTGTGATATATATTCCATAAAATTTGTTAGAGTTTTTGATCCTCAGCCTGTAAAATGTATACCATAACGTAGAAAAACAGTCAAAGTCCTTATTTTTTAAGAAAAATAAAATCTCAAAAACATATAAATTTAATTACGATCCACAAAAAACTCTTATGCTGAAAACATAAGAGTTTTTATTATGAGCATTGCTTATACTTTATTTCACCTTTTCCACTTCGCCGTATTTTACTCCAAAGGTGTCTACAGTAACCTTTTTCATTTTTTGTTCTTTTATAGGTTTGGTACCATCAGTCTCTACAGCAACTATTTTATCGGCTGATTCCATACCTTCTGTAACCTTACCAAAAGAAGCATACTTACCATCTAAACTAGCAGAATTATTAGCAGAATCAGCAACCACTATAAAAAATTGTGACCCAGCTGAATTCGGTTCACCAGTTCTAGCCATGGAAATTACTCCTTTTCCATGCTTTAGTTCATTGTTAAAACCATTCTCACTAAACTCCCCAGCTATTGAGTATCCTGGTCCGCCCCCACCTGTTCCCTCGGGATCTCCACCTTGTATCATAAACCCTGGCATTACTCTATGAAAAATCAATCCATCATAATACCCCTTCTGAATTAGTGAAACGAAATTTCTAACGGAATTAGGTGCAATCTCTGGATATAATTCTATCTTTATATATGATCCATCTTCCATTTCTATAGTAACCAAAGGGTTTTTGTCATTTACTCCTTTTTCTGTTTTAACTGCCTTTGGTGCTTCTACCTTTTCCTCTGTTTTGGGAGTGCTATCACCCTTAACTTGTTCCTTATTAGTACATCCTCCTACAACAATCACGAAAATCAATGTAAATAATACCATCACTTTTTTCAAAAACTTCATTTTTTTCATATTAAAAACCACCTTTATATTTTTTAGCTAGGATTAAATTAAGTAAAAATCCTTCCTAGCAATAATTTAAACACTTGATTTTATTAATTCCATATTCCCCTTTAGTGTATACTCTATTCCTTTTGATATATAAATCGTCTCTTCTTCTTTTAACTTCATTTCCACATTATTAGCTGTTATTACACCCTCACCACTTATAACAATATAGCAATGAAAACTTTCTTTAACCCTGTCTACATAATTGTTATGTACAATTATTTTTTCTACTTTAAAATAGGGTGTCTCTAATTTATCAAATTTATCAATTTTTCCACCATGATTTTTACCTTCATAATCTATGACATCTAAGGATTTTTCAATATGCACTTCTCTACCTCGTCCCCAGTCATGAAGTCTATAGGTGATATTACTATTTTGCTGTACTTCAATAAGCTTTACCCCAGCTTCTATTGCATGTACAGTACCAGCTGGTATGTAGATAAAATCTCCTCTTTTGATATTGATTCGCTCTAAGTAATCTTCTAATTTATCTTCTTTTATAATTTCTCTAAGCTTCTCTTTGTTTAAACCCTTTTTTATCCCCGATACTAACGTGGCGCCTTCCTTTGCATCTAATATATACCAACACTCTGTTTTCCCATTTGCATTTTCAAACCTTCTAGCATAATCATCGTCTGGATGTACTTGTACCGATAGTGCATCTTCTGCTTTTATAATTTTTTTTAATATAGGAAAATCATTGCCACACTCTAGAAGCTCAGACAATTCTTGTCCCTTATAAACCCCTTCTTGTATTGTAGATTTTCCGTCTTTATGACATGAAAGCACCCATTTCTCCCATCCCCATATTTTTTCACTTAGGTATGGCTTTAATTTTAAAATTAATTCTTTAGACATTACAACCCCTCCAACAACTTTAATTATTTTTCTCCATAGCTTTTATTATACCTTTGGCTTCTTCACTAGTACTACTTGGACCACAAATGTTAAATTTACCATTATACTTACTATCTACTTTACCAAGTCTAATAATAATTTCGTTGAAATCCTTTGACGTATCAAGTGTTCCCGTCACCTCAAATTGCCCTGTTTTACTATTTTTAGTTTCTATAAATGCATTATATCCCGAACTTTTAAAAATATTATTTTTGGACCATATTCTTTTTAAAATAACCTTCTCTTTAATACCCTCCGCTTCTACACTCCCAGTGAATACATGATTTAAAGATAATTTCTTTTTTAGTTCTCCCACAAGCACAATTTCTGTGGATTTTTCAAATTCACTATTGTCAGCAAATATATAACCGCTATAGTTTCTTTTTATGCTCACAGGTCTAAAATATATAAGGGATATTAAAATTATACCAATAATTCCAATTACCAATGAAGCTTTTAAAGATACTCTATCCATGTTACTCACCTCAAAAATAAATTATTTCTATTAACAATCTTTCTCTCCCTGCTTTCGACTATACACAATATTATAAACTAAATTGTCTTATAGTGCATTAGAAAAAATAAAGTAAGGGGACAGTTAAGAAGTTTCCATTTTAAAAATCGTAAGTTGATTTTAATCAAAAGGGTATTATACTATAAATGCTGGAGAAACTAATATAAATAGTATTGATATATCTTATTAATATTTAGAAAGGTGGCAATATATATGGCACGAAAAGATTCAAAAAACTACAACTATACTACCCAACAGCAAATCATGATTAAGAAAAATGATGATGCTAGATTACCAAAATCACTTGGTAGCCATGAAAAAATCGAGGCAGCTTCAGAAGGGAGTAAAATTGAATAAAGGCACTTGACAATAAAAAAATGTAATGTTATAGTTATATAAAATTTATAGTAATTATTGTAAAAACTATGATGAGAATAGTAAGTTGATGAAATCTTCAAAGTGAGTTAGGGATAGTGCAAACCTAATAAGAATCATTATACTGAAAGACATCTCGGAGTTGTACATTTGAAATCTCACTATTGAGTTATTAGATTGTATCGGTTTCCCCCGTTAAAAGGAATAAAGTGAATCAATTAATTATGATTAACAAGGATGGTACCGTGGGATTTATACTCTCACTCCTATATGGAGTGATGTATAGGAAGTACGAATGTAATGTGAATTGATGTAGACCCGTTATATAGCCATTGTTCGGAAAATAATTTTGAGATTTTAGTATCAAATCATATAAAAACAATATTAATTTTTGACGAATTTTTGACGAATAAACAAGTAGCCCGATGTTAGTAATTAAACTAACGTCGGGCTTTAATATTTTAGATTTAAAAACGTCAAAAACCTTAGATTGTAACGTTTAATAATAATGCTATCTACTACAGAAAATTATAATCCAACATCTGAAAGCTCAACTTTAATATTCTCACTTTTATTTCTTATCTTACTAGT
>NZ_JAHLEF010000048.1 GCF_018861755.1 Clostridium sp. CF012 | reverse complement strand
ATATTGCAAATTTTCCGGTGTATATTTTAAAATATCTGCTACAACCTCTGTTAGTAGCTTGTATTCCTTTGTTTTAAATGTAATGTCTGTTGAATCTCTTAAGATTAAGATCACATTTCCCCTCGAACTTCTTTGAACGAATGAATAAGCTTGTTGTTTAAAAATTATATCAATCGTTGGTAATTGGTTCATACTGTTACCTTCTTTCTAATTTATTTTAGTGTTTACTTCTAATACTTCTAACATTTCTGTACCTTCTTCTTCTAATTGCTCTAACAAATATAATTCAGGAATGCTAAGTATCAAATAACCATCCTTTTTATTAATATCAAACTTACATTCATGGATATGGATATAAGTTTCTTCATCAATTTTCAAGTAACTAATAAAAATATCTGAAAGCAAATCTTGCATTTCCATCAATTCAATTTTGCTATTCTTAATGTCTTTACAAAAATAAAAGAGTCGTAATTCTAAATTACGCTCCCTGGCATTTGCTAACATTAAATTTGTTTTGTTGTTTTTAAACTCTATATAAAGTGAAGGCCTTGTTATTTTTTCAATTATGTCTGTACTAGCAAACTTTACACCCTTATAGGCAGTATATTTCAATGCATTTGTAATCTGCGTTACAATAGCAAAATTGATTGTTTTAAGTGTTACAATACAAACCACCTCCAAATGTATTTTTATAAACGCCTTTGTTTTAATATCTATATTTGCCACAATTTTTATATTAAAATAAATGTTGTAAGTATTATTACATTTCTCGAATCATTTTATCTATAAAATCATCTATCGACCTAGCATATCCGCCCTGGAATTGCTGCTCTGCTTTTTCAATAAAGTGGTAGCCTTCAACCCATGTTTCAATGCCAGTTTTGTCCTTGAACCCACCTTTATGAATGTATCCCACATCGAATAAATGTCCTAGCGGGTGTGAGCAAAATGCCCTACAATGCATTTCTCCTGCGTATTTATAAGTTTTACCTGACTTTATGGACTTCAATATATCTTTTTCAGTTTCACCAGTGTCACCGATTCCAAAACTTTTAAAAGTACTTTTTTGTACTTTGCTTAAATCTGTTGCGCTCTTTTTAAGAAACTTTTTGCACTCTTTTGGCATTATTCTGCTAAGCCCTGCCATGTCCCTCATGTAAGTGTCTAACTCACTTGTATCAAATCCTACGTTTGCCACTATTCCATCACCACCTTACATTTAAATTCCCAAAATTCTTTGCTTTGAAAATCGGGTATAAATGATAAAACCTCATATTTAAAGTCTTCCATGACAAAAAACATATCCTTTTTAGGTGCTGGAATACTTAGCTTTCTGCATCTTAATTTAATTACCAATTCTTCTTTTTCTGTGATTGGAGTTTCTCTATCGTATGCAGAATAATTGGGTAATATCTGAACAAACATATCTTTTATTTTATCTTCTTTTCTATCCTGTTCAAGCAATTCGTTCGTGAAATTAACCATGCCCCATAGCTCTACTCTATTATTTAATTTTTTTGTTATATTCGGCATTTCATCACCTACTTTTATTCATAAATTCCAAATTTCATTTGAAATAACATTCCACTTACAACCATTCTTAATTTTTCATTATCTTTAGTTGCAAAAGTTCTATTGTCATAGCAATCCTGTATGATTGCTAAGCAACATAATCTACCTTTTCTTTTAAATCTTTCATTTAATATTTTTAAGTTGTAATTTTCTAACCCAATGGAATCTATAATATAATCTTCCGATGTTTGAATTAATTCTTTTATATATAGATCATCTTCTTCAAAATCATTTCTTAAAAATTGTTTAGTTTCTTCTAATGTTAAAATTATTTCAATCACCTACTTTTAAAAATGAAAGGGTTTTTACACCCCTTATTTAACTAGTCTAATTTAGCAAGTAAGATTTTAACTGCCATTATATCACCGTTGATTTTACCATCAAATCTGAATCTACCTTTGATTTCTGTTTTGTCTGTTTTCCAAGTATCTCCACCGACTTTAGTAGATTCTATTGTCATTTGCGCACGATCGTACATTGTATAAAGGAGTTTTAAATCTCCACATATAAACGGTGTTCTATTTGTTCCAGCATCATCATAAGTTGCTAAAAATTTTGAAGGAACTTGAACTATAGTTTTGTTAAGAAATTTATATCCTGATTCTCTTGTAACATCAGGTTGTAAGTATGGATGTCCATTTTTATCTTCTAACCCGTCTAGGTAGTCATAACCGTCTGCATTGGTATAGACATATTTACTATCATTATCTATAGCTTCAAGATCCTTATTAAATACAGTTTTAAATTGTTTGATAGTTGGAGCCGTATCTAGTTTTAAAATTCTGGTTAATAACTTACCATTAACTTTTTTAACATCTGTCATTATTCCCTCTGCTGCCTTAACGCCTGATCCATTAAATACTTGATATCCATAAGTATTTAACTCATTTTTTGCCATCCATTTAAGTATATAAGCAAGAATATTTTCAGGAGTATCTTCCAATAGTTCAGCAGTAATTGGAATTATTCCGCCATATTTTCTAACTGCATATTCAACGTCAACAAAAGTAGGTTCGTGTAATAGTTGGAACTCCGCCGCTTCATCAACACTTGCAAAACCTACAGCATCGGGTTCACCAGCTTCTTTTACTCTGCTACCTTTTAATACACTTGTTGGTTCAACGTCAATAAAAGGTCTAATATCAAACTGCTTTCTTTGAAGTTCGATGATTTGTGTTTTAATATCGGCCGGAACTATAATTCCACCTTTTTCTTTTACATCTTCCTGCATGAGGTTTTTAATCTGTCCTAATTCCTCCACTGTGGCTGTTCCGATAACCGCTTTTGCGATTATTTCGCCTATAGATAGTGTTCCTATTGGGTTTTCTCCTCCTACTGTTACTTTAACAGCTGCATTTCTTTCAGCTTCTTCGTCTGCTTCATTCTGTAACTGTAGATCAAGTTTTGCCTTTGCTAATTTAATCTCATTTGATTTATTTTGTACCTCTTCAATTGTTACTCCTTCTTTTTTATTCAATGCATCTGCTTCATTCCTTAGTTTGTTTAATGCAATTTGTAATTCTGCTGATAATTTCATTTAATCCCATCCTTTATAATTTAATTTTTGGCATAAAAAAAGAACTATAATGTCAATAGTTCAAGTTTTGCTTTTGCTAATTGTAAGGCTTCATTTTCAAGACCTTCATTTGTTATTTTACTTTTTTCTTTAAATTCATTCCTTATTTTATCAATAACACTTTGAGGTAATAGTCCGTTGCCATGACTAGCAGCGAATTTATTTTCATTTTCAAACATTATACTATTTACAAATCCTTTTTCCTTTGCTTCTTGCGCCGTTAGCCATGTTTCATTTTCCATAAGTTTTAATATTTCATCCTGGGGAAGGTTTGTTTTTAACATATAGGCATTTGCTATGCTTTCATCAATGCCTTTAAGTATCTTAGCATCTTGTGTTAGCCCTCTATTATCACCACTAGTATACATTGAAGAATTATGAATCATAATTTGTGCGGTTGGGGAAATTTGCAGTATTTCAACACCCATAGCAGCTACACTTGCAGCACTTGCAGCTAACCCAACTATTTTACCAGTACTTTTACCTTTATAATCTTTTAATGAAGTATATATTTCAGAGCCCGCAAAAACATCTCCACCACCGCTATTGTACATAACTTCAACGTCTTCTCCGTTGGCTTCTTCTAACGCTTTATTCACACCACTAGGGCTAGTATGTTCAATATCTAACCATTCATAAATCCAAGCATCGCTGCTACTTACAATTACACCTTTTACGTTTATTTTCATTTACTCACCTCCTTTACTTTTTAGTGTATTGGCTACCAACTAAATCTAAACTAATATAATTTCCATTTCCTATTAACATGTTGGCTTTAGGATCTTCGATATATGGCAACCCTAATTCTTCCGCTGCTTGATTTGGTGTTATCATAAAGTTTTGAATTTGTTTCATCAGTACATCCGCTTGCTCTATTGGATTAAGTTTAAATAATGCTTTTGTATCAATTTCTAAGGTATTGTTTGTTTTTTCTTTAGTTATTAATAATTTTCTAGTATATTCTTCACTGTAGCATTTAAAAATAGGTTGCATAGTATTTGTATATAAAGATTGTTGTTGAGTTGTACTGTTAGCATAGCTACTTTTACTATAGTCATTAATAAAATTAGGGCTTACCCCAAATGCTGCAGCAATCCCTAGCGCATTTGCTTGTTTTAATACGCTAAATTCAGCATCTACTAGCTTACTGTCTAGTGATTGTGCTGTTAATCCCATTGGTAAAGGCAAAAATGCTCCACTTCCTACTTCTGAAGAATAGGTTTCCATATTTTCAATTAGGGCTTTTTCTCCCTTAGGATCTAATGTCCCAGTATAATATAAGAGTATTTTATTTCCTTGCATGTTGCCCTTATAGAGTTTCTTTAAGTAATTCTGTCCACTCTGCGCAGTCTCTAAGTGATCTATTAATATATCCTTTATACTTTTACCAATTATTCCATCAAAGGTTATTGATGATTTAAAGTGTAATATTTCATTCATGCTAAACCTATATTGTTTTCCCGTTTTACTATCGGACCATACATACCACATTGCGTTAACTTGTCCAAATAATCCTTTATCATCCATCCATACTGTTACTTCATTAGAGGGCAATATCCATAGAGCTTTAAGTTTGCCACCATTTCTGCCTACCATATAACGTTCAGTGTATACGTAAGCGTTCCCGTAATGGTTTCTATTAAGTTCTATTGATTGCTTTAATGTGCTGGCGGTATAATACTGGTTTGGCTCAATATTTAATAAATAATTGAGTTCATTATCTAGCACCCTTTCTTTGCCTTTTTTCTCGTCAATCTTATACTTTTTAATTTCAAGTTTACCCATTATTTCGCATAAAGTTTTCATGCAAATAAAATAAGTAATTTCGCCCATTTTATCGCCTGTCCCGTTAGTATCTATCCCCATACTACTTAAAAACTCTGGACTATTAAGTGTCATTGTTGCATTTTTTATATTTGTTTGTGTATTTCTTCCAAATAGTTTCATTTAATCACACCCTTTCATAGCTTATTAGATAGATTGACCACTTCCTTTCATCTAGTTTTTGCTATAAATAAGCCAGTTAAAATAAGCATTATTCCTAAGACGTAATAAAAAGCTATCATGTTCATTCTGTAAGTTGCTAGTAAAATAAAAATAGCACCTATAATTAGTAGTAATTCTGCTAATATGGTACCAATAAACTTTATAAGGAGTTTCATTTCACACCTTCTTTATTAAAAAATCTGTTAATGTAGTCTTCTGTGAGTTTTGGTGGCTTTGGCTTGTCTTCTACTAGTTCAGTGTGTGCAAATATAAGCACAACTACCATATCTATTCTTTGCTTGTTTTTATCTTGCTTATTAAGCATTTCATCATCAGATTTTCCTACACTTGTTGTCGCATTATTCATGTTCCAATCAAGCAATTCATTTTCTACATACTTAACTTCACTATCATACATTTTTTTACGAAATTCTTTTGTACTAGGGCTTAAGTTCGTATATGTCTGTTTTAATTTAGTAACGTCATAATCTTCGGCTAGTCTTCCAACCATCTCACCTGCGTTCATAGGGTCTGTTATTATACTATCTATTTCGCATTCAAACATTGCTTCTATACCTCTAACAAACTTTTCAACCTTATCATAATCTACCGTCATTCCAGGATGTATATCACAATATTTTTTTCTTTCATATTCTCTATAATCAATTTTCTCTCGCCTATCTGCTAAATTATCCTCAGGTAAAAAACCATGTGAATAACAATAGATAATACCTTCATCCTCAAAGGCAATTCCTACTGCGGTTAGATCCGTAGTTACAGATAAATCTATACCAACTTTTATTTTTTTGCCTTTTATTTTTTTCTTAAATTCTTTTAAGGTTATTCTACATTTTTTCCAATATTCAATATTTACATACTTTTCAAGTTCATCTGTTTCTAAAAAGATATTCATATTTTTAGTTAAAAACTCTTTTTGTTCACTAGTTTTTGATTTCGATGTTTCTCTATCTTCTCTTATTTCTTTATAATTTTCTTCTACTCTAAGTGGATTAGCTTTGTAAAGCCCTTCTTCTGTCCATGCTTCTTCCTTGGTGCAGTAATATAATAAACAAAACAGTCTAGGGTTTTTAATAGTACCATTTAATACTGCTCTGTCATATTCCAGTTCTTCTATCATTATGCTATCGCTATTTGCGTATGCTGTAGTAGTTTTAATACAAACCGGATTCATTACACTTAGTTGGCCCTTACGCATAGCTTGTATATTATCATTGTTTGTAAATGCTCCAACTTCATCTGCAATAAAACAACTTGGTCTAATAGAGTTGTTTTTATCAGCCTTGGAAGTCCTGGGAACAAAATAACTTTTTGTCAACTTACATCTTATAATTCCTATTTCGCTTTCAGATACGAAAAAATGTTTTGAAATATCTGGACTAGCACTTATTAGCTGTGCCATACCTTTTCTTGTTTCTTTTGCGAGTTCTCTATCAATACAAATACTATAAAATTCTGAAAAGTTTTGTTCAGTTAGCATTAAGAGTAAAATTATTAATGCACTTATAAAAGTTTTAGCATTTTTTCTAGGAATAAATAATATTATGTCCCTATATCTAAATTTTTTAATATTGTTTTTATATCTCCACCCAAATAATGCACATAAAAATAAGGCTTGAAATCCTTCTAAGCCTTCCAAAACTTGTTTGCCTGCTACAAACCCCGTTGCATAATTAAATAATTTTAAGAGGTTATTTATCTTTTTAAGTTCTTCTTCTTCAAAACTAAACTCAAATTTTTTCTTATATTGATTTTTATTATAGTCTTCTAGAAATACTGTACATTGTACTATAACCTCTACTGTTGTTATTTCTGTACCTTCCGTTACATCTTTACAATATTTTAAGGCACGTTCTAGCAATACCATTTTTAATCGCCACGCAATGCTTTTTTAACAGGATCTTCTTTGTCTATTTCTGCTGATAAATTTATATTCCCAAGTTTTGCTCTAGCAGCTGGTGATAAAGATAATTCATTACAGCATCTAAAAAAATCAGCATCATAATTCTTTTTATTACTCATTAACGTATTTTGTACTGATAATAGTCTAGGATTATCATTGACTTTTTTTTCTATATATTGCAATCTACTAATAGCAATAGCACATTTAGCTAAAATAAAAATATCTAAGTTACTTAATAACTTGCTTGCTTCAAGTTCGTTTTTTATATAATTAAATAAATCTACCTGGTTATTATTTAAATAATCAGGAGGATCTATTTTATCTGAGTTGCCTTTTAATTTTTCTTCATTATCAATTCTATTTTGTATTTCTTCTTTAGTTTGTGAGCACTCCGCCAACACTATTGCAGGCTTAGTTGGTCTTCCCAAATTCAAAACCTCCTTTTATTTGAAATCCAGAACTTCCATTTTACAGATTAATTTTTACTGAGAGGCTATAGACGGTGAAGGTGATCTCTCTTAAAACAATTTTCACCCCCCCTACCCCCCTTGGCAATCGACTTTCAATATCTTTATATTACTTATATTCCTTGTCGTACCTCTCGACTAGCTCTCTCATTAACTTCTCTTCATCCTCTGTGTAGTTGCTTTCTATCCAACTGTGAACGCCACTAGACAAAGGTATTAAGTTGTTAATATCTAACCCCAATTCCTTATGTGTTGTTAATGGTTTAATGTGATGTACTAAGTCAGCTGGGACTATCTTGTTATCTATTATAAGACTGTACACACATAGGCTATGATACTTATTCATTACTACATGCCTTATCTTCTTCCACTCTTTGCTCGCATAGAATGATGCACTCTCTTTGTTTCTACTAAACTTATCATAGTTGCTGTTGCGTTCCTTCTTATCCTTATCCATGCAGCCATTACTACACTTACTATCTTTGCTTATATGTTCATACTTTTCTTTACATGTAGGACAAACTTTATATAACATTCTATCACCTGCTTGCTTTGCTATACACTGTGCAATCATTGCCAATTGCTAAGTCTATACCTATAAACTTTTGTTTCTCTATTATCCTGTCAAGTGTAGCCTCTATATTCCTAAACTGTTCTTTAATGCGATCATATCCTTCTAGATTTATACCAATTGTTATAGTGTTACGTTTAGGTTCATTACTTAATTGATTACCTGGTGCCTTAGGTGCTTTGCTATCACTAGGTCTTACTGTTTCCATATCTATTCGCTCCTCTTTATCTTTATATTTCAATTATTTTTGCATTGACTTCTTTTTCTTTAAGCTTAATAAGCTTCTTATCATTATCTACCTTGTTAGGATCATCTTTCCATTTAACCTTATTCTTATTATTTAACCAATACTTTTGTGCTGCTAACTCAGGACCTTTATATTTTTTAACATTGCTTATTACAATATCTTCAACATTTAAAACAGTAACACCATCAGCCGCGAGTACTTCCTTTTTAACTTTTGATATAACTTCTTCATAGTATTTATATCCATTGCAGCACTTATATAAAGACTGCTCTACTATTTGATTTTTTTTATCTTTTACCGTAGCAATTCTACCCTTAAGTGCTACGCTAATACTCTTGTATTTCCGATATGTCGAATATGCAACATCTAGATTTTCCGCAATTTCTTTATCTGTAAGATTTTGCTCAAGCCATGATTCTATCTGGTCTAAGTGGCTCTCTATTATCTCCTCATAACTATCACTTCTAGCTATTTTTCACACCTCCTTATCGTAGCACTCACTTTTTAAAGTGCTACGATAATTTTCATCATTTCCCAAACTGATTATTCCCCTTACTTTTTTCAAATATTTTCATCCTTATTTTAGAGTTTTTAAAGTATATTTCACCTTATACTCTTCCATTCTAAGGTATTTAAATTTATTAATTTCTACTAATATATGCATCAATTTTTATACATCCAATATCTTTAACCTTAAAAGTAAGGTATTGAAGACTAAAAAAAATGAATATACCCTATTTCTTTAATAAACATATTTATTCATTGTTTGTGCTGCTTCTTGCAATATATCATCGTCTAATCCTATATAATCCATAGTTATATCTGGCCTTGAATGACCAAATAACTTTTGCACAAAATGAATATCTTTATCATGTTCAATATATTGAAAATAGCCATAAGTTTTTCTAGCAGTATGAGTTCCTACCGCTTTTTTAGAAATACCTAATTCTACGACTGCTCTTTTAAATATCTTTCCTAGGTATCCTCTTTCAATATTTTTTTTAAATGGAGCAACTCCTTCTCCTTTGGTTGACCAATAAATATACTCAGAATCATATTTTTCTTTAACATAATCACTTAATATATTTAATAGCTTATTGCTTAAAATAACACTTCTCTCAAATGAAATTTTCCTTGTATTTTCGGTTTTTTCTTCTAATATTATTAATTCCCCAGTGGCAATAGCCCTTTTAATATCACCAACTGTAAGCTTAACTAAATCACTACCTCTATACCCTGTATTAACTCCTATGCTCCACAAAATATATGCTTCATAATTAAATTCTTTTAATCTATTTGCAATTCTTTGTAAATCTTTTGGTTCTTTTATTGTTATTGCTGTATTCTTACCTTTTTTTCTCATTTCATTATCTCACCTGCCTCAGTGATCCATGAACTCTTTGGTAAGCACTATGACCCATACACTCTTTTAAACTATCACTAGCCTTTATAACTATTATTCTTTTGCTATTGCAGCAAGGACATGCTAAGTATCTATTTTTAGGAATTGATTTAACATCCTCGCTTAGTAATACAAATTCTAACTTACATGTTTTACACTTAAGACCTGTATACATACTTAACATATCATTACTCCTTATATTTTATTAATAGAGAACTATCGCGTTTATTTAATTTAATAATTCTTAATTATTAGTTCTTTAAATTCTCTTCTTCCTTTAGAATTCTTACTAATGCTATAAGCGACTTTATGTTCTATAATAATAAAATCTTTAAATAATTCTCTTATGAACTTATCATCATTTATTGTAAGTAGAAACTTACCCTCCATATTTTTACAACACTCAGCTAATAAACTATATTGTTCATCTGTAAATTTCCCCACTGGGTATTGTGCTGTTTTTCTATATGGTGGATCTAAGAAATAATATGTTTGTTTACCATCATAAATCCTAAATAAATCTTCAAACGATTTATTTTCAATAGTTACATTTTTTAGTCTTTCATATGCATTATTAATGTCATTTTCAAGCTTATCTAGCCTTAATCCATTTAATTTGCCCTTACCTGTTCCAAATGAGTTTCCTGTCATT
This sequence comes from Clostridium sp. CF012, assembly GCF_018861755.1. GTDB lineage: Bacteria > Bacillota > Clostridia > Clostridiales > Clostridiaceae > Clostridium_AD. The sequence continues at coordinate 16,261 of NZ_JAHLEF010000048.1, read as the reverse complement.
TTTCCAGCAAACCCTGCTTTTAAAAGATAATAAAAAATATGAGCTCTTTCTATATTGTCTTTATAATTATTAAGCTTATATTTTTCTTTATACCTTTCAAAAACTTTTCTACTTACTAGGGTATAATCAAAACTTTTAATTAATTCTGCGTGATTATTTTTTACTACATCCCAAAAATTAATTAAATTACAATCAAAATCGTTTAATACTTCTAGCTTTGATACTGTAGGTTCTTTTCCAAATAATATCCATCCCGCTCCACCAAATGGTTCTATATAAGTTTTGTGCTCTGGTATCATTGGGACAATAGTATTTACTAATTTTGATTTTCCACCCATCCATATTATTGGACTTTTCATGTCGCCACCCGCTTTCTTCTTTTGATTTAAATTTATATAAAAAAGAGCATCATCAAGCAACTTAGTTATGGTTACTTTCAGCTCTCTAATATGTTTTGTAATAATATGTAATCATTCGTATCACTCCGAATCTTATCCTATTTTCCACTTTCTTAAGATAAAGTTTTACACACTAATATTCCCCTTTTTTACTGTTTTAGCATAAAAAATAAGCACCAGTTATTACCAGTGCTTATTTTTGGGGGACAATTTTTTTCTTAAGTTTTTTATCTATATATGGATTATGCATTAATTCCACTAGCTCGCCATCCATTTATAGCTAATAACATAATAGTATATAATAGTTTGGTTAAAGTCTAGTAATCTGTTTGGTTTTTGTTTGGTTTTCGTCAGACTATTTTAATTATTTTTATTTTATATATCCCATAGCCCTTGCAAAGCACTCCAAAGCCTTATCTCTAACGTTATAATATCCCCACCTACTTAACTTTATAAACTTCATTACAGTCTCTGGACTATAATCTTGAAAATATCTGTATTCTATTAACTCTTTAGTTTTTCCATTTAGCAATGCGAGTCTATCCATTACTTTATCTATTATTTCCACTTTCTTTTTAATTTTTTCTGATATTTCATAGTCTCTTTCAATATAAGAATCGAAACAAATTGATTTTTGAACCTCTGTTCCATATACGCTAGGACTTCCAAGGCCAGGCATACTAATTCTAATTGTCCAGTCTGGATAACATTTTAAATCTTCCTCAATTTCCTTTATTATTTTATCAGTTAGTTTATTTCCTTCTAATTTTTCCATATATACCTCCATTGTTTTTTAAGAAATTGTTTTATATACTCAAAGGGGACTCAAACTTTGCATACCCTTTCATTGTCATCTAATTCTTGAAGTACGACGTAAAAATGCCGTAAAATTCAATTGAATAATACGGCATTTTTAAGGGATTATTCAGTTTTATTAGTTGTGACGCGTAATAAGAACATTCCGTAATAATATACTTGTTGTACATTAGAAAAGCATGTTACCATATCCTTCTATGGTTTTTAACTAAATATTTTTTTGAAATAGATGTACCTATTGCTAATATTAACATTGGCATAGAATATAAAATGCCAATGTAACTTCTATCAATTATATTTAGCAACAGCAGTGCTCCAATTGAAACCATTATTAAACCATTAAATAGATATAGGACTCTATTACAATAGATAAACTTTTCCTTATTCTTAATCTCGCTTTCAGTTAATTTTCCAATTATTATTTTTTTAGGATTACATATTGCACAAGCAAACATGAAAATTCCAAATAAAAGTGTAAAAATAGTAAAACCTGTTATTATAACTTCTTTATTCATATTTATCTCTCCTACTCACAAATTATTTACAAACTTGATTTCACAATAAACTACAACGTTGACCTAACTCTACAGGAATTATAGCATATTATACATATTTCTACATTACTATATTTCTATAATAGTAAATATTTTCATTTTTAAATGCCGTATTATTCAATTTTCAAAGACCATTGTTCGGACTTTCAATTTCAATAGTTCCGTCGCCCTTTTTTCACACTCTCACCTTTGAGACCTTTTAAGTCTATTTATTTCTTATTCCTGCTCTCTAAGCATCTGCATATACTGGTCTAAAACTAACTGTTCACACATATCTTATAAAATATAATCTAATTCAGTACAATTTAGATGCAATGTAGGAAATTAAAATAACCTAGTAGTATAATAAATTTATAAGTAGGAGAAACGTATGGATACTGAAATTACTCAAGCCATTATAGAGCTAAAACAAGCAGAGCAAAATTTCAATTATGCAGATTCTGAGTTTGTTGACATTGCAATAATATATTTATTAGCTGCTAGAATGAAAGTTGATATGTTGTTTAATTTAAGAAAACAAACTGGACCAATTCCAACAAGTCCATTAACCTAGCAATTTTTTCTCTATTCCATCCAAGTCGTTATTTTATCATTAGCCATGCTTATTACCTATTGGTGTACAGTTATCAGCATTCATCCAAATCCACTCATTAGCATAATAGACATGATATTGACAACTTAATACTTTATTGTTATAATTTATTTACAAGCTAATTTTTGAGTGCCAGTGCCAAAGTCCCGAACCCGGAACCCTAGAGGTCAGAGGTCAGAGACCAGTGCCAGTGCCGAGTTAGCTTGTTTTTATTTATCCTAATGATTTAAACTTTCCTTGAAATGTGAAGAAATATTAGGCTTCCAGACCTAAGACTTCCTCATTTTCGCCTTCGGAAATTTTGTTAGAAATACTAAACTTTTCGCCATCTTCTACTCCTTTGTAGTAAATATCTGTATTCCCTTGAAATGTGGTGTTAGTATTGATAGAATGCTTAAATGTCTTTTGGTTATATGCCTCAACTACTTCTTTATCTTTAACTAATACTAATCCCCATTCTTGGTTAGCTTTCTTCTGTTCCTCAAAATTTTCTTTTAGACCTACTATGAAACCCATAGCATAGTCATTGCCCACACCCTTTACGCTATATCCATCCTTTGCATACTCTCGTTGTATTCTTTTTATAGTGTTTTCTATGCAATCTACGGCATATTCTAAAGCTATATTACAAACTAAAATATCTTCTTCTCTTCCAAAGAACGTTATAGTATTAACTCTTCTAGTTTTATAATAGTTAAAGCATCCGAAATTTTCTGCTATTAATTGAGTCAGTTTTCCTTTCCACTTAGCCTTTGTAAAAGAAATACTGCTTACATTATCTTTGATTTTACTATTGTATTTTTTAAAACTCGTTACCTCTTGCATTGATAATTTATGTTTAGCAAGTAGCTCCTGAGCTTTCAGCATTGCTACTTTCACTTAAGCTTAATAACTTTTGTATTTTTTCAATTAATTTGGTATCCAATTAAATCTCTCCTTTCTGTAACAATAGTTGCTTCGCTTTATTTGAAGTCCATATTATGATTTACCTTGTATTTTTCGTTTTGCATATAATTTGTTTCTGTTTGCAACCTTCTTAAAGTTTTCCTACCCTAATTTTATTTTCCAAGATTCTATCTCCTTAATTCGTATTTTAATAAAAATTAGCAACTCAACATGAAGCATTTTAAAACTATAAATCAGAAATAAAGGGCATAATACTTATATAATCACATAACAATTCACCTATTAAATAAGAAAGAAGGAAGAAGGAATTATATATGGCATTTCCAATAATACCAATACCAATATATATATTATTAGTTTCATTAATGGGTTTGATTTTGCTTTCAATATTTAACAAGAAATTGGAATTAAGGACAGTAACTGTAATTATATATATATTAATGATTACAACAATAATAGGAATTTTTCCATTATTTTTTATGGGATAATATTTTCAGATTATGCAGCTATTCTTTTAAATCAATTCTAATTCCAACTTTAACCTCGTCTTCTGTCATACTTAGTAATTTACCATTTAAGCCAAGTTCTAATGTTATATCCGCTATCTTACCTAGCATACAATTATACAAATCATCTGGAATATTAATAATTTCTATTTTCATTTTATCCCCCTTTTCCTTCGCCCTATTTAGCAAGTCCGACATAACTAAGTATTTTATATGAGAATGAATATCTATATTCCATTCTCATATAATTGTTTTTTATGAAATTATCGTTAAATCAGCAATCTCAACTAATTCTGTTTTTAAGAATCCTTTTATACCTTCCATTGCTTCGTTTCTCCATGCTCCTCCGTCAGCTTCTATAATTGCTGCCGTTGGGCCCGATTTCATTCTAAATATGAATTTACTTACTGGCTGTTCTACCTCTGGGAATGTTCTGTATGGTGCTAACATAACCGGATTAGGTATAACTACAGCACCCATTGTTGCAACTCCTGTTTTAACTGTTACTGATTGAGATATACCATCGTCTCCGACTTGTTTAACAGCTTCATCTTTAATACTACCTGTGACAATTAATAACTGTTCAACATCATTGTTTTTTACAAAATTTGATTGCAGCATAACATTGAATTTCTCTGTTTCTATAAAATTGTCGAATGCTATTCTAGGCACAATCGCATTGCACACCATGTATTCTTCTCTACGCTTGTCCGATTTAAGTTCTGAATACAAATAAACTTTGGAAGGACTCTCTACCTGGATGAGCATTTTACCAAGTTCATCTATATTGCTCTTAATATAATCAACTAATGATGTTAAAGTTGAAGCACCAATTGCTGAAGGCGTAGGATCTATTACTCTTTCAATTTTTCGGTTTGTATACTCAAAACCATTTGCAGCAATAAATCTTTTTAATTCTCCTTGACCTAACCCAACTAAAAACTCTAATGCTTCCTTTGAATTTACTTCGTTCATAATAAAATTCCTCCTATAAATCTTAACCTCTCATATGAGTAGGTGATTATTTGTTATTTAACTAGCTTTAACCCTTTTAGATCTTCTGTAGCTGCTGCTGAATTATTTATTATTTCACCGTTTTCATCGCATTGAATTTCTAGCTCCGTCTGTCCTTTTAATTGTTTTTTATATTCAGCGCCTACTATCTTGCCTTTATTATCTCTGTCTATCAATATCCTAGTTTTAGTTGGTGTAGCTGGTGCTAATGTTGCTTTGATAGTAACTCCAACCTCAGACATTTCACGTGATTCATCAGCATCAAAAGCGAGAATTATATTTAATTTTCTTTTTGTTTTATAAGGTGTATTCATGTCTGAAATGTTTTCTAACACCTTTTCAATCGCTGAATTGATTTGTTCTGCTATTGCTCCATCTGCTAGTGATTCAATACTAAAATTTTTACTCATGTTTTTATCTCCTTTTAAATTTATTTATTTTATAATATTTATAAATCTTTGTAACCTTCATCACTTATTTTTTTATCAGTAACAAATTCAGCACCTACTTTACTGCACCAAAACCAAGTAAATCCATTTTTATTAGGTTTATTTTCACTCTTTATAGCTAACCCTTTTTCCACTAATGCATTCCAATCTAAATCACTCATATGGGTTTGAAACCTATTCCTATATGGTTTCTTACTGTACCCTAGACCCAATGCATCATGCATTAATTTCAATTGTTCTTCAGAAACTTCTATCCAAAGATTTTTATATTGTCTTTTAAATTCTGCTGCTCTTTTTTCTGTGCTAATAATTGGATATCTATCTGTTAAATACCTAAGTCCTGCATGATCTACACTAATACCAGGTGCGGACCAATAACTATTCCATTCTCTACCTGCAATTTCAACTGATATATTGCATCCTCCGTTTGGGCTAACTTTCTTTCTTACTTTCAAAATTCTCCCCCTTATTTTGTAACGTACTATTTAGCAAGTCCTACTTATCCCAAAAGCAATTTTCTAAGTCTATTTTTGATTTTCTTATCTTCTGAATCCTTAATGAGCTTGTCCATCCTAGCTACATTTCCATACGCATTTTTTAAAGCCTTGCCCGACCTATCTAGTTTATAGTGCAAGCCATCAATTATTATTTGCTTACATTGTCCCTCTTGTTTTAACGCAATTATTTCTTTGTCTAGAGCTGCTACATATTTAGCACTATATCTGTTTTTTAATCCTGATACCTCAATTTCCAACCTAGAAATTTTATTTTTTAAAGCACTTATTCTGCTCATAATTTTATACCTCCAATATTTATTATTTGATACTTTTACTTCATCCTTGCTCTTTTCCTACAAGATTTTTTTATATATCTGTCTGCTTCTTCTTGTCCTCTGATTTCCATTTCTTTTTTATTTTTAATATAATTTATAGTAGCATCAACTTTTTCCTCTATAGATAATTCTTCAAAATACATTTTTTCACTCGCTCTCTTTCTTTTTTTTGAATATTATATGACCATAGACTGAGCCTTTGAATATTTATTTCTTCTTCATTTTTATATTTAGTAACTACTTTCATTTCTAAGAAATTTCTGATTAGCTTGTCTATATCCTCTGCAATTTCTTTTAATGTGAATATTTCTTGATTATTAATAGTCATTTATATTGATGCCTGCTTTCATTTCTTCTACTTCTACTTTACCTGCCAGAAGTTTTTTTTCTAGATCATCAAAGTCATAATCTCTTGATTCACAGTTTTCTACAAATTGACCTTTACTTTTAACTTTTGCATATCTAGGTTCTTGCATCTGTACTGTTAGCTTTTCATAATGCTTTCTTAATTTTTCTGGAGATAAAATATTTTTATACCAGAATTCATTTTTTTGAGAAAATATTATTACTTTTTTAATATCCTCAACTAATCTATTATCTAATCTAAGTATTGAATTAAAATCTTTTGACCATTTCTGCATATTCGGCTCTTTAGCCTGTCCATTATTATTTTTAATATAGCTCCAAAGGTAAACAGATAATCTGTATTCATCAGAATCAGATTGAAAAGTTTTTGCTATCTTTTTCTTTATCTCTTTCTTTATCTCTAACTCTATCTCTTTCTCTATCTCTGGTGGACGTTCGTCTTTACATGGTGGACAAATATCGGACAAACGTCGGACATTTGTCCCTTTAGCAAGACCTTCTTTTTCATCTTCGATTTTAAGTCTGAATTCTCTCTTTCTGTCCGCTTCTGTTGACGATTTACCTATTAAGCTTTCTATATTGAGCATATATATAGTTCCATTATCTAAAGTTTCTGTCAGTTTAAGTCTTTCAAAAATATCTAAAGCGACTCTTACTGTATCAATATCATGTCCTACCAAGGCTACTATCATTTCTAAGTTATAGGGTATATACTCATTTAATCTTAGAGCTCCTTGAAATTTCAAAGACATAAGATTTAGTTTTAAAAGAATATTTGAATATTTATACCCATTAGGCATATTTTCAAGAATTTTTATTTCATCACTATCGAAAAAATTATCCTTTAATTTTAAATAATAATATTTTTTATTATCGCTCATGTAGTTTCACCCACTTTATGTTATAATGTTGTTGGAAATTACTTTTGGACCCTCTACAAAGGGTTCTTTTTTTATAGCTTCTGCTACTGTATAACCATTAAAATATAGTACAACTATTTTTTGCAATTTTTCTTCAATATATTTATCCATTTATTTACCACCTTTCAGGCACATCTTTTAAATATTTCAGCACCCTTGGCTGCTATATCTAATACATAATTTAGGTTCGTATATTTTTTAAAATTGATTCTATTAAATTTAATATCATCTGTTGCTATTTCCATTATTATTTTAAATTCAGAATCTGTTATAGGTTGTCCAATCATCTGTTCTATAAGTTTCTTTGACAATTAAAATACCTCCTCAAAAATATTTGTTATCCTACAGAACCGCTATCGTATAAATAACTGTATCTTTCGCCATAATAAACAGTAAATTTACCTAGCTCTCTTTTAATTTTTGTAGGTCTTATTCCCTCTCTTACTTCTAATCCATGACCATTTATAAAGCTACAAATCACTCTCTCCGCCAATGTCTTATCCTCTAATGATAATATTTTAAACCCTCGTATTGTTCTAAAATCATATCCCAAGACCTTTTTTACCTCTAAAGCATTTGCAAATTTATAGTCTTCGATATCTGCTTTTGTATACTTATTTGCGATTTTGTTATAATCCATAATTTTTACTTTCCTCCTTAAAATTTATTACCCTCTGATGGAGCTTGTACACCAGTGCGATGCAATGTGGTTAGAGTTGTCATAATTTAGATATAACTTGAATAATGTAAATTAAGAAGTGTTTACTTTTATTGGTAGGAGAAATTTTTTAATTAGGCTTCTCAGCCTACAAATTTATTATTTTAGACGAAACATTTAAAATTGTAGTTCTTACATCTTCATAAGTTGCTAATTTTTGCTTAAGCCCTTCGATCTCTCTTTCTAATTTTCTTCTTTCTAATGGAGAAAATCTAGTTGGTGCAACACCTTCTACCGCTTCAATTTCTGCTAAACTAAACCGAATGCCAGGTACTCCTTTAACGGGAGTTATAATTCCTTCTTTTCTGCAAGTCTCAATAGATTGAACTGATACTTGCCACCTTGAAGCTATGTCCTGTTGAGTTAATAAACTTACAATGAAACTCTCTTTTTTATTTTTTCTCATAGTTTGATTTTCCACTTTTAATCCTCCTTTTTAATTTAGATTTTTATACCCTATCGCTTTAAAATTTATCTGTTCTATAATTGGTAACACCTCATGTACTTTTAATAAATCATATAAAAACAATCTGCCCTTTTGTGTCCACTTAGTATTCATTTTTACATCTTCCATGCCATTACTACGGATAATATCCACCGTTTCAGAATGCGTATACCCCTTATCATGTTTCTAATTAAGTCTTTTTGTTTCGTTAGTTTGAAATAAGTATTCAATGTCAAGCTTTGTAAAAAAAGTATTTCTAATTTTCAAAGTATCGCACCAAGATATTTTAGTTGCTCCATTGATGTAGTTTCTTGCGGTTTTTTCACTCACCCCTAAGCAAGAAGCTATGTCTTGCCTAGTTATTCTTTGTCTGCTCATCTCAGCTAAAAGGTTTCTAAACATTTAATCACCACCTTTCTATCCGTCAACGGTTATCTTGTTTATAGTTTATATCCTTCAACGGTAAATGTCAACCGTATTTATATTAAAATTTTCCGTTAACGGTAAATTATATATTGACAAGTGGTAAAATATTACCTATAGTAAAGAGGGGTGATAATAATGGGATTAGAAAAAATCAATGAATTAAAAAAGAAGAAGGGACTAACATCAGAACAACTATCTAATGAATCTGGTGTTCCTCTTGGTACTTTAAATAAAATTTTAAATGGCACAACAAAGGATCCTAAACTTGAAACTTTAAAAGCCCTTGCTAGAGTATTGAGATGTAAACTAGATGACTTTGACGATTCTAAACTTAATAAAAACGAATCTAAAAATAATTTAGAAACTATAGCAGCACACTTTGATGGTGAAGAGTTCACAGAAAATGATAAAGACGATATAGAAAACTTTATTAAGTATGTTCTTTCAAAAAGGAATAAATAACATTTTTACTAAGGGTTTGGGGGAATTCGATGTATGAAGAATTGTTAATTGAAGCGCAAGATAATGGGATAGATGTTATAGAAATGAATTTTAAAGGAAGCTTAAAAGGGTTGTACAGTGAAAATATTATAGCTATTAATTCGAAATTAAAAACAAGTAAAGAAAAGAATTGTGTACTTGCTGAAGAACTAGGGCATCACCATACATCTTTTGGAAATATATTGAATACAAAAGACATTAGAAGTGTTAAGCAAGAAAAGATTGCAAGAAACTGGGGATATGAAAAATTAGTAGGTATAATTTTAATTATAGATGCTTATAAAAAAGGTATGAAAAATAGACATGAGATGGCAGAACATCTGAATATAACAGAAGAGTTTTTAGAAGGTGCAATAAGTCATTACAGAGAAAAATATGGGATGTTTCATGAGATAGATAATTATGTGGTTTATTTTGAACCATTCGGGGTAATGGAAATATTTTAAAGAAAGGAGAAATTGTATGCAGTATAATATCACATATCGTGAAAAAGACAAAGGGATACAATATATTATTTCTTATAAAGACAAATTGGACAAATGGAAACAGAAAAGTAAACAAGGATTTCAAACTAAAAAAGAGGCCAAGGCAGCAGCTCAATTGGAAGTAAAGACTTTAGAAAAGGATTTAAAATTAAAAGATATTTTAAGTAAGGAACATGAGGGAATTACCTTTAAAGAGTTTACAGATATGTTTATTACACATGAAAGGCTCTACAAAGAGCCTAATACAGTGTTAGGTTATAAATATGCAATTAGAGTTTTTAATGACCTTAATGAGCTTGAAATGGTTAAAATAAGAAATATAAACTTGCAAAATCGTATTGATCAATTAACCAAGAAAGGGTTAAAAGGTTCAACCATAAAAAGTTATGTTAAAATCTTAAAAGTTATCTTTAACTCAGCCCTGGACCAATATAAAATCATAAGTTTTAGCCCAGTTCAAAATATTATAATTCCAAAGGATAAAAACGAAACTGAAAAAACCGCATTAACTAAGCTAGAATTAGACACTTTATTAAATAAAATAACAAATAGAAAATATTATATGATTTCCTCTATAGCTGGTAAATGCGGTTTAAGGATAGGTGAAATACTTGGGTTGACTTGGGATAATATAGATGAAAACAGACTAATGATTAAGGTCACACAACAGTGGAAGCAACTTGATTCTGGAGTCTATGATTTCGGAATTTTAAAAACTAAAAATTCAAAAAGAGAGGTTCCAATTTCACCTAATTTATTAGCAGAAATATTAAAGTATAAAAAAGACTACCCTAGAAATTACAATGGAAGAATATTTGGCAATAAAAATGCTGATGCCATAAGATCCTCCTTAGCCGATAAATACCATGAATTAGGTTATCCAATATCAGTACACGAACTTCGGCACACTTATGCAACATTGCTTATAGGCAATGGAATGAACCCTAAAATGGCTTCTGTATTATTGGGACATGACGTTCAAGAAACTATGAGAACATACTCTCATGTTACAACTGACATGCAAGAAATGGCAATAAAATTGATTAATAATATTTTCGATTAATTTTTTTAATTTTTATTTTTGACGAATTTTTGACGAATAGCTGTTTAGAGGTAAATGAATGGCTTAGCTAATACGGTTCAGTAAATAGTATATGATTCCTATATGGAGTGAGAGTTTTTTGACGTATTTATTATTCCACAATTGTTGTCCCCTTCTATCTTTAATTATATTTAATGATTAACAAGGGTGGTACCACGGAAATTTTCGTCCCTGAGCAATATTTATGCTCAGGGATTTTTTAACGAGATTTCAATAGTCGCTAAAAATTTATATTGAAAATTATTTAAAAGGAGGACATATTTATGAAACGTTTATTAACAGAAAATCTTTACTGTCATATTGGAGAAAAGGCAAAAATAAAAGGGTGGATACACAGAATAAGAAAGATGGGTAAAATAGCCTTTTTAATAATAAGAGACAGGTCTGGCATAGTTCAATGTGTTCTAGATACAAAAACTATAGATATTAAGTGTTTAAAACTTGAATCCATAGTTGAAGTAATAGGTGATGTTAAAGAAAGAAATGCTAAAACCAAAGAATGTGAACTGTTAGTTGAAACATTAAATGTTATTTCGCAAGTTAGTGATGACTTACCTGTGGAAATTAATAAAGAGGAATTAGACATAAATATAGATACTCTTCTAAACAATAGGGTATTAACCTTACGTCACTTAAAAACCAATGCAATCTTTAAAATACAAGCAGCCTTAGCTCAAGGCTTTTCCGAATTTTTAAAAAATGAGGACTTTACGCAGGTATTTAGTCCAAAAATTGTAGCTGAAGGTACTGAAGGTGGAACTGGTTTATTTGAGCTCAAATACTTTGAAAAAAAAGCATATTTAGCGCAAAGTCCTCAATTTTATAAACAAATGCTAGTGGGTGCAGGCTATGAAAGAGTCTTTGAAATCGGACATGTATATCGTGCAGAAGAGCACAATACAATAAGGCATTTAAATGAATATGTAAGTATGGACCTTGAAATGGGATTTATTGAAGATGAAAGAGAAATAATGCAGCTTGAGACAAGACTTCTAAAATATATTTTTCAATATGTGACTAATAAGTGTTCAAAAGAGCTAACTTTACTCCTGGTTGAATTTCCTGAAATCAGTGAACAAATACCTTCCATGAAACTTAGTGAAGCTATTGAAATACTAAAAAAGACCTATGGCAAAACTGATCTTATTAACGACTTAGACCCTGAAGGTGAGAAGTTCATATGTGAATATGTGAAAGAAAAATATAATTCTGATTTCATATTCCTAACTCATTATCCTCGTAGCAAAAGACCTATGTACACCATGCCAGAAGGAACTGAAAGTACACATAGCTTCGATTTATTATTTAGAGGTGTTGAAATAACTACTGGTGGTCAAAGAATTCATAACTATCAGCAGTTAAAAGAAAGTATCTCCTCTAGAGGATTAAACCTTGAAAGCTTTAGTGGATATCTCCAAGTATTCAAATATGGAATGCCACCTCATGGTGGACTCGCCATAGGACTAGAACGATTAACCGCACAACTTTTAGGTCTTAGAAATGTACGTGAAGTTACTCTATTCCCAAGGGATAGAGATAGAATCGCCCCTTAAATCATAAATGCATATATTTCTTCATATGCATTGAGAATGGAGATAGCTGTTTACACAAATCTACCTCCATTCCATAATATATTCACTTATTAACCATTATGCTAAAAATTATTTATTCCATATCATATTTCTTTGAAGATATCCTTGGTAAAATAAGATCAATAAACACCCCTGTACCTATTCCACTTATAAAGCAAGCAGCACATACAAATATATACAGTGCTTTTACTATATCTCCGAGACCTTCACCAGGACTAGTTCTAATCATGTACACGTTATATATTCCCATAAGGAGAAAAATAATTGCTGGAATATACTTAGCATATTTCTTTTTACCCACTAACCTATGAATTAAATAAGTTATACCAATTACTATAATACATACAGCTGCCACTATTAATATAAATCTTGTCAATATATCATCTCCTCTTATATTAGAATTCCACTATAATTTAACTATTAAGTACTTTATTATGAAATACCCTTAAAATGCAACCTAATTTATAATTACATATTATAATAATCTGATCTTTTATGCCATATAAATATTTAATAATTAAGATGACATTATAATAACTGTAGTTAGTTAACTTGCATTTAGATATATTTTTGTTAATATACTCTAGTATAAGTATCCGCCAACAATTAAAACTTGAGCTAAAACATAAGTCAGCATAATGTATATATCTCCATTTTTAAATTTACCTTTAAAAGTGTAAAATCCCAACATAGTATCTGAAGATAAGAATAATAATGACCCAATAAAAGGAAGCAAGAAGGCTATCCTCAAATCCATAACCCAAATACGTGCTAAGCTAGAAAAGCTCATTAATAAGATAACTGCCATATATATATAAGTAGGTACTTTCATATCTCCCAAATAAACTGTCAAATTTTTCATTACAGATATGGCTACACTAACATATATTATTATAATAAGGTAAAACCAAGCTGGTACATCTTTTACAAAAGAAATCCTTTGTAAAAAAAGTAAAACATAACAAAAGTGACCTAGGAGAAACGATCCTAGTCCCAGTATAAAATTATTTTTTCTATCTGGCCACATTAAAAATACATCACCCATGAACCCAAAGACTAATGCTATTACAATAAATTTATTAACTTCTGCTACACTTAAGATATAATAAATTGCCAGTAGTGGCATTAATAGTGGTTTAGTATAATAGCATCCTTTTTTGTATTCAATTTTAATGAAAAGAATATGCATAACAAAAATAATACAAAATAATACCCCAATTATTAATTTAGTTGCCAATTAAACATCTCCTCTTAATCATAGTTAAATTTTAAATTGTTCAACTGCTTTTATTAATTCTAAAGTCAATCCATTTAAATTTCCAGATGAAATTTACAATCTTTCTCTTAATTATTATAAATTGTTACTGAATTTAATTCAATGCTTTTTACATATATTTCTAACATTTCCTAAATGATACTTAAAACCCCTATGTCACTAAAAAATTTAGCTAAAATAAAGTACCTATGATTACTCATAGGTACTTTATTAATTCATACTTATTTAACTTTCCAAGTTGTGCCTTCCTTGGTATCAAGAAGTTCAATATTCATAGCTATAAATTCATTTCTTATCTCATCTGCTCTTGCCCAATTTTTACTGGCTCTGGCTTCTGCTCTTTCAATTATAAGATTATTTATAAGCTCCTCATCTATTCCAGGAACTCCCTTTTCCACCATCATAAGATCTAAGGACAATACCTTATCGAAATCTTCTATAAGTATAGCTTTTTCTTTATTGCTTAGTTCATCATCTTTTAAAACATCAAAAAGTACAGTGAAGGCATTTGCTATATTTAAATCATCACTAATACATGTTGAGAATTTTTCTTTGTAACCTTCAATTTTCTCATCACTTACTACATCATTTTCATCTACAGAAATTAAAACGGAGGAGATTCTCTCTTTAAGTTTTTTAAGCCCTTTCTTAGCATCAGTTAAGCTCTCAAAACTAAACACTAATTGCTTTCTATATTTAGATAGAAGACAGAAATATCTGTAATCTAAAGGAGTATAGCCTTCTTCTTCAAGTTTCGACACTGTTAAGAAGTCCCCAGTGGATTTTGACATTTTACCACTATCTACTACTAGAAACTCTGCATGCATCCAGTATTTTACCCATTTATGTCCCAGTGCCCCTTCAGATTGAGCTACCTCATTAGTGTGATGTATAGCAACATGATCTATTCCGCCACAATGAATATCTAAATATTCACCAATATATTTAATAGACATTGCAGAGCATTCTAAATGCCAGCCTGGAAATCCTCTACCCCAGGGTGACTCCCACTGCATAATTTGATTAGAAAACTTAGAATTTGTAAACCATAATACAAAATCAAGTGGATTTTTCTTATTAGGATCTATTTCTATTCTACTTCCTGCTTTAAGCTCATCTATACTAATATCGGCAAGCTTTGTGTAATCCGGGAATTTATCAATTTCAAAATATACATTTCCATTAGAAACATAAGTGTAGCCCTTTTCTTCAAGTTTCCTTATAAGATCTATCATATCCTGTATATGATCTGTAGCTCTACATACAATAGTTGGTCTTTTTATATTAAGTTTGGTGCAGTCTTCAAAAAAAGCATCTTCATAAAACTTAGCGATTTCCCATACGGTTTTATGCTCACGGCTTGCTCCCAGGGCCATCTTATCTTCGCCTTCATCTCCATCTGATTGAAGGTGACCTACGTCTGTTACATTCATTACATGCTTAACTTTATAATTTGCATACTCTAAGGATTTTTTAAGTACATCTTCAAAAATATATGTCCTTAAATTACCTATATGTGCATAGTTGTAAACTGTAGGCCCACAAGTATACATACCTACTTTACCTTCTTTATAAGGTATAAACTCTTCTTTATTTCTAGTCAGTGTATTATAAACATAAAAACTCAATATCTTCACTCCTTCTTAAATAGTACAATAGTATCCATGATGACTTCAAGATACTCTTATTAATAATTTAATCCTTGCATTTAAAAATATAAAAAGCCACAGGTACCCTGTAGCTTCAAAATATAAACAACCACAGACTTTTACCTGGGATTAACTATCACAAACTGAAAACTTATTATTAGTAAAATAATAATATATTTAAATTCTAACATAATATTGTGATAATGCAATAAATTATAACAATATTTTTTATTTCTTAGGAAATTATAAAATTTAAATCACTGTAAAATTTATTAAAACATCTTGGTTTTTCCATTTTTGTGTAAATTTAAAAAAAGCAGTAGCATATAAATTTATATGCTACTGCTTTTTTTATTTTCTGTCAGCAGATTGTTTTTTTGTTGTAGCATTCTGATTTTTTCCAGTTTCTCTTGTTATTGGGGTGTCATAATTACTCTTTACTAGTCTAGAAAATTTATTATCCGGTTGACTATCTTTAGGCATAAAAACATCTCCCTTATCTATATTTATGCTTATATGTTTTGCTATTTTAAAAATTATATTCTATTTCATTTACTATTTTAATTTATTATAATTTAATCTTAAATAAAAAACACTATTAACTAAAATGTATCCTATAGAGTAGACAATTTAAAAAAAGTCTACCCTATAGGATATTTTTGTGTATAATAGAAAAAAAGCAGGAAATGGTGGGGTTGAAATGAGTAATAAATT
>NZ_JAHLEF010000047.1 GCF_018861755.1 Clostridium sp. CF012 | reverse complement strand
TAACTATTCCTCCTCACTTAATTATTAGATATTATTTCCACAAATACCATTAGTTAATACAAAAAAAATAATGTAGCTAGATTTGTTTACACAAATCTAGCTACATTCCCTAAATGGCAAAAAATGATACGAGTAGATTTGTGTAACCAAATCTACTCGTATACCCTAATGCGTTTAATCCAGCCTAACAACAGGATGCCTTAAAACAGTTTTAAGCTTTTCAGGAGCTGTTTTTCTTGGGTCTGATAAATAAATCTCATGGTGTCTACGTATCCGTCCATTAATTTCAACAGATGAAATTGCATTTTTTAAGTTATTCTCACTTATATAATTTTCAATGAGTTTAATTGTTTTTGGTTCATCATCGAATGGTCCAATGTGCATCATTTGAACACATAATCCCTCACTAAAATTTTCAAGATATGCCTTTGAAGTATCAATTAGCGTTTTTTTTCTTTTAAGTTCTTCGCATGCCCATTGAAATACTTCTTTAGTCACAAATTCTGGTTGCCTAATCATTGAAGTCCAAGAAAATTTGCTCTTTTGCGTAAAGTCCATGGTTTTTTCTTCAATCCACCATAATCCCTCTAGTGGTGGAACTACATAGTCAAAATAATCTTTCGGCTCGCAGTCATTTTTTTTACTCATTTTTATTGTATAAGACAATCCATATAAAAGTTCTACCGCCTTTTGATATTCTCCACCGGAATCATTTGGATTACCACTTCCATTTACCATAATAAATTTCATAGCAGGTACATCTACCACATTTGGCTTTTGCTTTGGTAAATATAACTCCTTATACTCTTTCTTATAATCTAGTTTTTCTGTAGCCATCTTTTATACCTCCTCAATTGGAATAAATATTTAACGTCATATTATGCCCTTCCCATGATAACTGTATTATAATAGCTTCCATCTTTATGAATACGGTCCCTTATTAATAACCCTTCTTCTACAAATCCATATCTTATATATAATTGAATTGCTTTTGTATTTGTTTGTACCACAGTTAATGAAATCTTTTCAATCTCCACAGTATCTGCCCATATCAAAATATTTTCTAGTAGTACTTTACCAATTCCCAGGCCCCAGTATTCCTTTGATATACATATTCCAAACTCTGCTTTATGTCTAAATCTACTTAATTTACTTCCTTCTAAGCGGGTAAATCCAACAATTTTACCTTCTACCTCTGAAACTAAAAATATAGTTTTTTCTTTTATTGAATCTTCATAAATAAGTTTTTCAAAATCTTCTGGCGTTAATAACCCTTCACCAGATTCCCTATCAAGATTTTCTGTTTCTCCATCAATTTTAACCCTTAATTTTGATAATTCAATTGCATCATATCTTGTTGGACAACGGAGTATCCATGTTAGACTTTTACCTTCTATACTTTTCTTTTCAATAATCATACATTACCTCCAGCAGTATTATTAAAATAAGTTCATACCTAGCCATGGTAAACCCTTGGATTTTCTTTGACACTTTTTTTCTTATAGACAAACAATAATATATAAGCACAAACACACATACCCACACAAGCTATAAATGCTGATGAAGTAGAAATATCCGCTGTCTTACCAATAATCACATTAACTCCTGCTCCAGTTAAATCACCAAACATAGCAAATACTGATAAAAGAGTCGCCCTATCAATAGTACTTATGCTTTTATTCTCAATATCTAAAACTATAGGAGAAATTATAGCTGCGCTGCCACAGATAAAAATTATTGAAAGTATAGTTAGTGTAGCATTAGATGTAAATACAAGTGTTATACAACATATAATAATAATACTATATAAAACTTGAATGCTTCTGTTTTTGCCTAGCTTATTACTTAATTTATAGGCTTTAATTGAGCTTAATCTAACTAATTGTATAACAACCGCCAATATTCCAAAATATTTAATATTTATTCCCGAGCGTACATATTGTGATTGATTTAAAAATACACCTACTACTTGAACTACTTCATTTATTAATGCAAAGGAAATTACCAATATTATAATACTTTTGTTTTTAAACGCTGTTAGTAAACTTTGTTTAAACTTAGGCTTTTTTTCCTGCTTCACATTAACCTCTTTTAGAAACAGTGTTAATACTGCCGCCCCTGCATAAGGTATAATAGTCCAAAATGCAGTATTATCCATGGATTTTTTTACTAGTATTGAAAACATAATTGAGGCAATTAAATAACCACCAGTTGAAAATGCATTATATCTACCAAATACTTTTTCGCTCTCATCTTGCTTTACCGATGAATATAGTAGCGCAATGTCACACCCTGAAATTCCGGCTAAGGATACTGATAATAACACTCGTTCTAAAAAAAACATTCCAAAGGAATTTGCCTTATAAAAAATTATTTTTGATATGAAAAATATAAAATTTGAAATAATAAGCGTTTTTTTATACCCAAATTTATCTGCAAACCATCCCCATGGAATTTCAAAAATAATCATTAAAATCCATGATATAGATTCTATTAAAAACATATTAGACAAAGATAAGTTTTTACTTTGCCTATATAATGTAGCAATCGGTCCATAAAAAACAAACCCCTGTAGGAATACAATAATATACATTAAATAAACATTGGCCTTTTTATTCACTTTTAACACACCTCCAAAGTTGCACAACAAAAAAACCTTTTTAAAAGGTTAATTTTGAAATATCTTGTAACTTCATTCTGTGTTAAATTGGTCTGAACATTTGCCTCTCTCCTTAAAAATCAAATTCATTTTAATCATTTTATCATATTTTCAATGCAAATATTACTATTATTGTAAATTTATTAATTTTAACGAGATATTGGAAATTGTATTGCTAAACAATTTCCAATATCTTTAAAAAGAATTCAAACTCTAAAGATCAATAGTTTAAAAGAAGTCTCCGTTATTTATGGTACTGTTCACCATAACTAGTATAGCGTTGACTTTTTTTATATCTTATTACAAATATGAATTTTATTTTATTAGCATCATAATTCTCAATATTATTACTACCATAATTACTACATAATTTAATAGTGAAATTATCATTTTTTGCACTACTAATGCGTTATTTTTTGTCACAATTAACTTTATATTTATAATTACTAGATATATTTGCTTTAACCCTTTAGTATCCTCATTAGAATTTACAGTTGAACTATCAAAAAATTCTAGTAATATCACCGCTCCTATAATTTTCAAAATTAAAGATTCTATTCGGATAACCGAAATATATTATATAGTCTTTATCGACAAATTAGCTTCTTAAACTACATATAGTATAATATATGTGCATAATTAATGGAGGTTGAACTTACGTGAAAATTACTTTTAAAACGATCTTGTCACATATTACTTATATTTTTATTCTTTTGGGATGTTATTTTTTGATTGAAAAAATTCCTTCATTCGCACCTCCTGTTATCCTTGTTATTAAGAATTCTTCATATATTATATTTGTGTTAGGCATCATCCTAAGCATTAGATTTAATCAAGGGAGGGTTTTCCTCATAATTTTGCTGCTTACCTTATTTGAATTGTTTTTAAACTATTATCCAGGATTGTCAATAAACATCACATCTTATTCTCAGGTCCTTTATCCCGTGATGTGCATGCTTATACCTCTTAACATCGTTACTTTCTCGTACTTAAAGGAAAGAGGCATATTCTCCTTATGGGGAAAAATACGTATCTCCTTTATACTAATTGAGCTGTTTGTTATATATAAAATCGCTGTGTCTAATGATCCGTCAATACAAAATATTTTGAATTATAAATTCATAAATCTCCCTTTAGAGAAAACTATTATGCATCAAATAGCTTTGCTAATATTCCTTTTAACGCTGATATTTTTTATAATAAAAGCCTATGTCAAAAATAGTGTCTTTGAAGTACGATTAGTTGGTGTTATTATTTCTGTTTTCACAGCCCTCTTTTTCATTAATGATAAGATATCTTTTTCTATATATCTAAGTGCCGCCGGTTTAATGTTAATTATCAGCATCATTGAGGACTCCTACTCAATGGCCTATCTTGATGAGCTTACGGGAATCCCTTCCCGCCGCGCCCTTAGGGAGGACTTGATGAAACTAGGAAATAAATATGTTATTGCAATGGTAGATATTGATTTTTTTAAAAAATTCAATGATACATATGGACATGATGTTGGGGATGATGTTTTAAAATTGGTAGCTTCTAATTTAATGCAAGTCACAGGCGGTGGGAAAGCCTTTCGTTATGGGGGGGAAGAATTTACAATACTGTTTCCAGGTAAAGCTATAAATGACGTAATACCACATTTGGAAACCTTACGTGAGCAAGTATCCAAATCAGGCTACACCAGAAAACCCTCAAAAGCTCAAAGTTCAAAATCAAAACGCGGGAATTCAATCCAGTTATTTGTTAATATAAGCATCGGAGTATGTGAGAAAAGCAGTAAATACAAAAACTCTAGCGATGTAATGAAAGGATCCGACAAAGCCCTGTACAGAGCTAAGAAAAAAGGACGAAACCGTGTCAGTAAATAACAGCTGCTTATTGTTTATTTTTCCTCATAAAAAAGATTTCAGCAAAAGCGCTGAAACCTTTTTTTATTGGCGGTGAAAAAGAGATTGGAACTCTCGGAAGGTCATAACCCATTCGCTTGTTTTCCAAACATAATCAAGTATTCTAAATAATACAATTTCCTCAAAAGGTCTACGTTATTTGTGGTACGGTTCCCCACTTATTATCCTAAACCCTCTATAAATCTGTTCTAGCAACATCACTCTAAATAATTGATGTGGAAAAGTCATCTTCGAAAAACATAATTTATAATTGGTTCTTTCTAAAACAGCCTTAGATAACCCCAGTGAACCCCCAATGACAAAAGCTATATTACTCTCGCCCCTTACGCCTAAGTCCATTATGTAGCTTGACAGCTCCTCTGAAGATAACATATTTCCCTTTAGCTCTAGAGCAATTACGAACATATTATCCTTTATGCTTTTTAAAATTGCCTCTCCTTCTTTTTCTTTTATTATAATCTCTTCTTTTTCCGAGGCATTATCTGGAGTTTTCTCATCACTTAATTCAACTATGCTCAGTTTGCAGTATCGAGATAGTCTTTTTGTATATTCATCTATAGCACTTTTTAAATATTTCTCTTTTATTTTTCCTACGCAAATAATAGTAATGTTCATTGTAAGTCTCCTTTGTTTAAATTACATTGTAATTATCATACCTATAATATATCATTTATAAACTTAAAACAAATAACATGGAGCAAAGCCCCATGTTATACACATTTTTTTATCACTACTATATACTCAAATCCCTTTTTTCATAAAAAGTATATGTAATGCACAACATTACTGAAATAATTATAATTGATAATATTAGATAGCTCCATTGAAGTCCACCGCCAGACATTAAGTTTTTAGCTTCATAATATTTAAATGGCGTAAGATATTTGAGATTTTCAAGCTTACTGTTTATGTCTATTGCTACAGATAATATAAACGTAATTAACAGAACTGCTGTAGATATAGATGTAGCAGTCTTCGGGTTTTTGCTTACAGCAGCTACGGCTGTGCCAATAAGCATAAATATAAGCTGCATAATAAGCATCCCAATCATTAATATTACTATATCTGCACTTACTGCTTCCCCTTTGCTGTATTTTCCCACTATAACTATTGAAGAAACCAAAGTTATAATATTAAATATCAAAATATTCATTGTGGCAGCCAATAATTTTGATGTTATGACTTTATTTCTTGAAATAGGTTTTGCAAGTAGAAACTCTGCGGTCTTATCTCTTTCTTCCTTTGAAATTATGTCAGCTCCCAGCATAGCAGCATGAATTGTTGCCATAAGCACTAGGTATAAAAACAGAACTCCATAATAACCACTGGCCTTTGACAAGTCTAAAGTGCCTATGCCAATCATAGCTAGCATAGATTTGGGCATTTGAGCCAATAAATCATTCATAGATTGACCCGAGGATGATAACGCAACAAATTTACCCATACCAGCTGCAACCATAAATAGTATGCCAAAAGCCCATATAATAAGGCTTTTTCTATGAGCCCTCATCTCTATAATAAATATATTCATGAACTAACCCCCTTATATTCCTAAATAATCATTAACTATTAATAATAATTAAACTGCATGGACATCCTTTTTAGAATATACAAAATAACTGGCTGAAATTGCTACAATAACAAACACTATTTCTATTACAATAAATGAAACCTCGTAACTAGAATTTTTCATAATATAGTTTGTGTCGAAATACTTAAAGGGCGTAATATATCGTATAGCATCGTCCCCAGTACTAGATGAAAACATACCAATAATAAAAAATGTGAATACCGTGCCAAGGGAAATAGGTAGTACAGATTTTATCTTGGAAGCAACAACAGAAACTATAACTCCAAGTGATAGAAATATAAGCTGGACGAAAAATAGTGTAATAGAAAGTAAAAAGAATATTTTGTAACTATAATCACTTGTTTTTACAATGGATGCCATAAGACTAGCAACCACTAGGTAAATTGCATTGGTAATTATTAGACAGGTTAATGCAGCTAAAAGCTTTGATGTCATAACCTTGCTGCGAGTAACTGGTTTCGTTAAAAGAAAATCTGCTGTTTTCTCCCGGACTTCCTTTGATACAATTGCTGTACCTAGATTCATAGCTTGAATTGCACCACAAAGTGTTAAATATAAAAATGTATAGGAGTAAAAGCCTAAGATAGAGGACATGCTATCTACAGAGATTCCCAATGCTTTTCTTACTGGCTCTGGAAATCCTTCCATTACTTTTTTAAACGATTCAACGTCCTTTGAAAAAGTAGGATACATTGACAAGAAAAATACAACAAGCGCAACTAAAGAGAAGGTCCATATAATAGTGGATTTTCTATAAGCCTTTAATTCATGTAGAAACATATTCATAGCTTTTAGTCCGCCTTTGTGTAATAATGCATAAATATCTCTTCAAGGTCTGGCTCTTCAATCCAAAGATTTGTTATATCTATTTCAGAAATTTTCTTCATTATAAAATTAATATTACCTCTAAATAAAAAGCTTATCGTGTTACCCTTTATATCTAAAGCGCTGACACCACTTATTTTAAAATAATTATCCTCTATTTTTGATTTAACTTGTATTTTGAATTTTTTATGGTTACTCTCTTGAAGCGTACTAATCTTTTCAACCTTTATGATTTTCCCCTCTTTAATAATCGCAACACGATTACATAATCTTTGAACCTCGCTTAAAATATGAGATGAAAGTAAAATTGTTGCACCCTTTTTATTCTCTTGTTCAAGTAAATCAAAGAATTTCTGCTGCATAAGCGGATCAAGTCCACTTGTAGGTTCATCGAGTATAATGAGTTTAGGTGAGTGAAGTAGTCCTTGGACGATTCCAACCTTCTTTTTGTTACCATAAGATAAATCATCAATTTTCTTATTAAGGTCAAGATCCATTATCTCAGCTAGTTCTGTAATTCTCTTACTGCAATCTTTCTTGTAAAAACTAGCGGAATACTTTAGAAGTTCACTAACCTTCATATTGTCATAATAAAAGACCTCTGATGGTAGATACCCTATTTCCTTCTTTATCTCAGGGCCAAATTTAACGCAGTCCTTACCAAAAATTGTAGCACTACCAGACGTCGGATAAATTAGAGATAATAGTGTTCTTATTGTTGTTGATTTTCCTGCACCATTAGGTCCAATAAATCCGAAAATTTCTCCCTTTTCAACATTAAAACTCACATCTGTAATTCCCCTTGCCTTGCCATAATTTTTAGTCAGTTTTTTGATTTCAATAACATTCATTTTTTAACCCCCCATGTAATTTTTTGTGTTCATTTAAAAATTTTTTTTCAATTGCCTTAGCCTTAAAATTATTTATAAAAACAATTTTTGAATATATCTATATAAATATCCATCTCATGAAAAACTTTTTCATAGTCCATCCTTTTAGATTCAGATACCTTTGCCTTTTCTAGTTCACTTGTGCCAAATCCCTCAAGTGTCCACATTATAATATTGATAGCCCTATTTACATCAACTCCATCACTGAATTTTGACTTATCAATATTATTAAATACTTTGCTATAGTTACTCTCAGCAAGCCTTTTCTTTCTCTCTTCTATTTCGTTTTTTACCTCAGTACTTTCCTCACCTATGGCTAATTCAAAAAATTTAAAAATCCCAGGATATTTGTGCACAAGCTCCAGTTTAAATAATGATATTTGACGTAATTTTTCAAAAAAATCTTTCTCCTCCAAATCAACTTTATCAAAAAACTCATCCATACAAACTTCTACAGAATGATCAAACACAAACAAAAAAAGCTTTTTCTTGTTTTGGAAGTAATGAAATAAAATCCCCTTTGATATTCCCGCTTCTTTTACAATCTCATTTGTGGATGCTTTCTCAAAACCTTTATCTGCAAATTCCACAATGGATGCCTGCAATATTCTCTCCTGTTTTTCTGGCTTTAAGTTTAAAAACTTTGAAAACATATTTTTCATCCTCTTTCTTAATTTAGCATTTATTTATGAGCCATTATGATCCGTATAATAATATTGTATCACTATTGACCACATTGGTCAATATCCTTTTTATGTATATTTTCTTCTTACTGAATCATTAAAATTTATCTATAATGACAAAAAACAAAAAAACCTCACACAAAGGTGCAAGGCTTTATTTATAACTATTCAACTATTCAAATAGTAATTGAATAGTTATAATTATAATAGAAATTATTTTCCGCAACATTTTTTATATTTTTTCCCACTTCCGCAAGTGCATGAATCATTTCTTCCAACTTTATCAGCATTAACTACTGTTTTGGAATCTTTATAAGCTCTTTGAATTTCTTTTCTCTTTTCTTTTGAGAAAATCCCTTCCCATTGTGGAAGCTCATATAGATAGTCTGCTTTTGCGTCTAGCATATTAAAATAAAGTTTTTCATAGTCTATTTTAAAATCTACTTCAGTGCCCGCCTCAGTTTTTTCTAGTTCTATTGATTCTAAAAGACTATCATTTATCCCATCAGTAAAGCCCATAAAGTATATGTTAGACACATCAAAGTGCTTAGCAAGCTCTCCTAATGTACCTTTAACTTCATCTTTATGGTTTGATAATAATTTAGTATAAATACGTTTTTCAACCTCTCCGTATTCTTGCCAAAACGCAGGTTCTCCTCTACGTTTAACATAATCAACCACCATATCTGTCCATTCTTTATATAAACTCATGTTCTATTCTCCTTCGAATCATAATATATTTTGTTATATTCCATCATTATAATAAAGATTTCATTAATTTTCAACATTTATGTTTAAATCTCTTAAATTATATGAATTTTTAACAGTTAGCTTCTATTTTTTTATTGGTACTATTTCAACTTTATTAAAGGGCTTGGATATATCAAAGTTTCCACCTATAGTATCAATATCTTTATTTTCCAATGTAATTTTTATTTTCTCTATAGATGACAATTGAGTTAATGATGCAGCTATACCTTCAAGGCAACTTTTTTCTTTTGCAACTGACATCTTTATTTTAGCTTCTTTGCTCAAATTAACATAAGCAATACTGTCTTTAATAGAAAAACTCAATAATCTGGTTTCTTTAGATAATATTGGTTTTAACTCACTTTTTACAGTAGGTCCTTTTATAAGTTCTTGCATAATAGCTTCACCAATAAGCTCTTCTTTATTGATAATTCTCTCATCCTTAACTACTTGTACATTAGAATCATCTTTAGTACCATCAAAATAAATACCAAATCGGATAAAGCCATCTTTTTCTAGGGGGAGTTTTAGATTTTCAAGTTTTTCCGTATTCGTCACACTTTTATTATCTTTTTTTTCGCACCCAAAAAATGCTACCGTTGAACTAACTAGCAATGAACATAATAATACTTTTACTACCTTTTTCATATTTGACCTCTCCTTTAAAAATCAATTACATCACTTGGCATGTCCCTTCTAGCTAAATCTAAAAAAATGTCCTTACCTATTTCTATATAATTATCTTTAAGTACATTAACCACTGTTTGATAGGCTAAGTCTGGAAAATTATTTGTTTTACTCAAATGGCCTAGAATAATACGCTTTTGTTTATCATTCATTATTTCTACTATCGCTTGTCCACATGCATCATTAGATAAATGGCCCACATCACTTAATATTCTTCTCTTTAATGGATATGGATAAGGACCAAATTTTACCATTTCAACATCATGATTACTTTCCAGTAGAATTACATCTGCATCTTTTATTATAGTCTTTACTGCTTC
This sequence comes from Clostridium sp. CF012, assembly GCF_018861755.1. Taxonomy (GTDB): domain Bacteria; phylum Bacillota; class Clostridia; order Clostridiales; family Clostridiaceae; genus Clostridium_AD. The sequence continues at coordinate 20,381 of NZ_JAHLEF010000047.1, read as the reverse complement.
AGAAAAGTATCCTAAATCTGTAGCTATACATGCCTTCTTGTTTCCACTGTAAAAAGCGTATCCTATAGGATCTACAGCATCATGCGATATATTGAAATTCACTATATGCATATCTTTTATATCTTGAGAATTATTATTAATAATTTTTATATTATGTTCTTTTATATTACCTATTTTAGTCTCCATAGCTTTCCAAGTATTTTCATTAGCATATATTGGTATGTCATATCTTCTAGAAATAATTCCAGCACCTTTTATGTGGTCCGAATGTTCATGAGTAATGAAAATGCCATCAATTTCGCTAGGGTTTTGACTTATATGTTTAAGAGCACTTTCAATGCTTTTTCCTGGCATGCCAACATCCACTAAAATCTTTGTATTTTCTGACGCTACAAATACGCTATTTCCGCTACTTCCACTATACAATGGGCAAAAAATCATAATTATCTCCTTTAATTTTATATTGTTATACCTTTACCCTACTTATATCTGCCCCTATACTCCTGAATTTTTCTTCAATATTTGGGTACCCTCTATCAATATGCTCTATACCTAAAATTTCAGTAGTGCCCTCTGCTACAAGTCCTGCTATAACTAGTGCTGCTCCCGCTCTTAAATCTGATGCCGTCACCACTGCTCCTGTAAGTTTATCTACACCATCCACTGTAGCAATACTTCCTTCGACTTTTATGGTCGCGCCCATTTTTATTAATTCATCCACATGTTTAAATCTAGATTCCCAGATGCTTTCATTTATTATGCTTCTTCCCTCAGAAATACAAAGCAATGTATTCATTGGTTGTTGAACATCCGTTGGAAATCCTGGATAAGGTAGTGTCTTAATATTTACAGCCTTGAGTCTTCCTTTGGCTTTAACCGTAACACTATCTCCACCTTCATGTACCTCTGCTCCCATTTCCATGAGCTTTGCAGAAATTGATTCAAGATGTTTTGGAATAACATTATTTACAGTTACTTCACCACCACAAGCAGCGGCCGCTATCATAAAGGTACCTGCCTCAATTTGATCTGGAATTACACTATAGGTACATCCTGTTAATTCTTTTACACCTATGATTCTTATAACATCTGTACCTGCACCTTTAATATTAGCTCCCATAGAGTTTAAAAAGTTAGCTACGTCAACTACATGAGGTTCTTTTGCAGAATTTTCTAAAATAGTTGTACCTTCTGCAAGTGTAGCAGCCGCCATTACATTTATTGTTGCGCCTACACTTACAACATCAAAATAAATACTGGTTCCAATTAGTCTATCAGCCTGAACATTTACAGCACCATTCTCAATAGTCACAGTTGCTCCAAGTGCTTCAAACCCTTTTATATGTTGATCTATAGGTCTAACCCCTATAGGACAGCCCCCTGGAAGGTCTACTTTAGCCTTTTTAAACCTAGCTAAAAGTGCACCAATCAAGTAATAGGAAGCTCTCATCGCTCTTACATCTTCTGAATTAGCATCTATGCTGATTATATTTGTACTATCTATAGTAACTGAATCTTTTTTTCTTTTAATTTTACAACCTAAACCCTCTAATATTCTTTCAATACAATTTACATCTTCTATATCAGGAATATTTTCAATGATACACGTGCCCTTACTTGCAATTATAGCTACTGGTAAAATTGCTACTGCCGCATTTTTAGCACCACTTATTTCTACCTGACCAAGCATAGGTTTTCCACCATTAATTACCAATTTATCCATATTTGTATCATCCTCACTATATCTTAAATATTAAATTATTTTTATTTTTTTATATACATGACATTATAACATATTTAAATTATTTTTAACATTTATTTTAAAAATGATAAATTATATTATTTTTTTAGTATACACTTCTTCAAAATAGTCATGTTTTTTTTCATAATAATATAAAAATCACCCGGTTACCACGGGTGATTTTTATATTATTATGTTGTTTTAAAACTTCCGCAGTCTGTACATTCTTGTGTTTTAGCAATACTTTCATGTTTTATAACTTCGATTTTGTTTAAAGTACAATAATTATCATCTTTACAATGAAATTTACACTCATTTACTACACAACCTATACTATCGTTATGTTGCATATTAAAATCACCTCCTTATAATTAATTACAAAATTATTATTAGCATAATTAAAATTAATTATGCTAATAAACGGTGTATACATAAATTTACATAGAAAATACAAAACTAAAAAAATATGTTATAATATAGTTATAATTTAATCAAAATAATGTTAACCAATCTTGGTTATTAATTTTATTCGGAGGAAAAATATGAAATATTTTTTAGTTGCTTTATTTGACGATGGATCTAATGCTACAATTCAAAATATTCAAAGAGATATTTGTAGAAAATATAAACTATACAAAAGCTCTCCTAATCTTTATATATCCATATGTGCTATAACGAATCCCGATTTAGAAAAATTAGATGTAGTTGTTTCTAAATTTATGATTCCTTATAAAAAGTTTAAAGTTAATATAAACAATAGTATTAGTTTAACTGAAAACTTTACTCAAGTTAATCTTAAAGTTGAAGACAAAGGATATATTTATCGTTTAGCTAGAAGTATTACCGATACCTTAGATTTACATGGTTTTAACGTTAAGAGTGAGAACGATAATATAGATTTACGCATTCTGTTGGCTAATGCTAATCATATTATTAAAAAATCACATAATGGTGGAACAATTGCTATTGATTCTAATTTAGATAAGGACGTTTTTTTCAAGTTTGCAAAGGTTTGTAGGCTTGAGTTATGGAAACAGATTAGTAACAAAAAAGAAATGATAGTTAAGACTTATGATTTAAGAGAATATTAAAAAAATTAAATTATGTTTTAAGTTTGAGGGTGATATAAATGATTTACTACTTGGTTGGCTTGTTTGACAGTGATTCTTATAAGTATGTGGAATCTTTGCAAAAGACATTTTGTGAAAAGTATAGTCTCTATAGTTCTGGAACAAATTTACCTATGCTTCATATAACTTTAGAAATAATAACGAATCCCAATCTTTGCGATTTGGATGCTTCTTTAAAAAATATTTTAATGGATTATACTGAATTCCAAGTTGAATTAAATGGTGTAATATGTTTTGACCCTCCATTTAAATCTGTAAACTTAAACATTAATAATAGTGGTACCATATATGAATTATCTAAAAAAATAAATTCTATTTTAAAATCACAGGGCTTTAATGTTCGCGAACATATTGAAAATTGGAATTTACATATTTCACTAGCTAATACGGTTTTTGCTGATAGAGAGTGGTCTAATACAGAATATGAAGCAGCCTGTAATTTAGCTAAGGATGAGAACTTTTCAAAAACTATTACAGTCCGTAGCGTAGAGCTTTGGAAACCTATAAATGATAATGATGAAATGGTGGTTAAAAACTACATTCTATAAAATATATACTTCAGGAAAAAGGTGGTTTACAACATGAACTTACAGAGATTATTTCAGATGCAAGATGTTTTAGATAAACGAATCCAGTCAGAACATAACCTTGCAGGAGTACCCTTGTTACGAAAGAAAATACTATCCCTTCAAGTAGAACTAGGGGAGCTAGCAAATGAAACACGTTGTTTTAAGTTTTGGAGTACAAAAGCTCCTTCAAGCGCTGATGTAATTCTTGAGGAGTATGTTGATTGTCTGCATTTTATTTTAAGCATCGGACTAGAAAAAAACTTTGAAGATATTACTTTAAATACTAAATACATTACTTGTGAATTATCACAGCAGTTTTTAAACTTATATATAAATATTTCAGATTTTATAACCTGTTCCTCTATAGATAACTATATGAGTATTTTTCAGAATTTTTTAAGTTTAGGAAAAGATTTAGGGTTTTCCGTGGAAGATATTGAAAATGCATATTTGTATAAAAACAACATTAATCACGAAAGACAGGATAATGGATATTAACCTAGTACTTCTTTTGTTACAATATTAACAACTTCTGAAAGCTGATAATTATATTTTTTTAATATTACAATACATTCTGGGTAAACTAACCTAGAGGAGTGTGATTGTAATTGGGGTTAATATTTTCTATAGTTGCGGGTATCCTTATGAGTCTTCAAGGGGTTTTCAATACACGGGTAAGTGAAAAAATTGGACTTTGGGAAACTAACGTTTTAGTTCAAGGTACTGGGTTAATTCTCACCTTAATAATACTCCTTATTGCTGGTAATGGTAATTTTAGAAATATAAAAGAAGTGAATAAATTATACTTACTAGGAGGAGTACTAGGCGCTTTAATCATATTTTCTGTTATGAGAGGTATAACGAGCCTAGGGCCAACCTACTCCATTGCAACTATATTAGTTGCTCAACTTTTAGCTGCCGGTATAATTGATAGCTTTGGAATGTTTGGCGCGGAGCAAATTAAATTTGCTTTATCTAAATATATAGGCATCGGTGTAATGATTGTAGGTATAATAATATTTAAATGGAAAGGGTAATAAGCTCTTTCTATTTTTTCGAGAAATAAGTGTTATTTTTTTATCTTACCTATTGAAATTACCAATAGATACCCCCATAATTGTATATGAATGCATACATATTAAATTTTTAAGATAATTACTACCTACATAGATTTTTAACACATAAAACAAGGAGGATACTTTATGGATTTCAAACAGATCGAAGCCTTCATTAGTGTAGCCAGATTTAAAAGTTTTTCGAAAGCTGCTAATACAATTTTTTTATCCCAGCCTACAATAAGTTCTCATATAGCTAGCTTAGAAAGAGAATTAAATGTTCAACTTTTTGACAGAACATCTAAAGAAGTATACTTGACACCTGCTGGGCATTCCTTTTTAGAATATGCAATTAATATAATAAATACTCGAAATAATGCTGTTTCTAATCTTTCTAATTTTAATACTACAATATCTGGAAAATTAAATTTATCAGCTAGCACCACTCCCTGTAATTCATTAGTACCTACGCTTATAAAAAAATTCAGCCAGCTTTACCCCGATGTTCGATTTAATATTACGGAAGAAAGTTCTGGGAATATAATAAAAGACATAATAGACCTTCAGTGTGAAATTGCTATAGTTGGAAGCACCATTAAAAACGGGAAAATTAAAAGTTATAAGCTTATGGAAGATGATCTTGTTCTAATCTCTAGTCCAGACCTTAATATTCCTGATGAAATAACCTTAGTAGATTTACTAAAGTATAAGTTTATAATTAGAGGGAAAAACTCTGCAACTAGAAGTACTCTTGATACGGCTCTTGAGTCAAAGGCCATAAATCCTAATTTGTTAAACGTATTTTGTGAAGTGAATACTTTGGACAACCTCCTTCAATTTGTTAAACTGGGAACAGGCGTAGCTATTATTTCAGGCAAAATCTCCCTTGATTATATTGATAGTAATAAAATAAAGATAAGTAAAATTAAAGATTTACTTTTAAAAAGAAACCTATATTTGATTGTTAACTCAAAACGTACCTTGACTCCTATCGCTAATGCTTTCTTTAGCATGTGCAGTGAGATGTTTTCATTGATAGAAAATGAAGACTAAGAAGTATATATTGCTAAATTTATTTAGTAATATATACTTTTTTTTTATTAACATATTTTCAGAATTTGCATATACTATAATAATGTAACAATACCTTAGGAGGCATACATGTTTTCCTTGAAACATAAATTAGATCCTACCTTAAACCAAGCACTGCTGTCTAACCTATATGAGAACTATAGGGTAATAATATACTGCAAGTCCCTTGAAATTAAAACCATAGATAAGATTAAATCATTAAAGTGCGAAATCCTACGTCATATTCCGGTCGTAAACTGTATATGTGCTATATTAAACCCAAGCGCTATAGACCGATTACTAGAATATCCACAAGTCTCATATATAACTTTTGATTCTTATGCTCATTTGTGTGGCAATAGCATACTCTCATCTAATGGTATATCCTTTCAAAGTAACTATAACCTAACTGGTAAGGGCATTGGTGTTGGACTAGTTGATAGTGGTGTGTATCCACATGGCGACTTATTAAATCCCAGCAATAGGATTAGAAAATTCGCGGATGTTGTTAATAATATAAATTATCCTTATGATGATAATGGTCATGGCACCTTTATTAGTGGATTAATTTGTGGTAGTGGTCATGGATCAAAGGGTATGTACAAAGGTGTAGCAAGTTGTAGCCACCTTTATATGATTAAGGCCTTTGATAAGCTTGGGAAAGGTTTTATATCTGATATTTTATTTTCCATAGAAACCCTAATTAACGAGAGTAGTGAATTCAATATTAAAATAATTTGCCTTCCTTTTGAAACACTGGAACCTAATGAATTCGTTCTTTCACTGTTTTCAAAGCTATTTGACCTTGCAATATCAAAAGGGCTTGTAGTAATTGTTCCTAGCGGAAGTAGTAAAAGTGTTAAAAGTTCAATACGTGGCATAGCTACTCTTAGTAATTGTATAACTGTTGGTGGGTATGATAGCACTTCGGATCCAAAAATATATGAATATTCTTCCTGTGGTCCTTTTCAAAAACATGATAAACCCAATTTGATTTCTGCCTGTGTTGATATTTGTTCCTTGATCTCAGATACAAAATACATCTCTGAAAAGAATGGTATGAAGCTCTATCCTAGTCATATCACTAATTTATATACCACCTACACTGGAACTTCTTGCTCCGCGGCTTTTATAAGTGGTATATGTGCTCTGCTCTATGAAAATAATAGTGGTTTATGTTTCAAAGATACATTGGCATTGCTAAAAGTATCTTCAAGCTTAATAAATTTTCCCAAATATATGCAAGGTTCAGGAATTATAAATTTAGAAAAATTATTACCTTAAGCACATGAAAATAAATAATAAGTCGTATGCTAGCATATTTCACTTGTTATTTGTTTTTATGTGCCTTTATATTAATTTTGAACATTAGTTAATAATTTTTAAACATTAGTTAATAATATATACAGTATAATTTATTAGGTGTATAATAAAAGTATTCTTTAATATTGATAATTAAATAAAAATTATTATCAATACTCAGACAATATTGTATACTATTACGAATTTACGGTTTCAAGGGCCTAATTATTGTTTTTGCCCTAGAGGAACATGAGGAGGATTATTATGATAAGCGAAAAATTATTAAGTGAACTAAACAAACAAATAAACTTTGAGCTTTACTCTGCACACATTTATTTAGCTATGGCAGCTTACTGCGCTGCAGAAGATTTTGATGGTTTTTCTAATTGGTTTAAAGTTCAAGCCGAAGAAGAAAAATTTCATGCTATGAAATTTTATAATTATGTAAATGAAATGAATGGAAGAATAGTTCTAGAAGGGATGCCAGATCCTCAAAATGATTTTAAATCACTTCTTGAAGCTTTCCAAATATCATATAATCATGAGAAAATTGTAACTAGTAAAATTTACAATCTTACTGATATTGCTACAGAAGAAAGAGAACATGCTACTATAAGCTTACTTAAATGGTTTATTGATGAGCAAGTTGAGGAAGAATCTAGCTTTAGTGGCCTAATAAAAAGACTTGAAAGAATTAATGATGACCCTACAAGTCTTTATCTACTAGATACAGAGCTGGCAGCAAGGGTCTTTGTTCCACCTGTTACTACTAGATAAAATTTATAAATCCATGAAAGTAACATATATATTTTTTAAGGCACATACCAATATTGGTATGTGCCTTTATAGTTATAAGAAAATGTCTAAATTCTCTTAATACTTACATTTTACAAACTATAAATTCTTTATAAGTGTAAGCAAATCACTATATATGCCATAGGCTGTCTGCTGAATTTCAGGGTTCTTTTCTATTACTTGTATTTCTCCCATTAAGTCTGTGGTTATAGCTAATATAGAGGATGTAGCATCTATATTGCTAAAGGTATCTTTATAATTTATATAAACTGGTTGTACCCTGCCTTTTGCTACATTATCTTCAATATATCCTTCACATAAAAGCTTGATTTTGCACTGTTTTTCTTTAGCCTTTTCTATTTCCTCTAAAGTAATATGTGCTATTCCACTTCTATCTATTTGTGTAGGTTTTATATTTGTGTCCATTAACACATTTAGTAAGGCTGCAGTTTTTGCCGCTGCATCCCACCCATCAATATCCATTGAAGGGTCTTCTTCTGCAAACCCTCTTCTTTTAGCTTCTTTAATAGAATCTTCATAACTATTTCCACTTTCCATTTGTTCTAACACAAAATTGGTGGTAGAATTTAATATTCCTTTAAAGGATAACACCTTACATCCTGGAAGTGTGTATTTAACAAAATTAAAAATAGGAGTGCCATCCATAACCGTAGTTTCATATAAAAATTGCAGGCCTCGCTTTTTTGAATTATCGCGAAGCTTTTGATACTTAAAGGCAATAGGTCCTTTGTTCCCTGTTATAACATGCATGCCTAGCTCAAAAGCATTCTCTATATGAGTTATTGCTGGCTCTCCATCATAAATAGATAAAGTGCTTAGTTCAACTAATAGGTTAGCATTACACTGATGTATAACCTGCAGTGTTTCCATAGTCGCTGCATCTTCTGCACTAGAATCAAAGCTTCCAGTGTTTTTCACATCTATAAGGGCCTTCTCAAGGTTTATTCCCTTAGCGTTGATAATTGAGCCCTTAGACCTACCTGCAATAGCTGTGACTTTAATATCATATCCAGTACTCTCTTTAAGTTCTAAGTTCTTAGTTATTAGTATTCTACAAAACTCCTGCGCCGCATTTCCAAACCCCACTAAACATATATTTATTTCTTTATTATGCATTTAGACCCCATCCTTTTTAAGTTAACGTTTGAAATCGAAGTTTTAAAGCTGTAATTTATAGTAGTTCCCTCCTAAGCAAGTCCAAAAGCTGCATAGTTGCTCTTTCCCTTATTTTCTGCCTATCACCAGATAATTTAAGCATCTTTGTTTTAACTTGGCCATTCATATATATCCCTACATATACAAGTCCCACTGGTTTTTCGGGGCTTCCACCATCTGGACCTGCAATACCTGTGGTGGAAATTCCAATACTAGTGCCTGCTGTTTTTGCTATACCTTGTGCCATCTCGGCTGCTACTTCGCTGCTTACTGCTCCATACTTATCTAAGGTTTCTATGGAAACCCCCAATCTATTAATTTTCGCCTCATTGCTATAAGTCACGATGCCCTCCATAAACACAGAAGATATTCCTGGGTAATTTATAAGCTTTGCAGCTACCATTCCTCCTGTGCAAGACTCTGCCGTAGCTATAGTTAACTTTTTATTTATGAGCATCTCTCCAAGTACATTCTCTAAGGTTATATCCCCGACCCCATAAATGTTATCGCCTAATCTTCTACGTATTTCGGCTTCCATAGGCTCCATAAGTTTTATGCCTTGCTGCTGCGTATTTGCCTTTGCGGTAATTCTAAAAACCATTTCTCCATCTTTAGCATAAGGCGCTACCGTTGGGTTGGTTTGATTATCTAATATATCTTCTATCATCTCTTCAGCTGAGCTCTCCCCCACGCCTATAACTCTAAGCACTTTGGAAACTAATATACCCTGCTGAAACTTCTCAAGATAAGGAACTACAGACTCCTCAAACATAGGTTTCATTTCTCTAGGTGGTCCAGGTAAAAGTGCAACTATCTTCCCATTTTCCTCAATTATACATCCTGGTGCCGTTCCGTTATTATTAGGAAGTATCACTGCATCTACTGGGAAATATGCCTGTTTTAAATTATTTTTCGTCATTGGTCTATTTGTGTCTTTAAAATGACTTTGAAGAACCTTTAGAGAAGCTTCATGAACCACACTCGGTTTCCCAAAATAATCAAAAGCTACTTCTTTAGTTAAATCGTCCTTTGTAGGTCCAAGTCCCCCAGTAGTTATAACTAAATCAGCTCTACTAAAAGCTAGTCTATAGGATTCGAGTAGTCTTTCTGGATTGTCTCCAACCACTGACTGATGGTAAACTGATATGCCTAAATCTGCAAGTCTCTTAGCAAGATATTGTGCATTTGTATTGACTATATCCCCGAGCAATATTTCCGTTCCTACTGCTAATATTTCTGCGTTCATAATTTCCTCCTTTGGTGCCATCCACGTGGCAAGTGGCAAGTTGCAACTATAATATTACGTAGTCCTTAGTACCCTTTTTTTAAATTTACTACATTTACTAACTCTTCCCCTAGTACATATCTTTTCATATTCTTATAGATAAGGTCAAACCTTCTCTGGTTTCTCATCTCTGAAATCCAGGAATTATGCGAAGTCAATATAACATTATTTAAATCCCATAATGAATTATTTTCTTTTAGTGGTTCTTCTTCATATACATCCAAAGCAGCCCCTGCTAGCTTACCGCTTCTTAAATTTTTAATTAAAGAAACTTCATCCACAATACTCCCTCTAGCTACATTTATGAAAAAAGCCCCAGGCTTCATTTCAGTAAATCTCTCTTCATTAATTAAATGGTGTGTAGATTTTGTATATGGTATGGTCCCTACAACCACATCACATAACTTAAGCATTTCATTTAGCTCAGTCATAGCATAACATTTATTAAAATATTGAATATCTCTACCATCCGTATTCACACCTAATATGTTTACTCCAAAGCCCTGAAATCTTTTAGCTGCCTCTAATGCTATAGTACCTGTTCCTACAAAACCTATAGTCTTTCCATATAGCTCCATAATACTTGTATCCATCTTCCATTTCCTATTAGTTTGATTTTCATATAGTACCTTACTATTTTTAAATAGTTCTAGCGCTTTTAATACAATCCATTCTCCCATAGGTATACTATAGCCACCTTTATTATTGGTAATTATAATAGAAGTATTTTTAACATACTCTGTCGGAAGTTGGTCAATGCCTATGCTAGATAGTTGAATCCATTTTAACTTTTTCATTTTCTCTACCTCTAGGGTTTTAAAGGGATCATAACAAATTAAAACTTCCACATCCTCTAAATCATCACTGTAAATTAAATCTTTCTCTTTCACTACTTTTATATCATAGCCAAAAGTTTCTATATCTTTCATTTTCTCACCACCGTAGTTGTATGTGAAAAGTGCTTTAATAGCCATCCAAATTGCCCCCTTACATTAAATCATTACTTTTCTATATAAATAATAATATACTACAAAATACGTCCAGTTACCTTCTATATTCTATGAAAATTCATACAATTTTTTTTATTTTTTAAAAAAAAGATGCCACTTGCCACGTGGGTGGCACCAGGCATCTTTTCATTATTTAAATACGTTTACTAAAGTAGTGAATATTTCTTTGTTATCTTTAAGTTTATTTTCATTTCCTAGTACACAAAAACAGTTTTCTTTTATAACATCATCTAAGAGTGATTTAAAGGACTTAATGTCCTCTGCCTTTGTACCTAACACTTCATCTCTTTCTGTTTGTCTCTGTTCTTCTGAAATACCTCTTATATAGAATGCTGTAGCTCTTTCACCCTTCATAGTAGGTGTTAGTGGTGAATCAAGTTCACTGATTGTTCCTATAATATATTTAGTCATTTCTCTTTCAGAAGCTTCAAAAGTTCCTATATAGTCACATATTCCATCGTAAGCCTTTAAGGTTTCTACCACATTAGGATCCCTATAAGATACAAATACTATGTTTCCACTTCTAGCTAAGTTTGCAAAACCACCATAGGCACCACCCTGAACACGCACTCTATTCCATAAGTAGTCGAGGCTTGCTATAGTTTTAAGTACTAGCATCTTACCTGAATAAGAGTAACCTTGCTTAATGAAATTATACCCTTTAGCTACATACTGAACATCTGATGATGATAATAATCCTTCATTATTCTTATTAAGCTCAAAGTCATATTTCGCATCTGGCAGTTCTTCTTGTCCTAGTATGCTTATAATCTTAGGTAATTCTGTAGCAAAGGCAGTATATATATCCTCTTCTCCTGTAACGCTTACTATAAGATTGTTCTTGTTAAATATAAGCTTTGATACCTTATTTAAGTTTTCAATAATTTCCTCTGCTTTATTATCAAAATTTCTTTCGATATCATTGATAAATTCATAAAAAGATATTCCTGTAGTCTTTTCTATATAGGCTGAAGCTGGCGAAAAGTAGGAAGTAAGCCTTCCAGCTGCTGCCATATGTCCTCTATCAAGGATTTTCATTTCCTGCCTTGATTTTAATTGTTGAATTAGCTCCTTCAAACGCTTCTTTTCATCAAATTTAGTAGTATTGATTATCTCCACCATAATATCAAAGAGCTTAGGAAGCTTTGGAACTAGTGCTTTACTCTTTACTACAAGTTTTGGACTGTATTCTTCAAAATTTTCACTGTCACCATATACCTCAGTTGTAAAATGAATTCCACCTGTGTGGATATTAATTTCATTAGATAAATCAGGATAATTAGTATTCTGAGTACTTACCCTTCCTAAAAGAGTTGATAGTAAGGTTACATAAGATAGTAACTTCACATCCACTTTTTTAGCATCAAATAATATATTTATATAGGCTATTTTATTAGTAAATATATTATGAGATAATACCTTTACTCCATTTTCATCCTTTACCTTTAGTGGTAGATGTTCTACTGTAGTTTCAATGTCTGAACGCTCAAGTAGTGGAATAGTTTCAAGCACTTCTACAGAATCTGGTGTCATTTGTCTCTCTTTAAGAGCTTTTGTACCTTGAACTATTTTCTCTATTTCACTTTCTGAAATACCAGCCTTATACTTAGCAAGCTTCTCTTCTACTGCCTTGGATTTTTGTTCTGCTAGGCCCTTCTTACCATTCAAAATAACCATAGAACTATGGGTATTGTTTATTAAATACTTATCTATAAGGCTTTCAAAATAATTAGTAGTTAATGCAGCTTTTATTTTGCCTAAATAACTTTCATACTCTAAATGCATAGTTGGGTCTTTATCATAAAGCCAACTGTCCATACTAGTTATATAATAGAATAAGCCTTTTGGGAAACCTCCTAAATCAGCCTCTCGTAATTTAAATTCTGTAATATTTATACAAGCCTCTATTAGCTTTTTGTCTATTCCCTCTTTAACTAAATTCTTTAACGTTGCATACACAATTTCCTTAAATTCTTCTTTTTTAGCTTCATTAGAATTCTTTACTACTATACTGAACACTGGTTGCAATATACTATTATCAAAGCTTCCGAATACATCTTTGCCAAGGTCCGCTTCAACAAGGGCTCTCTTTAATGGCGCTGCAGCACTTTCTAGTAATAAATACTCTAAAATTTCAAAAGCTAAGTGTAATTCTGGCTGGCTAATATTATCCCCTGTTACAAAGTTCATGCTTAAGAAACTTTTATCCTTTTCATCATCATCTGATGAAATAGGATAATCTATTTTAACTTCACTCATACTGCTAAAGGGTTTTTGCATTTGTATAGCTGAGTCTACTGCTATTCTATCAAAATCATTTAGATATTTTTCGCTAATAAATTGTAACTCTTTATCAATGTTTCCATCTCCATATAGGAATATATAACTATTTGATGGATGATAATATTTTTTATGAAACTCTACAAATTCCTCCTGCGTTAAATCTGGTATAAATTCTGGATCTCCGCCCGATTCTACCCCATAGGAAGTGTCTGGGAATAAGGATTCTTGAATCTTACGCATAAGGCATCCTTCAGGAGACGAGAATGCACCCTTCATCTCATTATAAACTACACCTTTATAAGATAGTTTATCTTCCTTGTTTTCTAATTCATAATGCCAGCCCTCTTGCATTAATATTTCAGGTTGTGAGTATAGATTAGGATAAAAAACTGCATCTAAATATACATCCATAAGGTTAAAGAAGTCTTTTTCATTTTTACTAGCTAAAGGGTATATTGTTTTATCAGAAAAAGTCATAGCATTTAAAAATGTATTTAAAGATCCCTTTATGAGTTCTACAAAAGGCTCCTTTGTCGGAAACTTTCTAGAGCCACAAAGCACTGAATGCTCTAGTATATGTGGAAGTCCATTACTGCTTTTAGGTGGCGTTCTAAACCCTATAGAAAACACCTTGTTATCATCATCATTTTCTATATGCATTAATCTAGCTCCACTTTTCTCATGTTCAAATATTCTTGTAACTGAATTTAACTCTTCTATATTTTTCTCCTGGATTAACTTAAAACCATGATATATAGTACCAATTGTAAATTTCATTTTTCTCCTCCTCATACTTTTCGCGAAAATCTAAATTATTATTTTGTAATTGAGTTCTTGCAAACTTGCCACTTGCCACTTGAGTGGCACCAGGCTTTTATTATCTTCATTATACACCATATTATTCCACACTGCTAATATCACAAGTGTTTTATACATCTATGTTTCCTCATTTTTATTTTGTCTATACTATAGTTGAAAAACAAAAGCATTTATTTTCTGATTGAAAATTCTATAACTTCCTTCAAAGTCTTAAAACCCTCAGTAACTAATTACTAAGGGTTGACTGAACTTGTTCTTAAATTGTACTTAAAACATATTAAAAAGTAATGCTATAGTATTTGAACTATTATCTTCCCCAGAGTATTTACAAAGTTAAAATCCTCAAAACTAAATTCTTTTGTCATCGTTGATTCCGTTAAGTATAATACTCCTTTTACTATGTCACCGTAAATCAATGGAATTGCCATCACCGATTGCCAGTTTGGAACACCTGTAACGGTATCATACTCAGTTATTGTATCCCAATCTATTTTGCATACTCCCTGTTTACTATCAATTACGGATTTTATTATCTTCTTATTATAGGTATCGATATCCATCCATTCATTTTTGAAAATCTTTCTTGAATATTGGTCTATAATATTGTCATCTTCCAAAATAAATAAAATCCCCTTTTGGGCTTCTGTAATTTCAATAATTCTACCTAATAAACTATATATTTTATCTTCTCGCCTTGAGTTTACGTTTGTAAGCTCAATTAATTCTATCATAGCAAGTACATTTCTATGGTCTTGTATTGCATTGCCAGATATTATTCCAGTAAGTCTATCTGTCCTTTTCGCCTTTTTAGAGAATTCACTATTCCAAATATCATATCTATTTCGACCCTGCTGCTTTGCCACATATAGTGCTTGATCTACTCTTTCAACTAATTCTTCCTGCCACTCTCCATGAAGGGGATAGGATGCAACACCCAAACTTACAGTAACATCTCGCCTATTGTCTAGTATTTTTTCTCCCTCTATTTTAGCCCGAAGTTTTTCAGCTATAATCTCAGCATCGCAAATACCAGTGCCTGGAAGAATAACAATAAATTCTTCACCACCATATCTACCTACAATATCTGTTTCTCTTAAATTACTCATCACAACATCGCAAACCCTTTTTAGCACGTAATCTCCTGTTCTATGTCCAAACTTATCATTTATTATTTTAAAATGATCTAAATCATACATAATAAGTGAAAATTCACTTCCTGTTTGACTTGATACTTCAATTTGTTCACCTAATGCCTCTTCTAGGTATTTTCTAGTAAGAGTCCCCGTCAATTTATCAATAGACGCAGTCAATCTAAATTTATATTTTTCAATTATTACACCGATAACTTTACTGAGTTCCATACACTTTTTCATGCTATCGTTATTAAGATTATTTAATACCCTTTGTGATTCGATATATACATATCCAATCACGTCTTTACTGCCTTGCATATTTTTTCGTCTCTCACTTTTTATAGTGCCCTTTTCACTTACATTTTCCATAATAATAGGGATACAAATAAACGCCTTTAAGGTATTATGAATGCTATTTGTATCTCCATTTATATTTTGTTCTAAGGATACATCTGTTACTGAAACTGGTCTTTCTCCAGTCAAAATTTTAGATAACACCTCTTGGTTTTGTGGCAACTCATATCTCCTATCACTAGATGCAATAACTTTATAGGCATTATCATTATCCTTTATAATAATAGTTCCTCTTGTGGCTAGTGTTATATATGATAAATAATCAATTATAAGCTCTAAGTCTTTTCCATTGTCTCCTTGTAAATTTTCTAATACATCACTTATGTCATGAATATCTTCATGAAGAGAGGATGAATATATTTTTTTTATAGACTTTATAAAGTTCTTGTTATTTAAAATATCTTTATGATTTACTTGCTCTAGTATATATAATAGTCCGACCTCATCCTTCACATTAAAGGGTTCTTCTTCTAATACTTTCGTATCTTTATTGCCCTTATAATAGCTATTAATCGCTAAAAATTTATTGAAAGGCCTAAAGGCATTATTTAGCTTAATATAAGACAATCTGCACTGCGCGGATAACTTGTGAATTATATCCTTTAATATACCACAAGCCTCAAGATAGTAGATCACTGCATAAAAATAATCCTTTTTATCAAAGTAATAATCCCCCATTGCAGTATATACTCTCCAATATATATCTATTTCATTATACTTATTTGAATATTCTAAGGCTGCATTGAAAAATTTAATGTTCTTCTTCTTTTCAATTAACCCATCAACATATAATTTTTTAACATAGACTCTATGCTCTTTTACATCAATGTCAATCTTGTTAATTTCACTAAAAATAATAGGTATATGTTCTTGTTTCCCATTTTCATATAAAAAGATTACTACCTCATAAAATATGTTAAGTCTACTACTTAATAAGGATATTTTACTTGCTATATTTATAATGTTATTAATATTTTCATTTAAATTTTCATCATTATCCCTAAAATGAAATCTTATATATTCATTTAAAATCTGGGCCCGCCATTTAAAAATACATTCATCATGCTCATATATATCTAATGCCTTCTGAATATATATCTGGCTCTTTTTTAAATCCCCCAATTTATAATTTATTTCAGCGGCCAAAAAATAAAACTCACCTATCTCTTTCCCTTGATTAGGATAATTTTCTAACTCTTTATTGCAAAGTTCGTAATATTTATACGCATTATCATAGTCCCCCAATTTCAAATAGGCACTAGCAATAGAACTGTAACAATAAAAAACATGGAATTCATCCTCATACTTTTTACATATTTCTAGTGTCTCCATAAAATATTGTAAGGATATTTCATACTGCTCCTTTAATAAATATGTAGCGCCAATATTTATTAAAGCAAGTATGACCTTTGAACTCATATTATTTTTTTCACATATATCCTTCATCTCTTGGAAATACCTTATGGCCTTATCATCCTCTTGATAATAATCCCCATAAATAACACCTATTCTATTTAATGATTTTATTAACCCCTCGATATTATTATATTTGTTACAAACTTCTATATTTTTTTCAAAAATTACTAAAGCTTCCTGTGTTCTACCACTTCTTAAATAAGCTAATCCCTTATGGTTATAAAATATGGTCTTTAATTCTTCATACTCAGCGTTGCAAAGTTCTATACAACTGTTACATATAGTTTGTACACTTTCATATTCTTGCTTTATGTCATATACGGAAGCAAGAATTCCTTGGCATTTGAGCATTCCTGTAACATAATCTACTTTGGTAAGCATATTCTGAATTTTTTTAATGTAATAAACAGTACTATCTATATTATTTTTACTTAAATATATTTCTGCTATTTTAATTAAACTATCAATTATATATTTGTGAAGCTCTACATTTCCCATATACTTCTGTATTGATAGATAGTATTTTATAGCTAAATCAATGTGACCTTCTTGTTCATGTAAATTCGCAAGGTCCATAATAAGCTTTATACTTTTAACTGGCTCCCAGGAATAATTTATTACAGATGCAGCTTTAGTTAAATTTTTTATTGCATCACTTCTATTTTTTAGAAGCTTCATTTTTTCAGCATTTTCAATACAATAATTAATAATCTTTTCTTCTTGATTAGATTTTTCTAAGTGATAAATTAATTCATCAATATATTCAGTACCACCCTGTTTATATTGATTTTCAAGCACTACTGAGGCTAATCTGTGCATAGCTTTTCTATCTTCCGACCTAATTTTTTCATACATAAGACTTTTAAGAAATTTATTGTAAAAATCAAATACGAAACCTCTATCCTCAATTTTTTTACATAGTATTCCCGAGGAAATAAGGCCTTCAATAGCTTTTTCCAAATCACTATCGCTTCTTTCAATAAAACTCACAATTATATCTAAAGAAACAGCACTATTAAACATTGATATTATTTGTAAAATCTGATAGTTAAGTTCTCCCATTTCTTTAACTTGATTTAATAGTACTCCATGCATATCTATTGGTACTATAAATGCAGAATATTCATAATCCGTAGCCCAATAACCCTCTTTACTATCTACATAAATATATTTTTTACTATAAAAACTCTTTATAATTTCTTGTACAAATAATGGATTACCCTTTGTTTTTTCATATATACTAGCTGCTAATTTATAGGGTATTTTAGGCATACTAAGGATACTTTGAATCATTATACCTACTTCTTTTTCATCTAGCTCTTTTAAAAAAATGTTTGTTACACCATTGCTTTGGGATATATTTTTATTGAATTCAGTGAATCTCTTATTTATCACACATTCTCCATCACAATAGGACATTATCACCATAATATTTTTATTAGGCAGCTTTTTTCTCATAAGATATTCCATTAACTCTATGGTAAAATCATCAGCTAAGTGAAAATTATCAATAATAATAACTATTGGTTTGTTATTTATACATTCTTCAATAAAGCCCGTTGCGGAATGTATAAGTCTAAACCTTTCCTTATCACCACTTAGTGGTTCTGACGGTATTATTTTCTTTTTACCACCTAGTTCAGGTATAAATTTTACTAGTTCAGATTCATATCTTTCGAGCACCTCTGGTTCACATTCAGAAATGAATTGTTTTAATATATCTACAAAAGCCTTATTACTATTTTTAGTAGCCGCCTCCAATATAAAACTGCTATAAATATTTACTTTATTCAGTGAAAAAAGATATTTTATCGAATTAAGAAACCGAGTTTTACCAATACCTGATTCTCCATGAATTAAAATAGTGGAATTATAATTACTTTTATTTTTGATAGATTCATATATGTTTACAATTTTATCAACTTCATCATCTCTACCTATCATTTTCAAATTGAAATTTAATTTTTCTCTTTCTTCTTTCCTATGAGGTATATACTCCTTACCAAAAACATTATTTATATCCATTACCAATTCTGAAATACTTTTGTATGCTTTTGTAGCATCACTATAGATCATTTTGTGGATTATACTTTTGAATTTTACATTGAAATTTTCATCTTCATTAATTATTTCCCCAATTCTGAACCCACTTAGAGTTACATCGTCTTCATTAATAATGAAATTTTCATCTTTACTTTTCATATATATAATAAAAAGTAATACCCCTAGAGAATATATATCACTAGATATACTTCCTTTTTCACCTGCTAGTATTTCTGGTGACTTAAAATAGTCCTCGTTATTTTCTGCCTTCCAGAAGCCCTGATTTTCAAGTTCAATAGTGGCAAAATCTTTAAACTTAACGCAATGTTTATCACTGTTTACCGTATTGGAAACTATAATATTGAATAAATTTATACCTCCATAAGCAAAGCCTTTTAAATGAAGATAGTTTATGCTTTGGCAAATTTCTATAAACAAATCTAATATCTTTTCCTTTGTCATTTCACCTGCAATATCTAAAATTTTAAAATTATTTTGCACATATTCATTTGTGTAAAAATATACTTTATCATTTAATTTTTTATTATCTAACAGATTAACTAAGTCAAAATCGTATACTGATGTTATATTTTCACAATTTAGATTAGTTAAACTAATGAACTCTTTTGTATAAAATTCCATTAATTCACTTTTCAGATATTCTGAATTAATAATATTTAATTGCACCGTATCATAATTTTTTATTATGTCATTAACTACATAACTGGAAACTACCCTATTTTGTTTTATACATTTAACTATTCTATATCTATTATTAATAATTTCCATTTAAATCACTTCCTTAAATACTAATTAAATCATGACCTAAAGTGTTTTAATACAATATTTACCTTTTAGCTTGTACCATAATACAAATATAACATATTTTTTGTATTTCATCATCTTTTTAACGAAAAATATTTCTATTTTTTTCTATTTTTTATAATTTTTTTAAAATTTGTACTTATCTATCATTATAACAAATTCCTAAAGGGTTTTGTTTTTTTTTTTATAAAAGGTCAAAAATCACTACTAAAACAACATTTGCAATACTGTTGTTGCATCAATTAAAAATACCCCCAATTATTGAGGCCACTGAAAAAATGGTTGTTTTTTCAACTGGGTTCCTAATTTGAACAAAAAAAGCATGAGATATCCATATTTTTGGATATCTCATGCTTTATATTTTTATAATTAAG
>NZ_JAHLEF010000046.1 GCF_018861755.1 Clostridium sp. CF012 | reverse complement strand
GTATGCATAGTCTTTTTTAGTATTTCAGATAAATTACTATAAGCAAGTCCACTAAATATAACTATAATTAATCTAAGTCCAATATACAATAAACCCAATAATATAACATTCTTAAAGTTCTTTCCAAAAACCATACTAATTTTTTCAAAACAATTATCTTTATTAATCTTTATTATAAAGAAAGCAAATATACTAACTATAGTTACGAGTATCACTATAACATTAGATACATGAGCTGGAAAAGCAAAAACTCCAACAATCAATATAACGATAGATAAAATACTGTAAATAATATAGAGTTTAAAGAATCCCATTAGTCCCTTGGGAATATTATCTTTATCATAATAAATTTTTACCCCAATGGCAGCTAATGCGGGATAAAGCATCTGCACTGATGCAAATGCTTGGACAGCACTGGCATCAATATGTTTGTAAACAAAAAACATTAATATACCCATACTAAATGTAATTGAAAAGGTAACTAATAAGAATGCTACTATTTCGTTTTTATTTTTATTTAACTTTGTATCCATAGAATCTCACCCTCACCATAAATTATTTAGAAGTATTATAAAATTTTTTCAACTCATTCTTTACTTCATTTGAAAGATTATGCCATCGGATTCCCTGTATTGCGCCTTTTAACGCATATAACCTATTTATGCAAGCAGAGTCATTAATACTCTTATTCTGGACCAAGCTTGCTTACTTCCAATTTCAATTACTTTATCATCAGAAGCATAAGTAATGCTTACAATATGGCTGCACTTTTCATAGTAGTGATATCTATTAAGCAAGTTTTCAGCAAATATTTGTTTTTCACTATTATACTCTTGTTTCCTATCTTCAAAAGTTATAGGTTCCTCCCACTTTTCTATAGATTCATTTATAATATGTTTTGCATAATCTGAAAGCTGCCAGTAAACCCCGTTACTTAAATCATTAAGTATATTATCATATTTGGTATCCTTTGAAATCTTTTTAATTCCAACAGTTAGTGCATGTACCTGAGTTAGATTAAGTGGCATAAACACGGGATGTGCTGTAGACCTATACTTAAACTCCTGCCTACCGTCGCTGGGAAAATTTCATCTTATATTGGTGCCACCCACGTGGCAAGTGGTTATATTTCGTGATTATATTTATATGGTATCATGTGCGAAAGGTGAAAATTTGCCTTTTGATATAAAAAACAACAAAACTATAAGCATCACCGTTTTTGCTTTACGGAAATTTTTACATTTTATTATTTAAAATACAATTTAATTCTAGCACTTTAGTTTTGCTAAATTAGGGGAATATTGTCACATTGAAAATTTAATATGCTACCGTGTAATTGCTTACCTTTAAAATAAAAAAAGCTATCAAAATGTTTTTTACACTTTGACAGCTTCTAGTGCCCCCTCCCCAAGTGGCAAGTGGCAAGTTAAATCTTCAATACGCAACTGGTATTATCTATTAAAAATACTTTTCTATTTCCTTTACATCTTTCAAGTCAAATAGATCAAGCCCTATTATCTCTATAGTTTCATCCGGTAATTCCATTATTTTATTTTTATATTCGCTTGGAATCTTATTGAATCTCTTTGTCAACTGTTTTAATAAAAGCTGTGCTTTTCCCTCTTTCCTCCCCTTTTCCATACCTTTTTCCATACCTTTTTCCATTCCTTTAGCAATTCCATCTTCTAATATCATTTTTCCTATTTCTGTCAAATTGAAAACCTCCTTGAATTTTTTTTTGCTTTCAGCATCTCCGAATTTTTCTAACAATGCGTACAACATTATCTCCTCTAAGTAATTCATGCTAGTCCTAACTTCATAGCTATCTATAACTATTCCCTTTCCTAATTGGATAGTGCTTTACGCATTAGTTCATTAAACCCTGAATCATACTTTTTACGAATAAGTTTAATCATTGCATATTTTCTACTGGAATTTGCTTTCTCTTACCATATTATAAAGCATTCCTTCCTTTAACAAACTACTATCGCCGCCTAAGGCATCTACTAATGCATACGCAAATGATAGGACTGTAGCTGGTCCTCTGCTGGTAATCAAGTGATCATCTACCACAACGATATCTTCTACATAATTTGCATCTTTAAACAATGTAGTATATTCTTCTCCAGGATATGATGTTATTGTGCGTCCCTTGATAATTCCTGCTCTTTCTAAAATTATCGGTGCTGCGCAAATAGCAGCAACAAATTTTTCCGGTACTTTATCAAAATACTTTACTAATTCAATGACCCTTTCATCATCTCTTAAATTTGTTGCGCCAGGTAGTCCACCAGGTAAAACAATCATATCGTATTCTTTTATTTCATCACTTATAATTTTATCCGTAAGTACCACAACACCATGAGACCCTTTTACCATTTCTTTATTGATACTTACCAAATCACATTGAAATTCTGCCCTTCTTAAAACATCAACTACAAATAATGCTTCCCCCTCTTCAAATCCTTCTGCTAGAAAAACTGCAACTTTTTTCAATTTAACGCTCCCTTTCTTTTATCAATATAATCTTGATTTATTTTCTACTTGATGTTTCTTCCAATATATCTACTGTTTTTGTTAAAGAATCAGTGAATTCTTCATCAGAAGAGTTCTTGAAGATAAGCAAATCATCTTTTATACATGGATCATCCAGAGCAATAGGAATATCAAAATTAATTTCTGAAATATATTCATTCCAATTCTCAAGTTTCCATGTATCCCTATCAGAATTCCTCTCAATCATTCTTTTCTGTGTTACATCGATTGAAGTTTCTACCCAAATAACGACTAATGATGCATTCTTATCTTTTAATGCTGCTTTTAGCCTTTTGATATAGTTTAAATCTCGTATTTCTTTTGTAAATGGTGCATTAATTAGCACAATATCATCATAATTTAGAGCTTCCATTGCCAGTTCTACTATTGTTTTGTATTCATAATCACGTATATTTTCATTAAAAAAATCTGAGCTTCTATTGTATTCTTCACCTGCTACAGCAAAAATCTGTTTTGATAGTTTTATTAGTGTATCCTTATCAAGATAGACAACATGGTGTAATGCCTGGGCAAGCTTTTTCGAGATATAAGTTTTTCCACTTGCTGGTGGTGATGTTACTAAAATCAGTTTTTTCACAACAATCCTCTCCTAAGTAAAAAATTAAAGTGTAATACTTTTTATGTTCACAGGTTTATTATACCTCTTTTTTTGTTTTAAGTTAAACAAATAGCGCCAACTTAAGTCAGTGCTAAAAATTTCTAAAATCAGAATGATTAACGGGTTCCGTTTTGAGGTGCAAACAGAGCTAAATCAAATAAAAACATCCTACATCAATTCCTATGATGTAGGATGTTTTTGCTTTAATTTTTGCTCAAATTTAGTTGATAATATTTGTGTGATTTACTATAAAAAGAATTGATTTTGCACCTCTAAAGTGAACCCGTTGTTCTCTAAGCTGCTATCTTTTCTTCTGATTCTGACAGGCTTTGTTTGTTCTTTTTTACAAACAATCTCATACCTAATTTCACTACTTCATTTACTACTATTATAAGTGAAGATAAAATAATTATCTTTAACCACATACCAGCACTTAAAGATACTGCATTAAAGAATTTTGCGAACACTTCAGTTACAAACATTTGCGCTACTGCCGTGACCGTAATTATCTTTAAAAATGTGGTATTTTTTGTAATGCTAGGGATAATACTATCTGTGCCAAATTCTCTACAGTTAAAGGCATTAAATAATGCACTAAAAGCAAATAATGCAAATAATACTGTCTGCATTTGGTTTGGTCCCGTAACTCCCTCTTTTGGGAATCCTGCTCCTAATATGTCAAATTTCATCTGAAGCATGATAACTAAAGTTATATATACCGCATTGCTAATCATACTTTTCATCATTTGTTTAGTTATAATACTGGCATTTCTATTTGTAGGCCTTCTGTTTAAAACAGCCTCTCTTACTGGTTCTAGTCCAAGTGATAGTGCTGGTGGTCCATCCATTATAATATTTACCCATAAGAGTTGTATTGTAGTGAATGGCATTTGAAAGTCGAATACTACTGATAAAATAGCTGTTAAAAATGCAATTATATTTACAGTTATCTGGAATTGTATAAATCTTTGGAAGTTTTCATAAATACCTCTTCCCCACTTAATTCCCTTAACAATAGTTCCAAAACTATCATCTGTTAAAATTATATCCGCTGCATTTTTACTAACCTCTGTTCCTGCTATTCCCATAGCAATACCCACATCAGCCTTTGTTAGTGCTGGAGCATCATTTATTCCATCTCCAGTTACTGCAACTACTGCACCAATACTTTGAAGCGCAATAACTATTCTCATTTTTGTATCAGGTTTCGAACGTGCTACTATTGAAATAGTAGTTATTTCATCTTTAAGTTCCTCATCTGATAATGTATCTATATACGTAGCTTCTACTGCCCTATTAGCGCCGTCTAGCAAGCCTAATTCTTCACCTATAGCAATAGCTGTATTGATATTATCACCTGTAAGCATTTTTGTAGTAACTCCTGCATGTCTAGCAGTTTCTATAGCTTCTTTAACGTCAAGTCTTAGTGGATCTCTTATTCCTACAAAGCCTGTAAATACTAAGTCATCTTCTAAAGTTCCTTGCTCGGTTGCCATAGCTACCTCACCATTTATATTGCCATATGCAAAACCAAGTACTCGCATAGATTTTTTCTGGAGTATTTCGATTTCATCTAATATTTCTTTCCTTCTGGTTGCATTTAGTTCTACTTCATTGCAACTAATATGTTCATATTTGCATAACTCTAGAATAATTTCTGGAGCTCCCTTTGTGAGTACTGTAGACCCTTGCTCTTCTTCTATAACAGTACTCATTCTCTTGCTCTTTGAACTAAATGGGATCTGATGAGCTATAGTTGCATTTTGTCTTTCTTGTACATAATCATAATCTTCATTGTATAAAAGAAGCGCGCATTCTGTTGCACTACCTAAATATTTAACTTCCGAATCATCCTTTTCAATATCTGCTGTTGAATTTACAAGGCAGTTATCTATAAAGTAGTTATTACTATCGCTTAGTTCATCTCGTCCTCTGAATTTACCGTTTAAATAAACTTTTTCTACAGTCATTCTATTTTGAGTAAGTGTGCCTGTTTTATCTGAGCATATTACACTTACAGAGCCTATTGTCTCGCATGCTTCCTTTTTAGTAACAAGCGCATTTATCTTAGCCATTTTCTGCATAGTAATTGCAAGTGTCATATTTATCATTGTTGGAAGTCCTTCTGGTACAGCTGCAACAATTAAGGCCACACATACAACAAAAGCAGTTTTTATGGGTTCAACAGATTGTAAAAATGCAAATATTCCGGAAGTATCTGGTGATATAGTCTTTGCTAAGACCAATTTTATAATCATAACTATAAATAATACAGCCGCTATAGCACTTGAAACCTTTGAAATCTTACCACCCAAATCTCCAAGTTTTGCCTGAAGTGGTGTTGGCAAATCACTATCCTCAAGATTTTTAGCTATTTCACCCATTTGAGAGCTGTCTCCTGTTGCAGTAACTACAAAACTAGCTCTACCATAAGCAACAAGTGTGCCTCCGAAAACCATATTCAGTTGTTTTGCTGGAATAGGGTCTTGTACAATATTTTTATCTTTAGATTTTATATTTTCCATTTCTATTATAATTTGGTCATCTTTGCTCACATCCTCTGATTCTCCGGTAAGCATATCTTCTCTAACCATTAAGTCTATACTGCTTACAAGTCTTCCATCTGCTGGTACCATATCGCCAGTCTCAATTAAAACTATATCTCCCGGTACCAAATCATTTTTATTAACTTGAATAATTTTCCCATCTCGTGTTACTTTTACCTCTATGTTTTCTGTCATTTTTGAAAGTGCGTCTGCTGCCTTTTGTGATTTTCCTTCTGTAAAGATTCCTATGCCAATTCCTATTGCTACGGCGCATACTATACCAATAGCATCCTGGCCTTCCCCTACTAGAGCACTAATAACAGCTGCTACTAAAAGTATTATCATCATAGGCTCCATTATTGCTTCCTTAATGCTATCCCATATAGATCCTCTTTCTTGTTTAGTAAATTCATTAGGACCATATTTCTCTAGTCTCGCTTTAATCTGAGAACTGGATAATCCTTTGCTACTGTCAACCTCAAAATTGTTTAAAACTTCTAAGCTTTTTTTATTAAAATATTTAATGTTGTCCACCCCTTTATTTTTTTAACTTTACACCTTGATTAAAATTTTAATATAATTATTTCTCCTTTACACAAAGTTATATATATAAAACAAAGACCCTTAACACACTGAAACACCAACGGTTTCAGTGTGCTAAAAGTCTCACTGTAGCAAATGCTATGATAAAGCCAGGTTTTTAAAACCGGTTATGTTGACTTTATCGCCCTTACGGGTAGTTACTCCCTCTTAGCTTGAAAAAATATAAAAAAAATAAAAGACTTTTAACACAACGATTCACTTATAGATCATTGCGCTAAAAGTCTCACTTGACTGGAATTAGCCACGATAAAGCCAGACCTTAAGGTCGGGTATGTTGACTTTATCACCTATAAATAGGTAGTTACTCCCTTTTAACATTCATAATTGTTATTTAATTAATAATAATATAGTATCATAAAATTTATGACTATGCAATACGAGATTGTGATAAACCTTATTTTCATATTCTTTTTAGTTTAAACATCCTTTTGTCATATCCTACTATAGTTTAATATGCTAAGATTCACTAATAGCCATATCTTTTAATCTAACATAATTAACTAATATAATTCTAAAATAGAAAGTTACATAATTATGGGATATGTTTAAATTATATTTTAGAGTAAACCAACATAATCTCTGAATTGACACCTAAAGCATTAATCAGTTTCTAATTGAATTAATTCAACCTGGCTATCTTTATTTAAAATTAAGGTAGTTGTATATCCATAAAGATGGTGCAGGTCAGAACCTCCTAAATTATGTGCGTCCCTTGATAATTCAAGCTCTTTCTAAAATATAAGTAGACAGCACTCCACGTGTTTATTTTCTTCTATCTATTATTGTGTTTTAAAATTGAATATGATATTGTAAATATATATTCCGTTAGCCTTAGGGGGGAACATTTATGAAAAGAAAAGATTTTATTCTTGCTGTATTAGTCGTAATAGTTTGGGGTGCAAATTTTACAGTAATTAAACTGGGGCTAGGAGGGGTACCTCCAATGCTACTTGTTACTTTAAGGTATACTTTAGTTGCATTTCCAGCCGTGTTTTTTATCAAACCACCTAAAATGGCACTAAAAGATATACTCCTATATGGATTTACAGTTGGGGTAGGTCAATTTGGTTGTTTATTTTATGCCATGCATATTGGAATGCCAGCTGGACTCGCATCTATAATAGTTCAATTACAAGCATTTATATCTCCTCTTTTAGGATATTTATTATTAAAAGAACAATTCAAAACTAAACAATTAGTAGGTTTTTTAATTGGCGCTTTAGGACTACTTGTTATAGGAGTTGCTTCAAGTACCATTGGAATAACATCAATACCTATTGGTGCTATTTTACTTACAATATGTGCTCCTATATTTTGGTCTATTTCAAATATTGTAGCAAAAACTGCATCAAAAAAATCAATGGAAAAAGGTGAACAACTTGATATGTTAAGTTTGGTTGTATGGGGAAGTCTTGTACCCCCAATCCCTACTTTAATCCTAGCATTATTAATTGACTCTCCACAAACTCTTATTAATTCAATGTCTAATTTAGATATGATGTCCATATTTGCAGTTCTTTATTTAGCTTTTGGATCAACACTATTTGGATATGGATTTTGGAGTATTTTAATATCTAAATATCCAATTAATAAGATTTCACCATTATCATTATTAGTTCCAATAACTGGACTACTTACAGCTAGCATTGTTTTGCTTGAAAAGCTCTCTAAACTACAATGGCTAGGGGTTTATGTTATAATAATTGGGTTGATGGTTACAAATTTAGATGTTAAACAGATTATAAATATGATTAATAAAAATAAAACAAAAGAATTTGGGAAGCCCAATGACAACATTCTTAACTAGAACTTAACTCCATAAAATCCAGTTGCTGATATAAAAAAATACTTATAGGAAAACAAATTAAACAGCTATGAGAAAATTCATAGCTGTTTAATAATTTATTCATTGTGTTGCCTCCTAGATTCTATTTTATGTTAGCTAACACAAATGCATCACATACATGGCTATCGCAAGCGAATTCACAATACTTGCATTGCTTCCTATATATAAATACTAAAACTAGTGCCATTATATACACGGTTATAAGCAGCTTTTTTAGGATTTTTAATCCAGCCAAATCCACGCGGTGCTTTTAACCCTAAACTGTTTTTTATTATTCTCTTGCGACTCGTTCTGCTACTAATCATTTTCTTTAAGCTTGGTTTTCTTAATCCAAATTTCATTTTGCTTCCTCCTTAAATTCCATTAATTCCACTCTATCACATTAGCATTGCTAAATTAGGGAGATACTGTCATATTCCAAATTAAAATGATGCTACCTGTTCACAAGTATATGTTTTTTGATTTTTTAATGATTATATTTATATAGTATCATTCGCCAAAGGTAAAAATTTGCCTTATAAAAGTTTAATATAAAAGAAGCTTGGTATAGATTTACATAGAACATCAATCAAAAATTACCTACCCCTGCAAAATACAAAGCTGAATTTGAATGGCTCAAAGAAGTCGACAGTTTGGCACTTGCTAATGCACAAATGAATTTGGATAAAGCATATAAGAACTTTTTTAGAAGAGTAAAAAATGGTGAGAAAGAACCAGGTTTTCCTAAATTCAAAAGCAAGAAGAATCCAGTGAAAACCTATACTACAAGCAATGTAAATAATAATATCGCAGTAAATGATGATAAGATCAGATTACCTAAAATAGGATATGTGAAGTGTAAATTTCATAGAGAATTTACTGGGAAGATTAAATCAGCTACATTGTCTAAAGTTGCAAGTGGAAAATATTATATAGCTATTCTAGTTGATACAGAAATAATTCCATTGCAAGCTTTAGACAAAGCTATAGGTGTGGACTTGGGGATAAAAGATTTCGCAATAACCTCAGATGGAGAAATATTTACAAATCCCAAATTCCTAAGAACTTTGGAGTACAAGCTATGCAAAGCACAAAAGGCTTTATCAAGAAAAAGATTAGGATCTCAAAGGTGGTATAAACAAAAACTTATAATAGCTAAACTACACGAGCAAATAGCAAATGCAAGAAGAGATTATTTGCATAAGGTATCAACTAAACTTATAAACGATAATCAAGTGATATGTTTAGAGGACCTGCAAGTAAAGAACATGATGCGAAACCATAAACTAGCAAAGGCTATAGGCGAGGTAAGCTTCCGTGAGTTTAGAACAATAGCCCAAATTAAGTTTTCTTCTTGCTCTGGAGAACCCCTACTGGCTAACGTAAAATTTAATGATAAATAGCAGGATAATTCATCATAATCTCATGAAAATTTGTCTGCAATTATGTGAAGTTTAATACGCAAAAAATAGAAGGGTGAGAAATTATCCTCCTTCTATTTATAATATTATAATTTTGTATGATTTAAGAATATTATGTCTTCTATTCACCTTACTACGGAGTTATCTCAAACTCCTTTATGTTTAATCAAATAAGTAATAAAATAAATGTCCCAATTACATTTGCTAAAAAATGAGAAATAGTGCACGTGTAAATATTCTTAGTTTTTTGATAAATCACGCCGTAAATAATATTATCTATAAAAATAAAAAACAACAAATAAATAAGAACTGAAATGGGGCCATCCCAAAAACTTCCTATGGCAAAAAATAATGAAGTAATGAGGATAGCCCAAATTGGTTTTGTAATATTGCAAAGCTTAGTCTGGAAAAACCCTCTAAATGCTATTTCCTCAGCAAATGCTAAAATCAATAATTTAGGTATCTGTAAAAATGATTTATTAAATGATATCATCGGTTTTTGGTCCAAAACATAAAAATAGAACTCTGGCAGGACAAATTTAAACAAAACAACTGATACAATACAAGAAACAACTGGAATCAAAATCAACCACCAATATTTTTTTACATCAGATATAACGTTTTTTGGGATAAAACCCATGTCTTCCAATTTCCTTTTGTTCCTTTTGTTTTCAATGAATAAATACAATATTGAAAAAAGAATAGTTAAGCGTAAGCCAACAACATTATTCAAACCTACACTTAGGCAAAGAAATCCAAAAATTGCAATTGGAATATAAGTTTTCAATAATTCATTTCTATTTATCATTCAAATACTCCTTTTCACATTATTTATAATCTTTACTTCTCCACATTTTACAATTATGTATTAATTATAACATAAATTTTAAATATTGGAAATTGCAACATGATCTTTATCTTTCTTTAGAAATCTCATCAATACTTATATTTGGATTGGTGTATCTCCCCTTCTTTTCAGTGCCATTTCCATATTGAATTGCTTTTACGGGACAATAATGGATACACGCCAAGCACTGGGTACATTCTTTACCCCACTGTACCTTCTCACTCACTTTAATATTATTACAGTTACAAATTTTTTCACAAATACCACAGCCAGTACAATTATCATTAGCATAAAATTTTGTAGTATTAACGGCATTTTTATTAAACAAAGGGTTTATGACCCCGGTTAATAACCAGGGGAGAAAGCCTTTTTCCACCTTAAATATATTTGTTGTTCTTTGCTTAATAGTAATATTGATATCTTTCAGGGTTTCATCTGCCCTGGATAGTTTTTCTCTTTCTATCTCTTTTGTGTCTACATTACCCATTATTATATAGTTATTTGGCATTTTTATAGAAAATCCACTGTTTAAACTTATACCCTTTTTCTTCAAGCAATCACCCATAACTTTCATGGTATTCCCAATATTGTCTCCACAAGTTACAACTGAGAAGATGTAGTTACTGTGGTAATTACTAAGCTTAAGCTTTTCAATAAATTCAACCACCATTTTGGGAGGCCCCCATGCATATACTGGAAATACAAAGCCGATTATTTCATCTGCTTTCAAGAGGTATTCATAATACTCATCACCTCTGTTTAAGGTAGCGGATATTGAAACTAATTTTTCATTATTATTCTGAGCTATACTTTTAGCTACATAAAGAGAGTTTCCCGTTCCTGAAAAATAAAATATCATAATTATCATCCTTTCAAATTCATATTAGTAAACCTAAAAAGTTCTCATTGGTGCTGACTTTTGCTAAAGGAAGATTTTAAATAAAAAGCTATCAAAATACTCCCAAAGCTCTATACAAACAAACTCTCCAAATCCTCTTGTGTCATTTGTGTTATGATGTTTTCCTCATTGGTATTCTCGTCCATTACATTTTTAATCATTTCTCTCTTCTTTTGCTGTAGATTATATATTTTTTCTTCAATGGTACCTTTTGCAAGAAGCTTTATCACTTCTACAGTTTTGTGCTGCCCAATTCTGTGTGCTCTATCCGTGGCTTGATCTTGCACAGCTGGGTTCCACCAGGGGTCAAAGTGTATTACAATGTCTGCTCCGGTTAAATTAAGTCCGGTTCCTCCAGCTTTTAAAGAGATTAAGAATACATCTGCATCCCCCTCATTAAATTCCTTAACCAGTTCCATTCTATGTTCACTTTTAGTGTTTCCATCCAAATACATATATTTTATATTCTTTTTATCAAATCTAGTTCTTATATTTTTAAGCACAGAAGTAAATTGTGAAAATAATAGTATCCTATGCCCTTGCCCTACGCTATCTTCTAAAATCTCATCTAAGGCTTCCATTTTTCCATTGTCACCTACATAATCTTCTATAAATACAGATGGATCACAGCATATTTGTCTGAGTCTTGTTAAAATAGAGAGTATTTTTATCTTACTCTTACTAAAACCATTCTCTCTTATTTCTTCATCAATGTCATTCTTAGCTTTATCAAGATATGCAGCATAAAGCTTTTTTTGCTGCTCTGTCATATCCACCACCAGCTTATGTTCTATTTTAGGAGGCAATTCTTTAATAACATCTTTTTTAAATCTTCTTAAAATAAAGGGCTTTATGTGCCTGTTTAATTCCATTAATGCAGTTTTATCGTTATTTTTTATAATTGGCGATTCATATAACTTTGTAAATTTAGCATGGGTAAGCAAATAACCTGGCATAATAAAATCAAAAATGGACCAAAGTTCCGTTAAAGAGTTTTCAATTGGTGTACCCGTAAGTGCAAAATACCCCTTTGCCTTAATTTCCTTTACAGAAGTAGCATTTATAGAAAGGGGATTTTTTATTTGTTGTGCTTCATCTAAAATGCAGTAATTAAAACTGATTTCCTTATATTCTTCTATATCACGTCTAATAAGGGGATAGGAAGTAATCACCACATCACAATTTTTTATCTCATTCATCAGTTCTTCTCGTTGTTTCTTAGAACCGGATATTACTACTGCATTAAGTTCCGGGGCAAATTTTTCTATCTCACTCTGCCAATTATATACCAGTGAAGTAGGAGCTATAACTACTGATGGCTTACCTCCCTTTTCTGATAATAGAAAGGCTATGGCCTCAAGTGTTTTACCAAGACCCATTTCGTCTGCAAGTATACCGCCAAATCCGTACTCAGCTAAGGTTTTAAACCATTTAAAACCTGTTTTCTGATAGTTACGCATAATGTTATCCAGTGATTCTGGAACTACATAATCCATATCTTGTACATCACGTACATTATTGGTAAGTTCTCTAAAATTCTTACTCCTCTTTAAATAATCCATTTCTTTATCTTTGATCTTTTGATCAAGATATAGGGCATTATATTTGGAAATTAGTATCTTTTCTTTGCTTAAATCCTTATCTTTTATGCCTAAGAAGTCAATCATCTCACCAAGGTCTTCTACCGCTTTATCTTCAAGAGATACAAAGCCCCCATCTTTAAGTCTGTGATATTTTTTCTTCTCTCTCAAAGCACTGAAAATATCTTTAAGTTCCTCTCTACTCACCCCTTCAAATTCAAAAGAAAACTCTAATAAATTATCCTCATTGAGCTTTATTCCACCTTTTAAGCTTGACCTTCCATAAACCTTAATATTTTTAAAGCTTTCTGAATAATATACTTCGGAAAATTCCTGCAGCTTATTCATTCCATCTGTAAGAAAGCTCACCATATTCTTTTCATTTTTCATCACATAAGTGCTCTGCTCTTCTTCAAACCCAAAACTTTTAAGTATGCCCTCACAGTTTTCTTCTCTTTTGATATCCCGAATCAGTATCTTTTCAGTCTTTTGACTCTCCACTTTTTCTAGTGGACTTATATCTATTTCGCCATAGTTAAACTTTATTGAAGCCGTTATAATTTCATCTTTTTTATCTAGGTAAACCTTAATAATAAGAGGTGCTTCGTAAAAATTCTCATTAATATTCTTGTCAAAAGCAACCTCCTCCGACACAGCTTTAAGCTTAGGTAAAAGATAAGAGGCTATCTTTTCCCCTTCCTTCTTACTGAAAACTACCTTTTGGCCTTTATTGCTTAGTATTAATTTGTAGATAGGAACATACATAGAGCACTGATCTTTTGGAGGAAGGTATACGTTGTCCCCATACCAAAAAATTTTATAAGACTTATCTAAAGGTTTTGGTAGCTCACCTAATTGGATAAGTTCTATAGCTTCATTTTTCATACCCATTTTAAACTTTAAAGGCATAATACCTTCTATTATATTTGTAGCCACGCATTCCGTTTTATTAACCATCACAGCAATTGTTCTTTCTTTTGCTAATCTAAAAAATTTATATAGTACCTTATCTGTTAAGAAAAGCTTTTTTCCTGTGAACATTGAATTATTATATGAGTTATAATGGTCATAGGAATTAGTACGTTCTCCCTCTATATCTCTTATTTCCATGAACATTTCCATTATTTGCGCGTCAACTGCATTAAATTTATGT
Organism: Clostridium sp. CF012; assembly: GCF_018861755.1. Taxonomy (GTDB): domain Bacteria; phylum Bacillota; class Clostridia; order Clostridiales; family Clostridiaceae; genus Clostridium_AD. Next base: position 17,142 of record NZ_JAHLEF010000046.1, on the reverse strand, counting down.
AAATTTGGCTCATATGTAAAACCCTTTCCAAACTCAACAACTTCCTCTTTCATTAATGAACTTAGAAAATTCCTCATATTTTTTATAACATAATTTTTTTCAAGTCCTAGTTTAAGTTCGACATAAGGCCTTTCATAAGATGTGCACTCAAAAAACTTAATTTCTAAATTAAGTTCTCTTTTATAATCATCACTAATTTGCGCAACTTCTTTAAGCTCTTCAAGTAATAAGTCAATATCAGATTTTTTTAAAGCTTCACTTAAATTATTTTGATAATCTTTACTATATTTTAAAAGCACCGCTGCAATATGTTTACAAAGAATCTGACCTCCATTATCTACTGCTTCTTGATATTCCTCGCAATTGCACCTTATCTGTACCTGATTGGACTTATTATCCCAGTTAATATGAACGCAATTGCTATTAAACCCGTTGAAGGAAATTACATTGGTGGAAATACTCAATTGTTTAATATCTTTTTTGCCTTGCATTGTATTTTCTTTTATTTCTAGCGCTTCAACATAACCGCCCTCATAATATTGCTTTGCTCTTTTAAATGTAATATCATCTGCCCATTCTCTTATCTGCGTTTCCGCTATTCTCACAATTTGTTCCTCCGTTAATTTTATTTACAAGTGCATTATAATTAATATTATTATACCTCAATAATTTACTACCATCAAAGAAATAAAATTAGCAGTAAAAATAATGGATAGGCGCTGTAAGTTATATCTTCAATTTGTTATTAATATAATTTCATTAAATTCGAATATATGTTCTCATTATGGTAATAATATTTGGTAGTTACAATGAATCATGTTTTGATAAAAGCAGAAGTGATATAGATGTTATGATATTATTAATTAGAGAACTTCAATGGGAAGAGGAAATGGAAATCGAAGATTTTCTGCAAACTATTCTTCCGAATTACTTTAATCACAAGGATATACATTACACCTTCGTTAGCGATTTCATCTATCCATTTCTACCGATAATTTTATTCCAAATAAGTCCGGGCCAGAAATAGTAGATTTATCAAGTACTTTTGGCTTTATCTCTGCAAAGGATTCTAAAAAATTACAAGGTATTCTTAAACTAAGAAACAGATATACACATGACTATTATCAAAGAAAATTAGCAAGAAAAAGAATTTTAGAAATATGTAAAACTGAAATGATAACTTTAGATATGTTCTTAGATGTATCTGCGGAAAAAATAACCCTAGTATTAAATGAGAATATTGAAAAGTATAGGCACTAACACTGTCAAGCTGTATATTTGTAACGCTAATGAAGCTGATTTTACATATTATCATTCACCAAAGATAAAAATTTGCCTTCTAAAATTTTAAAATAAAAAAAGCTATTAAAATGTGTATTACATTTTAATAGCTTTTATAAATATCTTCTAATTTTTTTATAAAATCGCCTTTAGCCTTATCCTCCATCCTTACATATACTATAAAACGGTCCAGCAAGTCCATCAGTCAACAACTCCATATCAGACCAAAATTGTTTTATTTTATTTGATTTAAATTTCGAATTAATATAAAATGCTTGCTCGAACAGTTCATTAAATATTTTTAGTTGCTCTATATTATTCAAATGAAATTTCACCACCCGTATATCAATATTTATTTCAACAAAAACACACCTACAATTTAAACTTACTTGAGTTTATTGTTATATATTGTTTATTTAACAATTATACCTGAATAACGGCTTTATCATATAAATTATCAATTAAAATTTTTATAAATCCCTCATGATATCCATATTTGCATCCTGGACAATTCACTCAATTGAAAAATATAGATAATATGTTATAATTTTATTATAGGTGTATATATTCTAAAACAAGTTGCATACAACAATGTATGATAAAGTAATATAGGGGGTATCGTTATGGAAAATAATGTATATGAAATGAAGACAAATGCAGAGCTTAAAGAGTTGGCAAAACTACAATTAACGGGTAAGTGGGGAAAGAGTGCTTTATTGACACTAATATATTTCGTAATAGGAATTTTACCCGGGCAGCTTCTGCTATCTAAATTCAACTTTTCATCTTTAACAACATCTTTAGTTGACATTGTATTGATTGCACCCGTAACAATAGGTGTTTCATTTTGCTATCTTAAATTGATAAGAGAAACAAATTATAATGTAATTGATATATTAAATGGTTTTAAGTATTTTATAACAGGGGTAGTAGTGTATGGAATAGTCGATAGTACGAATATCCTCAGTGCGTTAGTATCAAATATAATTACAGTTAATGTTGTTACTGAACAATTTCTAAGCCTTGTATTTGGTTTACTGAGTATTTTTTTGTATTTAATGTTTTCTATGGTATATTACATTTTAATAGATAATCCCCAAATAGGTGTAATAGGTGCTTTAACTGGTGGTCTAAAATTAATACATGGACAAATTGGTCGTTTATTTATTTTACAGTTGAGCTTTTTAGGTTGGATATTACTAGCAATTTTAAGTCTTGGTATAGGTATGTTGTGGTTATTGCCTTATATCGAAGTAACAACTGCTAACTTGTATTTAGACTTGAAAAATCGAGAAGCTAATAAAAGTACATTATACTACAGTAAATAGTATTGAATAAATCTACATAACCGTTTTCATGTTTTCCGTTCCATCAACCTTTATTCTGTAAATAGACGTCATAATTGGCTGTGCAACATCTTCATATTTAAGATAATAAATGTAGTTTCCAGAATAATTTATTTTATAACAAGTATCATCGCTAATTTTTCTATAATTATATTCTTCTATATTTATTTTACCATCATAATACGCCTTATCAATAGCCTGTAATTTTTTTTCTTTAATCATTTTATTATTTGATTTTCTCCAGGTAATGGTTAACTGAACTACGCAAGATAAGCATCAAAAAAATAATCACCGATAGCTACTTCAGCCACTGATGCTCACTCTAAATTCCAACTAACTAATTTACTGTTTTTTTCCCAAGTCACAGTCTTAGCGTGGTGTGAATCGACCCACTTACTACTTGCTCAAATTAAAATGCTTCTTCTACCTTGATACAAATTTCTTACAAGAAATAACCTGTTCCCATTTCACTTCCCATAATGTGGCTTGGATTGATTGGTCTTCTTTTTTACCAGACCATGATTCATCTACTATTATGCCTTCCGTATCAAAAATCCTCTCCCAACTCCTATACAGTTTAGTCTTAAATTGATCTAATATGCTTGAAGTTTCAACTGTTCCTTGTAAATCAGCATGACAGAATCCATAGCTTTCAAGTTCTTTGTAGAAATTATCATATTCGACTTCAGTTTCAGTGATGTACCCATAGTTTAAAACACCATTGAAGTCTAAAAAGTCCGCTAACAAAATATCCTTGGGATCTACTTCTAACTCTATACGTACTCCACTTGTTCCTTTAGGTAAGTGTGATGAATTCCTTAAATCTGGTTTCTTCTTGCTAGTACCACTCCATTGATACCATGACCAGATTGGGTATTTTAACTCTTTTGAAGGTGGTGAACCTATTCTTTTCTTCATTTGATCTACTATCCATTTGTAATGAAAAACCATATCTTCATAAATGAAGGTTTCATCAGCTCTAAGTGTTCCCATATCTTTGAATTTTTCATATGCAGCAAGTGTCTGTATTGTCCATAGTTTCATATAATCACTCCCTAAATCATCATCTTCGATATTGCAATATTTATATTATCATTTTCCATAATAAACTTTTAATCTCCTTGGTTCATCACTTAATTTTCAATTGTATTTTTACGACGAAAAACTACCTAATTACTTAAGCAGTTTCACTCGCTGACTTTCACCAAGTTTTTTCTATTTTTTCTAAGCCCCTTAACTTTACATCTGAAATGTCGTTAAAGACCTTATCCTCTTAAGCTCTTGCCATAATACTTTGAGGTAAATTTCTAGGTTTTTTATATTCAAGCACTTCGAATATGGTATTATTACCCCTTTTATTAAATCTACTATATCTAATGGTGCTTTACAATACATACCTGTATTTTCATCTTCACGAAGTTTATACATTCTTGAATTATATACTATTTCTAATGCTTGTTCAAATGTAATATTTAATTGTTTTCCTAATTCTGTTACTATTTCAAACCATGTTGATACATCAATTACTGTTGCCTTCATACACATTCTCCCTGAAAATAAATAAAAATAAACTCCGCATATAAAAAAATGCAAAGTTTATTTTTATGATGAGCTAGAGCAACAGATATTGTCCGTTACACTACCAATATCTGAAAGGTGCCTGTCACCTTTCAAAAATTGGAAATGGATTTTCAGTTTTTGGTGCAAATTAATAAAAAAGACTGTATCATTTAGCTTTAAAACTAAGTGATACAGTCTTTCTTTAAATTATATGGTGCCGGAGGCGGGAATCGAACCCGCACGATATTACTATACATTATACCTAATTTACAAATTAACTATTTCATCTAAAGATAGTACCCATTTATATAAATCTGACATAGCTTCTACAATTTCAAAACTTATTTCTAATGTTCCATCTTTTGAAACATATTCTTTTTCTAAAATTGTTCCACTATCATCATTGTAGTTACATTCAAATCCTTTTGGCAAATTGCTGAAATCATAATGAGCTCCAAAAGAGATATAACAATTACCATTACTTTGTATACAGTCATATTTTTTAGACTCACTGTCCTCTTCAACTTCATAAAACACACCATTAATAGTACCATGACCACCTGGAGCCACTCCTAGTTCGCTTAAATCATTAAATATATGACCACTACAACAAAACGAAGTTTTATAACCTTTTCTATTCAATTGCGATATTGCTAATGCAATAGTTTCATCTACCTCAAAATATTCATTTTCATCGTAATTTGAACGAGAATTGTAATTGCAAATTTCCCATGTTTGCTTGTTAATATAAGCCATTTTTAATATTCCCCCTTCCTAAATTTTGATTTTAATGTTTTGGATTATTCTCATAGTTTATCTTAAAAATTCTTTTCATATTATAACATGTTATTCCATAGTTTTCTCTAGCTTATTTCATTACGGTTCACAATTAAGGGGAATGTCTAGCAAGACTTACTATCTAATTTTCTTGCTGCACAATTTTATAATAAGTCTTGGCTGTAAGTCTATAAACTACAGCGTATAACACTGCAAAGATTGCAACAGTGCCAGCTATTGCAAGTATTAATGTACTGGTACTAAATAGACCAAACAAAGATAATAGTTTAGATACAACGTTGAAAGCAACGGCAATGTGGATTACTGCTACTGCTAGTGGAAGGAAAAACACCATAAGTATTTGCTTGTTTATAGTATTTTTAACCTCTTTCTTGCTCATACCTACCTTTTGCATGATTTTAAATCTTTCGCTATCATCATAACCTTCAGAAATTTGCTTATAGTAAATTATTAAAACTGTTCCCATTGTAAATAATAGTCCTAGAAAACATCCAATAAATATGAACCCACCATTAAATATATAAAATTCTTCTCTATCTGTATAAATGCTTTGAAAATTACTGTCTTTCATAGCATTTATATGGCTTTTTAATGAATCACAGAATTTTATAGTATCCTCTTTAGTACCATCAATATCAAATGCAATACTAGCATTAGCATTTACTAATTCATTGGCATTTTTTTCTTCATAGGTATCCTTTAAGGCATTCGTATCCTTAACTATAATTCTATATTCATCTATTAAGTTATTTTTATTTTTATTCGCTATCTTTATTTTATTAAGTTTGCCTTTAACTTTAAACTCTTTACCACTTATAACAATAGAATCATAATTAAATTCCTTACCAACTGAAAAGATGAGTACTTCATTATCTTTTAGAGCTACAGCTTTACCTTCCATTTTGTTATAATCTTCTAAGGTATAAAGATGTAAACTTTTTATATCACTCATAACAGATACATCGGCTTTAGCAATTTTGAATGAATTTTCATTTTGAAATGTCATTAATTCTTTATCATCAAGTTCTACTTGGTTTTTTAGTGTTACACCACTCTTCTCCGCTTCTTCTTTTATCATATTTGCTACTCTATCCTTTTCTTTAGCTGTTGCATTTCCTATAGATATTGCTACATCTAATGGATAGCTAATTTTCAAGCTGCTTTCTTGTCCAGCATATAAAGCAACAGTTGTTGATATTGTTAGTAATACCGCTGTACTTAAAATGCAAATATTAGCCAAACCTACAGCATTCTGTTTCATACGATAAATCATTCCAGATACTGAAACAAAATTCTTTGTTTTGTAGAAAAACTTCTTATTTTTCTTTAACATCTTCAAAAGCGCTATACTTCCTGCTGTAAAAGTACTATAGGTTCCAGCAATAACTAAAATTACTGCTATAAAAAATATATCAAATACTTTTAATGGTGATTCTATATACATAGCAAGGCCATACCCAATAGCTAATTCAATAACACCAGAAATAGCTAATATCCAAGATGTCTTTGGCTCTTTTTCCCCCTTTTGCCCACCTTTTAGTAATTCAATAGGATTTGTAAGCTTAACTTGTAGAAGATTTCCTATTAAAATAGCTACAAAAATCATACTAAATAATTCTATGGTTTGTATTATTGCTGGCACTGATAGTGAAAATGAAGATGATATAGTAATATCCAGTTTCATTAAATTTATTAATATTAAAAACATTAATTTTCCAACTATAATTCCACCTAAAATACCTAAAACTAAGCTAATAGTAGCTACTATTACGGTTTCAATAGAAAGAACCTTGGCAATATGCTTTTTTTCCATTCCAAGCACATTATAAAGCCCTATTTCCTTCTTTCTTCTCTTTATTAAGAAACTATTAGTATAAAATAGAAATACTATAGAAAATAATGCAATGACGTTAACTGCAAATTTCAGAATCATTTTTAATGAATCTGCACCTTTAATCTTATCTAATCCTTCATTTAATACTATACAATCCATGGTGTAAAACATGATAATTGCACTTATACAAGCCAATATATATGGCAAATAAGTTTTGCTATTTTTCTTTAAATTAGTCTTAGCAAATTTGAAATAAAAGGAACTATTCATTTTCGCCACCGCCTGTAGTTAACAGAGTTAGGGTATTTGAAATCTTTTGATACATTTCATCATTACTCATAGCTCCACGATAAATTTGATTAAAGATCTTTCCATCCTTTATAAAAAGTACACGACTAGCATGGCTTGCAGCTATTGTACTATGTGTAACCATAACAATAGTTTGACCAGATCTATTTATAGCTGAGAATAATTTCAGAATCTCGCCTGCGGACTTTGAATCTAATGAACCCGTTGGCTCATCTGCAAGAACTAATTTTGGATTTGTAATAATAGCTCTGGTTATTGCTGCTCTTTGCTTCTCTCCTCCTGATACTTCATAAGGATATTTTTCTAATATATCTTTGATTCCTAGCTTATTTGCAATAGGTTGTAATCTGCTCTCCATTTCCTTATAGTCTTTTCCTGATAACACAAGCGGCAGGAATATATTATCCTTTAAAGAGAAGGTATCAAGTAAATTAAAATCTTGAAACACATAACCTAAATGATTTCTACGGAAGGCAGATATTTCACTTTCCTTTATGTTAACAATATTTTTCCCTTCTAATAAAACTTCTCCACTTGTAGGTTTATCAAGTGATGCCAATATATTAAGCAATGTAGTTTTACCTGATCCTGATTCCCCCATAATAGCTATATATTCACCAGCTTCTACTGAAAATGAAACATCATCTAAAGCCTCAACCTTATTACCCCCAAATCTTGTTGAATATATCTTCTTTAAATTTTTAACTTCTACTAATACCATATTGACCCCTCCAATTTTTACTTCAGGAAATTGATTTATGCTATTTCCTAACTTACAAATTAATTATATAAAAAAAAGGAATGTTCTGCCTTAACTTAAGCTTACACTTCCTTCTTTAACCTTACATTTATGTAAGGTTAGTCCTTACCTCTTTTGTAAGACTAGTCTATATATATTTTATCTGTAGAAAAATCAATAGCTACCTTTGTTCCTTTTCCTATTTCTGAGGTCATAGATATTTTATGGGACAGTCTTGTAATAATTTCCTTACATAAATATAATCCTATTCCCGTTGATTTCTTGTCCATTCTGCCATTATATCCTGTAAAACCTCTTTCAAAAACCCTTGGAATATCTTCAGAGGCTATTCCTATGCCAGTATCCTCAATTATTAAGGTTTTCTCTAAATCCCCCTCTATATAAATAGAAATGCTGCCGCTTTTTGTATACTTTAATGCATTAGATAAAATTTGTTCTAGCACAAAGGTAATCCATTTTTCATCAGTTATTACCTTGCAATCAAACTCCTTCAAATTTAGTGAAATCTTCTTATAAATGAAAGTAGCCGCATATTTCTTCACGGTTTGGCAAGCGACTTCATGGAGTGAATATAGCTCTAATTTTAAGTCAGAGGACAAATTCTCCAGCCTTATATAATGCAATACCATCTCTACATATTGTTCAATTTTAAATAGCTCCTGCTCCATAAGTTTTTTTTCCGTGCCTGCCTGCATAGACTGAATAATCATAGAAAAAGCAGCAATAGGTGTCTTTATTTGATGTGCCCACATTGTATAATAATCAACCATCTCACTTAATTTATTGTCAGTGTTATATATTAATGTTGATTTTTCCTTATATACAGTTGTAATAATACTCTGGTAATCTTTTTCTATTAAGGTCTTAGCCTTTGGTAGCTTACCTAGTTCAAATTGTATCCCACTGAGAATATCTTGAAGAATCATATGCTTATCATAATATACCTTAAAATCATAAAGACTAAATAAAAAAGCTAATGTAGCTGATAGTAAGGTTGCATATAAAATAGGCTCTACAGTCAAATGATATAAAGAATATACACTAAAAAATATCATTATAAAAATTAAAAATTCAATAACTGTTTTCATTTTCTCCTTGCAATAGGAAATTGCAATAGTCCAAATATATCTTTTTTCCATCTTAATCACCCACTATATATCCTATGCCTTTTTTTGTCCTAATAAAATCCTTAAGCCCTATATCCTCCAGCCTTTTTCGAAGCCTAGTGACATTAACCGTTAAAGTATTATCATCAATAAAACTATCACTTTCCCACAGCTTCCTCATAATATCATCACGGGAAACAACCTTGTCTTTGTTTTCTAAAAGAATCTGTAATATCTTGAACTCATTTTTACTTAAATCCAGCTTATCATTCTTATAGGTAAGAGTCAGCTCTCCTAAATTAAGAACAGCTCCATCACTTTCTAAAATGTTTACTTGTCCTTGAAAAGAATATGTCCTCCTGAGTAGGGCCTGTATCTTTGCAACTATTACATTTAGATCAAAAGGCTTAGCAATAAAATCATCAGCTCCCATATTAATAGCCATAATCAAATTCATATTATCACTGGCGGAAGACGCAAAAATTATTGGAATCCTTGATATTTTCCTAATTTCCACGCACCAGTGAAAGCCATTATAAAAAGGCAAGGTAATATCCAAAATCACCAACTGCGGATCATATTTTATAAATTCATCTATAACATTATTAAAATCAGAAATAATTTCTGCCTCGTAACCCCATTTGCACAATTGATTCTTTAATATACTTGATATAGTTGGGTCATCTTCTACAATCAATATTTTATACATATTCATCACCCTTTGCCATTTTTTATACATGCCTTTACTATACTAAATGTCATATGTATTTCAGTCAAGTTTTCCCATTAATTAAATCACATTTTGGCTAGTAACCCTAATGGTGAATTCCAGTTGATTTTTCCAGAAATCTTTACTAAGTATTTTTTATTATTTCCACTGTCCACTTGACAGGGATCAAGTTCAGTTGTAATTGAGTTACTTTCACTTTGAGGCTATTCCACAAATTTTATAAAAATTGAATGTAATATTTACCTTAAATCGTATATTTATTTTTTAACCCAATTTAAGGTAATAATGGTATAATTAAATAAATCATTTGTGACGCAACTGTATATTATTGCGACATATGTATTTTTTATAAAACAAACCAATAAATCGGAATTTGTAAGACTGATAAATTATTAAAGAAGGTGTATTATTATGGATATATTAATAACTGATAGGTTAATAATTCGCCCAATTGCGGAGCAGGATCGCTCTGATATATGTGAATACGGATGTGATGAGGATACGGGAAAATATATGATTTATTGGCCTAAATCCAAAGAGAATATCAGAAAGTTTATCGATCAATGTACTACTTCTATGAATTCTAATACAGTTACTTGGTATGAATTTACAATTCAATTGAAGGAAAACAACAAAGTTATTGGTAACATTTCGTTAGAGATAAAGGAAAATTTTGCAGAAATTGGTTGGATATCTAATAAGGCATATTGGAACAATGGTTATATGTCGGAAGCGGTTAGAGAAATCATTAAATATGCATTTCATAAATTAAACATTACTAAGATTATGTCAACTTGCACTAATAAAAATAGAGCATCCTACAGAGTTATGGAAAAGTGCGGTATGACTAAAATCAAAGAGGAAAAGAACTATAAATCCATCAAGCAGGGAATTGAAGTAGAATATGATAAACTAACTTATTGTATTGAAAGATAGAGATAAACCCCAATTTATAGAGATGAATAAAATTGGCATATTTTTAGCTTTACTTATGTCGAATTCTTCTTATTAGACGTCACAAACAATAAAAGTTTGTGGTGTTTTTACTTGTGACGACTTAGGAAAATATACTGAGACAAAAATTGGGAATATCCTAATCTTTGTTTTCATGTTATATTATGGTACAATCAAGACGGAATCGTAAAACAGTGTGTATTAACGTTTAAATTCGGGGAGGGAAATGTTATGGAAACATTAATTACTAATAGATTGATATTAAGAGAGTGGAAAGAAAATGATAGCACGGATCTATATGAATATGCTAAAAGTGAGTTAGTCGGTCCTAACGCTGGTTGGCCACCACATAAAAGTGAAGAAGAAAGCAAAGAAATAGTAACTATGTTCATTGAAAATAATGAAACATATGCTATAGTTTTGAAATCAGAAAACAAAGTTATTGGTGGTATAGGACTTCATAATAGAAAACCTGATGACAGCCTTTCTCACTTAAAACAAAAGGAAATAGGATATGTTCTTAATCCTAAATATTGGGGGAAAGAAATTATTCCAGAGGCTGTAAATTGCTTAATTGAGTATGGATTTAATAAATTAAATTTGGATTTAATTTGGTGTGGACATTTTGATTTCAATCAAAATTCTAAAAGAGTTAATGAAAAATGCGGATTTAAATATAGATTTCAAAAAACTGAGAGATTAAAACTATTAGATAACAAAGAAGTTATCACCTTATATTATAATATTTTTAAATCTGAATATCTTAATTAATTATCTTTAACATAATGAATAGTTTTCTTAAACTTCGTCACAACTGAATTTTAATGCGTCATAGCAATGGGATTACCATAAATTTTAGTATTGAATATTTACTTAAGGACTAAGGAGAATGGGAGTGGGAGAAATATCATGATATTATCGAGTAAAAATGAAATTGACTTTTTTTCATGCTTGGACAAGCTAGGCTTAAAAGAAAGAATTAATAAAGACAAATCAGTATTAATTAAAGTGAATTTAGCACGTCCTTATTCAAAAAATCATCCAAGAACAGATGGTAAAATACTTTCTAACGTAATAGAGTATATATATTTAAATCAAGGTAACTGCACTATTGCTGAAAGTGCAAATGGATATTTAAGAGAGAATTTAGAGCAATTAGGTTTAGAGGAAATCATAAATAAGTATAATGTAGGAGTCTTAGATTTAGATTTTGAAGATGTAGAAGAAGTTACTATAGATGACGAGAAGCATTATATCCCAAAATGCTTTAGAGACTTCGGAGTAAGAGTCGCTATTCCAGCTACATCAAAGCGTCCTGAAATGATTTTTTCAAATAACGTTAAACTATTTGTAGGTGCAGTACCAAGGCGTATGTACCAAATAGATGGCAACCATATTGCCCCGCGACCTCGTATACATATTGACCTTCATAAATCTGTTGCAAATCTTTTTTGTGCAATTCAACATTATGCTTCTTTTGATTTCTTTATAAATGGAGGTTTAGCAATGGATGAAAATAGAGGAGAGTTTACATATAAGGAAAACTTAGTAGGTAACGATGGAATCGAACTTGATTTATATGTTCTATATAATTTATTTAGTTATCTTGAAAAACCAGAATACTTGAAAAGGCTTGAAAGTATGTAACTACTTATTTCGTAACCTTCGTAACGGACGACATAAGTAGTAAACCCATATCAATTAAGATGTGGGTTTTTAATATATCAATTTTATATTGATATTTAACAGGGGATAAATGTATAATGGTTATATATGGTTAATGTGGAATAGTAAAATATGATAATTAATACACCAAGGAGGTAGAAAAACAATGAAACTTACGCACAGTTGTATTGTTACTGAAAATGTAAAAAAATTAAGTGATTTTTATAAAGCGGTATTACAGATTGAACCACAGTCCTATGGAGATGATTATGTTGAATTTCCAACTGATGGAGGAGTTCTTTCTTTGTTCAGTTTTAAAGCACATGAAGAACTTGCAAAAGGTTCAACAATACCATCGTCAAATAGATGTCTTGAACTTGAATTTAACGTAGATAATGTAGATAATGATTTTGCCCGTTTAGAACAATTGAATATAGCGATAGTAAAACCACTTACGACACAGCCATGGGGAAATCGTTCATTCTATTTTAGAGACCCAGATGGCAATTTAATAAATTTTTATACTCGCACAAGATAGCAATTACTTTAATAAACTAATACACAATTTTCAATTTAGACGTCACAAACAATAAAAGTTTGTGGCATTTTTAGTTGTGACGACTTAGGTAAATATGCTGACATGAAGAATAGGATATATCTATTATTTATATTTATGATAAATTATTGTATTATTAAGACTGAATCGTAGTATTATACGCAATAAATGTATTAAGGAGTAGATAATTATGAGTGAGATTTTTGATATTTATTATAATGACATTGATATCATCAAGAACCTTTGGGAAAAGAACAGGTTGTATCATGAGGATAGTTCAGAATACTTTAAAGAATCATATCGCTCCATTAGCTTTGATGAAAAAATAAAGGCTTTCTCTATGTTTAATAAAGATACAATGAAAATAACTGTGGCTAAAAACAATGATAAATATATAGGATATTGTATATCAACCATAGTGGATGGAACGGGAGAGCTTCAATCACTGCATGTTGGTAAGAGTAATCGAGGTAATGGAGTTGGGAGGCAACTTGCATCCAAACACATAGAATGGATGAAGGAAATGGATTGTAAAGTGATTGGAGTAACTGTGTCCCAGGAGAATGAATCAACGATATGTTTTTATAAGGTGTTAGGATTTTATCCTAACACCTTATATATGCAACAAAAATAGAAAAGTTATAAATGAATTATTTATAAAAATACCTTATTATTCTGAAAATTGAATTTTACGGTGTTTTTATTATGTACGATTGATTTAAATTATGATTCTTCACAATGTTCATATTAGACGTCACAAACAATAAAAGTTAGTGGCGTTTTTACTTGTGACGACTTAGGCTGATATGCTGAAGCAAACTGATATTAAAGGAACTATACAATATCCTACAATTACAACTGGTAAAGTGACACAAATATTGCACAAAACAGGCTCTACAATCATAAGGACTGATAACCTTGTTTATACTACAAATCTTGTAACAGAAACAAGGACATTGGCTGATGGCAGTACATTGGTGTATAAATATCATTTAGACACGTTACAAACGGAGGTGATTTAGTATGTTAAATATGATATACAATTTAATATTAGCAGCCGACGACTTTAAATATAGGGCTGTAATATCCAAAGCCACCGCAACTTTAGCGCAAATAAAAAGTACAACAACTAATTTTGCTAATGCCTGTGCTATTATAGCAGATACCGACTTTGTATATGTTGGAGGTTATTCCCCTAACGCGGTTAGAAAATACGAAAAAGAAAATATGATACTAGTTAGTGTAAGCCCTAATTACGGCAATCAATGCGGCTCAATATGTCAAGACGACCTATATCTTTATGCAGGTATGGGAGGCTCTATTGCAAAACTCCTCAAAACTACTATGGCCTTAGTTGCTTCTAGCCCTACATTTGTAGGCAATGGCAATGGCAGAACTTATGGGTATGTAAGAATAATTTAGAAGGGAGGTGATATTTTATGCCTAAGTACAAATTAAATATATTTTCTAATGTAGGCACTCAATAGGGTGTTTTTATTTTGCATTTTTACTAAACAAGTGGATATCTCTAATCTTTATATTTATGCTATAATATGGTATTATTAAGTAGCAATTGTAAAATATTATAAACTAAGACTAAACCTAAAGGGGAGAACAATTTGAATAAAACAGATTCAAATAAATTTTTAACGTTTTTAAAAATATTTTGTTATATGTTTAGTCTGACATTTGTATTCAGCATAATGGTTAATTTAATTTTCAATCATCTAAATAGAGATATTAGTTCAACTATTTGGTTTACTTTCACATTTTCTATTTGTTATAGTTTCTTTAACATCGAGAAGTATACAAAATATTCCACGAAGGTTATGTGTGAAGAAATAACAAATAAAGATATAATAACTGAAATACAAAAAATAATGAAAAAGCTGCATTGGTCCATGGTAAAAAATGATAGTGGGCAGATAATTTTTAAATCCTCTGTATTTAGAACATTATGGAGGGAGTATTTAGTAGTAAGTATAAATGAAAATGGTTTGGAATTAGTAGGTTCTAAATACTTTGTAGAAAAGTTAACAAAAAAAATAAAGTTATAAAAGATGTGTTTGCTTAATTAATTCACACTCTTCTTATAGTATGCAGATGTGATCTATTGTGAATCAAACATTATTTATACATGATGGGGGAGAAGAACAATATGAGAATAGAAACAAACCGTATAATAATTCGAGATTTTGAGCGAAAAGACGCAGAAAACCTTTATCAGATTGTCAGAGAGAAAAACATTTTTCGATTTATGCCTGATTGGGCAGAAAATAATGATTCGCCAAAAGCCTTTTTGGAGTATATTGATTGGCACCAAACTCAAAAAGATTCAACAGATGTTTATGAGAATAAAAGATATGCAATTGCATTACCTGATACAGATGAAATGATTGGAATGGTAGGTATGGGTCTTGAAGATACAGTAAATGAAGTTGAAGTAGCCTATTTTATGTCGGTAAAATATCAGAGAAATGGGTACGCAAAAGAAGCTGTAAATGCTTTAGTGGGTTGGTGTTTCAATGTATCAGATATAAAGTATCTTATATTGACGATTGATTGTGCAAACATTCCTTCTTGTCACCTTGCTGAGAAATGCGGTTTTGAATTATTTGAAAAACGAACACCAATTAAACACAAACAACCCAACATGGAAAGCGATAGCTATTTCTATTACAGAAGATACAGAAATTTAGCGTAACTATTAGTATATTTAATACACAATATTCCTAAGTGACGACATGGTAGAATTTTACGAAGTAACAGACTACTAATAAAAAAATTTAATACTCCCAATATCTAATGATAATAAATATAAGGAGTGAAGATAAAATATGCATAATCTTATATCTGCCTTCCCGTTATATAACTTTTTAAAATATTGTAATACCAGTTCCTCTGAAAAAATTATTCTTGATTGTGGTGCTGGTGGTTCTAATCCACCACTTTCTTTATTTTATGAGTTTGGATATAAAACTTATGGTATTGAAATATCCGAACAACAATTAGAAAATTCAATTACATTTTGTGAGGAACATAATACAGATTTAAATATTATACATGGTGATATGAAAAAAATCCCTTTTGATAATGAGTTTTTTAGTTTTCTGTTTTCTTATAATACATCTGTTCATATGAAGAAACAGGATTTTTTACTTGCGTTATCAGAGTTCTACCGAGTATTAAAATATGGAGGTCTATGTTATGTGAATTTTTTAAGTGAAGAGTGTGATTCCTATGGGAAAGGCATACAGGAAAGTAAAGGCGAGTTCATACAAATTGAAGATAATGAAAAAGTGCTTTATTGCCACTATAAGGATAGTGAAATTGAACAATTCTTTGGGAAATTTGAAGTTATCTATAAGGAGAACCGAGTAATTAAAAGAGAAATAGAAAATAAAGAATATATTTCTGCATATTTTGATTATATATTAATGAAAAAGTCATCTTCGCAATATTAAAATTAGACATCACAAACAATAAAAGTTAGTGGCGTTTTTACTTGTGACGACTTAGGCAGAAACGGCGAAACAAATGAATGATTTAAAAACCTCTGTCGATAATGGGAAAAATGGCGTTTACTCTGCTATTGTCGGCAAAAAAATAACACCTGCGAGTAAGGATTTTTCGGCACTTGTAGCAGGAGTAAACGCAATTAAGCAAGGTCAGGGTGATGCTACAGAGGATAACGTATTGAGTGGTTCAACATTTACCAATGCTGATGGAATTTTAAGAATTGGTAATATACCTCGTATGACAAATAGTAATTTGATGTATACTTAATTATTATTTGTTATAACTAATAAAATTTAAGAAAAGAGGTTATGTAATGAAAAAAACTGTATTATTTGTTATTTTGGATAAGTATGCTGATTGGGAAGCTGCTTATGTATCTTCGCTAATTCTTGCATTGGGTCAAGAGGTATATTCTATAAAAACTGTTTCCTTGACGAAAGATAGTATTAAATCACTAGGTGGATTTACTGTTATACCAGATTATGATATTAAATCTGCTCCAACTGATTTTGAAGGCTTAGTTTTAATTGGTGGAATGTCATGGAGAACTGAGGAAGCTCAGCAGGTTAAGGCTTTAGTAGAAAACGCTCTGAATAACAAAAAAGTTTTAGGTGCTATAATCTGTACCCTTTGTCAAGGACAATTTAAAAAAACTTATATTAAATTAAGGAGATGATTTCTGTATTGAACAGGAGTCATCTTTTCTAAATCCCATTGATATCTA
>NZ_JAHLEF010000045.1 GCF_018861755.1 Clostridium sp. CF012 | reverse complement strand
ACCTACAAGTGCATATGATAACATTACAGATGGGCCTGTCCATAAAATTGTACTTTTTGAACCCATGAATAAACCTACACCAATTGTACCTCCCAAGGCAATCATCAGTATCTGACGGCTCGACAACCCCCGGTTTAATTCTCCCTTTTCCTTTTCCTTTTCCATTTACATTTCCTCCTTGTTTAGTTTGGTAGTGTAAATTTTTTTACACTACTTATTTGGTTTTTTCTTTATATATCAACGGTTTCAGAGTTTTTTAGACACAAAAAACAATGACCCACTTAATCGTTTGCTCCATCCCATAATTTTCTTTTAATCTCTTCTGATGTAATCATACTTATGCCTCCAAATATTTCATTTTTTTACACGCTTATGGCCGTTTTTGCTTCCATTACTATCTATAGTCCCTTACTTTCTATAATCACTAAGCTCCAAAACCGCACTTTCTTCACAATTCTCTTTCTGCATCTTACCTACTCTTTTCACCAAATCCTCTATTATTAAAATCATCTCATACTTACTATAATCTTTATCATCAAAGCCCTTTTCTTCTTCATAAACCTTTATATAAAGCTTCCTCGCATACTTCATCTGCTTATCTGTAGCTGGCTGCACTTTCTGCTTTTTAATTCGCTCTATAGTTTTAGACTTTTCTTTTTCTATTTTTTTATAAGCTCTCTCTTCAAACACCTTCTTAATATCATCTAAGAGCTCTTCATCTACATCAAATCGTTCATCAGTAATTCTCTTAACATACTGCAGCTTTCCTTCTACATTTTCAAATTTATCACTAAACCAATATTTATAAAGAGCAATAAAAGTATTATCCTCAGAAATATCGTTTAAAAAATTATTTATACTACCACTAATACTAAGCTTCCATTTTCGTTCTAAATCAGAATATAACATATTAATACCTCCCAAAGACCTCAAAAAAACCTTAAAGAAAAAGAAACAGGTTACACCCATAATCTTATCGGACGTTTCATGATACCAAACTATTTTGAAAATCTTCCTTTATTTTCTTGTAATATCTTTTTACTGTAGCTATTCCTATATTTAACATATTAGCAATCTCATTTTGGCTTAATCCTTTATCTTTCAATTCTTTTACTGCTATTATCTTATTTAATTTTTCTAATTCTCTTTTAGTTAACCCATCTTCATCTCTTCTTTTAACCTTATGATTCTGGTTATTTCTTCTCTTAATTTCTTTCCTATTAATAATAGTCTTAAGAAGCCTCATCTCTTCTTCAATAATATTTAAAAGACCTATAAGCGTTGTATTTTTATAGTTGTAACCCTTATATTTATATCCAGATCTGTTTTTTTTTTTAGCATCGCCATCTTTAATCTCAATTTTAAATTGCTCTACATCTTTTTTTTCTTTGTTTTCGAATTCATTCTCTAGCCACTCCTTATATGCTCTTTCTGCCTGCGCGGTTTGACTTCTAACTTCACTTTCAGGTAATGGACATATAAATCCTTTGTTAAACTCTAAAGTGTCCTCTAATGCCTTCTTAAGGTCATTAGTAAAACAACAGGCCCAGTATCTATATAAAAAACACATAAGCTCTCTTTGGCTTTTTTCTACTAATTCCCCGTTTTCATCCCTGCAGTATCCTTTTCTAAAATTCTGAATCTCTACTATGTCCATCAGCCTTGCATGGTGAAGACTATAAAGATTATATAGTTTGACAACCTTTGATTTTCTTCCACGTTTTTTTACACTTGGGTTTTTAACGTAATCATTTAGCTCCGGTAGATAATTCTCTTGAATATCTCGAAGCGAATATCTTTCTTCATTAAAAACTAATATCTCAGTTGCTTGTCCATTTTTTTGATTAATAGTTCCTGATAGTCTAGATACTCTAGCTGCATCAATTGATTTAGCATCCGCACCTATTTCTTTTAACTTCTCTAGAAAGAATTTTTGTACTGCATTCCAAAGAGGAAGAGCCATATATGGCACTGGTTCTATAAGCCAGTAAATAACTATCCCTTGACCTGAGATAACTATAAAACTAGGTGGTGGAACAGATTGTTTAAAATAATCTTTCTCAAGTAACCATATAATCTGCTCTGCACTTAACCCTTTGTATGCTTCTAATGTATAATAATCTAAATCTATAAATAAAGAATTTAATTTTCTTATATTTTCTATACGTCTCTTAGGTTTGTAAAAAGAATTAGGACTTAAATATATATTTGCATCTTTTACACCTATAACCTTACCTATATTTTCTTTAAGCTCGTCCACTTTGTAGTGATGCTGTATCCAGTTATTATCCTTTTTAAGGGCTATAGTTATGTATCCATCATCATTTTCATGCAAAGGATTTATTTGCATTTGAGCCCGGGATACCTCTAAACTATTAACCACAGCATCTATTGGCACTATAGTGAGCTTCCTTATAATCTCACTTAAGGCGTCAATGTGTATTTTCTCGGCCAACATAAAAAAGCCCTCCTATTTTTTAGTAACCCAAATAAGAGTGCTGCATTATACCAATTAAATACTTTATTTAACCTATACATATCTTGACTATTGTTAACAGATATATTAAACTATGTATATAAATTAAATAAAATATTTAAAGATATAACTTTCCTATTCGGGAAGTTATCAGGATTTATCAAACTCTTGAATTAAAGCGTCCAAACTTTTCATATTCAAGAGTTGTTTCATTTTTTGGAGATATAAACCCTGATTACTTTCTATTTGTAAATAATTGTATTTTTATTTTGTTTTTTGTAATTTTATATGTTTTAATTCTACTATGAATTACCTATAATTTCAAGTTTTTATAATATATAGTCAACTCTTATCAAATTATCGTTTATATTTGTTTACAAACTCCACTAGAGCCAGTGCTATAAGATCCTTTTGAGTTTCTTTTTGCCCCTTGCAAAACGAAACAAATTCATCAAGTACTATTTTATAAGCTTTTACACTTCTGCTTATAACCTCACCTTTGAGCATATGGTTGTTAAGATCTATTTCAGGTACATCTATTATATTCTCATTACCTTTTTTATTTTTATACCATTGAATCATTTCTTCAATTTCAGGATACTCACTTTTTATAGCATTTTTCACTGCTTCTGTAACTTCTGTTTTAACTACCACTGAAGTATTATTATTGTCTTTTTCAATGGGTGTTACCTTAGTGTTGCTTTGTAGTTCCTTAAGGAATGTTTCTTGGTAGTTCTTTTTTAATACCTGTTGTATATCCTTATTTTCAATTGGAGTTACTGTGGTATTACTAGATGATATTTCCTCTTTTCCCTCTGATATTTTAATTATATCATATAAAAAAGTAGATTTATTATATCCGATCCCGGTACCTTTAGTTGTTTCTATATAATCTTTTCTATTTATATCAAACGTAAATTTTATAAATTTATCCGTTGAAATTTTTTCTTCTTTATTCCTACTTTTATTTGCTATAGTATTTTTATTAAGATTCTCTGCTATTTCTATTAGCTTTTTAATAGGTAAATCTAATTTTTTGGCTTTACTCATCGCCCTATCCCACCTTATATGTAACACCTTGTAAACACTTTTGAGTTACTTGTAATTATATAATATCATAAAATTAAAATGTTATGTTTATTGATTTTATTTATATACTGCTAAAATAACTTTTTATTTATAATATTTCTTAGTGTTGCTTTGGTGTTGCTTTGGTGTTGCTTTGTAGTTGCTATATAAATGTTATTAAATAGTGTTTATTTATAGTTGCTTATAAACACCTCTTATATCCCTTTGTTTATAACAAATATAGTGTTGCTATCACTCTTTATAAACATGTCCGAATCTTAGCATAGGGCGCATATATCATTATATTAAATTTCTAATTACTACAAATGAAAATAAATAAGTTTTCCTGATTAAAAAAAATATTTTTTTATTTTTTTATTTGAATTTCTAAATTTAACTTGTCCGACCCGATAGGTGAGGGCCTTGGTGATCAGCTAAATTTAATACAAAATAAAAATTAATGCATATATAAAACTTATGCATCATAAAAGACCTTAGCCACCTTGTACTAGTTGTAGGTTCATCTCAACTTGTTCAAGGTGGACAAGCCCTGGGCTTGTCCATCGGCGGTGTACGTTTTTAGATTAAGTGGTATAGATTAAACTTTATATGCGTGCGAAGATCTAACTTGTTAATTTTAAGATTCTAGTGGGTCGTTAAATTTCGTATTAGAAATTTATCGAGCCACGGGTCTTTAGATTAATTGAAATCTCTGGGATAAAGGTTCCATCGATGAGCGCCTTGCAAGCGAAGAAATGGAATGCTTGTTTTGGTTTTTTGGAATCTTTTATGAATAATAATGCCCTTTCGTTAAAGGTCGCGGTGGTGGTGGCTGGAGCGAGCTTTATCGAAATGGCCGCGTAGACTTATGGTTTTTTTGATTATTTATATAGGATGATTAAATTAAGGGAAAGTTAAATTTAGCTAGAATCGATGCACGCCGTCGGGTACCCCAAAAAGGACTAGCTTTGGAATTAGAACCTCTTAGTTTGCCAGTGTTTGAGGGACGAAAACAATGGGAAGCTTAGAGAGTCTTATGCTGAAGCTTGTTCTTTTTTGGGTGACGGTATACGTGCCCAGATCTTGTCCTTCCAAATTCTCTATACTGGAAGTACTAATAGTATTATATTTAAAATAAAATAATTATAATGTTTCATAAAGTATATTAACATCAATATTAAGTTTCAAAAGAAAACCACAAAGACTAATTGTTTTTTTAATATTAGTATCGCGAAAACAAAAAATAAGACCTGCGGCGCAGCCGTAGGTCTTATTACCCCTGGGGGAAGGGGGATTATTTTTTTTGCTTTGGACAAGTTTACTGACTGCATATAAAACTAAATAGAAAGAATAATTTACATGTACCTTAATAGAATACAATACTTCTGAGAAGTGAGTAAGATTGTCCAAAGCTTCCTTGTCCCTAGAAGAGTGGCAGATGCTACTCTTCTAGTTTTAAATTGTTTAGACAATACTCAATCATAACATTTACTAATTCATTTCTACTATACCCAGATTTTTTACAAGTTTTATCAAGCTCTTTTAATTTATCAGGCTCCATATATACATTGAATACCTTCTTTCCTTTTTTATCATCAGTCTTCTTTTTTAAGACAAATGTAGTATCTATACTTTCACTTGCAACATTAGTATCTTCTACTGCTGCAGTTTTATTTTCATTATTAATATTTAAATTACTTTTTAAATTATTTTTAAAATTATTAGCCATTCTAACCACTCCTTATAAGTATTTGTATTACATAGTAATACTTAATACTAATACTATATATTAATATTAAATTTAGTATTTAACGTTAATATATTATTTAATACGGTTTAGTATTTCATAATATAGTTCGGTATAAGCCTTAGCGTGCTTATTACTGTATTCTTGTATAGTTTTATTCATCGCTGTAGCTTCTTTATACTTAACGCTATCATATATTATTGCACTGAATAAATCGTCTTTTAAAGCTTCCTCAGTTACCTCTGTAAACTGTCTACTAAACACAGTTCTTTTCTCAAACCTGTTCCTAAGTATTCCTATTAATTTCAGATCTTCTATAAGAAGATTTTCTTTTAGTTCATTTACAATTTTACTTACCATATTAAGCCCTTGTAATGCACTTGGACTGTTATCAATTATCTCCATATAGTAATTGCTCATGCATAAACTATTTTGCACCATCATACCTAAAAACGGAGAATTATCTATAATGATAAAATCATAGTCATGTGAAAAATTTTTATACTTAGATTTTAAAATATGTTCTGGACATTTTTTATTAAAAAGTTCTCTTTCCAATACACTACTTTCTATAGTGTTTGGAATAACATGGATATATTCATTATATTTTGCTATGCAATCACTAAACTCTACCTTGGAATTAGAATATAGATCATACATAGTAAATTTATTTTTAATATTTAGAATTTGAGATAAGCTACTTTGACTATCATTATCTATCAACAGTACTTTGTGTTTTTGATCTGCTATTGCGCCTGCTAAATTTATTGCTGTAGCTGTTTTGCCTACACCACCTTTAACATTAATCAATGAAATTATCGTCATATCCTCACCTCTTTATTTGTATTTACCTCCATCATATACTATCAATATTTACATGTAAATGTAATATATATGGTTAATATTATAGTCTAATGTCATAACATAATACTAATATATAATATTAGTATTAAATACTATTTTATAGTATTAACACTTAATACTAATATTTATATTATTATTAAAACTAATATTAAGTATTAATACTAGTAAAGTTTAATTTTAAAATATTATAACCCATCCTAGTGGATCTTTATAAAGATCAATGCCTAAGGTTATCCGTTCCTTGAGTACCCACGAGAACTTCCACAGCAAATACCACTTGTGGTAAAACCCTTAGAACACTAAACAATAAAGCTCGCGTTTTCATTAAAATAGCGTATTTAAAATTTAATTATTAATCGAAATTTACGTTTAGCTATTTTATGAGAAAACCGTTAGCTGTTGCGGTAATCTATATACTTAATGCAGCCACTAAACCATCTTTATTCTCAAAAAAAATAAAAAAGATTGTACTATAAACACTTAGTATAATGGGTATATAAATAAAATAAATATCTAGTTAGGATTTAAAACTAAATTGAACCTTGTTTTAAATCCTAACTAGTATCAATGTGTTTTTGGGATGATTGTATTAAGAAAAAAGAAAATAAGACCTGTTGCATAGCAATAGCTCTTGTTGCCCTTGTGGGAAGATGGAGCATTTTTTTTGCTTTGGACAAGTTTACTGACTGCTACCATAACTAACTAGAAAGATTATTGGAGGTATCTCAATAGAATATTTTACTTCTAGGCAGTGAGTAAGATTGTCCAAAGCTTCCTTTTATGGTGGAGCATTGAAAGTGCTTGTGCCACAACAGATTTTCGCATGAAGCATGAAGGAGAAAATCTGTTGTGGACTAGCCTTTGATTGCGACTCTAATTTAGAGTAATAATGGTATAATTAAATAAATTATTTGTATCGTTTCTGTATAAAATTGCGACAAATGAAGGATGAATAACAACACAATAAATAGTAATTTAAAGAGAAGATATTATGATCGAAATTATGTTATGCGGATGAGCCTTTGTCGTGAGGAGATGAAAGGCAAACAAGAGAACTTTATCAAAAAGTGTTCCAGTATTATAAATAGTAGTTTGATATTTTACTTGAATGAAAATAACAGAAGAATTCTGTAATGAGGTTATGGGCTCAAGCACCGCAACGTGATGCTTAAGCCTATTTATTTCTGGTGATGTTTATACTTCTCTGCAAATGGATCATAATCATCATGAACGGAATCTTCAGTTTGAAGTTCCATATCTAGAGCCTGAATTTCTGACAAAGACATTTTTTTTATTTCTTTAGAGGTCCTCCATTTTGGAGGACGGGAGATTAATTCTTCCTTTCGTTGCATGAGCCAGATATTTATATAATGTTCTTCTTCATACTGATCAATTTGAACACTATTGAGCTGCAAATTAGGTAGAACAGCATTTCCGTAGGCATCCTGTATAAAGAAATGATCTATTACAGGCACCATTGCAGTATCTAGAGCATGTAGAAATTCAATCTTTCGTTCAAATGTAAAATGCTCATATTGTGCTAATGAAATATCATAGAGCATTAGTACGTTTTTAAGAAAATAATTAATCTGATACTCATCCTTTTCTTTCATAAAATAAGGGTAATTATTTATTCTTAGTGAGGGTCTTGGTGCATTATCTTTTATTGAACATATGGAAAGATATATTTTCCCAGAAAGATATGCTGGATAGACATCAAGTTCTTCTGCAATGCTGTTTAGCAGATTTCTACTCATTTTCCCAGCATTTAAAGCTCTGCGGATGGTTCTATCAGTGTTTATGATTTTTTCATTTCTTCCAAGTTTTCGTATACTACTCTTTTTTTTCTTTAAGGTTTCCATGAAGAAATCTTTGTTAATGGGTACATAATTCGGATTCATTGTATTCACCTCTTTCTAAACCGCGGTCAAACTTAATAATTCGTCAACTGTTCGCGGTCATTATATCCGTGTATAATGATATTAGAAAGTCAAAATAATTGCAAGAAAAAAAGAAAAGGAGAAAAGATATGGAGAAAATAGTTCTAAAAGTAGATCGAGTAATGAAAGCAGGAAATGAATTTTTAGCAGGCGGTGTGAAGAACAACCTACCAAGCACTATTACAAAAGATAATGTGCTCCTTGCATTAATATTCATGATTGGTACAGTGTTCGTTGTTCATGATTTGACTAAACATAGCTATGGAGCAGATATAGAAACAGAGAATACGAAAGTTTCTTTCAAACCAAGAGAGTATTATTCACCGGCAGTTTAAAGCTGTCTGTGAAAAATTCATCACCTTGGGAGTTGCGCAGGGGGATAGTGAGCGAAATGGCCTCATAAAATCAAATATCAATAAAGCATATATTCTCATGACAAATTTACATCTTGAGAATTTTTCGTAAAAATTTCAAGTCTCCTGTAGGTGAACAAAACTTTATCCACATAATGTATGTAAAAAAAGCTTTATCAAATTCCAATTTATAGGGTTGAGATAACATAATTCAAAAATAATTTATGCCGAATTTTTCTTTTACTACGTCATAACTGAATACACGATTTTCCATAAGTCATTACATTTATATGTTAAATGAAGCATTGATTTATATAGATTATTAAGCGATTAAAATTTTGAATATATCATTTTATGTGATACTATCTCATAAAAAATATAGCACTTGAAAGGACTAAATTCATGGAGAAACAGCAACAAAACTGGCACCCTATCATTATGCTACCTATGATGTCTAAAATGATATCTGGTCAACTAGAAGAGGCTAAAGATCAATATGAAAATCTTTTGAAAGCGAACTCTAAACCATATGTTTTAAACGATGAAATAGTAGAAAGAGTTATTAAGGTATTTTCGGAGCAATTAGATTTCATATGTTTATATGAGAATCAAATATCCAAATGGCATACTGAAGAAACCTTAACAACTAATATTGAATCGTCTCTCGCTAAATCTCAAGTGCAGCTCCAAGAGCTTAGTAAAGTTATAACTAATATTTTAGCTCTAGCAGCTGAACTTAAAAATGGAACTATAGAAAAGGTAATGGGAAAAAGTGATCTGGAACTTGGAATAGACTTCTTTAAAAAATAATATCAGGTATATACACCTGATATTATTTTAATACGTTAAAAAGGACACCTGAACATTCCCTTATCAATTACCACTTGTGGTAAAAAACTTAGAAACATACATAATAAAGCTCGCGTTTTCATTAAAATAGCGAATTTAAATTTGATTTATTAGTTAAAATTTATGAGCAGCTGTTTTATGAGGAAACCGTTAGCTGCTGCAGGTAACCTCTAATTTTAAGATAGCCGCTACACTCTCCTTATTTCCAGGGAAAGAAAACAATGTTGTACTATCAAAATTCACTATACTGGCTATATAAATAAAGTAATAATTTATTTATTATTTAAAACTAAATCTAAAATTATTATGAAACATACAAATACAAAGATACAAAAAAATTCAAGTTTGTTTTAAGCTATATATGGGTTGTTAAGCATTTAGTTAAATTTAACTAAGTAATTGCAGCCTTGAATATATCTATTTATATGATATATCTGGGATCATGAATGTAATATATTTAATCATAATTACTGTAAAAATAATTACCACTGAGAGAAGTGGTAAT
This sequence comes from Clostridium sp. CF012, assembly GCF_018861755.1. Taxonomy (GTDB): domain Bacteria; phylum Bacillota; class Clostridia; order Clostridiales; family Clostridiaceae; genus Clostridium_AD. The sequence continues at coordinate 23,117 of NZ_JAHLEF010000045.1, read as the reverse complement.
TATTTTTTTTGCTTTGGACTAGTTTACTGAAATAATTGTAATGAAGAGAAGAATCAACGGAATGGAGATTCTTTGAGTAAGATTGTCCAAAGCTTCCTTGGCTGCAAAGGAATACACACTGGAATAGGCGCAGTGATAAAAAAACAAATTTACCCACAGAGCTCTTCTTCTTGGATTTATTTTTTTATGACTGCTCCTTTAATACTTTATAGTAATATCATTAGTAAATGTGGTGTTACTTCAACAAAAAAACTGTTAATCAATAAGTGTAATTGTGTTTTATTAGATCATAGTCTGAACAATATAATGCCAGACAGATAACTTTTGTAATCACATAAATCATGTTTGATGTGATTTTCAATATGATACTTAATAAAAATGTATATTTGTTATTTATACATTTCTTCTATTTTTTAGTGTATAGTAAGCTTTATTATAAAGATTATAAGCTATGTCGGATTTTCTTAAAAAGAACTATCAAATAGGATATATTATTTTATAGGAAGTGATAAGTTGGACATTATAGATATTAAAAATGAAATTAAAAATTCAAATAATATATTTGATGTATATATTAACATTTATCATGCAATTGATAAATGTGAGATAAAAATTATTAGAGCCGTTGTAGACAGAAATGAAGAAAAGTATGTATCTTATAGTCTAAATATATACGCACGTTTTATTAGTGATGATTTTAATATAACAATTTCAGAGACTAACAAAAGTATTCTTATAAAATTTATAGAAGCCTCAACGACTGAATCTGACTTTTATTTAAGGACATACGTCTTATTTAAGGAAATTGATAAAGTCTTTGGTGATAAGGATATCTTAAATTCAAAATGTAATAAAAACATAGGTATGGGCGGGTTAAGTTTAACTGGTAAAAAAACAGAAAAAATAAAACCTCTGAATAGCAATAAAACTTATAATAAAGGATATGTTTATCATTTCAATCATGATAATGTACTGAACTATAATGAACATAAGTATAGGACTCAAAGTAAGGTTAATGCTTCTATTGAAGGTACCATTAAAAATATATTTGTATATAAATCTGAAGATAGAAAAGATTATAACATAGTGCTTAGTTCTCTAACCTCTCAACATTTTAATAAAAAATTAAAAAAATATGAAAACAATCTAAAAATCGCAATAGTGCCATTTATAAATGGCCAAGATTATCTGATTTTGGATAAAGAGAAAGAAAAACAAGGATTTTATGTTAATGGTGTTAATTTTGAAAATGAATATAAAGAAAAGCTACTAACTATAATTAAGGAATTAAATGAAAAAGAAGTTAATATAGTTGTATTTCCTGAAATGGTTATGACAAAATTAATGATAGACGAACTAAAAAAATTTTTGAAGGAGAATAAAAATTCCTTTCTTATTATAGCAGCTGGCACAGTGTGGGAAAATGGTGTTAATTATTGCAAATTGATTATTGGAGATGGAAATGAAATTATAAAACAAGAAAAATGCAACCCATTTCATTCGCAAAATGGATGGGAGAAGTTAGGTACTATTGAACTTCTTAATTTGGATAAAAGAATTATTAACATCATTGATATACCTAATTTTGGCAGATGCGGTGTTGCTATTTGTGTGGATTACATAACTGAGCATTATCAAAAAATATTAAAAGATATGAATACAGGTATAATATTTAGTCCTACTTATACACCTAGCATAGAACGATTTGAAGATTTTTCTAAAAATTTCACATCATATAATACCGCAACATTAATGTCAAATGCTTGTTGTATGAGAAATCTTGCAGCTAAAAAAAATGACGACAATAATTTAGAAGAAATAAGTGTATCTTTTGTAGAAATCCCCGGGTTAAAGAGGGAAACCTTTATTAAGTGTAAAGAATGTTCTGATTCATGTATTAAAAATTATACAGCAGCATGTTACTTTATAATAAATTTGCCTTATAAAGATGTTAATTCTAACAATTCATATTGTAATATTAAAAAAAAAATGATAAAATACGGTTAAACGAATAATAAATGAACTAAAAGTGAACTATATTAATATAATATTAGTATAGTAATGCTTGAGACAGTTTGAAAATAAGTATTAAACCTTTTTGGATTTAATAAGGAGGATAATTTATTATGATGAAGAATATTGATTATGAAAGATATTTTAATGGATTAAAAAATAACAATGTAGATGAACTAAATGAATTTACTGCTGAGTTCACAAATAATTTGTTAACTAATTACATTAAAGGTGAATTTGATAAAGTAAAATCAACAATTGACTCATATTCAGAAACCAGAGAAAGATTTGATGACGAACTTGATATAGAAAGAAACACCAGTTATTATTATGGTTTTTTATATGCTAATGAATATATACTAAGCAATATACTAAATGAAACAGAGCAGATAGAAAAAAGTTTTATTAAATTTGATTCAAAAAAACATGTAAGAAATATGTTTTTATATATAGATAAAAAGGGGTTCGTAACTCATAAGGATCTTTCAGAATATCTTGATATAAGCAAAAGTCAGCTTTCAAATATTGTGAAAGAACTCGGCAATTCTAATGAAAAACTAATGTATAAAGAAAAATTAGGTAAAAATATTTTTTACTCCTTATGCATAAGAGGGAAAGCTTATTGCGAAATGCTAAAAAAGCGCAGTGAAAATTTAAGCATAGAAGAAATTATTCGAAAAGTGTCAGAGGCTTTTATTTGCGGTCAAAAACCTCTGGAAAAAGACTCCGTATTTGTTTACAATGCTATTGAAAAAATTATGGAAGAAATGAAAATGAAAAAACAAACAGAAAATAAATATATTGATTTTACACAACATTTAAGAAGCTATCCTACAAAACATTTCGCTAATAAAATTATTGAATATAAAGAAGAAACACTTTATTATGATACACGACAAATTGTATAATGTTTTTATTTATAAGTAATAATAGAGGGAGTAAAACAAATGCAAATGGAAGAAATTATAAAAAAAATTTCAATAATAGAAAAACCTTTTTCAAAAAGGTTTTTTCTTGAATTTATTGGAACTGGAGAAGAATTATCAGAGTGTATTAGTAAAAAAATAATAAATTTTAAAGGTGAATTATATTCTTTAAATAAAAAAAATGATCAACAGTTAAAAATAGACAGTTCTTTTACAAAAGTATTTTTTGAAAGCATTTATAAATCTTTGGATAAGTTAATGATTCATAAATATAAGGATCTCATTTTAAACAAAGACATTTTATTAAAACTAATTCGCCATTTTAATAAAGAAGAAGAATATTCAAAAGTATTAAATATTCTTCTTCCTAATATAAAAAAAACAATCTATTGGGGAGAAAGACTGTTGATACAAAAATTACTTATCAATATTAATACAATAAAAAAAGAATTAAGTATTGATGAATATGAGAATGTAAGGTTTTATACATTATATGCAAAAATAATTCCTTTCATTGAAAATCAAAACTTATCTGAATTAGAAAATGAATTTGAACATTTTTTAAAAGAAATTAAATCAAAGAAATTAAAAGTAGAACTTCTCAATTTATATGGAATCTTTTATATCAACCATGGGAAATCAGAAAAACTAGATTTGGATAAAGCCGAAACTTGTTTCAATAAAGGAATTGAATTATGTACAGATGATTGTGTAAAATTAAGACTTCTTCAAAATAAAGCTAGCATATTAAAAACAGAAAATAAAAGTGAATCATTAAAACTTCTTCAAGAAGGAGAAGTTTTAATTACTAGTAATATAGATGAATATGATGTAGCTAAATTTTATTTTAATTACGCTTTAATTTTATATGAAAATGATGATGATAGATTTCAAAGCATTCTATCTAAAGCAAGGACATATGCTAACAATAAATATCCAGATATAGAATTATTAATATATGAATTCACATCAAATATATTTTTAAATAAAGCTGATTTTGACGGATACTTTAATTCAATATCCATATGTTTGTTTTTATCTTTTAGGTTATATTCTGTTTTTTTTAAGAATATAATTTTTAATATTCTTAAAACCATTATTAAATATGAAAATAATTATAGCAATGTAATTATTGAAGGAATTTCTAAAGTTAAAAAAATTTTGTTAACAATGCACTTTAAAAATGAATACTATTTATTTAAAACTTTAGGATTATATTTAGAAGAAAAAGACATAAATAATGAAAAATATAAAGAATCTAAAAATAATATAAAAAATATCTCTTTACAAAAAATTTTAGATGATGTAATAGTTAAAATAGATAATTTATAGTATAAATTATTTAATATAATAAGATATTATATTGCATCAAAAGGATCCATTCAAAATCGTAATTGCTCAGTTAAATTTAACTAAGTGCTTAACAACACATATAACCCAATGCTTTAATAAAAAATTACTAACTTTCAATAGTTAGTAATTTTTTTTAATTAAAACAAAATCCGAAGGTAAATCAATTGCTATTGTGTTCCCTTCGCTTTATATAATAAAATAATTTCCCACAAAATCTAAAAACCTCTCCCTTCCTCCATATATATAAGTAAAACCCTAAAGGAGGAATCACTAATGGACAAAACCCAAATAATAGAAAGTCTAATCCCAGGAGCTTTACTATCCTATGAAAAATACAATATCCTACCCTCATTAACAATAGCTCAAGCCATACTAGAAACAGGCTGGCTGCAATATGTTAAAGGTAATAACATCTTTGGTATCAAATGGACAGAAGGTTGTGGATACGAAGTTCAAGAATTTAATACTCATGAATTTATAAATGGAGTAAGCACTCCCATGGTGTGTGAGTTTAGAAAATATGATACTCTTGAAGACAGTATTCTGGACCATGGAAAGCTTTTAAACTTTAACAGGTACAAATCTGTAATAACATCTAAAGACTACAAGGAAGCTTGCCAGAACGTCTATAACTCAGGGTACTGTACTGACGAGGAGTACCCTGAAAAACTAATAGCTATAATTGAGCAAAATAAACTTTATTTTTATGACTGCGCTCCTAGATCTGAAATCACTGAAAACATAACTGATGAAAATATTAAATATCTACAAAAATGTTTAAACTCTATGAAAATAAAAGATATAAATAATAATGTTTTAGTTGTAGACGGAACCAGTGGTCCATTAACCATAGGTACTATTAAAAAGCTCCAGCAAATACTTAACCTTTCTATCGATGGTATATGTGGACCTGAAGTATTATCTGGAGTTAAAACTATTATGGAAAAACCTCTATGTAGCGTCGAGGCTACGGAATATAAAACAGCTATAAGATATATCCAATGGAGAACAGGTAGCGCTATCGATGGTATTTATGGAAATGAAACTGCAGAGCTTGTTAAAGAATATCAACAAACCAATAGCTTAGTTATTGATGGAATTGTCGGTAACGGTACTTGGCAAAGCTTACTCTCTTAAACCTACAATAATATATGTAAATATTTATTGTAGTAATTAACTATCTACAAACTTATTCTATGTAACACAAATATTAAAAGTAGCTAAGATTAATCTTAACTACTTTTTCATTTTTTTATTCTATAAGATCGTTTTAGATTATACTTAGGTTTTTCTTTACTCCCATAAATCATCAGTTAATACCTGGATATCTCTATGTTTTTTTTCAGTTTCCTCTATATCAATAATAATCATATTGTTATCAAGAACAAGTACATCGCCCTCTTTAGCCTCAAAAGGCAAGTCGATACTGTTAATATCCATCATAGTTTTATCTTCTTTTTCACACACAGCATATGAACCTTCAAATCTATTAATAATTACTTTCATGATATATTCTCCTTTTAATATCTAATGATAAGTGCCTCTAAATCAACTTGTTTTTCCTTAAATACATATATTTTAAATATACTACCGCGTTCCATATAGGGCTGGAAATATGCCCTATATTTCACTTGGTACGTCTATAGTTCTGATCTCATTGTGGTGGTTTACATCTACTACATGGAGTTAATCCTTTTGATTTTGCATCACTTAAGCTTATTGGTATTTTACTTTTACTTAAAGATGAGCAACCATCTACATGGTATTTGGTTCCCGTTTTACTAGCATATACAGTTACACTCTGATCTTGACTAGAAGATTGTGTTGTTGTGGTTTTTGTAGCCCCTGAGTCTATGCCATTATAACTACCTTGAATAGTATTAAACTTCACACTATTACCATCACTTGTGGCTACTATAGTTCCATTCTCATCAGTTCTATAAACCGCTATCCCCTTGGCCTTTAGTCTATTCATAGTATTTTGTGCAGGATGCCCATAGCTATTTCCTTGACCAACACTTATCACAGCGTACTTAGGGTTTACTTTATCTAAAAAACCTTGACCTGTAGAAGATTTACTTCCATGATGCCCTACCTTAAGTACTGTTGCTGATAGATCTAGCCCTTTTGATAACATTTGGCTTTCTGAAACAGCTTCTGCATCTCCGGTTAGTAAAAATGATGTATTTCCAAAAGTAACTTTTACAACTATAGAATAATCATTTGGATCCTCATAGTCAGATCCATTGGGCGCTAATATTGTAATAGTAGCCTCCCCTATTTTAAATGTACTACCTACCGATGGCGCTGTTAATTTTAGACCTTTGTTTTTCACTGCACTTACAAAATCTTTAAAAGTATTAGTAGTTGACGTCTGTTTTGGAAAAAACACTTTTCCTACTTGAAATGAATTTATAATATAGTCCATACTTCCGATGTGATCCTCATGTACATGAGTACCAACTACGACATCTAGAGATTTAACGCCTTGACTATTTAAGTAACTTTTAATAGTTTGATCATCACCGTTATTTCCTGCATCAATAAGCATATTTGAATTGCCTTGTTGTACTAAAACACTATCCGCCTGGCCTACATCTATAAAGTGAACTTTAAGTTCGCCTGCCCCTACTACACTAGACATAGCAGCAGTATTTTTAGGCGTACTTGTGCAGCCAATTAAGCCAAAAATAAGGAATAACCCCAAAACAAAAATTAGATTTTTTTTCATGTTTTTCATTTTAAGCCCCTTGTAATATATTTGTATCTCTATAATCTCTGTATCTTTATCGATATCTATGCCAATCTCTTTGAAACCTCTTCACAATTTCAATTTTAAATTAATATAAAATAATAAAAGCGTAACTACTTAATATTATATAACAAAACCAAATAAAAAAAAGATTCCACCAAGTTAATCCTTAGTGGAATCTTCATCACCTCAAGTGATAATTTTACAGCTCTGCAAGAGATGACTATGCTACTGTAATTGTATTTGTATCAGTAGTAACTATTTTAGCATCTTTCTTGCCAGTTAAATCACCACTAGTTGATAGAAAAATGTTTTTTGCAATAACTAAATCCATAAGAGCATTTACCTCAGCTTCTGTTATAGTAGGTCCCTTATCATCAGCTTTAATGTCATCTACACTTAACGTAAAATATTTACCCTCAATAGTAGTTAAAAATCTCATAACTAATTTATTCATATAATTTTTCCCCCTTCAAATTGTTTAATTTTGGTTTTCTAGATTTTAAGCTTCTTATTTAAACTTACTTTTCTGTAACTAGGCTATACTGATCTTGTCTATCTATTCCAACCAATGGATAAGTTTTGATCTTAGAGATAGCTTGTCCTACTGCGAAAATATCCGCATCCGCTGCATTAACTTTTACATTACCTAGGCTTTTTGTTGCAAATTCATCTTTGCCATTCTCGTCTATACCTGTTTTCATTGTAAGTTTTAAAATACTTGATACCTTTGTTGATATAACGGCCATGTTTAATCACTCCTTTTATTTTGTTTTCACTTAATATATATGCCCTTTTAAGAATTTCTGCAGATTATTTTAAAATAAAAAATAAGGATACCTAAATCAGGAACCCTTATTTTTCAGATTTACCTATAACAGTGGATATAACTACAGCTAAATCCGAGATAGATTTATTGAGATCCTCAATTTTCTTCTCAAATCTAACTAGTAGGTATATCGTCACACCTATAGGGAAGCCAACTGTATTAACCAGTTTAACAAATGCATCAAACATTCTGCACCCCTCCCCTCACCATTACAGATAATATATATGCTCTTTAAAAGCATTTTCTATAAATTACTTATATATATTTTCTAAGTTTCTTTAAGGCCTTGCTTTTACCCCTTAACAAGTTATTATAACTCTGGCTACTATCACAAGCTATTTCCTTAAGAGTATCCTTAACGAAGTAAAATCTTTCAACTATGGACCTTTCAGATAGATCCAACTTTTCTAAGGCGCAATAAAGCCTTTTAACCTCATCGTAAGCTATAATTTCATCCTCTAATGTGAATTTATACCCTGCAGCTGCACTAGTGCTTATAGGATCTGCATTTGGAACTTCTCTATAGTGTTTTATCTTTCCTTTTAGAAGAGCATTAAAATTGGTTTTAATAGAATTTATACAATAGCCATCAAAAGTGTTTTTACCAAGGGTATAAAGATTAACTGCTTTTATAACTGAAAGATATCCCTGCTGCACCAAATCTTCAAATTCATAAGAAGGTATATGGTAAGTGGCTGCTAACTTAATTATCAAAAACTTGTATTTCTCAATAATGACCATCAAAGATTTTCTATCCCCATTTTTTGCTTTCTCAACTAAAATTTCCAGTATAAACACCATCCTTTTTATTTCATATGCTTATTATACATAATTTTGAATATTTGTTAAATAATTTTTTTATTTTTTTTAATCACTTTAAAACTGATGTTTTAAAAATAACAATAATTAAAAAATAAGTTTCAAATAATAATTCCAAATAATGTATTTACATATATTTCCTATTATTCTTCTATGGTAACACTCTTTCTAATCTGACACAAGCACCTTGTGTCAGATAACAAATGGCTTAGAACCTAGCTTTGTAAAAAATAGTCAATTCCCAGTTTTCTCTAATCTGACATATTGACTATTTTTCAAATATTGTGTAATATATAAATTGGGAATTCTAATATATGACAAGGTATGATATAAAAACAAGTTGAAAACCTAATATATACGACGGCGTTTAACAAATTAAGCTATAAACTAAGCGTATGTTAAATGTTTAACTACGTTTAGCCCCTAGGCCCTTCTACTTAAAGGGTTAACGGTACATACCATAACAAAAAGAAAACGTTGTCTTAGAACGAAAATCTCCCACTAAAATCGTTAATATTGTATAACAAAAGGGCTAAATAACTTCTAAAATGAAAAAAACAAAGAAAGGATAATAAAAAAAATGAAAACTGTAGAACCTATAAGAGATCTACGAACCATAAGAAGTATGAGAACATATTTAAGAGATCAAAGTCTTCGCAACGAACTACTATTTATTCTTGGAATAAATGTTGGCCTTCGAATAAGTGATATTTTAAAATTAACCTTTGATGATGTCCTGAACTTTAAGACCATGAGCGCTAAAGAATATGTAATCATCACAGAAAAGAAAACCTCAAAAACCAAAAAGTTTTACATAGGAACCATCGTAAGTAAACTAATTGAAGGTTATGCTGCTACACTAAAAGAAGTGTTACCAGATATGTATGTATTCTGTAGTAAAAAATCAGAAAACAAACCAATATCTCGCCAGCATGCCTGGTATATATTAAATAACGCTGCAGAAATGATAGGAATAGTTGAAAGGGACTATACCGGAAAAATAATGTCCGGAGAAATAGGTACCCATACGATGAGGAAGACGTTTGGTTACCATGCATATACCAACGGAACAACTATAGAGCTGTTAATGGATATATTTAATCATTCCTCTAAAACACAAACTTTAAGATATATAGGTATAACAGAAGATCAGAAAAAGGATGTTTATATGAGCAGCAACTTGGGATAACTAGGGCGTTTGCATTAATGCAAGACCGTCACTTAAAAACCTCAAATGAAATAAATCCTTCATGTTAAATATGAAGGATTTATTTCATAAAATTTCAGTAAAATATATTTTAAAATTCATTCCTCAATAAATGTTTTATCTAAAAGAATAGTCTATAAATTTATCATGTTGTAAGGCTGCATCATCTGGTTCTTAACCGAGATAACTCTTTCCTAAAATCCCTATTCTTTTCACTCTTATTATCTTTTAAATTTAAAGGTGGTTCATAAGTGTTAATCAAATATATTTCAAATTCCATAGGATTATCAATTGTAACAAAATGCATTATCAAGTTATCTTTCATCCATTTTGATAATTTTTCCTCATGTTCATCAATAAACTTATACTTTAAATTATTTGTCTCACTCTCATATTCTTTTTCAAAACTAAACAGCACTCCCAAGCTTTTTCGTAATGTAGAGCTTCTAGCTTTTCCATTAAAATGATTTCTATAATCACGCTTTCTTATACTTTTTACCCTTGAAGTTGGTCTACCAGCGATCCCTACATAAATAACTGGTAATCCATTAACATACGTATATTCTAATTCTTTCATTGTCGCTGGTAAAACATCAGTATCTCTTGCGCATATTAGATAAGCTCCTGCTTCATCCGGTAATTTAGTTGGCGTGTCTATTGTAGGGATAAAAGTATTTTCTAATAATTTATTTAATAACTCTTTCAAATTGCCACTCAGCCTCCTTTATGGTCGCAACCTGTACAATTTATCTGATTTGTTTATAAGTCGAGTAGGTAGGGAGCCTTACGGCTCCTTTCCCCTCTAAGAACCGTACTTGTGTGTTTCCACACATACGGCTCAAGCCTTCTTTTTACCTCAAACAAGTTGGTATTTAAACTTTATGAAAGCCTTCTTAATCAACGCATATCCTTCTTTGCTGTTAGGTTCCACTTGATTACTCTTGAAGTAGGTGACTATTTTGGGTAACTCTCTCCCACCACCATATTTCTCAAGTAGTGTTTTATGATATCGCCGACAACTTTTATGTAACAATTCCAAATTGTCATACCGTTCATCACCACCTAATTTAGCAGGTACAATAAGGTTAATATTTAAAGATTCTTCTCCAACTAATGATTGTTTACATACTCTACATTTGTAATTACTGAGTTTTGCTAACTTCCTTCTGCTCGAAACATTATCATTTATGAAATCTTTCTTATCTCTTTTTTCAAAATACTCTACTAAACTACCATCATCAGGACTATTCCTATATTTCACTACAGCATGCCTCACTATTGGTATCCAATTCATTTTAAATAGCTGGGTCCTTTTATCATGAGGGTCTGTTAGTATCCATTTATCTTTACTAACACCTGTATAATCCGCTTTGAAATACTTTCTGTAAATCCATTTAAATGGCTTGTTGCTGTGTAGAATTTTCAGATGTTTTCTTGTCTTAATCCATATATAACTGTCAAGTTTTTCAAATATTTTCTTTGCAACCTGGCTTGACCAGTAGTTTCCTATTCCTCTTATTATAGGGTTTAATTTTTTTATTAAATCCCCAACTGGCTTACCTCTCAGTTGCATAAACACATTCTTTATTGTTTCCCTGGCTTTTTTCACACTTAACTTTGATGGCTTTATTAATAATCGCATACCATTGTTAGTTCTATACTGTCTTAGATTAAATCCAAGAAAATTAAAGCCTTCACTAATATGTGTAACCTTAGTTTTATCATCTGCAAGTGTTAATCCTCTTTTATCAAGGTATGGTTTGAGTTTTTCATACATATTTATAGCTTCTTCTTCTGTTTTACAAACAATTACAAAATCATCAGCATATTTTACTACTCCAACTGAATTCCTGGCTAATTTATAATTTCCTCTGTCGAGGTAGTAGCTTACGCCAAGTTCTTCTTCCATACCATGTAGGGCTATATTAGCTAATAAAGGTGAGACAAGCCCCCCTTGCGGGGTTCCAGAATGTGTATCCTTGAATGAATTATTATCAACATATCCTGCTTTCAACCATTTATATATAGTTTCTTTAGCGGGAAACGCAGTTAAACAGTCCATAATGTATTGATGATTAAGATTATCAAAGCAACCCTTGAAATCACCCTCGAATACCCACTGCCTTGTACTCCTTGATGAAAGCTTAGTGAATAGGTTGACAATGGCATCTTGAGTTCTTCGCTTAGGTCTGAATCCATATGAAGAAGGTTCAAATTTTGCTTCCCATTGTGGCTCAAGAGCATTTTTAACTATGTTTTGAAATATCCTGTCTTTTATAACTGGTATTCCTAAAGGTCGCATTTTACCGTTTTTCTTGGGTATGTATACTCTCTTTACTGGCTTTGGTCTAACATATTTAATGCTGTATTTCTTGAGAAGGTTATATAATTTCAACCTATCACTTGAAGTGATAGCAACTTGACCGTCAACACCAGCTGTTTTTTTACCTTTGTTAATTTGTGTAACTCTTTTTATTGAAAGTAGCAAATTAGCATTACTTATAATCATTAGCCTTTGAAGCTTTCTTACTTTTCTTTTCTGTCCCAACTGTTCGGCACGAAAAATCCGTTGGCGAAGTTTCCTCACATATTCATATATTCTCTTCCAGTCAATTAATGACCAGGTCTTTATATGTAGAGAAACAGCCGACGTATTAAATTTATTAATAGTTTTCATAACATGTCTCTCCTTAAAAAGATTCTTCTTTACGTTTTCTTTCGTGTTGATGACCACGTGGAAGTCTGCTCTCTTTCGAGTGAGTTATTAAACTCTATCCAGCGGGTTATTTTTTTCCCTGAACTTTCGTTCTACTGGCATTTGCTTTCTCCACAATCCCTTACCCTCTGGTATTGTAGCTTTCTTTCGATTGCCCTACCTCTATCGAGGAACTTAAAGGGTTTACCAAGTTCCACTAATAGTAGATTCAAATGGGTAAGCATCCTTCTTTACTCCGATGGATATATGGGTTACTGCACGATTGGAATTCGATTCAATCTTTCCTATCCACATTAAGCTTGTTATACCACAGTACGCTTATCTTCTTTAACGAAGATTACAAAGGTTCAACTTTCGTTTATACTTTCCATTTTTCCCCTAACCCAGCATTACTTCTGCGTAAAGCAACAACATTAGGTAATTAACTCTCATGCAACCTACAAACCAATTACTCGGAGTGCAGTTTCGAGCGAGGATACGTTTTGTAACTAACGCAGTTTCTCACGAAACACTACTAATTAGCGACTTCTTGTCGCACCGGACTTTAAGAAGATTGTGTATTACTTATTCTCCAAAATCATCTATGAGCCATTGTGAATTTTTATCTTTTCTTATAACAAAATACCACCAATCATATGTTCCACTATCTTGAGGTCCTATTCCATCCTTTTTATACTTAACTTCATACTTTACCTTATAAACTTTAAGATTATTTTCTGTTGTTCCATTTTCGCTACCATTTCCGTTGTTTAAGTATCCTTTTATAACGGTGTCATTGCTTTCTTTCTCAATGTTAATTATCTTGATACTATCTAAGTTTTCAAATCCCCAGACAACATTAGGGGCTTTGAAGTGTTCTGTTAAAGTAGTTAATACGTTATCTTTGTTTTTTTCATTTTTATATTTAAAATATTTTTCTACTACAGTTTGAGCAGGATCACCTTGAGAATTAACTGCTACTTTAGCACTTTCTTTTGAGCATCCAACAAAAATTATAACAGCAATTACAAATAACATAATGAATTTTAAGTTTTTTCGCTTCATAAAATGCCTCCCATTTTTTTATTTGTTTGCACCGTTATATTTTACAAGTTCGCCATATCCAAGTTATTCATTTTCACAGAACTTATCAATTTAAGTATTCATTTTTTTAACTTCTTATTATATATATTAGGTGTATTTGTTACATTTCCTTCACTCCCTTTAATAAAACTATACCATAAAACACTAATTTTACAAAATTTTATCATTCCAAATCAATTTTCTATTGAGCTTTTCACAATAAAAGAGTATACTGTAAACAATACATAGTAAACATAGGTAAACACACTATAAACACTATATTTATGTATAAATATTTGTAAACATTATTAAAATATAGGGAGGCCATACAATGGCAGATAATAATAATCCTTTTTCAGTAAGAATGGAATCAGATGACAAAGAGAAGCTCATGGAACTCATTCAAGGAAGTGGCAAAAGCAGTAAAGAATTTATGGGGATCCTCATGGGGGCTTATGAATTAAACAAGGTGAAACTTGATATACCAGAGGTCGCAGAGGACATTAATCACCTTGAAGCATTAACTAATCAAATTAATAATGTATATATGAATATGGCAACGCGAATACAAACTATAGACACAGCAAAGACGCTGCAATTTAGTAAAGATATGGAGATCTATAAGAGTAACATCGAAAGTCTAAAGGTAGAAAATCAAGGACTAAATATAGATAAAGAAACTATGGAAACTACATTACAAGGGTCTTTCAATATAAATGATGAACTTAAAAAACAGGTAGCTCAATTAAGCGAAATCGCTGATAGTAATAAGGCGCTAATCCAAGAATATAAAGAAAAAAACGATACCCTTGCAGGGCTTGTTACAGAATATAAAGGTTTTAAGACTCAGAATGAAACTTTTAAAGAATTACTTGCAGATAGTAAGGCGGAAAACATAGAACTTGGCAACACAATAAAAACCAAAGAGATTGAAGCCCAAAACCTAGAAAGCAAACTAGAAGCTGCAGCTGAGCAGGCTCAAAAGGAAGTAAAACGATTTGCGGAGCTTACCGCCTTTGAAAAGGAAAGATCGATACTTGAAGTTTCGACCTTAAAAACAAAGATAGAAACTACAATTACAGAATCGCAAAAAGAAGTAACTCGAGTTGCAGATCAGAAAGAATTCGAAAAAGAAAGAGCACTCCTAGAGCAAGAGAAGTTATTTAACAAAGAAAAACAGGAGCTTCAGGAGGCATCCTATAAAAAGGTATTAGAATATCAGAGGCAGGCCGAGGAGTTAATAAAAAGAATGCAACCGCAGCAACAAGATCAAGATATAAAACAGATATAAAAATAAAGTCCAGTATGTGTAATTAGAATAAGACCAAATGGAGTATAGGGCGTGTTTCCCGCCCTATATGAAATGCGGTAGTACACTTATTAGCCCAAAGTAAATCGGCTCCAATGTAATGGTTTAAATATTCTTAATGTTATATATGTATTAGGCTTAGTAACCGCAAAATACGGATTTTATACATTAAAACATATATAGGTATTTTAATTACTTTAAGGGGGTGTAAGTCCTAGTCTCCATAATTTTTGATTTTGGGCCGTTTTATCTACCCCATCAAAAGGTATATTAAGAGCAAAATATATTATTAATGTGAATTTGGGGTGCTTTGAAAATCACACAATGTACTCGTGTAATTTTCGTTTTATTATCATAACACATGATATGTAAAAACCCTTATACCTCATCTTGAAATAGGTCCACATTGAAAAACTTGTAAATAGGTTCAAACATTCTTATATGAGGTGAATCTATATACCCGCCAAGTTTTTCAGGTGAAGATTCTAGCAAAGCTTCTTTTAAAAATCCATTAAAATCATTGATAAAAATCTCATCCCCACTCAAGGTATATTTTATAATGTTTAGGGGTGCCAATACGAATATTACCATTTTAATATCTTCACTTATATCCATTGGTGGTATGTCATCCGCGATCATATACGCCTTGTAAAATTCGTTATACTCTTCTATGTTTACATATTTCTGTTGTTGGTAACACATGTACAAGAAAAATATATGACTCCTAACATACATAGGGAACTTATATAAAAGAGATTCTAATTCACCTTTGCTAATTAACTTTTCACTTAATTTAAATTCGTAATTAGATTCCTTATTTGTAACTGTAGCATGCCCTGTACTTGTTATAGCCATTTCTTCTAAGATTTTGAATTTTTCCTTATTTGTTTGATTACCACTACTTACATTAGTTTCCAAATTGTTCATAATGATTTTTAGCTCCTCTATTCCTTTAAGATTATTAGTCGCAGCCTCAATATCTTTAGTTATTTTTTCAAGTTTCTCTGCTGTAGTTTGTATACTATCAGTGGAATCATTAATTTTAGAACTAATACGATTACTATCTTGACTTTGTACAAGAGTATATATGATTGCTATAACTGATAATATTATTGATGATACTGTAGCACCAAATGAAAACATCCCTACAAAATCGTAATTATTATAACACATATAAACAAAGCTTGTAATCAAAAATGTAACTATCCCAGTAAAGATCTGTGAATAATATTCTTTAATATAATTCTTCATATGCTATCCCCCCCCTTTTTTTTAACCAATATATTATACCATATTTTTCTATAACATACCACGAGACATAGTAATTTATAATAACAAAAACACCCTTCACATTAGTGTTAGGTGCCCTTATATGACATTTTAAAATTTTGGCCACTCTTACTCACTGCTCCATAAGTATAAAATTCTTTAAAATTTCTTTATCATATTCTTATAACCAAAAAGATAAAATGCAGTCAGTAATCTTGTCCAAAATAAAATAATTTCCCCCGGCCCCAAAGGGGAGTTTCTAGGGTATGCCTCTGTAGTCAAGGAAGCTTTGGACAATCTTACTCACTGCCCTAAAGTAATATAATCTATTAAAATATTTAAACATTAATTTTTCTATTTAGTGTTAGCCGCAGTCAGTAAACTAGCCCAAAGCAAATGAAATAATCCCCCTTCCCCCAGGGGAAATAGGTCCTACTGCACTGCAGCAGGACCTATTTTATTTAACCGTATTAATGTTTAGATTTTTCTACGTTCTTAGATATAAAGCCTCGCTTTGCTCGGGTGAAAATTGGACAGGTTTCTCACCTCAGCCTATCAGAGCAGTGACCGTGTTCTGAGAATTTAAAGTTTCAAAAAAATAAATTTATAGTAGAGGTCAGAAACTCGTCCAATTTTCACGGCAAATGGACATGCCTTTCAGCCACTTCGTCCCTCAGTCGCTGGGCTAGTCCATTTGCCAGCATCCTACAAGTTTAAAAAAAATTATTAATCATCGTCTTTTCCCTTTTGGAACTTATAATTTTATCGTTATAATAAATACATTTAATAAAACCTTATAAACCTTATTATAATAATTATTTTGTTTTAAATATATTGTCATTACTAGTAACATAGCGATTTTGGAAGGACAAGGTCTGGGCACGTATACCGTCACCCAAAAAAGAACAAGCTTCAGCATAAGACTCTCTAAGCTTCCCATTGTTTTCGTCCCTCAAACCCTGGTAAACCAAGAGATGCTAATGCCAAAGCTAGTCCTTTTTGGGGTACCCGACGGCGTGCATCGATTCTAGCTAAATTTTAATTGACCCTTAATTTAATAATTCTATGTAAATAGTCAAAAAATTTCCCAAGTCTACGCAGCCCTTTCGATAAAGCTCGCTCCAGCCACCACCACCGCGACCTTTACCGAAAAGGCATTATTATTCATAAAAGGATCTAAAAGCAATGAAACTTTGGACAATCTTACTAACTTCCACGAAGTAACCTATTCTATTATAGTAACTACTCATTTCTCTTTCTACTTAATCTTAACTGCAGTCAGTAAACTAGTCCAAAGTAAAAACAAAAGACTCAATACATTTTGAAGTTATCATAATTCTAATTATACTTTAAAATAAATTTAGATTTAATTTCTAGTAAAAAAATCTACTTACTTTATTCCTATAGCCAGTATACTAACTTTTGATAATATAGCCGCTTTTTCTTTTTTGTGAAATAAAAATAGTATAGTAGCTATCTTTAATTTAGAGGTTTCCTAAAGCAGCTAACGGTTTTCTCATAAAATAGCTTTGCATAAGTTTTGGACTAACGTTTTAAACTCAAATTAGCTATTTTAATGAAAACGCGAGCTTTATTTTGTATGGTTCTAAGTTTTTTACCACAAGTGGTATTTGCTAGAGTAGTGCTCTGGGGTCCTCAAGGAAATGACAAGCAGACGAAGTTTACTAGCCGTCCTTGGCTGTTACACTTCAACAGCTAGTCCTTTCCTTGAGGTAACGGGTGGACAAGCTTCCAGCTCAAGTAAATTGACAAGCCGTCCTTGGCTAGTCCATTTTCTTGGCCACAAGCTAGTCCACCCGCCTTCTAGTATCAACTCTTACGTTTCTTGTGAAATATCATGAAAATGTAAATACCCCCTTCTATATGATAATACTAATTATCCCCAAAACAAAAATAAAAGCTTACCGAACAAAATACTATTTATTCGGTAAGCTTTTATACATCTTTTTTTTCTAAAAAATCTAACTCTATTTTTTTATCTTCACCATAATAAGTCAATGAATAATGTATCAATACCGATCCTATAGCAAATATAAGTAAGCATAATAGTATAATACTTACTCCCAAAATTAAATTTAATATTTTTAAGATTTCTATTTCCACCATGTAAATTCAGCTCCCAAATAATATTTATTTGAAAGTATATCCATTAAACCAATCTTTACTCATATTTCTTAAAATTATCATGATCGATACAATTTTCATAATAGAGGTGGGGCTCGCAAAGCGTAAATTTACAACGCTAAGCCAGTTATTTACAATTCAACACTATTATCAAAATATTACGACTTAGAACTAGTGGAGGTAGTGTAGCATACGCAAAACTGACATTTCGTACGTTAATCTTGTTTAATCTCCATATTTTTTAAAATTTTCTGCTTGTTCCATAACTTTCTCAAACACTTCTTCGTCCCATTCAGGAGGATAGCCATTTTTATAAAGTAAAACAGTTAAGTCCATATTCATTTGATTTTTTATGTCATCACGAGTAGACCAGTCCGCAAACTGTGCCTTATCATCAACAAGTTCTTTGATTTTTTTTGCAAGAACAAGACACTTATCATCGACATAAGGAAAATCATGATCATCACGTACCTTAACAAGAATATCATAAAACGCTTTTTCCTCATACGTAATACCCAGTTCCTCAAAAGATGTTTTATCTACTTGTAAGTCTTTAAATATCTTCAAAAGTTTCTCAGACAAATCATTAACAAAATCTGATACAACTACACTTGTGAATACAAGTTTATCTCGACTGTTATAAGTTTCAACAACCTTCTTAAGCCGATCCTCAAATTCAATTGCTTTAACTTTATTTGTATGTCCATAACTAGTAATTACTTTTCTTAGTAACTTTAATAAAGCATTAAATTTTGAAATTGGTAATTTTACTGTATTCAACTGTTCAATAAACTCTTCACTGAACAAATCGACGGATTTATTCTCATCAACAATATTTTCTATACCCGTACAAGTAATTGCATTCTTCACCATCTCTTCCACAACACGGTTCATAATCTCTGCATCAGGTACATCACCTTTTGTTTGCTTATAAACGATAGAACGAATAGCAAGATAGAACTGTGATTTTACTGTTTCTTCGTAAGTTAGTTCGCCAGATGGGAAACAGATTACATAAGCTCCTTTCAAACGTCGAGACAGTCCCATGAATCGTGTCTCCAAATCTTTGTTGGTCTGCACATATTCCGCTGCCATATTTAAACACATCAAGCGTTCCAATGGTTCACCATTATAAAATTTTGATGCATTAAACCCCATTAACAAATCATCTATCAGCGATAAATGATTACGAAAAACAGATAAAGAAATATTGATTTCGTCAATTGGGCTTTCTTGAGGTGATCCATATTTTTTCACTGCTTCAAGCATATCATTTTTAATTCCAATGTAATCAACAATGATGCCCTTATCTTTACCATCAAACACACGGTTGACACGAGAAATTGTTTGAACAAGGGTATGCTTATGCAATGGCTTATCAATATACATTACTGCAAGAGATGGTACATCAAAACCTGTAATCCACATATCTACAACGATAGCAATTTTAAAATTCGAATGGTTGTTCTTAAACTGCTTATCAAGTTTTTTTCTATACTCTTTTGTTCCACAAATTTCAAAAAGTTCCTTTTTGTCATTTGTTCCTTGAGTAGCAACAAGGTTTATTTTTGGCAATGGAATCAATTTATCAATTTGTTCATCTGCGAGAACACTTTCATCTTCTGCTTTTCGTTCTTCTCCCCAATGAGGCCTAATATAAAGAATTTCTTTCAACAAACTAAATGCAAGCTTTCTGTCTGCGCATACGATCATTGCCTTTTGTACAATTTCTGGTTTTTCATTACAAAGCGCTTCATAGTGTTTAACAATATCATTTGACAACTTTTTTAACCTGTCTGGATGACCAAGTATTCTTGTCATTGAACTCATTGCGCTCTTGCTTTCCTCTATCTGTTCAGGATTTGAACCTTCTTGAGAACACTTATCGTAATATTTTTGTATTTCTTTCGCTTGCTCATCAGATAAAATTACACGTGCAAGCCTTGGTTCATAAGCGATACGAACAGTTATACCATCATCACTTGATTCTTTCATAGTATAGCTATCAACTACATCACCAAATACAGCAATCGTTTCATCTATAGGAGTTCCAGTAAATCCACAATACGTGGCATTTGGAAAGCTATCACGCAGATATTTAGCAAAACCAAATGTCGCAAATACACCTTTATCAGTTTTTTTCAATTTTGCACCAACGCCAGTCTGTGTCCTATGTGCTTCATCTGAAATACAAATAATATTATTACGATTGGATAATAAACCTATATTCTCACAGAATTTCTGAATTGTAGTAATATAAACACCACCACTTGGCTTATCAGTTAATGTATCCATTAAATCCTTACGACTTTCAATACTCCGCACATCGCTCTCGTGAAGATATTTCTTTGCAGTTACGAAAAGTTCTGATGTTTGTGTATCTAAATCTTCTCGGTCAGCTATAATAATAATTGTAGGATTATTAAATTCATCTCTATCATAGAGAGTCATCAAGCGTGCTAGAAACAGCATGGTATAAGTTTTGCCGCAACCGGTTGCTCCAAAATATGTACCACCTTTACCATCTCCATTAGGACGCAAATGAACTTTAATATTATCTAGCATCTTTAATGCCCCGTAGAACTGCGGGTATCGGCAAACAATAGCTTCACTCTTCTTGCTATCATCAGGGTAAAACACAAAGTCTCTTAGTAAAAGTGTAACACGGTCCTTAGCAAATCCCCCTTTTATCATTGTAAGCAATGAACTGATACCATTAGATGCCTTTTCTAAATCATTCGCTTTATTCCATGCATAATAATACTCATATGGTGTAAATATGCTACCCAGTTTTGTATTAGCACCATCACTGATAACAGATAAAAAACAATACTTCATTAATTTAGGTATATCACGACAGTATCTAATAGTAATCTGTTCCCATGCATCATAGACTGTTGTGTCCTCTGAAATAGCTGATTTGAATTCACATATCGCAACTGGAATACCATTAATAAAAATAAGCAAATCAGGACGACGCAAGTGTTCTCCCTGTACGGAGTATTGATTAACGACTTTAAATTTATTATTGTTAGGTTCTTCAAAGTCAATAAAATCAACATGTAAGGCAAACTTACTCACATCATCACGTACTAAATCAAAGCCCTCATTCACAAGCCAAAAAGTCTCTCTGTTTCCCATGTATAGTGGCGCAGATTGAATCAGACTGATCCTATTAATAATTTTCTCTAATTCATTTGCCGTTAAATTTTCATTTTTATAGCGTTCAGTAATAAAACTCCTAAGGTCATCCAACAGAAGTATCTCCTCATACTTTCTGTGAATATCCTCACCGTTTACATAGGTGTAATCCTGCTGTTCAAAAAGAGCTATAATAGCTTTCTCGAGCTCATTCTCAGTAAATTTTCCTTTCTCAAAGATGTAATCCACACAATCCCCCCCCCTATGATTTTATTCCTTCTTCAAGTGACCCTTTAATAAGAATTGGGCATAAATCTTTTAATCGAGCTTTTAACTTTTCATTAATTTTTTTACGAGTTATATATGCAGTGTAAATATCTGCAATAGCATGTTGAATTTTCATATCCGGGATAGGAATTTTAACATCACACATATCTTCCCAGTTAAATGTCTCCCTTGCGCTGCCCCATGAATTAAAACGTGCATAGCGATCAAATTCACTTCTACTAAATAAAATTTCAAGATACTTTGGATATATTTTCTTGGTATTTTCTGTGCGAAATACTATATAGGATGAAGAGCAAATATAGGTTTCCTCAGTACCGTTATGCGCTAATGAAATTTTCTCACCGTTTCTGGATGTTACGGATACATAGGCAAATTCATCAGGATTAATAACATAGTATGGTTTCAATCCTACTCCTTGCATATCTGCTTTTGTTTCTATAAATCGCTTCTCAATAGAGATACCACGGACATCTAAAACACCATATTTTAGAGCTTTATTTCTATCTTCTGAAAGTTGAATGTAGTTCCCAATTTTTTCGCACGGAATTTTTCTGCGCAAATCATCAACATAACCATCACAAACAAGCTTGAGATCTTCAAGGCCTTTTTCATAACTACATTGATTGGCAAGCATAGCATTGTAGACATCGACAAATTTCTGCTGAATTGGAATCGATGGAAGTTCAATTTCAATATCACACAACGCTTCCCATGAAAATACTTCGGTTGAACTTCCCCAAGAGCGATAGCATGCTTCACGATCCCACTCAGTACGATTAAAATGTAAGAACAAATATTTTGGCAATATAATATTTCCCATATCTTCTTTAATTTTAAATGAAATATTATTCCAACTTATAATAAAAGATCTATCTGTATCATTAAATCCCAAACCTATCTTTTTTCCATGCGTTCTAGGATTGTAAACAAATTCATCTTGTTGTACAACTAAAAACTTACTTAAATCCGCTCCAGAAACATTTGCTTTGGTTGGAATAATTTGTTTTGTTATAGTCATTCCGCGCACATCATCTTCACCATATAACAAGTTCTCGTTTGTTTCTGTGGTTAATTCAATCAATTCGCCAATGGCGTATCTAGTCAATGCCATAGCGAATCCCCCTGAACGCTTCTTCGAGCATGGTCTGCGATTTTTTCTCTGCTTTCATCACTTCTTTCATTTCAGCTTGAATACGAGCCATTTCCTTTTCGTAGTCAATATCTAAATCATGATCAATAAACTCAATATATTTACTTGGTGTAACTGAATATTTTTTTGCACGAATAC
>NZ_JAHLEF010000044.1 GCF_018861755.1 Clostridium sp. CF012 | reverse complement strand
ATTAACTTCCATAAGTTTAAGGATAGAAAGACAAAGGCTTTATTTTTCAAAGATGCAATCTAATTCCTATTATTACCAATTAGGTTTTTCCATAAGTCAGTTAACACTATCCATTGTTTTGTACTAAACAATTATCAACGTTTAGCCTCTTG
Source organism: Clostridium sp. CF012 (assembly GCF_018861755.1). Classification (GTDB taxonomy): domain Bacteria; phylum Bacillota; class Clostridia; order Clostridiales; family Clostridiaceae; genus Clostridium_AD. The sequence goes on along the minus strand of NZ_JAHLEF010000044.1, from coordinate 33,695 downwards.
AATTCTTATAAGTCCTGTGTACTTATAAATTTTTATTTTAGAATTGTTTTAAAAATCTCATATCACTTTCATAAAGTGCTCTAATATCATCTATTCCGTATTTTAACATAGTAATTCTATCAAGACCAAATCCAAAGGCAAATCCGCTATAAACTTCTGGATCAATTCCACAGTTCCTTAATACGTCAGGATGAACCATTCCACAACCCCAAAGTTCAATCCATCCGCTACCTTTACAAACCTTGCATCCCTTACCATTACACACAAAACAAGTAGCATCCACTTCTGCTGAAGGTTCTGTAAATGGGAAATGGTGTGGTCTAAATTTCATTTCCATTTTATCTCCAAACATCTTTTTGGTAAATAGCTCTAGGGTTCCTTTTAAATCCGCAAAAGTAATTCCTTTATCTACTACCAGTCCTTCAATTTGATAAAAGATTGGTGAATGAGTAGCATCTACTGCGTCTGATCTATAAACTTTACCTGGTGATATCATTTTTATAGGCGGTTTCTGAATTTCCATAGTTCTTATTTGTACTGGTGAGGTTTGAGTTCTTAAAACTATACTATCATTTATATAAAAGGTATCTTGTTCTCCTCTTGCTGGATGATTTTTAGGTATATTTAAAGCTTCAAAATTATAATAGTCTTTTTCTACTTCAGGTCCCTCTTCTATAGCGAATCCCATAGATAAGAATATATCATTAACCTTTTCAAGTGTTAAATCTAAGGGATGCCTCTTTCCTACTGTTTGTTTTTTCCCCGGCATAGATATATCTATAATTTCACTTTTTAGCCTCGTTTCCACCTCATGGTTTTTTAATTGATCTGAGGCTTTAGTTATAAGTGTTTCTATGTCCTCGCGAACCTCATTTGCTAGCTTACCAACAATGGGTCTTTCATCATTTGAGAGCTGACCCATACCCCTTAATATTTGTGTAAGCTCTCCTTTTTTGCCTAAATACTTAACTCTTATATTTTCTAATTCTGTTTTATTTTCTGCTTTTTTTAGTTCTTCCAGTGCTGCAGTTTTTATGGCTTCTAACTTTTCTTTCATAATGATTGCTCCTTTCATATTTATGTAATTTTTACATTTCATAATTCTTTATAAAACAAAAAAAACCGTCCACAATGAAGGGACGGAAAATCCGCGGTACCACCCTAATTGACTAAAAAATAGTCCTCTTAGATAAAGTTATCGATTTTACCCGCCAACAGTTACTTTGTTTCACTGTTAGAACTCCGGAGTGAACTTCAATATAAAAATTCCCTTTAGAAGCTCTCAGTCTAAGGCTTCTTATCCCTGTAAGTATTTCTATATTTACTCTCTCCATCACAGTTTATTGTTATTAATTAATTTGTGAAAGTATACCAAACAGTATAACCACAATTACAAAAAAAATCAACTATAATTAAAAAATTCTAGTTATTTTTTTGTCTTACCACTTCATACATCATAATTGATGCAGCAACTGCTACATTTAAAGATTCTGCACCACCAGGCATAGGAATTTTAATTTTCAAATCACATAGGTCATAAATTTCGGTGCTTATTCCATTTCCTTCATTTCCAACTGATATAATAACTTTTTCTTTTAAATCTACTTCATAGAAGTTTTTATCAGTGTCGAGTGAACTAGCAACTAGTTTAAATCCGCTATTTTTAAGCTTTTTCACCACTGATAAATCATCATCACAAAGCACCGGTATTTTAAAAATGGAACCCATTGTTGCTCTTAAAGTTTTCTCATTATAAATATCCACAGTACCCTTTGTAATTATAACCCCTAATGCTCCCGCAGCATGAGCAGTTCTAATTATAGTTCCCATATTACCAGGATCTTGAATTTTATCAGCCAGAATATAGAACCCCTGGTCATATTTAATTTCTACTGGTTTATTCCGAACTACGGCCATAATACCTTGTGGATGCTCTGTATCACAAATACTTTTAAATAAACTATCATTAATACCATACACTTTAGTATTACTTTGTAGCTTGTTTTTCAAGGAAGAGTTTTCATATTTTAGTTCTCCACTTGAACTTATAAAAATATCCATCACTTCAAAATCGGAATCTATTGCCTCTTCTACAAACCTAAACCCCTCAACTAAAAACATATTACTACTTATTCTATATTTCTTTTCCTTTAACTTTCTAATATCTTTAATCAATAAATTATCTTTACTCTGAATATGTTCCAAACCTAATACCCCTTATTTAACTAGACTTTCTAATTTATTTAATTCTTCAATATTACCTATAGCCACAATAATATCTCCTGGTTCAATAGTATTATCAGCAGACGGTGAAACGTCAATATCATTGTTTCTTTTTATAGCCATTACATTTATGCCATATTGAGCTCTTATATTTAATTCTCTCAAGGTTTTATTATGCCATTCTTCTGGACTAACAACTTCCGCAATACTATAATCAGGAGACAATTCTATATAATCCAATATATTTGATGAGACTAGATTATGAGCAACACGTACACCCATATCTCGTTCTGGGAAAACTACTCTATTTGCACCTATTTTATATAACACTTTAGCATGCAAGGCATTAGTTGCTTTTGTAATTACATATTTTACTCCAAGTTCCTTAACTAAGAGTGTTGCCAAAATGCTAGATTGGATATTAGTACCTATACTAATAACAGCACAATCAAAATTACGGATACCAAGAGCTCTTAAGCTATTTTCATCATTTGCATCAACTTGAACTGCGTGCGTTACTTTATCTGAAATGTTCTGAACTACATCTTCATCAAAATCAACTGCTAATACATCATTTCCCAAAGAATATAATGTTTCAGCAACAGATGTCCCAAATCTTCCAAGACCTATAACAATAAACTGTCTCTTACTCATTAACCCCACCCCTATCCAATTAAAATTTTACCTTCTGGATATTTTATAGTTCCAGATTTAGAGCTTTTAGTTTTAGCTAATGCCAATATTATTGTAAGCAGTCCCACTCTCCCTGCATACATGGTAAGGGCTATTACTACCTTACCTGCAAATGTTAATTTTGTAGTTAACCCTAAGGTTAACCCAACTGTAGCAAATGCGGAAGTGGCCTCGTATAAAAAGTATTCAAAAGGAATACCCTTCTGCTCAGTAATAGATAATATCATGGTAACTGTTATAACAAGCAGTAAGGAAAGAATAGTTATTACAAAGGCTTTATACACAACATCCTTGTTTATGCGTTTTTGAAATATTTCAGTATCATCACGTCCGCGAACCACAGATACTACAGTCATAAAAAGCAACACCGCAGTAGTTGTTTTTATTCCACCAGCCGTTGAACCAGGTGATCCACCAATAAACATTAAAATTATTGTTAAAAACTTTCCTGCTGTAGTCATTTTATCTAAGGGAATAGAATTAAATCCAGCTGTCCTTGGAGAAACTGACGCAAAAATTGAAGATAAAAATTTGCCCTTTATAGACATACCTTGCATAGTATCTGGATTATTCATCTCAAAAATATACATAAGTATTGCCCCTCCAATGATTAACACAAGGGTAGTGTAAATAACTATTCTAGAATGCAAAGATAATTTATTAATCCCCTTGGAATTATAGATTTCTGCCCAAACATAAAATCCTAAACCACCTACTGCGATTAGTGCTGAAATTGTCAATATTACTACAGAATTATTTGCATAAGCAGTAACACTACTAAAATTCCCCATCAAATCAAATCCAGCATTGCAGAAAGAAGAAACTGCATGAAATATACTATAATAAATTCCTTTGGCTATTCCAAATTCAGGAATAAATTGTGTTGAAAATAATACTGCGCCTATTCCTTCAACAGAAAATGTAAATATCAATACATATTTAGCCATTTTAACCAATCCTTGCAAAGAATTAACATTCATAGCTTCCTGCATTATCAGTCTTCCTTTTAATGTTATTCTTTTTCCTAAAATCAAAAAGACTAGTGTGGTAACAGACATAAATCCCAGGCCACCTATTTCTATAAGTAACATTATTACTGTTTTACCGAAATATGTCCAATGTGTTCCTGTATCTACAGTTACAAGCCCCGTAACGCACACAGCAGAAGTAGAAGTAAATAAACAATCTATAAAGGGCGTAATTTTACCACTCTGAGAAGCTATAGGTAGACTAAGCAATATTGCACCTATGAATATTACTACAGCAAAACCTAATGCAAGTATCTGAACAGGAGTATATATATTTTTCCTTTTAATAGCCTTAATACTTGATTCCAAATTAATCACCTCTAAATTTTACAAATGATGTCATATTGCTATATTATAGCACCTAAAATAGCTAATAGCTAATTATATTGTCTAACATATATTTTATAAATAATGCAATAAAAAATGTAGCCTAAAGGCTACATTTATAAATAAATAGTTTCTAAGCTTGTAATTGTTTTTTAGCAACTGCTACTAATTCAGCAAAAGCTTTTGGATCATTGATAGCAATTTCAGAAAGCATCTTTCTGTTAATATCTACTCCTGCAAGTTTCATTCCATTCATGAATCTTGAATATGAAAGGTCACTCAATCTTGAAGCAGCATTGATTCTAGCAATCCAAAGTTTTCTAAAATCTCTTTTCTTTAATTTTCTTCCAATATAACCATTTCTTAATGCTCTTATTACTGATTCATTAGCTGTTTTAAACAACTTGCTTTTTCCACCATAGTAACCTTTTGCAAGTTTTAATACTTTTTTATGGTTTTTACGAGCGTTAACTGCCCTCTTTATTCTTGCCATTTAATATTCCTCCTAATCACCATTCAATTATAAGTATGGTAACAATTTTCTCATTGCTTTCATTTGAGTTGTTGAAACAAATGCAGTTTTTCTAAGATTTCTTTTTCTTTTTGGGCTTTTCTTAGTTAATATATGGCTTTTAAAGGCTTTCGCTCTTTTTAGCTTTCCTGTACCTGTTTTCTTAAATCTCTTTGCTGCGCCTCTGTGTGTCTTCATCTTAGGCATAATAAAATTCCTCCTCTCGGTTATGCTCTTTTAGGAGCTAAAATCATTATCATATTTCTTCCCTCTTGCCTGGCTGCTTTCTCAACAATGTAAACATCACCGATTTTTTCTACAAAAGAGCTTAATATCTTGTATCCCACTTTTGTATTTTCAATTTGTCTGCCTTTAAATCTTATAGTTATTTTTACCTTATCTTCATCCAACAGGAATTTTTTAGCGTTGCTAGCCTTGATTGCAATATCATGGTCTTCTATTGTTGCATTTAATCGTATTTCCTTAAGATTTACAACCTTTTGCTTCTTCTTGGCTTCTTTTTCTTTCTTCTGTTGTTCATAGATAAACTTACCAAAATCCATTATTCTACATACTGGTGGTTTTGCAGTAGGGGACATCATAACTAAATCCATGTCTTTTTCCTCTGCTTGCTTTAAGGCATCTTTAGTATTCAAAATACCTAATGCAGAACCATCAGCTCCTATAACTCTTACTTCTGAATGTCTTATTTCCTCATTCATCATGAAATCTTTGTTTTTACTAATAATTTTCACCTCCTAGGTGTATTTAGAAAATTTTATAATATCAAAATAATAAAAAGGACAGCAAATGCCGTCCTTAATAGTAACAAGTTTAAATTACTAATTAACCTAACTAGCATTACTGTTAGGTGAGAAACGGCTGTTTCTTCTTGTGAAACACAATTCTATTATATTAAAATGTTTTTTATATTTTCATTCACAACAATTTATACTATACTATTTAAATCCTTCTTTGTCAATACTTTTTCTTGCTTTTATTTTGATCACATTTTTACCTATAGACCTTTGACTTGTTATTTTTTTATATACCTTAATTACCATATGGCCATACCTTTTTTTATCTTTTCACACGCAGCACAATCATCACAATAATAAACTTTATTTTCAAAGACCTTACTTATAGTCTGTAATAATTCTTTATTTTTACAATTCTCTGCGCAATGTATAATTACTTTTTTAGGAGCACTCGTTATCATGGCGCTAATTATAAGTTCTTCTGTATTTTCCTTTGAATCAAACCTAACTTTTGGTAGTTCCATTAGCATATCTCCGGCTAAATCATTTCCTTCTTCATCTCTTAAATAATAATCTCCATTTTTTTCAATTAAGATATTAACCTCGCCTAGCTTACTCTCCTGAATTTCAACAAAGTATTTAAGCAACTTTATAAACTCATTATATTCTTTTTCTACCATATATTCTTCTACAATTTTATCAACTATACATTCTAAATCCATTTTTAGCTCTTTTGTCCTAAATGTCAAAAATCCACTTATATTAATTTCATTATTTTCTTCTATACACTTAGTTATTTTATCCATAACACTATTTTTTCTATTTATGCAATATACCATATTAGGACCAGATATTTCCCCTTCACTGAGCAATGCTAAGTTTATCTTAGGTTTAACTTGTTTTATTTCATCATATCCAAGAAAAAAATAAGTTTCTGCTAAAAAATCATTCATTTCTTTTTTACAAAATTCCATTATTACTATTTTATATAACATATTAGCAATATTTAAATTAAACGCTTTTATGCTACTATAATTTAAGTTGTCTTCACTACAAAAAAACTTTATGAAGTGAGTATCTCCTATTATAGATTCTGCTATGCCTAAAATCATTTTTTTCTGTTCAAAACACTTTTTAATGTCATTGATTTCATCAATAATGCATTCCATACTGCTATTATATACAACAGTTAATAAAAGCATCTCGCACACTCCCTTCTCAAAGATAGTATGCGTGTAAAATTAATGGATATGCAAAAATAAATTAAACAATTATCGACATATTGCAATTTACGATAGCTTTGTGTTATAAACTAAACTATACTAATAAAAAATATATATGAAATAAGAGGAACAAAATGAAAAATCTTATTGTTGATTTTAGAATTCATAAAGAAGAAAGTGAATATTTAATTTCTCTGGGATATAACTTACTTATTTGCCCTCCTAGTGATCTTTTATATGAGGCTGTATGTGGTCACCCAGATATGCTCATGCATATTTTAGACCATACTATCATTGTTCATAAAGATATAGATAATGAATTTATACAAGAGTTAGCTTTACTAAATTACAAAGTTTACAAATCGAATTCAACTTTGCAAAGTTCATACCCATATAATATATGTCTCAATGCAATATGCATAGGGGATATTTTTGTTCACTATGTTAATTTTACTGATACTAATCTTCTATCACTTTTAAAAAACAAAAGAATAATAAATGTAAAACAAGGTTATACAAAATGTTCTACTTGCATAGTAAATAATAATGCAATCATCACTAGTGACCTCTCTATTGCAAAAGCTTTAAGTCTTGAAAAAATAGATGTATTATTTGTCCCTCCTGGTGATATTCTTCTACCTGGCCTAAACTACGGTTTTATTGGTGGTGCAACGGGGCTTATTGAATATAATGTCTTAGCCTTCTACGGCCACATAGATCACTACCTGTATGGCAAAGAAGTATTAAGATTTCTGAATAAGCATAAGGTAGAACCTGTGTTTTTACGAAGTGGAAAACTTGTTGATAGAGGTAGTATTTTTAAGATTTAGAAAGCAACCGAAAGAGATGGGGACGGTTAACAATTATTTATTCTTTAATTAGTACAAGTTTTTCATGAAAGCTTGTACCTTTTCATTGATAATCTATCTGACTTCGCCCTTCTTTTATCATTTTTATGATCTATATATATAAATAAAAATTTAGTTTTAAATGCTTGTCCAGTTTTATTAAAAACAAAAAATTATAAGTAATTTTGAATTTTTTATTTATATAGCTTAAAATTGTTATATAAATGAATTTAAGAATTTAAGTACTATCTTTAAATCAGGTATTAAGCCCAATATTAAAAATTATAGTGAAATACATACAAGTGAATTATTACTAAGCATAAAATCCAATAAACTCTCCGATAATATTTTCATATTTTTCATCATTTCCAATTAATTCAATACCAATGTTACTCAATTTTGATAATCTGGCCTGTGAAATGTTTCCCAGAGTGTTGGATATCTCGCTGAATTTAAAATTGCAAAGACTGCGCATTAAAATAACTGTTAGGGATTTTGCACGTACGAGCTTTCTACTGTACTTAATGTTAAGATGAAACTTGGATATATTCATCTTTGATGCTATAAATTCCATTACATCTTCTGCTGAAAAATTTCTTACAAGTATCTTCCTTCCACTTCTATATTCTGTTTTTTCATCTTTGAATTCAAATTCTTCTTTTAATTTTTCGTCATTACATCCAAAAACATGGCTATAGTAGCTTTTTCTAGCGGTACTAATGTCATTTCCAAAAAAGTCCAAGACAAATCCATAATCAACTATATTGAAGTGGTCCCGTCTTTTCCCAATATATATTCCCAAGCTAGAAAAAGCATATTTTTCAGGACAATCTTTAAATTCACTTATATCTGTAGGATTATTATGTATATACAATGATACAGTCTTTAAATATTTGTCATTATCAACTATTTTGCTCTTAAATCTATCTTTAAAAAGATGGCCTTCTCTAGCATATTTTTTATTAAAGTACATCGCATAAGAAAAATTAATTCCGTGCATGACTTTTGATATGTCTGCCCCATTAGCATCAACCAATAAATGTGCATGGTTATCCATAAGACAGTACCCGTAAATTTTAACATTATAGAGCTTTTTATACTTCTTCACAAGTAATAAATACTTTTCTTTATCTTCAGAATCCCTATATAAATCTACCTCGCTGATACTTTTACACATAATATGAAATATAGCGTCGGCTGCTTTTAATCTTGCCTTTCTTGCCATAAAAAATCACCCCTACTCCTAAGTTCTTCTTTAAATTATTGCCTTTGGATAGAAATGATATTCATATTCTTATGTTAATAGTTCTAATAGTTGTTAACCGTCCCCATGCCACATGCCATGTTTTTTGTTTTGTTTCACACTCTGCTTATAAATTAATATAACCCTTAGAACTTTTCAGTTCTAAGGGTTATATTATGGAGGCGCCACCCGGATTTGAACCGGGGAATAAAGGTTTTGCAGACCTTGACCTTACCGCTTGGCTATAGCGCCATTAATTAAATTTAAATTATAGTTGGAGCGGAAGACGAGATTCGAACTCGCGACGTTCACCTTGGCAAGGTGACGCTCTACCACTGAGCCACTCCCGCAACACTGGTGGCTAGACCAGGAATCGAACCAGGGACACGAGGATTTTCAGTCCTCTGCTCTACCGACTGAGCTATCCAGCCTTATTAATGTTATTAAATTTAAATGGCGACCCAGAACGGACTCGAACCGTCGACCTCCGCCGTGACAGGGCGGCACTCTAACCAACTGAGCCACTGGGCCATATGTGGTGGGAACAACAGGGTTCGAACCTGTGACCCTCTGCTTGTAAGGCAGATGCTCTCCCAGCTGAGCTATGCTCCCACATATTTTCATCAACTATTATAGTCTACATCATTTCATAAAACTTGTCAACAACTTTATGCGTTAACTGTTTTTCTACTTTATCGTTTACTTTATAGCTGCTTACTTACTACATCACTATAATATAAAATTTTCTTGCTATTGTCAACAAAATCTATAGTGAATATTCATAGTTGTTTCACTTATGCTCCTTAATTGTCGAATTCCCGCTATTTTCCTTTGTTTTTCAACATATGGTAAACTACGTATATATTCCTATAAAATATAGCTTATGTTTAATAAATAAGAGGAAGGAGAACATGTATACTACACTTTCTCCTTTTAAAAACTATATTTTAATCTATGAATTAACACTTTTCAGTAATTGCTCAATGTCTTCATGATTAAATTCATAATTTTTATTACAAAAATGACACTGGATTTCCTCTGTTTTACCATCATTATATAATTCCTCTAGGTCTTTTTTGCCTATACTTATTAATGCCCTCTCAACCCGCTCTCTACAACAATCACATTTATATGTTGGCACAATCTCTTCAAGTATTTTAAGTTCCATGTCTTCAAATATAAATTCTAAAATCTCTTCAATAGACATTCCTTTTGCTATGAATTCCGTTATAGACGGAACTTCTTCAAGTCGATATGTTATTATATCAGCCAAGAATTCATCTGCACCAGGCATCATTTGGATTATAAACCCTCCTGAAGCTTTAATGCTCATGTCCGTGTCCACTAATACTCCAAGTCCCACCGCTGAAGGCGTCTGCTCTGAAACAGTAAAGTAATAAGCTAAATCATCGCCAATTTCTCCCGTACGAATTGGCACTTGACCTATATACGGCTCCTTTAGCCCCATATCTCTTATAACTCTTAAATAACCATCCACACCTATAGCACCGCTTACATCAAGCTTACCCTTGCTACTCGCAGGTAAATCCACATCTGGATTCCCAATGTAGCCTTTTACACTTGAATCTGCATGAGCAGTTACTACCACGCCTCTAGCTTTCCCTCCACCATCTATTTGCAAGGTTAAACTATCTTCCTTGGACTTTAGCATAGTTCCCATAAGCGTACCGGCTGTTAGCATCCTACCTAATGTAGCTGCTGCCGTAGGTGCGCATAAATGCATACCTACTCCCTCATTTACTAAATCCGTAGTTATGGCTGCAATTATTCTAACCTGACCACTCTTTGCAGTAGCTCTAACCAATTTATCCATATACCAATTCCCCCTTATATATTATTTTTTTGACTTAGAAAGCACATAACATATTCTCTCTGTGTTTTCACTTACTGCTTTATCTTCATAGTTATCCATTTTTTTTATTATTTCAAACCCAATTTCTTTTATAACACTTTCTACATATTCTTCTTTATAAGCTCTTTCTGAATGCTGCTCATCAAATCTTCTGTATACTTGTCCTTCTTTTATAAAAAAGGTTAAATTCATATCTACTATATCATTTTCTAAATAATTCTCCCAAATATATACTACATCCTCCGAATCATAATTATAAATATTATTACCAAGTATATTAGTTAATTTATAGTAAGAATTAATATCAAAAATAAATAAACTATTCTCTTTTAACAAATCATAAACCCCTAATAGATACTTTTTAAAATCTTCTTCTTCTAATATGTAGTTGGTCGAATCTAAACAGCAAGTTATAAGGTTAAAGGTATTGTTCAAACTCAATCCACAAATATCTTGACATACAAATTTTGCTTTAATACCTGCATCCCTATTTTTTTTCTCTGCTTCACACAACATATCACAAGATAAATCAACTGCCCATGTTTGATTAAATTTACTTGCAATTTCTATAGTAAGATTCCCTGTACCACAGGCTAAATCCAAGTAGCTCGACCTATCAATACCATATTCACTACAAATGCATAATATGTTGGAAGCCCACGTTTTATAATCAATGTCAGCATTGATTAGTTTATCGTATATGTGAGCAAATTCTTTATAACAATCCATTTGATCATTTCTCCTTTTAAAACTATAATGATATATAATATTCTAACCTATACACCAAATATTGTCCAAAATAATTTGCTCATTTTTTAAAATTCTTCGTTTTTAGGAAGATTTATACTTTTCTTTTTTTTTGTCATTAGACCCCCAACTCTTCCTGTTTCTTCTGCTGTTAGCCCACTCCAACCTACGGCTTCTATCTTTTCGGTTAAGCCTAATTCTTCGGCTATTTCATATTTTAATGTTTCCCGAAGCATTTCATTTTTAGTTAACTCTTTGTTCCCTTTTAATTTTGCTTTAATAATTTTTTTTAAAGGTGTTTTTCCCATGATAACCTCCAAATTGTATTATATAATATTTTAATATATTATATTTTTCACATATCTGGGGTTTTTTATTCATAATAACAAAAGAAACGCAAATATCTTTTTTCTATTAAACCATCTTATTGCGAATTTGCAATTTTAAATTTTATATTTTTTTGTAAATAAAAAGATAGTGCGATATTAAAAATTACCGCACTATCTTCTCATTTATATTTTATACTATTTTCTTCCTTCAGTATAAGCATATTTGAAGTCATTAGCTCCAAATAATGGTGACATTATTTTTTTTACATATTTAACGCTAAAATTATTTTTAACTCTATATACGGTTGGAATGATAACTGCATCATCCACTAATAATATTTGTTCTGCTTGTTTAAAGAACTCTGTTCTCTTTTCTGGATCAATTGTGTTACCAGCTTCTTTAATTAAATTATCATATTTTGGATTTGACCATCCAGTTGAAATTACATTAGCTCCCGTCATAAACATATCAAAGAATGTATTTGGATCGTTATAGTCTCCGTTCCATGCTACACCAGTCATTTGATAGTCAAATGCATCTGATCTCTTTTGAGCTATTGCCCACTCTACATATTCTACCTTTAAATCTATGCCTAAATTTTGCTTAAACATTTGCTGATTGTATTCTGCAAATTCTCTAGCTTTAGCATCAGTTCCTGACTCTAGGTAAGAAAATGTTGCTTTTGCTGGATCTGGATTTTCTCCAATTTCTTTTAAACCTTCAACCAACAATTTTTTAGCATCTGGATTTGCTGCCTTAAATGCTTTAACTGGCTCTATACCTACTTTTTCTCTATAATCTTTTCCGCCTATTTGGAGTGTTGGTGGACACCATCCATATGCTGGTTGAGCTAACCCTTTATATAAAACTTTAACTACTTTTTCTCTCTCATAAGCTAAACTGAATGCCTGACGGATTTTAGCGTTTTTAAAATATTTATCCTTTTGATTAAAATGAATATAGCTTTCTGATGGCTCATTAAATGTTGCTACATCAAACTTATTTGTTGCCTTGAATTTTTCAATCCATTCCGCTTTATCGGCTAAAACATAATCTATGGCACCACTTGATAATGAGTTCATTCTTGATGTTTCGTCTTTCAAAATATTAAGAGTTAATTTTTCCAATTTAACTGAATCTTTATCCCAATAAGTTGGATTCTTTTCAAATTCTATCTTACTTTGGTGTGCCCAATTTTTTAATATAAATGGTCCATTATATACCATCGTATTTGCTTCTGTACCAAATTTTTCTCCATTAGCTTTAACTATATCTTCTCTTTGTGGATACATAACTTTAAAGTATGTTAAATCTAAGAAGTATGGGGTAGCTTTCTCTAATGTAAACTCCAAAGTCTTTGCATCTATTGCCTTAATTCCTACTTCTTCAATTTTTGCTTTTCCTGAATTATATTTCTGAGCATTTTTTAAAGGAAATAAAATAAATGCATATGTTGAAGCAGTTTTTGGATTAAGTGCTCTTTTAATTGCAAATTCAAAATCTTGAGCTGTTACTGGTTTCCCGTCATTCCAATTAAAATCTCTTAAATTAAATGTCCATACAGTTTTATCTGCATTAGTTTTCCAATCTTTTGCTCCTGCAGGTTTTATAACATCTTTACCATTCGCATCTTGCTCAATTCTAGTTAAACCTTCCATACAGTTAACTAGAGTTTCTGTTGCATACCGATCAGTTGCAATTGCTGGGTCAAGTGTCTTCGGCTCAGCCCTTAAATAACCATTTAAAAATTGATCTTTGTCCATTTTAACTGTAGAAGCATCACCAGGTTTTGTTTCAGGCGCTGCAACAGGTTTCTTTCCACAACCTACTAATGCAATTGAAGCAGTTAGTGAAAGTGTTAGTATAGTAGCCATTAATCTTTTTGTTTTCACGAAAAAACCCCCCTTTAATATGTTTAGACGGATAATAAATATATATTTATCATAAATTTAATTTATATTAAAATAAATTCATGATATAACCTAATTAACTTTATTAACATCAAATATAGCACGATTCTTATATTCTGTATATTCTATATAATGTTATTTTACACATTACTTAAATTCATATTATCATAATATACCATCTTTTTTAGAAAATCAAGTATAATTTTCCGAATATAGCATTTATGATTTAATTTAATGTCGTTTGATTAAATATTCATAATTTTCATTGCATTTCTTGGCAGTAATTTTAATCAAATAAGTGACAAGCCACATAATGCTCTTTTTCTATTTCTTTAAGGATTGGTGTTTCTTCACTACAAATTGGTTTTGCATATCTACATCTAGGTGTAAATCTGCAGCCTGGTTTTGGATTTATAGGACTCGGTACTTCACCCTCCAGTTTAATTCTCGTCTTATTTCTTTCAACTTCTGGATCCGGTACTGGTATTGCAGATAGTAGTGCTTGAGTATATGGATGTAGTGGTTTTTCATATAAATCATGGCTACTTGCAAGCTCTACCATTGATCCAAGGTACATTACTCCTACTCTATCCGATATATGTTTAACCATTGATAGGTCATGAGCTATAAATAAATAAGTGAGTCCTAACTCCTGCTGTAGTTGTATCAATAAATTAACAATTTGTGCTTGAATTGAAACGTCAAGAGCTGAAATTGGCTCATCACATACTATAAATTCTGGTTCTATAGCAAGGGCCCTGGCTATTCCTATTCTTTGTCTTTGACCACCTGAAAATTCATGTGGAAACCTTGAGCCATGTTCTTTATTAAGTCCTACTAGTTGTAAAAGTTCAAATACTCTATTAGTTCTTTCTTGTCCAGTGTACAAATTATGAATATCTATGCCTTCACCAATTATATCTCCAACAGTCATTCTTGGATTTAATGAAGCATAAGGATCTTGGAATATTATTTGTGCTCTTCTTGCAAAATCTTTTTTTGCTTTCTTATTTAATTTATGAACATCAATTCCATCAAATATTACCTCTCCACCAGTTGCACTATACATACCCATTACGGTTCTTCCACAAGTAGTTTTCCCACAACCAGATTCTCCAACAAGTCCTAGAGTTTCACCTTTTCTTATGAAAAAGCTAACATCGTCCACCGCTTTTAAGGTAGCATGTTTACCAACTTGAAAATATTTTTTAAGATTTTTAACCTCAATTAAAATATCATTTTTCTTATCCATTATTTATCACCTCTTAACGCTTCTGGAATATCAACCTTTGGTGCCATAGAATGTTTTAGCCAACAGCAAACTTCATGATTTTCACTTAAAGTTGTAACTTCTGGCATTTCTTCTTTGCATATTTGCATACAATGTTCACATCTTGCTGCAAAGGAACATCCCACTGGTGGTTTAAGTAAATCCGGTGGCGTTCCACGCAAAGAATAGAGTTTGCCTTTATTTTTAGTATCCAGTCTTGGAACTGATTGAAGCAGCGCCCAAGTATATGGATGTTGTGGATTTTTAAATATTTCATCTACTGTTCCATGCTCTATTATTTGTCCTGCATACATTACTTGTATCCTGTCTGCAACGTCTGCAACAATTCCTAAATCATGAGTTACAAGGATAACTGCTGTTCCAAGCTTTTCTTGAAGATCCGAAATAAGATCCATTATTTGAGCTTGTATTGTAACATCGAGAGCTGTTGTTGGTTCGTCTGCTATAAGGATTTTAGGATTACAAGCTAGAGCTATAGCTATCATCGCCCTTTGCCTCATACCACCTGAAAATTCATGAGGATATTGATGGGCACGTTTATCTGCATCAGGAATATTAACTAAATCTAACATTTTTATTGCTTCATTCATAGCCTCAGTTTTACTCATGCCTCTGTGTATAATTAAGCTTTCTGATATTTGTCTTCCAATAGTCATAGTTGGGTTTAGTGAAGTCATAGGGTCTTGAAATATCATAGAAATATCTGAACCCCTGAGCTCTCTGAGTTCTTTTTCTGACATAAGACTAATATCTTTACCATCAAATAGCATCTTTGAGCCTTCTTTTATTTCACCTGGTGGCTCTGGAATTAATCTCATCAGTGATTTTGAAGTAACAGTTTTGCCACATCCTGATTCTCCAACTACAGCTAAGGTTTCTCCTTTTTTTAAGTAAAAAGAAATACCCCTTACTGCTTGTACCTCACCAGCATAAGTATGAAATGAAACTCTTAAGTCTTTTACATCTAATATTTTTTCCATAATTTTCCCCCTATTGACGTAATCTCGGATCTAGCGCATCTCTTAAACCATCACCAAGCAATGTAAATGATAACATAGTTAAACTAATAAATAGTGATGGAAAGAATAACTGATAAGGATAAAACATTAAGTTTGGTTGTGCTCCAGCTGCTAGTGCTCCCCAACTTGTATGTGGTGATTGAATTCCTTGCCCTAAATAACTTAAGAAGGCTTCTCCAAATATAAAGGATGGAATGTCGAAAGTAATAGCTACAATCATTATTCCTAGTGTATTTGGAAGTAGATGTTTTGCAATAATTCTTGAAGGATTAGCACCTAACGCAGCCGCCGCTAGTACATATTCCTGTTCTTTTATTTGTAATAACTGTCCACGTACAAGTCTTGCCATTTGAACCCATCCCGTTATAGTCATGGCAATAATAATAGCCCAAATACCTTTATGCAATATTAATGAAACTAATATAACAATTACTAGATAAGGAATACTTGCAAGTATCTCAACTATTCTCATCATTATGTCATCAATAATTCCACCATGAAATCCAGCTATTCCACCATAGATTCCACCTACTATAGTATCTATGAAAGCTCCTACAAGTCCTATAATTATAGAAACTCTACCTCCAGCCCAGACTCTTGAAAACACATCACGTCCAAGATTATCTGTTCCAAACCAGTGTGTTAAGTTAGGCGGAATATTTACTAATTTATCATTTGTAACTTCAAAACTAAATCCATTAATATATTGTCCAAAAACAGTCATTAATGATATTAAAATCAGCATTATTAATGAGGCTGTAGCCACCTTATTTTGTTTTAATCTTCTCCATGCATCTTGCCAGTAAGTCATACTAGGTCTTAATATTTCATCAGCATTAGCATTTTCACATCCAATTATTTTAAACTTTTCTTTCGATAACTGTGCCATACTTCTCCCCCTATCTCTTTTCTCCAGTTAATCTTATTCTTGGGTCAATCAATCCATATAATATGTCTACTAGAACATATGCTATTATTACTAAGGTACATAAGAAAACTGTTTGTCCCATAATCATAGTGAAATCTCTATCGGTTATTGAAGTTACAAAATTAAAACCAAATCCTGGAATTGAAAATATACTTTCTATAACGAAGGCACCTACGAACATATGCGCCACTTGTGGTCCTAATATTGTGATGGCTGGAAGTATGGCATTTCTAATAACATGTTTCCATACTAAGCTAAGTTTTGTAATACCTTTAGATTTTGCAGTTAAGATATAATCTTGCCCTATTATATCAAGAGTATTTGCTCTCATATATCTTGCATAAGTGGCTACAGAAGTAAAACTCAAGGCTATACTTGGTAATATAGTGTATTCAAATCCTCCCCATCCCGTTGTTGGGAGCCAAGTGTGTTGAACTGTAAAAAAGTATTGGAGTAGGGCTGCCATAACAAAATTCGGTATAGAAATACCTAATATCGCTATAAACATAACCAGATAATCTGGCCATCTTCCTCTATTAAAGGCTGCTATTATTCCAAGGCTTACCCCTATGAAAAATCCCATTGAAATTGCTTGTATCCCCAGTCTTGCAGATACTGGTGCATGTAATTTTATAACATCAGTAACTTTTCTTCCTGGATAAGCAAGCGATTCTCCTAAATCTCCGTGAAACACAATATTTTTCATAAATCTGCCGTATTGAACTATAACTGGTTGATCCAGACCATACTTTGACATAAAATTTGCTCTTATTTGTTCTGGCAATTTTCTTGCCATGCCTGCTAATGGGTCTCCTGGAATAGCATGTATCAACATAAAGGTGATGGTAGCTACTATCCAAAGAGTCACAAACATATACCCTAATCTCTTAAGTATAAATTTAAACATTTTTTAAAATCCCCCCATCATTAATTTTTACAAAGTCTACTTTGTTTCTGTACACCATAGAATAATAATATAAATCCAAGTAAACCTTTTCATTTCTATATGTTTATTTAAAATAGTAAAATAGCTCGTCCACGTTCTTTTTATTAGTAAAAATAAAGTTATATAATGAATTGGTTTTTATTAATTGCAAAAGTATTTACATTGTAAATATTCCAACAATTTTGAATATAAACTATTTTTGTTCTTGTTTAATTTACATGATATATTACTTTAAAATGTAAATCAAGGAAAATCCCACTTTATAATGGTTACTTTGTAAATATTTAATGTTATTTGCAAATTCAATAGTTTCACTAAGTTTAATTAAACTTAATTTGAAATTTTTACTTTTATACGACATTTTCCGTTATAATTCTGCATTTTATTCATTCACTTCACCAAATTAATTTCCTAATATTTATTTTTGCTTTTCACTAAAATTCCCCCTCGAATTTTTATATGTGTTTATATAGCAATAAGTAAAAATACTTATTAAGCCCAAATGAAGTTTTTTGAGAATAAAATATTTCTTTTTTTTAAAAAAACCTATTTAAGATATTTTTTAAAGTCAGTTTAAATTTGAGACGCATGAAAACTTTCACAAACTACAATAGACAAAAAGAATTTGTGTCAAATCAGAGTATATCTGAAACCGTTTTATTGAGCTTTAACAAAGAATTAAATCCTTTTTATTGTCCTCTACTCTATAGAAAGTTTCATAATTATTTGTAGCCCTAATATATTGAACAATGTCCTATTTTAACCATTTTAACATTTATTATCATTTTTCTTTTTTTCATATTATCACGGTTTTTGTAACTTGTCAAACTAATTTGTCGTTATTAATTATGATGATAATGATGATATAATGTCGACTTAACTGTTCATATTATTATTTCATAATTATAATATTATGAATACTTTCTTGCAAGCTAAATATTTGAGATTTTCATTTTTTTTTTAAAAGTATATATATTTTCACATAAGGGCTATATAATATAGTAAAGAAAAACATTTTAGTGATAATGCATGCGCCCTATAATTTTATTATTAAATAACATGAAAAAATGCTTCACTAAAAGCAATATGAACTAATAAACATATAGTAATAGAAATAAAATAGTATATGGAGAATATTGATTATTATTCTTCATATAACTACGAGGAGGTAATCACATGAGTATTTTTAAAGGTTCTGGTGTTGCAATAGTCACTCCATTTAATGAAAGAGGGGTAGATTTCAAAAAACTAGAAGAATTAATAGAATGGCATATTAACAGCAAGACAGATGCTATTATAGTATGTGGTACTACTGGCGAAGCTTCTACTATGACAGAGCAAGAAAGAAAAGAAACTATAAAATTTGTTGTTGATGTAGTTAATAAGAGAATCCCAGTAATCGCAGGTACTGGTAGTAACAGCACCGCAGCTGCCATAAGCATGAGTAAATGGGCAGAAAAAATAGGAGTAGACGGATTACTTGTAATCACGCCCTACTACAATAAAACTACTCAAAAAGGCTTAGTTGAACATTTTAGTGCAATTGCAAATAGTGTAACTTCACCAATAATAATATATAACGTTCCTTCAAGAACAGCTCTTAATATTACTCCAAGCACACTACTAAAATTATGTGCGCTACAAAATATTGTAGCAGTAAAAGAGGCAAGTGGCGATATAAGTCAAATAGCACAGATTAAAGCTCTATGTGGAGATAGAATGGATATTTATTCAGGTAACGACGACCAAGTTATCCCTATACTTTCCTTAGGTGCTATTGGAGTTATATCTGTTCTTGCAAATATAATTCCGACCACCATGCATAATATGTGTGAATTATATTTAAAGGGTGAGCATGCGGAGGCTCTAAAAATCCAACTGGGATTTCTTGCTCTTAACAGTGCTATATTCATAGAAACTAATCCCATCCCTGTAAAAACAGCTATGAATCTTATGGGACTTAAAGTAGGACCTTTAAGATTACCCCTATGTGAAATGGAAGAAAATACGCTGCAAATTCTTAAAAAAGAGTTAAAAGCATATAATATCCCTTTAAAGGAGGAAATTTAATGATTAGAATTCTTTTAAATGGGTGTAATGGGAAAATGGGAAAAGTTATTTCCGAAATGGCTAAATCATCCACTACAATTTCAATTGTTTCTGGTGTTGACAGAAATTCATCTAATTTAAGCTATCCATGCTATAGCAGTATAGATGAATGCCAGGATGAAATAGATGTAATTTTAGATTTTTCAAGACCGGACGCTCTAGACTCTCTTTGCAAGTATTCCAAAGAGAGAAATATACCTATTGTATTCTGTACCACTGGTTATACCTCAGAGCAACTATCTAAAATTCATATGCTTAGCGAGCATATTGCAGTATTTCACTCTGCAAATATGTCTATAGGTATAAATATTATTAATAATATTCTTCGGAGTATAAGTAACACGCTTTATAAAGATTTTGACATTGAGATAATTGAAAAGCATCATAATCAAAAGGTAGATGCTCCTAGTGGTACCGCTCTGCTTCTTGCAAATACGATTAAAGACTCTATAGACGAAGATACTATCTTCACAAATGGAAGAAATGCCTTATCTAAAAGAGAACGCAAGGAAATAGGCATTCATGCTATAAGAGGTGGAAATATTATAGGTGATCATGAAATCATATTTGCTGGCCTTGGAGAATGTATTGAGATTAAGCATACTGCAATATCACGAGAAGTTTTTGCAATAGGTGCATTAAAAGCCTGTGAATATATATACAAAAAAGAGAAGGGTCTATACAGTATGGATGATGTGGTTAATATCTCTCTTTAGTCATTAATTAATATTATAGCCTTGGAACAGAGATGTAATCTGTTTCAAGGCTATTTTAAGAATTAGTCAGTTGGGTTTAACGTTTCAAGCCATTTTTCCATTCTGTCTAAACCCTCTTTTAAAACTTCTAAGCTATAAGAATATGAAATCCTAATGAAGCCTTCTCCCCCTTTTCCAAAAGCTGACCCAGGCACAATAGCAACTTTACCTTCATATAAGAGTCTATTGCAAAACTCCTCACTATTCATAGAAAATTTTGATATAGATGGAAATATGTAAAAGGCCCCCTTAGGAAGATTTACCTCCATCCCCATACCAATTAATCTTTTATATACGTATTCTTTTCTCTTCTCAAACTCCACTTTCATATTGTCCACATCATTCATACAAGAAAGTAATCCCTCGAATGCACCCCATTGAGATATTGAAGTTGCACAAGAAACATTATACTGATGTACTTTCATTATATTATCCAGAATATATTTACTTGCACAAAGATACCCTACTCTAAGGCCTGTCATTGAAAACATTTTAGAAAATCCACTCACCAAAATCACTCTATCTCTTAATTCATTAATCTGTGCAAGAGAATAGTATTTTTCATAGCATAATGAACTATAAATCTCATCACTTATTATATGAATATTTTTTTCTTTTAGAATTTCAAAAAGTTTATCTCTTTCCTTAAGGGATAATGCTGCCCCAGTAGGATTAGAAGGATAGGAAACCACCAAAAGTTTTGGATTTTCCTCATTAATAAGTTTACTTAAGGTTTCAAAATTAATAGTAAAATCACTATTAAGATTATAATTAACTACTTCTGCTCCAAAAAGCTTAACACAACTCTCGTATGCCGGATAAGCTGGCGACGGCACAAGAACTTTATCTCCATGGTTTAAAAATGCGGCAAATGTGCACATTAGCGCCTCGCTTCCACCAACAGTGACAATAATCTCTTCTCCTGAATAGTTAATATCCATACCGCCTAAGAAATTAGAAATTTCATTTCGCAATTCGGGAATTCCGGCATTTGCAGTGTACTCAGTTTTATCTTGATGTATAGCGGAAGTCATAGCCTTTTTAATATTTTTAGGCACTGGGAAATCCGGTTGTCCTAGGGTCAGTGAAATTGCCCCTTGAACATTTGAAACCTTATTAAAAAACTTTCTAATTCCAGAAATCTCTACATTGTTTACATTATTTGAAAATATATTATTCATAACATCACCCTTTACATGTGTTTAAGTTATTGTTATTCTACTATATAAAGCCATAAAAATCAGTAGTTTTATAATATTTCTAGAATAATAATAATATTTACCTTTAAATAATGCCCATTTTACTATATTATTTATAGGGTGCATAGTTTTATTTTAGAATGTCACTTTTAATTTCATCCATATTTTTATGAACATAAAAGATTTAAGTTTTAGATACATGAAAATATATGCATAAAAACTACAATTTGGCTTAATACTTATAATACGAAAGGAGAATAAATATGAACTATGATTTAACAGACCCTTATGAAATTGCAAGATACATAAAAGAAGCTAAAAAGGCTACTCCTATTAAACTATATATTGATGGAGATTTATCACAATGCCAGTTTGGAAATATCGAAAATTTTGGTAGTGGTAATTTTTATATGCTTTTTGGTGAAAGTGATGAGGTATCAGATTTTCTAATAAAGTATAAGGACAAAATCAAAAAATTCAAACTTGAACAAGACAGACGAAATTCCGCTATTCCTTTAATTGACCTAAAAAATATTGACGCAAGAATTGAGCCAGGCGCAATTATAAGAGATAAGGTTAAAATAGGTAAAAATGCCGTTATAATGATGGGTGCTGTAATTAATATAGGTGCTGAGATTGGCGATGAAACTATGATAGATATGAATGCTGTGGTTGGTGCAAGAGGAAAACTTGGCAGACGAGTTCATTTAGGTGCAGGTGCCGTAGTAGCTGGAGTTCTGGAACCACCAAGCAAGAGCCCTTGTGAAATTGGAGACAATGTACTAATTGGAGCAAACGCTGTAATACTCGAAGGAGTAAAAATCGGGGAAAATTCAGTGGTAGCAGCTGGTGCCGTAGTTGTAAATGACGTTCCACCAAACGTTGTAGTTGCTGGAACCCCAGCAAAAATAATAAAAAATGTGGATGATGCCACTAAAGAAAAAACTAAACTACTTGATGATCTAAGAAAATAGAAAAAAAAGAGCAAGTATTACTACAAATGCAATTCACTGTGCTAAGTAATTCTAAACTAATTTTAATTACTAAAGCTTGTTCATATGCATTTTACGTAATACTTGCTCTTTTTAACGTGTTAAATATTGTTCAAATGAGTTTTACGTATTATACTTTTTCAACCAGTTAAAGCTGAAAGTTGAATTTAAAACTTATTTAAATGAATTTTCCGTAATGTATGCTGTTTTCAGCGGACTAAGTTCACTACTATATATACTAGATAACGTCTAGAGCTTCGAAATCTTGCTCTTCATCAATCATCATATCTGATTCTACTATGTTCTCACCATCTTTATTGACTTTTTCCATCTTTGATATAGAAACTTCATATGCCACTTTTCTTACAACTTCATCATCTGATAATTTCTTTTGATATTCTCTACTCTGAAGTCTTCCCCAAATCCTTATATTATCCCCTACTTCAAGACTTTTGCAAAATCTAGAATTTCGCCCCCAAGCAATTGTAGGTATATAATCAGATTTATTATATAATCTATTAACTGCGAGTAACATGTCTGCAATCTCTCTTCCAAAAGGTGTTGTCCTATATACTGGGCTTTTGCAAATATATCCATCTAAAAATATTTGATTTGGATTCTTACTGCGTTCTTCACAAATTTTAATATCTCTAGCAAATACTGTTAAGATTAGTCTATTAGATCCATCAACAAATTTATTATACGATCTAAGTTGACCTTCAACTATAAATTCATTTCCTATATCGATACTCATACCTGCGATTAGTCTTTCAGAAATTGTTATAGTTAAAATGTCTGTTGTTTCACTTAGTCTCCAAACCTCAAAATCAAATACATAAAACCCTTCCCCATACATTTCATGACTAAATTTCAATTCAGATACTACCTTTCCTTCTAAATAAATCTTGTTATTTAACATAACATTATCCATCATAACCCCTCTTTCCCTTAGTTTTTTTAATAAGCTTTCCTTAGAATATAAGTATTCAGTTTTTTAATGTAATATACCTAATATTTATATAATATTGCTTAGATTCTTCAAACAAATAACTTGTTATTTGTTTTTTGTTCACCCCATACATTTTGGCAAAATTATAATTATTTGGTGTTCCCATTATAATACAAATACCTAGTACAATTCAACATATTTAATTTTTATTTTTTATTTGCTTTCCTTCTCCATCTATATAATAATTATCTTTATATATCAAATCTGATATTCTTACAAATTCATATCCTGCCCCTTTTAAATATTCTAAAATTCTTGGCAAATTCTCAGGGGTATATTTCGCATCATTGTGAAATAAAAGAATGGAACCAGCCTTAGCTTTTTTTACTATTCTATTGTACTCAATATCTGCTCCTTGTTCTTTCCAATCAATACTGTCCACATCCCATTGGATGCAATAATGATTTGTAGCTTTTACAGTTTCAATTACTAAATTATTATACTCTCCAGATGGACATCTAAAAAGAACTGTTCCTTGTCCTGTTATAGACATTATTTTAGCATCTGTAATTGCTATTTCTTCAATCATTTTCTCTTTAGATATTGTAGTCATTATAGGATGCTTATTAGAATGATTGCCTATTTCGTGCCCCTTATCGTACATGGTCTTTAACATATCTGGATGTTGATCTATCCACGCTCCAACTAAAAAAAAGGTTGCTTTAGCATTGTATTTATCTAATGTTTTTAAAATATCACCTGTTCTATCGTCACCCCAACTGGCATCAAAGGAAATTGCAATTTTTTTCTCTTTTGTATCTACAGAATATATTGGTAATTTACGTTCTTGCCCCAAAAACACTCCTTTTGTTTTCAAGTTATAAATACCCAAAATTATTAAAGTTCCAAAAAAAAGTGTAAAAACTAGTATTAACTTCTTTTTTATGTAACCCGTGCCCATGCTATATCCCCCTCATATCAATATATGCAACAGCAGCTATACTCTGTTGCTCCTTTCTACATTTATACTATAAATTTATATTCCAAAAGTTAAAATATATGTGCAATTTAGTTTATAAAGTTCATTTAATATTAATTTTCATAAATCACTTCTTGTAAATCCTGTATAAATTATTTAAAATTAAAAGCACCGATTCATTTCGATGCTTTTTATGTTATAATGTTTATAGTTAATTTTACATTAAGGGAACTACCACTACCCTGAAGGGATAGCGGTTTTACGCCAATTTTATAAAACAACTCATAATTGTTTTATATTAAGCGGACTACAAGGAGGAAACGATATGTTTGAAGATGCTTTAGACTTAGCTGAAAATAAGCTTCTCTTACTTTATATATTTTATAAAATAAAGCTCCCTATTTCTAATATTCAAATAACACAAATTATTCTAGAAAATAATTTTATAAATTATTTTACGTTGCAACAATATATGACGGAACTTATAGCATCTAACCTTCTTGAGCCTACTGATCAAAAGGGCAAACATAGATTAGTCATTACCCAAAAGGGTGACAATGTTCTATCATTATTTAAAGGAAGAATTTCTGAAACTAAGATACAACTTATTGATGACTACTTGAAACTCCATCTTGAAAATATCAAAAAAGAGCTTACGGTTAGCGCTGATTATACAATAGAAAATAATAACAATTATTTAGTTAACCTAACTGCGTCAGAAGGTAATTTTACACTTATAGATATAAAACTAAGTGTCACTTCTAACAAGCAGGCACGGGATTTATGCAGCAAATGGAGAGAAAATCCTTCTGAATATTATACTAAGATAATAAACCTTCTCATAAGCGATTAATCACTATAGAAGTGTCATTCCTGTGGGCTCTCCGCCAATAGAAATGGCTTTTTTATTTTCAGTTAATTTATCAATTCTAAAAAGCAAATTGTTATAGTTATCACCTACATACAAATACTTTTCGTCTTCCAGGATTCCCCTAGGCATACCTCCAATTTCTATTTTTTTTATTTCTTTATAATTGTTTATGTCAAGTACACTCACTGTGCCATCGCCAAAATTTGATATATAACAGTATCTTTCATTACAATACATATCCACAGGTGAATTGCCAACAGGTATATTATATAATAGGTTATAATTTTTTAATGAAATAATACTTATACTCCCTTTGTTATCCATACCTATATTACTTTCACAAACTAAAATATAGTTCCCATCTGGCGTAATAAGGGCTTTAGTAGGATATGCCCCCACCCTAAGGTTTTTAATATTTCCGTTTGGAGCACAATCTATTATTGTTATGCTATCACTATTCATATTTGCTACTATAATAAGATTTTTTCTTTTGCAAATATAAATACTATGCGGTGAGTTCCCACATGGAATTGCTTCTACAATATGTCTTTTTTCTAAATCAAAAACTATTATATCATCACAATCTCCACAAATCACATAAGCTTTATTATCATAAACTGATAAATCATTACAGTGCATGCCTATAAAATAACTTTCAGTTTCATAATTATCAATATCAACTATTGAAATACTATTATCATAACTATTAGCTGTTATGAGTTTATTTTCATAAACATATATGCCATGAGGACCAATTTTTTTGAGATTTTTTTTATCCAGATATATTTTTTCTTCTTCAATAAATAAATCCAAGTTAACTTTCGATATGCAATCTGATGAAGTACTACATACATATAACTTTCTCAAATCTCTCACCTCCTCATAACCATAATATGAAAATAGTAATAATCTGCTAACACTCTTTTCATAAAAATTATTAAGAGAGTTAAATCAAGATAGTCTCCAAATTAGAACTAAAGATTTTTTTCTTATGATGCTATAACGAAAAGTATATATTGCTAGAAATGCGTTCGCTTCGCTAAGTAATTCTCATACGCATTTTACGCAATATATACTTTTGTTAGCATCATCTAAGAAAAAAGAGTTTATTTTAAATTTTACTTATATTTCTTTATTTCTTTTTTTCTTGAAATGGAGTAGCGCAATAGTATATAATAACCTTTGTGATTATTAATATCTCGAAGGATGGAGGTTTACATTATGTATAGTTATACACCAAAAGGAGTTTGTTCTAATACCATAAATTTTGAAGTAGTCGATGATAAAATAACTGAAGTTGTTTTTACAGGCGGATGCCCAGGTAATTTAATTGGGATTTCAAGCCTAGTAACAGGAATGAGAGTCCAGGAAGCTATTAATAGACTTAAGGGGATTAGCTGTGGTGATAAAAGTACTTCTTGCCCTGACCAGTTAGCTTTAGCACTTGAAGAATTATTTGTAAATGCTTAAGTGAACCACACTAAAATAAATATCAAGTCAAAAATGCTATTTATTTTAATGTTCTTAATTAACAAAGGCACATATTATTTATTAATATGTGCCTTTATATATTTAAGACTTATTTATAGCTACAGTGTTTCGTATTATTTTTCTCATATCTCCCACCATGTATAGCGAACCGCATACTAATAATAAATCCTCTTCCCCACAATAACTCAACGCTTTTTTATATGCACCCCCATAACTTTCAATTGATTCACAGTTAGTAATGTATTTTTCTACTTGTACTTTTAATTTTTCTGAAAGCTCTGCCCGTTCGCTGTGGGGGGTAACAGTAATTACTCTACTTGCCTTTGGAACAATAGTCTTTATCATCTCTTCAACTTGTTTATCTGCAAGGATACCTAAAATCAATATGATTTTGTTATAATTAAAATACATGTCAATACTTTCGGTAAGGTTTTTTATTCCATCTATATTATGTGCTCCATCTATAACAACTAAAGGCCTTTTATTCATTACCTCCAGCCTTGCTGGCCATTTTACATTTGAAAGACCCATTAAGATATTATCTTTACTTATTGTGGCGCCTTGCAATATAAGTTCCTCTATTACATGTATTGCTACGCAGCAGTTTATTAATTGATGCTTTCCTAAAAGTGCCAAATCAATAATATAATCTTTATTTGAAGTTTCAACTTTCAATTTTTGAGTTATAACATTATTATTGCTATATGCTGTTCCTTCCAATGAGGTGATTGCAACCTGCTGTAAATTTTCCTTTCCTAAATATGTAGATGATTCCTTGGGTACTTTTATTAATTTGCAATTTCTTTCTTTACATATTCTTTCTATTACATCGTAGCTTTCTTTTTGTTGTGGTGACATAACAACAGGTATTCCTTCCTTAATAATACCTGCTTTTTCATAAGCAATTTTATCGATAGTATCACCTAATATTTGAGTATGGTCCAAGCTAATAGATGTAATAACACTTAAAATAGGTATAATTACATTTGTTGAGTCAAGCCTTCCACCCAAGCCTACTTCCACTACTGCAAAATCTACATTATTTTTATAAAAATATAAAAATCCTGCACAAGTAATGATTTCAAATTCTGTTGGATTATTATACCCCAGTTCCACTACTTTTTCTACTGCTTTTGAAACCTCTGTTATAATATGGCTTAAATCACCCTTAGCAATATTCACATTATTTATTTGCATCCTCTCTTCAAACTCTTCAATAAATGGCGAAATATATGAGCCCACCTTATACCCGGCATTAACCAAAACATTAGTCACCATAGCCGTAGTAGAACCTTTCCCATTAGTCCCTGCAATATGTATACATTTTAATTTTTTATGTGGGTTTCCTAAAAGTTCTAATATTTTTTCAGTTCTCTCAAGCCCAAGTTTTGTACCAAACTTGGCTGTGTTTTTTATATAAGCCATAGCTTCATTATAATTCATATTTATCATTCCTTTCAAAATGGTATAACTAGGTGGGGACGGTTAACAAATTTTTGACGTCCTCTTAAATTCTATACCAACTTAGGGACAGTTAACAACCTTTTATTGTTATATTTTTATTTTTATTCTTAGGAGCAGTTAAATCATCACCTTGCGCTGCAATATTACGACCTCAGAAGGAGATTTAGCCCCCTTAAAACATTGGGTACGCTTAACAACTTTTTCTCTTTCCTTTGTTTCATTACTTGTTAACCGTCCCCCTTTTTTTACTCAAAAAGGGATATGTATATTTAATACATATCCCTTTTTAGAATCTATTTTAAATTTTCTATACTTTGAATTACTGCCTTATACATTTCTTTATATTTGTCACCCTTAGCTCTTTCTTCTTCTACAACTTCTACTGGAGCTTTAGCCGTAAATCTTTCATTACAAAGTTTCTTCTCCACTCTGTCAATTTCTTTTGCTAGTTTTTCTTTTTCTTTGTTTAATCTTTCTAATTCTTTTTCTAAATCTACAAGCTCAAGAAGTGGCATATATACTTCTGCACCCTTAGTTACTACTGTAACTACATTTTCTGGTGCTTCTTCTTTAGAATTTAAGAATACTACTTCACTTGCAGAAGCAAGTTTTTGGAAATAAACTAATCCTTGCTGGAATGCTTCTTTTCCTTCTGTAGCATAGATAAATGTTTTTGCTTTTCTTGAAGGTGGTACATCCATATCCGCTCTGGCATTTCTTACGTCTTTTATTGCTTCAATAATATAGTTCATGCTTTGTTCTGCGTTTTCATCTTTAAGAGCATCTTCATATTCTGGCCATTTAGCAATAGTTATAGATTCAAACTCATTATCTAAGTGAGTATAAATTTCTTCTGTTATAAATGGCATAACAGGATGAAGCAATTTAAGTCCAGTTTTTAATACATGGTTTAATACATTAAGAACTACTCCCTTTGCCTCACAATCTTCTGCGTATAATACTGGCTTAACAAGTTCAATATACCAATCGCAGAATTCTGTCCACATAAAATCATTAACCTTTTGGAGAGCTATGCCTATTTCAAACTTCTCGATATTTTCTGTAACTTCGTATGCTACAGTGTTCATTCTTGATAATATCCATTTATCTGCAATAGTATAGTTTTTATTATCTTTGTATTGTGTCATTAACTCCTCATTTACGTTCATCATAACAAACCTAGAAGCATTCCAAATTTTATTCGCAAAATTTCTGGCGGATTCTACTCTTGATTCATAGAATCTCATATCGCTTCCTGGTGCGTTTCCTGTAGCAAGTGAGAATCTTAAAGCATCAGCACCGTATTTTTCTATTACTTCTAATGGGTCTGTACCATTGCCCAGTGACTTAGACATTTTTCTTCCTTGGTCATCTCTAACCATTCCATGCATTAATACCGTTTCAAAGGGCACTTCCTCTAAATTATAGATCCCTGAAAAAATCATTCTTGCAACCCAGAAGAATATAATATCATATCCTGTTACTAAAACACTTGTTGGATAAAAATATTTTAAATCCTCTGTATTGTTTGGCCATCCAAGTGTTGAGAAAGGCCATAATGCTGAACTGAACCAGGTATCAAGCACATCTTTATCCTGCTCCAAATTTATACTATTACATTTAGTGCAGTTTGTAGGTCCCGTTGATGCAACTATTATTTCTCCACAATCTTTGCAGTACCATACTGGAATTCTATGTCCCCACCACAACTGTCTTGATATACACCAATCTTGAATGTTTTCCATCCAATTGAAGTAGGTTTTTTCAAATCTCTCTGGAACAAATTTAGTTTTCTTTTCCCGTACAGCATCTATAGCTGGCTTTGCAAGTGATTCCATTTTAACATACCATTGTTTAGATAACAGTGGCTCTACAGTAGTTGCGCATCTATCGTGAGTACCTACATTGTGAGCATGGTCTTTTATTTTAACAAGTAGTCCCGCGCTATCTAAATCTTCTACTATAAGCTTTCTTGCCTCATACCTGTCAAGACCTGAATATTTTCCATAACCTTCACATATAGTTGCATTTTCATTCAAAATCACTATTTCAGGTAGATTGTGTCTCTTTCCTATTTGGAAGTCATTAGGGTCATGCGCTGGAGTGATTTTAACTGCACCTGTTCCAAAATCTAAATCAACGTAATCATCTGCAACTATTGGTATTTCTCTATTTACAAGAGGTAAAATCAATGTTTTCCCTACCAAATGTGCATAACGAGGATCTTTAGGATTTACTGCGACCGCTGTATCTCCAAGCATAGTTTCTGGCCTTGTGGTAGCTATTTCTAAAAATTCATCCGTGCCTGCTACTGGATATTTTATATGCCAAAAGTGACCAGCTTGCTCTTCAAATATTATTTCTGCATCTGAAATTGCCGTCATACATTTAGGACACCAGTTTGTTATCCTATTTCCCTGATAAATAAGTCCATCCTTATATAATTTAACGAAAACTTCTCTTACTGCGTGATTTAAGTTTTCATCCATAGTGAAGCTTTCCCTTGTAAAGTCAGCAGAACAACCCATTTTCTTTAATTGCCCTCTTATTTTTGCTCTATATTCATCAGTCCATTCCCAAACTTTTTCAAGGAAGGCTTCTCTTCCCATTTCTTTTTTAACAAGTCCTTGCTTTAAAAGTTCATTTTCAACCTTTACTTCTGTAGCTATACTTGCATGATCTTGTCCTGGAAGCCACAGTGTGCTATACCCTTGCATCCTCTTTGTTCTTATTAAAATATCTTGAAGTGTATTATCAAGAGCATGGCCTAAATGTAATTGTCCAGTAATATTTGGAGGTGGCATCATAATTGTAAAGGGCTTTTTATTTTTATCAACATCTGGGGTAAAGTATCCTTTTTCTTCCCACCCTGCGTAAAGTCTTTCTTCAAAATCTTTCGGATCGTAATTCTTAGCAATATTGTTGTTCTCTTCCATAATTAATTCCTCCTCATTTATAAAATCCGACATAAAACCAATATCCCTTTAGGATAGTTAACAGCTGAAACTCTTTATTTTCAAAAAACAAAAAGAGCCTTCGTCTATAAAAGGACGAAGAACTCGCGGTACCACCTTTTTTCCTGCAAATCTACAGGCTCTTGATAATTTAACGATTAAGAAAACCGTCTTTGTCTACTACTTATTGTTACATAAATTCAACAAAGAAGCTCCGAAGCTACCTTCAAGGTTTTTCATATAGAAGATCTTACAACCTATGGATCTTCCTCTCTTAATACTAATTTCCCTTTACTCCTCTTCATCTAAGCTTTTTAAGGATTATTATATTTTAATTTACTCTTAATTATACATCTTAATTTTAATATGTCAAGGTATTTCATGATTTCATTATTCAATTTCGAATGTCACATCTACATAATTTTTCATATTATATAACCATAACAACTTTATAATATGGAGGTATCTATGAAAATTAAAAAAATTTCAATTTTCTCCCTACTTTTAACTCTCGTCTTAATAACCACTTTATTTTCTGGATGTAAAAAGACAAATAATGATGCACTCGTAAAAGTAAAATTAAATGAAGTAGTTCGCTCAATTTTCTATGCGCCTATGTATGCAGCTATTTCACAAGGTTTCTTTAAAGAAGAAGGTATTGAAATTGACCTTTCAACTGGCCAAGGCGCAGACAAAACCATGCAACAAGTTTTAAGTAATGCTGTAGACATAGGTTTCTGTGGACCAGAACAAGTTATTTACATCTACAATCAAAAACGGGAAGACTATCCTGTAATTTTCGCACAATTAACACAAAAGGATGGGGCTTTCTTAGTATCTAAAAATGCTGAAGCAAATTTTAACTGGGAATCATTAAAAGGTAAAACTGTAATAGGTGGAAGACCTGGTGGAGTGCCTGAAATGGCCTTAGAGTATGTTTTAAAGAATCATGGAATTGATCCAGCTAAAGATATAAATCTTATTACTAACCTAGCTTTCACAGCCACTGCTGGAGCTTTCAAGGGCGGAACTGGTGATTATGTTACTCTTTTTGAACCTACTGCCAGTATGATGAAAAAAGACAATTCCGGACAAATTGTAGCCTCCATAGGCGCGTCTGCTGGTACTATGCCATATACCTGTTTTTTTGCTACAAAATCTTATATAGAAAAAAATCCAGTAATAATAGAAAAGGTAACTAGAGCAATTTATAAAGGTCAGAAATGGGTAAGTGGTCATTCTAATGAAGAGGTAATTACTTCAATTAAGTCTTTCTTCCCTGGTGCCGATGAGACTGCACTTATTGAATCTATTAAAAACTATAGAAATATAAATGCTTTTTCACCAAATCCAATATTAAAATCTGATGACTTAACAAAACTAATGGATATAATCCAATCTTACAAAGCAGAATTAATCCCCCAAAGACCTGCCTTTGATAAAATCATAAACAACACCTTTGCAGAAAAAGTAGTAAAAGATCTAAAATAAAAAGAAAGTCTAAACAATGAAGGTTCGGCATTTAGGATGTTCAGATAGTAGATAATTCGTTAACAGACTCTAAGTTTATTCCATGAACTAAGATTCTGTAAAACTCATTATATACTATCTTTCACACTCCTAAATGCCGAACCTTCATAATTATAATTTGCTTATATATATTTATTTAAATTTCCGTTGTAATCAAACTTTCTGTAATCATCCCAGGAAATCTCCAGATGGCTGCTTAGATTAAGTAAGCATGAAATTCGTCCGAAGTGATTTATAATACGATGCAAATAAACTAAAAATTTAAGATTAGCTATTTTTCTTAGATTATGCTAACAAAAGTATATATTGCGCAGAATGCATTCGAACAAGCTTTAGTAATTCAAAATTTATTTTATTTGCAGATGCGTTAAGAAAAACATTTGTTTGAGCGTAAGTAAAATGTACCCTATAGAGTAGACGATTTAAAAAAACCTACGCTATAGGGTTTTTCTATGTATAATGGAATAAAGATTAGAGGTGGATAAATGAGCATTAAGGATTTTA
>NZ_JAHLEF010000043.1 GCF_018861755.1 Clostridium sp. CF012 | reverse complement strand
TTAATGCTCATTTATCCACCTCTAATCTTTATTCCATTATACATAGAAAAACCCTATAGCGTAGGTTTTTTTAAATCGTCTACTCTATAGGGTACATTTTACTATCGCTCAAACATGTACTTTTCTTCACATATCTCCAATTAAAATTAGGTAGTGCAAAAGTGCACTACCTATTCAATTGCTGTGATTAACAAGGTTTATAAACAAAATCCTAATTTATTAAAATAAAGACTGAAATTTAGTTATTGATATTCTAATGCTTTGGTTTACGAAGAATTATTAAATAAAAAAATATATATAAACAAGGAATATAATTTATTACTCAGTTTGACTATACAGTTGAACTGTATTATAATACTATTAAGTTAAACTAAATAGTAGGTGAAAATATGAAACATAACCTGTTACCATTATCTGAAACTATGCATTATATTTTATTAGCTTTGCGTCAACCACTTCATGGTTATGCAATTATGCAAAAGATTGAACTAATGAGCAAAGGTACTGTCAAATTAGCTGCTGGAACTTTGTATGGTGCAATTGAAAATCTAAACAAACACGGTTGGATTGAGCCAGTGGTTGGGGGAACTGATAGAAGAAAGGTTTATAAAATTACAGATGAAGGAATAGAAATTTTGAAAATTGAGCGAGAAAGATTACTCAATATTATATCCCTATATGAAAGGAGGGAGTTAGATGAAGAAAGTTAAACAGTTTTTCAATATTATTGAGGAAGAGAAATGGTTGAATAAGCAATTACAAATGGGTTATCACTGCTCAAATATTAGCGGATTAGGAGTATATACATTTAAAAATACTAGCGAAGACTATGTTACACGATTGGATTATCAAAATTACATGCCAGTAGAAAAATTTGAAGAATACAAAACAATATATGAAGATTACGGATGGAACCATATAAAAGGCTCAAGATTTGGCAGCATTCAATATTGGCAAAAGTTAGCTGATGGTCATGAGGATATTTTTTCTGACCGTGAATCAAATATTTATCATTATAAGCGATTAATGAACTATTCACTATCATTAACAGTTATGCTTTTGGTGATTAGCTTTATGATATACAAAGATTCAAGTTTATATGGAACAAAAGGACTTTGGGATATGGAACGCTCACTGTTCTGGAAAGCGTTTTTATTTGAAACACCGTTTGTCATTATTAAACTCCTTCCATTAATTATGTGTGTTTTTTCTGGAATTAGCTACTTGAAAGCATATCGCCAATATTTTATGTTAAAAGAAAAGTAGAATTTCTAGATCTCACTAACAAGACAACAATACAGTGAATAATTAAGACTGTCTTACTATCTGTAAATGTAAGATAGTTCGTAATCTTCTTTTAGTCCAACTTAATCGCATAAAAAAGCCTCTATATTTAAAAGTAATGTAGAGGCTTTTTTATACGATTCTATAAGTGATTACAATCCTTGAATGTCCATGAAGACATTTTTTTCAATTAATCACATTTTATTATTGATTTTATGAAGTTATCCACAATTTAATTTTTAAAACTAGTTTATCCACAAAAATCACGCACACTTGTTGTTAAGTATTAAATTATCACCTGCGATGCTGCAATTTGACGACTACAAAAGGAGATTTATACTCCTACTGAAGTTTTTTCTTTGTTATAGCTGTAATTCCCACTTAAGAATTGGGGGGCTTTCCTTCTGAAATGTCGTTAAAATACTCCTCTACAGAATTAAAGAATACAGTAACAGCTAGCAGATCTGCAGATCCCCCTGGGCTTATGTTGCGTTTTATAAATTCGCCGTCCAAGGCTGCTATTGATGCTTTCCCAATTTCCGTAGTCATTCCACCTAAAGAAATTATATGTTTTGCCTTTTGCTTTACCTCGCCTAGTGTTTCCATTGAATGTCTGTGAAGAACATTAGAATCCTCACAAAATTGCATAATGGATATGAGAGTGTGTATTAACCTGTCGTTTAATTTCAGAGTTTTATTTTCTTTATATACTTGAAGAGAGTAATCAAATACTAGGGGAATACCTCTCTCTACTTGCCCTCTTATTCCTTCTACATTATATTTTAGAAATAATTTTTCTCCATAGCTTTTGACTTTGTCTTTATCCATATAGCATAATTCATTATGAACAATACCTTTAGTCATTTGTTTTATTATATCTTGAATGCCCTCAAAATTTTTCTTATCATACATGGCTTTGGTCACGGCCGCGCAGCTTATACCTAGAAGAAAAATCATACCTTTATGAGTGTTAACCCCATTGGTACCTTTAAACATTTCATTCTCAGCTTCTATTCCTATATTTCGAATAGCTACAAATATTTCTTTAGGGGTTTTCTTTGAGTAACCCTGCTGTGCAAATAACACCATATACTTATTTAGAATAGAGGTGCTTTTAATAAAAGAATAGTGATCCATATCTATATGAGCTCCTTTTGATATGGATGACACTAGCCCAGGTGATGGGTACGCGGCCACCTCACATAGCATTGCTTCAATTGCATAGGATGCTATAACAAAAGCTTCACTTGATATTAAATATTTATTTTCCATAAAATTTCTCCATATATTCAGCAAATTTTCTTTTAATGAATCCCTCGACTTCATCGAAAGTGTGTTTTTTACTTCTTACACAATTATGAGCTATGTCATCACAAATATAACATTTCCTCATACCTAATCCAAACTCTTCTCGACTTATACCTCTACCCTTTTCATCATATACATCTACGTCTACACATCTTCCTAAAAGGTGCTTATCTTCTATATCAAGTGTAGTTGATTTAATATCTTTTGCACCTTTGTTTATAGACATAATAACAATGGGACCTTCTGCAGTTGTGGTCATTATTTTATACTGAATAGCATAAGAAAAAATTTCGCTAACCATTTGCTCTATAATTAGGGTTATTTCTTGTGAAAAACGATTATCTTTGTTAAGACCTGGATAGTTGACTCTTACAACTAGTATGGGCATCTTATATTTTTGAATTAGTTTTTCTTGAAACTCAATTCTTTTTTCTCTACTTAGCAATATGTCTTCCGCTGTATACATACCATGTTAATGGGGCGCATCGCTAACCTTAATCCGTCCCATTATCTCCTTTCCTACTACAGTATTTAAAAATTCCCAGGTTGAACTAGGAACTATATTCTGAATATCTGCTATTTTACCTTCCAAAATTAATTTTCTAACCTTTGAAGCACTTATAATATCCCCCATAAGAGCCTTTCTTTTTACCTCTACAACTTCTACTCCATAGTTAGGGAGAATGTCTTTTAAAGCGTCATTATAAGCGTTTGTAACTTGGCAATAGGGCTCTTCTCCTATAAACCTTTTAGTTATATTTAGGGTTTTACAAAAATATCTTCCGAAAATCGATGCATCTAAGGTTGTATATGCCTTTAGTATTTCATCTTTTCTTCTTAAGAAATATGTTGGGAAGGTAGCCTCTGATATGATATATTCCCCACCTTTAATAACCCGTACATTATGTAAATGGGAGACGCCCTCTTTGACCATATTATATCTATTAATAAATGGGAATGAAGATTTATCTTCTTCAACTATAAATACCAGTACCTCTGTCGATTGCCTTGCGGCCTCTTCTATCAAATATCTATGCCCCAAAGTGAAAGGATTGCAATTCATAACTATTGCAGACTTGCTTGAAACTCCATCTATATTATATTCCACTTGAATATCCTCTAAATATTTTTTTATATCATATATTCCACTCTCAAGAAGAGCTACATTTTCTATTTTGTGTATAAGTTTATACCCAAGGGAAGTGAATATATCTATGTTGGCTACCTTAGTAAATATAAAACTATGATAAATACCTTGTTCGAAAAGTTTGTCAGCCACTGCTCCCATAAGTATAGCTGATACCCCGGTTCCTCTTAAATCATCTGAAACTGCGAAACATTTAAATACATTTTTAGACTTAGAGCAAGTGGCTTTAATCTCTCCATTTTGCCTAATAACTATAGTATAATCCACGTTATCATCAAGTAATAGTTGAAAGGTTTGTAAAAAGTCACTTACTTCCTTTACTGCATCTTCATCTTTTAGATTAATTCTCTCCACGTTAAATCCGTACATAAAAGTCCTCCTTGTAAATCTTATAATTCACTTTAATATATATTTTCACTACAATCTATTATATATTTATTGCGTTATAAAAGCCAATATATAGTTTCACCATTGAGCTATTTTTTCACTTAATAAGGCAGCTTAAAACAAATAAAATAAAGCTGAAAATTATCATTTCCAGCTTTATTTTATGATTTATAGTGGTTTTCTAACCACATCTATTACGGAGCCATCTCTATATTCTATAACTGCAACTATTTGATCTGTTACCACAATTGCCTTTGGTTTACCCGTCATTTTCTCAGCTATTGCTTTAAGCTCTTCAATTGTCATTATAGGAAGATTAGTTTTCTTTAATTTTTCAATTATATCCATTCTTTTTGGATTAACCGCTATTCCTCTTTCTGTTACAATAACATCAATGCACTCCCCTGGAGTAGTTATTGTAGTTACCTTATCTTTTATAATTGGAAGCCTTGCCTTCATTAATTGCGTAACAATTATTGTAAGTTTCGCTCCTGCTGCTGTATCACTATGACCACCAGAGCCACCCATGATGGCACCATCTGAACCAGTGGTTACATTAACATTAAAGTTTGTGTCTATTTCTGTAGCACCTAAGATAACTATGTCTAGGTTGTTTACAACTGCGCCTTTGTTATCTGGATTTCCGTACATGGAAGCTGACATCCTTTGATGTTTATGCGTACTAACATAGGATTGTACTGCCTGCAAATCAAAGCATTGTACATCAAATAAGGATCTAAATAACCCTTCTTTAAACATATCTACAATATATCCAGTTATTCCACCTGAGGCGAAACTTCCAACTATACCGTGCAGTTTCATATACTTTCTTAATTCTGCAGCTACAGCCAGTGAAATCCCACCTGCACCTGTCTGAAATGACATTTCGTCTTTAACAAGGCCTGTTGCAACCATAACATCACTGGCCATTTTAGCTATTTTAAGTCCTACTGGGTCATTAGTTATTTGTGTCGTTCCAGATACTATTCCAGCTGGATCACCAATAGAATCTACCTTTAAAACATAGTCTACATATATTTGACTAATTTCTATAGGACAAGCTGGATAAGGAACCAAATTATCAGTTATTGCCACTACCCTATCAGCACACTCCGCATCGGATATCGCATAGCCTAGCGCTCCACAAGCTGATGCGCCATATAATCCATTAACGTTTCCATAAGTGTCTGCTGTAGGGGCTGCAATGAAAGCTACATCTATATGTAAATCTCCACTTTCTATTGCTCTAGCACGTCCACCATGAGTATGCATTATCACTGGTGTTTTTAATATCCCTCTGGAAATTTCTTGTGCCACAGGACCTGACATATAGTTAGTCACTATTTTTGTAACTACACCATTTTTAATGTGCTCAATTAACGGGGAATGATTTGGGAAAATAGAGCTTACTGCAACAGTAATATTCACTATACCACGACTTGCAATGGCTGCTACAACTAAATTTAGTACGTAGTCGCCATTTCTCAAATGATGGTGAAAAGAAATAGTCATGCCATCTTTAAGTTCAACCTTATCTAAAACTTCCTCTATACTATTTAAAACTTTTTCTTCATTGGGAGTTACTGGGTTTACTTTTACTTCTTTTTTTGTTTTAATACCAACATGTTTAAATGCACCTTCAAAAGGAACTACTTTCCCATAGCCTTCTATATATTCAGGTATTTCTCTCCCTAATATATTCTTCATTATTATCACCTCAATTAACTAATCCACTAAAGTAAATTTTCGAAAAGCTTTTAACCATATTTTTATATAAGGCCTAAAAGCTTTGCTAGTTCTACTGTGTTTTTAGCTCTATTTATAACTGGAGCATCTACCATTTTTCCGTCTAAGGAAAATACTCCTTTTCCTTCACTTTCTGCTTCTTCCATAGCTTCTAAAACTCTTTTAGCATATTTTATTTCATCTAACGTTGGAGCATACACAGAATGAATAGTATCAATATGTTTTGGGCTTATTGCAGCTTTCCCTGTAAGTCCTAAGCTTTTAGCTTTCCTTGTGTCTTTTTCTAAGCCTTCAAAATCACTGGTATCTGTAAATGGAGTATCTATAGAATCCACCTTCATCGTCCTACAGGCAATTGCTACTTGATTTCTTGCATAGAAGATTTCTTCTCCTTCTTTAGTTCTTTTTATTCCTAAATCTGAAGTTAAATCTTCTCCTCCAAGTAAAATAGCAACTATTCTGTCACAAGCTTTTATTATATTATAAACATTTTGAAGTCCATAAGCTGTTTCTACTATGGGAATTAATTTTATACTTCCCACCTCAAAACCTTCTTCCGCCTCTATTTTTATAAGCATCTCATCTATAGTTTTAAGTTCTTCTTCTGTAGCTTTCGGTATCATAAGTGCATCCGGTTTTACTCTTGCAATTACATCAATATCCTTTAGTGCAAATTCTGTAGTAATTGGGTTTACCCTTACTACGAGTTCTACATTACTATAATCTACATTTTTTATTGCTTCGCTTACCAGAATTCTAGCACTGTCTTTTTCTGTTAGACTAACAGCATCCTCTAAGTCTAATATAATTGAGTCAGCACCTAAAATTCCTGCATTCTGAAGCATACCTGGATTATTTCCTGGCATAAAAAGCATAGTTCTTCTCAACCTTTTCATACAAATCACCTCTTACTCCGCTCTTTTTATAGCCGTTTCTATTCTAGCTTTTATTGTATAGTTTAATGCCCCTTTATCTTGAGCATTTACTATAATATTTTTAACTCCAAGTTCCACAAGAGTATCTTGTATTACACTTTCTATTTCTTCTCCAAATTGTTTCATAACAATACTTTGAAGATTTATTTCAATACCGCCCTTAGGGTTTGGCATAATCATTACATATATATCGTTAGATTCCATTGTACCCGCTTTGGCTGGTTTATTGATTTCCATAGTATCACCTCACACAAACTTTAAGTTAATTTTATTTTACACTTTCTAAATAAGCATTTTGTCCTTGCTCGTATAGATTGTTACCCTTACTGTCTATTACAACGACTATAGGTAAGTCCTCTACTTCAAGTCTTCTTATAGCTTCAGAGCCTAAATCCTCATAGGTAACTATTTCTGCCTTCTTTACACATTTACCTATTAGTGCTCCCGCTCCACCAATGGCTGCAAAATATACAGCACCATTTTTAATCATAGAGTCTACAACCTCTTGAGATCTGAGACCCTTACCTATCATCCCTTTTAGGCCTTTCTCAAGAAGCTTTGGAGCATATGCATCCATTCTATAGCTTGTAGTAGGTCCCGCTGATCCAAGGGCCATTCCGGGCTTTGCTGGAGTTGGTCCAACATAATATATAACTGCATCCTTAACATCTATTGGGAGCTTTTCTCCCTTATCTATAAGGTCAACTAGTCTTTTATGCGCTGCATCTCTAGCTGTATATATTACGCCAGATAATAGCACACTGTCTCCTGCTTTTAAATCGTTAATCACATCTTTTGTAAGTGGCGTAGTTATTCTTTTTTCCATAACATTCTCCTCCCCTTATCCTATTTATATCATACAAATGGCACTACAATACCTTTAAAGCTCAGCTTCTGCATGTCTTGCAGCATGACAATTTATATTTACTGCCACTGGTAGCCCTGCTATATGAGTTGGATAAGTTTCAATATTAACAGCTAAGGCTGTAGTTCTTCCACCAAAACCTTGAGGTCCTATACCTAGCTTATTTATTTCCTGTGTAAGCTCTTCTTCAAGATCTGCATAGAAAGAATCTGAGTTTGCCTGCTCTGTTGGTCTAACTGCTGCTCTTTTAGCAAGGTTCGCCGCCTTATCAAACGTCCCGCCTATGCCTACCCCTACAACTATAGGTGGACATGGATTAGGACCAGCTTCTTTTACTACTTTTAAGATAAATTCCTTAACCCCTTGGAGCCCATCTGAAGGTTTTAACATTTTAATTTGACTCATGTTTTCTGAACCAAACCCCTTTGGAGCTACAGTTATTTTTAATTTATCTCCGGGTACTATATCATAATATATAACCGCTGGAGTGTTATCTTTTGTATTTACTCTGTTAATTGCATCTTTAACTACTGACTTTCTTAAAAAGCCCTCTTCATATCCTGCTGCTACGCCCTTATTAATAGCTTCCTCAAGGCTTCCACCTACTATATGAACCTCTTGGCCAAGCTCTATAAATACACAAGTCATACCTGTGTCTTGACACATTGGCATTTTTTCATTTTTAGCTATATCTGCATTTATTAAAATCTTATCTAAAACACCTTTAGCTATATCCCAAGTTTCCTTTTCTCTAGCCTTTTTTAATTGGTTTCTAATATCATCAGAAAGATAGTAATTAGCATCTATACATAATTTTTTTATTGTTTTTGTTATTTCAGATACATTTATTTCTTTCATTGCATCCTCCTTTTAATCATCTTCTTCGAAGCTGAAATATCGTTAGAATTGTTTTTTAAATATGGGAAAAGGCAGTTTAAATAAACCGCCTCTATAAGTATTCTTCAAAAGGATACTTATCATCCCAAATTAATTGTTTTTCTTATTTTTTTCTATTAACTAGAGCTACAACTCTATTCATTTCGTTATTAACTATCATATATCCTTCATCTACACCCATACCTGGTTTTGCTAAGCATTGATCTGCTCCACAACCCATAGCTATGTTTGTACACACTTCTGCAGATCTGTTAGTTTCATTACATGTTCCACCACAGTATGCTCC
This sequence comes from Clostridium sp. CF012, assembly GCF_018861755.1. Lineage (GTDB taxonomy): Bacteria > Bacillota > Clostridia > Clostridiales > Clostridiaceae > Clostridium_AD. The sequence goes on along the minus strand of NZ_JAHLEF010000043.1, from coordinate 30,123 downwards.
ACGTCCTTGTTTTTTGCAATATAATATAGCTTCAATTATGTTATTAACTCCACCTAAATCTGGTGTTTTTATTTGAAGCATATGTCCTGCTTTATTATCTGCAAATAATACTACGTCTTCATAAGTATTACACCATTCATCCGCAACAAGTTCTACATTAATCTTTCTATTATCTAATTCTGTTGTTAAATCTCTTAATGCTTCCATTTGTCTTTCTCTATGCTCAACATCCATTGGTCCTTCAATTCTCAAGGCGAATGGCTTTGCAGCAAGTTCTAGTGTTGCTAAATAATCAGCCATAGCTTTTGTATCGTTGTTGAACGCAACTCCGATTGTTCCATATACATCTATGTGGAATATTGGATTATAGTTTTTATCAGTTCTTAATTTTAATACTCTAGCACTTAACCACTCCACATAAGCAAGTAATTTTTCACCCTTAAGTCCTAATTTTTCTTCTACATTGTTTATTAGTGCGTGAGGCATTACGTCTGCACCTTTTATTATCATTTTATCTGAGCTATTGTATCTATCATCACCTGATTGTGTGAAAATAGCTATTCTCTTAATATCTACTCCAGTTTTATATTCATCACGTACAATTTCTGCCATAGTTACTTTTTTAGCTTTTGCTACAGCATCTAGAATAGCTTGAGTTATTCCATATCTTATTGCTGTATGAAGTCTTTTACCGTTAACTAGCATGTGGTCAAACTCTTCTGCCAGGCTTTTAAAGTTTGTGAGTTCTCTACCTATTAATTTTGGTGCTATTTCACTTTCTATAATTGGTATAAAATCTTTTGCAAGGAATAACGGGTCACGTCCGCCTGCTCCAGAATATTGTACTGCTGCACAATCTCCGTAAGCTACTTGGCCATCTTCAAGTATAAGCATTACTGATATTGATTCTCCTGCTTGTCTAATAGATGTAAATCCTTCTGTCACTGGTTCACCTACATATGTAAAGCCGTCATGCTGCGCACCTTTTTTTATAGCTCTTTGGTCGTCAAAATAAAATCCTGTTCTTCCTGTTGAACATAATACATCAATAATTTTCATAATATACACCTATCCTTCTATAATTTTTTAATGCAATTTTAATATATACATTTATTTTTTCTCTGGTCTTCCAATAAGTACGCCTTTTCCTACTGCGAATATATCATCTATTGTCATTTGGAAGCTTACATCTCTATTTTCAAATTTCGCTCTGTCTTCAAGTTTTTTCATATTGAAATTTATTAAATCCTGTGTAAATGGAATATTCCCGAATTTTAGGTATCTTATTGCTCCATTATTATCTCTTGCAGGCATCATTTTACCAGCATTAAATTTACTTGGTGCAAATGGAACATCAATGATTCCCATAGCAAAGCCTTTAACTGATCCTATAGCTAGGTCACCTTTTCCGATTTCATATATCTTGTCTATCATGCACTTTGTTTCAGCTTTTATTACTTCTATTTCTGTTTTCAATTCCTGAGACATAGGCAATCTTTGACCTTTTAATAAGTTTAATGTCATCTTTGTAGCCCTTATGCCCATAGCATTAGCTTCTTTAGTAGGGATTCCTATAGCTTCATGAGGGGTTTTAACTATTACTTTTGTTGCACCTGCAAGTGCAGCTGTGGCAGCTCCTGTAGATATAACTCCGAAAGCTTGTGCTTCATCTGCAGGGAAGCCTCCCATCCATTGATGTAAAACCGTTGTTAAGTATATATCTTTATATCCAGCTGCTTTTAAATATTCATCGCATTGCTCTTCTAATGCTCTTATAGCTGCTACATCTTGTATTAAATTTCCACACTGACCATATCCAACTGTAAGGTTTTTAACTCCTTGTTCTGCTGCAAGCAAGCTTTCTATTATTGCAATTGCATTAGAGGTACTAGGTGGTACTAATGTTCCTGTTAATGGTCCAAAAGGTTCCCTATTTATTGAAATTCCTTGTTCTTCATAAAAACCAACAAGCCTATCGCAATACTGCCAATCTAAAATTGTTTTTCCAAGTGTTGCATTTTTAGCGTATGGAATATTATAGGAAATGCCGCCGCCTTCATTTGAAGTCCAACCAGAAGCATGGGTTATTTCAGCGAGGAGTCTTCCATCTGGAGTTCCGTGTCTTGATTCCAGTGGGTTATTTACTGCTTCGAAAACTTGTCTACAGCCTTTGACTCCATGATTAACACCTGGAAATCCGTTTAATAGAGATCTTCCTTCACTTATACTATCCTTTATTCCTATTTCACATTCATCATATCTATTTTGTCTTGTATAACTATCTATTGTTGATGGTAGTAAATCTGCTCCACCTTCTGTCTCTAAAAAGTTTAGAAGTTCGATATGCTTGTCTATTAATGCAACACCGGCTCTGGGTTGTGCTAGTGTTATACCTTCTTCTTTAGCTTTAATTAATTTTTTCGCAAAATTTTTGTGATCAGGAATTTGCTTATTATATTCTATAGCTTCTTTTAAATCCACTTCGCTGCCTGTTGGCCATTGGCTTAATACTTCTTTTCTAATCTCAAAGAACTCTTCATTTGTCCATTTTTTATTTCTTAATTCCACTAAAATTCCCTCCTAATAATTATACTTGCACTAAATATTTTTTCATGATTCTAACCGCTTTATCTGGATAATCCTCCGACAATAACCCCATAGCCGATAATATATAAGTTTTATCGAGTAAATATGACGCATGACGCGGCTTTAAATACGTTGGGTTTTCTGCACTAAAAGCTCCTGCACTTAAAATATCTTGTGGATTTTTGCTGTGTATTAATACTCCACCTGTACCTATCATATACTTTACTTCCATAAGATCCTTTCCTATTTGAGTATACATTGCTCCCATAGGTGTAAGTGTGTGTTCAATAGTACCTACATGTCTTTCTAATGATAGCTCTGTGGCTACTTTAGCCATAGCCTCATCAAAATCTATTTCTTCCTTAGTCATAGGCACCATCTTTATATGTTCTATTCTATATTTACAATTTGCATCAATATCAATTTTTCGATCTGTGTCCCCTAGATACTTTCTTAATTTTCTGCTACCAGCCGCTTCCCTTAGTGAAACTGCAGAATATCTCATACCAAGATCACCTTCAACAGTTCTTTTAGCAAATGGTTCTTCTAGGCCACGTGTGGTAACCCCTGACTTTGTAGGTTCTCCATCTGCTATAGAATGTACATCTGTGGTTGCTCCACCAATATCAATAACTATTAAGTCTCCCAGTCCACTTTCTTCATCACTGCCTTCACTTAGTATCCTTGCAGCCTTTAGCACAGCTGCTGGTGTTGGCATTAAAATACCACTTACTAAATCTTCTGCATTGCTAAGACCCTTAGCATCAATTATTTTTTCCATAAATACTTTTCTAATTTCTTCTCTAGCGGGTTCTACATTTAGTTTACTTAACTGTGGCATTACATTACTCGTAATAGTAAAATACATTTTTGCCTTTGTGAATATATCTCTTATTTCATCGCTTGCAACTTTATTTCCAGCTACTACTATTGGTAATTTAACTTCATTTTCAGCTAACATTTTTGCATTGTGAACTATGCATGCCTTGTTACCACCATCAGTTCCACCTGCAAGAAGTATTATATCTAAGTCTGAATTTTTAATTTCTTCTATTTCAGTAAGTGTTAATTCATAGCTGTATACTTTTAATACTCTAGCTCCAGCTCCAAGGGCTGCTCTTTTTGCAGCTTCTGCCGTTAAATCTGGTACCAGTCCAATAGCTATCATCTTAAGACCTCCTGCAGCTGAGGAGCATGCTAACTTATTAATAAAATTAACATTTTTTTCTTTTATTATATGTTCTATTTTTAAATAAGCTTTGTCATAGCCTATCATTATGTTGTCTTCAATTGTTGTTATGTCTTTGGCTGTAGCAATTATTTCTTCTTTTTCTATATCTACAACAGTCAGTTTAGTGTATGTACTTCCAAAATCTACAAGTAAATATGCATCCACTTATATCACTCCTATTGATTTTATAATAGTCCTGCCTATTCTAGAACAGGCGCATCTATTCTATAATAGACCTAATGCTTCTTTTAAGTCATATATTGTTGTTTCTAGTGATGTTCCTGGTGGATATACCTTGTTAAACCCCATAGCTGTAAATCTACTGTGAACGTCATCCCAATTTTGCTTTCCTACAACTATGTTTCCACCTACAAATAGCAATATATCATTTAAGCCTGCTTCATCACATTTCTCTCTCATGCCTCTGCAATCGATTTCTCCATGTCCGTATAGAGAAGATACTATTATCACATCTGCATTAGTTTCAACAGCTGCATTTATAAAATCTTCTTGTGGAGAAAGCACTCCTATGTTAATAACATTAAACCCAGCCTCTGTAAGTGCATAGTCTAAAATTTTATTACCAACAGCGTGACAATCTGACCCTATTACTCCTAGAATTAAAGTCTTTTTTTCCATTTTTTAAAAGCCTCCTAAATAATTTTTTATAACATTATTTTTTGAACTTTATTTCAATAATCTTTGATCTAAGCGCTTTTACTGAGCCATCATCTAGACTATATAGAAATTGTATTATTTCCTTATTGCTGAAATTTTCACTTTTAACATCTTTATATCTACCTGGGGATACTATCATAACATCTGATTTTTGCATTATATTCAAAAGTTCATTACTATCCGTGGTATTGGAGTATGTAATATCAACTTCAGATAATCCGGCCTTTTCTAAAGCTCCTTTTATTTTGAACATAAATTCTTCAGAGATACATATAAATCCAAACTTTGTATCTGCAGCATATCTAGCAATCTTAACTATTGGTTCTAAATTTGGAGTTATAGCAACTCCCAAAATCTCCTTATTAAGTCCCTTAGTTAAATTCGTAACTTCATTAATATGATTAAAGGTGGTTATTATAAACTCAGCTGCTTCAATCTTTTCTTTAGTCTCCTTGTCCATCTTTTGCAACTCATTTATTGTTAAATTCATTACATTCATATTGCTATTTTTACTAAGTTGACTACTAAACATTTTAGCTTGTTCAATATTGCACTCTACATATACTGCTACGATTTTATCCATTATTTGTTTTTTTTCATTTACTCTTTGATTTACTATGTCTAAAAATTCTTCTGGTTTCATTCCAATTTCCAAAGCTTCCTCTAGTCCTAAATCAACGAATTTCATTATTTTTTTTCTTATATCTAGGCTTTCCCAAGATATAGCTTCCTCCACTACAAAAGTTCCCTTACCTTGATAGGATTTCAATGCCCCATCTTGTTCCAAGTCATTATATGCAGTGCTTATAGTATTTCTGCTTACATTTATTCGCTGAGATAATTCTCTTTCTGTAGGCATTTTTGTTCCAACCTTGAGAGATCCTTTTTTTATTTCATCCATGATCTGATTTTTAACTTGAATATAAAGCGGTACTCCATTTTTTTTGTTTATCTCGATGTTAATAAAAATCCCTCCCAAAGCATATTGGATTAATGGACTAATCCACTACCATGTTTATAATACCATGTGGACTAGTCCATTTCAATCATTGTATTATTACCATTTAGTGTTGTTTTTGGTGATATGGAGAACTTAACCCCACTTATCTACCTTAGCCTTACGTTTAATACTATTTCCAATAGAATTGATAAGGTTTTCATGTTTATGGTTATATTCTTTAAATAATACTATTAAAATAGTATATACAAATACTAAGGGGGCCCCTTTTGATAAAGAAACACTTTTCTATTGTTATATATCTTTTAAGCACAATTTTAATATTAATTCTTTCAATATTTATATATAGAATTATCACACATATTTCTTATGTTTATGTGCATGATCAAGTAAACATATCAAAATATACTGGGGAAAGAATTTACAATCCAAACCTTGAAAAATCTTCGAAAATTGCAACTTATAATAATGCTAGTAAGGGTGCTCCACTTATAGGGCTTAGTAGTGCGGATGTGGTTCTTGAGTTCCTTAGTAACTCTTCTGGAATAACTTATAAGGCTATATTTAACCAAGAGGCAGCCAAAAACATTAGTGGGGCCGTTAACCTAAAAGAATACTCTAATTCATATCTTCCAAAATTTAATTTTTCTGATAATATTGCCATAGGTGACATTAAAGGTAGGAACGCTACAAATATTTTCGTGACTTTCAATGAAGGTTCATCTTCAAATTTTTTATATCAAAATGGAGAATACCATCACTATAGAGGCCTACAGATTGACAAAGACACTGATTCTCCCGTAGTGCTTTCTAATATTGTCATACAATTTATTCATGGTAATATTACTAACGAGGAAACCTTAACCTCCTCTGAAAACCAGGGATCTGGGTTGCTTTTTTGCGCTGGAATAGCTCAAGATATTAAATGGAGTAGAAAAGGTAACTCCCCAATAAAGATTAGTGATGAAAATGGGAAGGAGGTTTCACTAATGCCCGGAACTACCTGGTGGATTTTTATTGACAAGGACTCTTCAGTGGCCTATGATTAACAATTAAATATAAATTGGCACTATCTATAAAGTCCAATTGGAACTAAAAAGACATATTACTAGGATAATATGTCTTTTTACTTTATATTATTTATTTACTATTGGTACATACTGATAAAAAACTCACTTATAGATTTACTTATAGAATTTGCAATTTTATCTTGATATTCATTAGACTTTAATTTTTGCTCCTCTTCATAGTTTGATAAAAACCCACATTCTACTAAAACACTTGGCATAGTGTCATTCTCTCTTAATATCTTATAAGCAGTTTTAGCAGGCTTTTGCACTCTTTTATTACTGGGATCTAAATCTATCCTAAGATTTTTCTGGACTGTACCAGCAAAAGTTGCACTATCTTTATAATCCGAGTACCATACCTGTGCTCCAGAATATTTGCTCTGGGTAAAATAATTTAAATGAATACTAATAAACATATCGCAATTACTAGATTTCTTTAAATCACATCTTTTTTTCAAATCTTCAGTGTATCTTGCTCTTATAGTTCCACTGCTTGAGTAAAGTCCTGCATCCTCTTCTCTTGTCATAACTACCTCATAACCTATTTTTTGCAAGTTATCTTTAAGCTTTGTTGCTATACTTAAATTAATGTTTTTTTCCACAGTACCATTTTTAGAACTTGTTCCACCATCCATTCCCCCATGGCCGGCATCAATGAGTATTTTTTTACTCCCTATTTGTAATCTTTCATTATTCATAGTTTGTTTAACAAAGCTTAAATTTACTACTATAAAGCTTCCCATCGCTACAATGATTACTATTACAGTAGCTATTAATTTATTGTTTCCGTATTTCAATGCACCCACCCTTTTTATATATTACTACCATTTATTTTATTCGCCTTGTAGCCTATTTAGTATTATTTCTATACTACTTAGTATATAGACAAAAAACACCCACCAAAAATTCTGGCAGATGCTTCTCTTTTTACATTCTTATTTTTTTATTACTACTTCGGCAATATTGGTTGCATGATCTCCGATTCTTTCAAAATTACTAATCATATCTAAAAACATGGTTCCAACTGTAGCACCGCAAGTCCCAGTATTTAATCTTCTTATATGTGATAACCTTAGTTCTTTTTCTAAGCTGTCAATTCTATTTTCTATTTCCATAATAGATTCTGCCTTTAGAATATCATTATTTTCAAAACTTTCAATACTAATCTCTAAGGCATGCACTATGTATTTATACATTCCATCTAACTCATGTAGCGCTTCTCTGGAGAAATTCAAATTCTTTTGGATCTTTTCACTAGTTATATCTGCCAAATTCTCGGCATGATCTCCAATACGCTCTATATCATTTACTACATTAAACATAGACGTTACTATTTTAGTTTGGTGCTCGGATAATTCTGCTGAGGAAAGCTTTACTAAATATGATGTAATTTCGTCCTCCAGTAAATTTATTAATTTTTCATTTCCATAAACAGTTTTTATACTACTTTCATTATTGTTAATAAAACAGTCCATAGCAAGTTGTACATTCTCTTTTGCGAGATTTGCCATTCTAACAACCTCTTTTGTAGTTTGACCAACTGCAATTACCGGTGTCTCTAGTAACCTGTCATCTATATACTTAACACCCATTGTTTGAACTTCATCTTCTCCAGGTATTATTTTATTAACGAGTAAAACAAGATATTTTATAAATGGTACCATAATTATTGTATTTGTTATGTTAAATATAGTGTGGGCATTTGCAATTTGTCTTTTTATATCTATAGTTCCACCTGGCGATATACCTTGCACAAGGCTTATTAGTGGATTTATTAATGGTATAAAAATCAAAGTACCAAATATGTTAAAGAATAGATGTATTAAGGCTGCTTTTTTTGCTGTTTTTGAAGTTCCTATGCTTGATAATAGTGCTGTTATACATGTACCTATATTATTACCAAATAAAATTGGAACTGCTACTGCCAGTGGTAGCGCTCCTGTAGAAGCTAATACTACTATAATGCCAGTGGATGCGGAGGAACTTTGGATTACAGCAGTCATTAGTGCACCGGTTAAAATCCCTAAGATAGTATTTCCTTCGAGCTTCATTATTAAAGTTGCAAAAGCTGGCGACTCAGCTAGTGGAGACATAGTGTCCTTCATTAATTGCATTCCTAAAAAGAGAATACCAAGTCCTAATATTATATTACCTATTTCTCTACTTTTCTTACCCTTAGAAAATATTATTGTTAGCGAACCTATTCCTAAAAATATCGGTATTATATTATCAAGGTTAAATGCAATTAGCTGCGCCGTTACAGTAGTTCCAATATTAGCTCCCATAATTACTGCTGCTGCTTGATATAAGTTCATAAGGCCTGCATTTACAAAACCTACTACCATTACTGTAGTAGCACTGCTGCTTTGAATAACTGCCGTTATAGCAGCCCCTGTTGCCACTCCTTTAATGGGATTCGATGTGATTTTTTCAAATATCTTTTTAAGTTTTTCACCGGAAGTATTTGCCAGTCCATCTCCCATCATCTTCATTCCATACAGGAATAACCCTAGTCCTCCAAAAAGCCCTATAAACATATTTACTGCATTCATAAAATCCCTCCATATTTAAACTTATTATAAGTACTTTAATCATTCATCTAAATAATACTATAAGTTAAGCTATATGTTATGTATTTTGTACTATATTTAACATAGACTTTAATAAACTTAACACAAACATAACATAATGAGTATTTACTTTTCCATTATATTGATATATTATATTAAGTTAATAACTTTATAAATTTTTATAAAATAAAAAAAGGGAATATACACCTTTACTAAGTGTATATTCCCTCTTATGTACAAAAATATTATCTCTTTGAGAACTGAGATGCTTTTCTTGCTTTTTTAAGACCGTATTTCTTTCTTTCTTTCATTCTTGGATCTCTTGTTAAAAATCCTGCTTTTTTAAGTTCAGGTCTTAAAGTTTCATCAGCTTTAAGAAGTGATCTTGAAATACCATGTCTTATTGCACCGGCTTGACCTGTATATCCACCACCGTGTACATTAACTAATATATCGAATTTATCTTTAGTTCCAGTTAACACTAGTGGTTGGTTAACTATAAGCATTAAAGTTTCTAATCCGAAATAATTTTCTATTGCTCTTTTATTTATAACAATTTTACCTTCTCCAGGTATAAGTCTAACTCTCGCAACTGATTTCTTTCTTCTTCCTGTTCCTATATATTGAACTTTTGCCATTATATTTACTCCCTCCTAACCTGATTAGTATTTAAGCACTAATGTTTCTGGATTCTGTGCCTGGTTCTTATGTTCTGGTCCTCTGTAAACAGTCATTTTTTTAGCTGTTTGACGACCTAGTGGTCCCTTTGGAAGCATTCTTCTTACTGCCTCTTCAAAAATAAACTCAGGTTTTTTAACTAATGCTACTCTATATGGAACTTCTTTTAATCCACCTGGATAAAAAGAGTGATGTCTTAACATTTTTTGGTCTAATTTCTTACCAGTTAAAACGATCTTATCAGCATTTATTACAATTACAAAGTCACCAGTATCCACATGTGGTGTAAATGTTGGTTTATGTTTTCCTCTTAATATTGAAGCTATTTGGCTAGCTGCTCTTCCTAAAACTTTTCCTTCTACGTCGACAACGAACCATTTTCTTTCTACTTCTAGTGGTTTTGCTATGAATGATTTTGATTTCATTATTTTCCCTCCCTGAACTTTTAACAATTAATTTCTATGCTAAAGATCCGGGGCTAGTGGATCTTATTACACGATAATATATACAAACATTAATAAGTATAATACATTCTACCGGGTGTGTCAATGTTTTTACACAAGATATTGCAATTATTAGAGTTTTATTTTAATAAAAAACTTCTTCTAAGCATAATCCACCGGGTGGAACGGATTTTCCAGCCTTTGATCGCTGCTTTGATAGGATTATATTTTTTATTTCATTGGGTTTAATCTTACCTTCTCCAACACGAACTAGTGCTCCCACTATTATTCTTACCATATTATAAAGGAACCCATCAGCTGCAATATATATTTTTATGATATCTTCATTCTTTGTGATATCTAGCTTTGTGATCGTTCTCACAGAAGTTTTTACAGAACTACCTAAATTTTTAAATGCAGAAAAGTCATGGGTACCTATAAAATACTCAGCAGCTACTTTCATAGCCTCTACATCTAGTACTTGTTTGTGATGATAGATATAATTGCGACCTACAGCAGCAGCTTCATACCTATTAAGTATAGTATAACTATACATCTTCCCAGTACTATTATACCTTGAATGAAACTCAAAAGGAACCTCAAAGCAATGTAAAATTACAATATCTAAGGGTAGTTTACTATTAATAGCCCCTGCGAACTTTTCCACAGATATTTTACTATTAGTATAAAAGTTTCCTGTATACCCTCTTGCATGCACTCCAGTATCTGTTCTACTAGAGCCAGTAATTTGAGCTTTTTCACCTGTAATCTTTTCAATAGCACTCTCTACTTTTTCCTGAATAGTCATTATATTCTTTTGCCTTTGCCATCCTGCATAATTTGTTCCATCATATTCTATTAGAAGCTTTATATTTCTCACCGCTTCACGTCCTTTTCTTTGCACAAGAACATTATGTTCTGAAAGCTATAGTAATAACAAATAGCAATGCAAAAGCAAAGCTTGCAATATAATCTTTTTTTGTTATCATTAGTTGCTTCATCCTAGTTCTACCTTCTCCACCTTTATAACATCTTGATTCCATAGCCATTGCGAGTTCATCAGCCCGTCTAAACGAACTTATAAACAGTGGTACTAAAATAGGAATTAAACTTTTAGCCCTACTTATCAAATTTCCAGACTCAAAATCTGCACCTCTTGCCATTTGTGCTTTCATGATTTTATCAGTCTCATCCATAAGGGTAGGTATGAATCTTAATGCAATAGTCATCATCATTGCCAGTTCATGAGCTGGTACTCCTATTTTTTTAAAGGGCTTTAGCAGATTTTCTATGCCATCAGTTAACTCTATTGGAGAGGTTGTAAGGGTTAGTATTGATGTTCCCATTATTAAAAACACTAGCCTAATTATCATAAAGGCTGCAATTATTAAGCCTTCTTTATATACACTTATAAACCCCCAGTGCCAGAGTAATTCTTTTCCAGTAGTCATAAAAATGTTTAACACTGCTGTAATAAGCAATAATATTAAAATTGGCTTTATTCCATTGTAAATATACTTAAATGACAAATTAGCTATTAATACAGTGGTTAAAATAAATATAACTACAAATAAATAGCCTTTAAAATTATTTACTAAAAATAGATCAACAATAAATAGTAGAGATATTAATATCTTTAATCTTGGATCTAATTTATGTACAAAAGACTCCCCTGGTATATATTGACCTATTGTAATATCTTTGATCATACAAATTCCTCCAATGTGTTGCAAGAATCACACATTACTGTTATACATTTATCTTATTAAACAAAAAAATTATACTAATTCCTTTTAAATAATTTAAGCAATTCTTGTTTAGCTTTTTCTATAGTGAATATATCCTCAGATATATTAAACCCCTTATTACGAAGCTCCCTAATTAAGTATGTTACCTGTGGTACAGCAAGTCCTACACTTTCTAATATTTCTATTTCCCTAAATATTTTCTCTGGGGTTCCATCTAAAATGCACTTTCCACTATCCATTACTACAATTCTATTTGCAACTTTCGCAACGTCTTCCATACTGTGAGATACGAGTATTATGGTCATATCATTCTCTTTGTAGAGCTCAACAATTTTACTTAAAATATCGTCTCTTCCTTTTGGATCAAGTCCCGCTGTTGGTTCATCTAGAATTAAGACCTTTGGTTCCATAGCCACTACCCCGGCTATTGCTACTCTTCTCTTTTGACCGCCACTTATTTCAAAAGGTGATTTATCTTTATACTGCTCATAGTCCAGTCCAACAATTCTCATTGCTCTCCGAACCCTTTTATTTATCTCATCATTATCCAGACCTAGATTTTGTGGTCCAAAAGCAATGTCTTTTTCAATAGTTTCTTCAAAAAGTTGATATTCAGGATATTGAAATACTAGACCAACTTTTTTTCTTATGTTTGTCAATTTTGCTTTTTTCACTGTTATATCTATGTCGTCAATGTATAGACTCCCTGATGTGGGTTTTAAAAGTCCATTTATATGTTGTATTAGTGTTGATTTTCCTGAGCCTGTGTGCCCAATTAGTGCAACAAATTCTCCTTGCTTTATTTCTAAAGATACATCATCTATAGCTTTTTTTTCAAAAGGAGTCTTTGGCATATATATATGTGTTAAATTTTCTATTTTAATTGACATAATGCATTCACCATCTCATTTATAGTTAATATATCTGATTCTATATTAATACCATTTTGTTTAAGTTCATATGCCAGTTCCGTTACCTGCGGAACATCTAGACCTATTTTTTTCATAAGGGAAACATTCTTAAATATCTCTCTCGGTTTTCCATTCATTACAATTTTGCCATTATCCATAACCACGATTCTATCTGCTTCTACCGCTTCTTCCATATTATGAGTTATTAGGATTATTGTTATACCATATTTTTTGTTTATTTCTTTTATAGTTCTAATAACTTCTTTTCTACCAAATGGATCAAGCATAGCCGTAGGTTCATCAAATACAATGCACTTTGGCCTCATGGCAAGAATACCAGCAATAGCTACCCTTTGTTTTTGACCACCAGAAAGTAAGTGTGGAGCATGTTTTTTATACTCGTACATTTGGACATTTTTTAATGATTCATCTACTCTTTTTCTAATTTCACTTGGATCTATACCTAAGTTTTCTGGACCAAATGCTACATCTTCTTCTACGATGGTGGCTACAATTTGATTGTCTGGATTTTGAAATACCATTCCAGCCACATTCCTAATATTCCATAAATTGCTTTCCTCGGAAGTTAGTAACCCATCTACATAGACTTCACCCTCAGTAGGTATTAAAAGAGCATTTATATGTTTAGCAAAAGTAGATTTTCCTGAGCCATTATGGCCGAGTACTACTAAAAATTCACCCTTATTAACCTCTAAATTTAATTTATCTATGGCTATTTTAGGCTGTTCATCTTCACTTTGAGGGTATTTGTAAACAAGATTATTACATATAACCATTTTTTCACCCATAAGTGTCACTCCCTATATTTATAAATATTTATAAGAAAATGGGGATTAAGTTTGATTTAACTTAATCCCCTTTGTTCAAACTATACTAATTCTATTATACTCATTTCTGCTGCGTCGCCTCTTCTTGGACCCATTTTCATTATTCTAGTATATCCGCCGTTTCTATCAGCATACTTGGGTGCAATATTGTCAAATAAATCTTTAACAACGCTTTCTTCTGTAATGAATGCAAGTGCTTGTCTTCTAGCATGAAGATCTCCTCTTTTTCCAAGAGTTATCATTCTTTCAGCAAATTTTCTAGTTTCTTTTGCTCTAGTGACAGTAGTTTCAATTTTTCCGTACTTCAACAAATTAGTTGCAAGACTTCTAAACATTGCAATTCTTTGATCAGTTGAGCGTCCTAATTTACGATACATTGCCATGTGTTTACCTCCTTACTCTTCACTTAGCTTCAAGTTCAAGCTCAGTGCTTGAAGCTTTTGTTCAACTTCTTCAAGTGATTTTTTACCTAAATTCCTGACCTTCATCATATCATCCATTGATCTCTCTGTTAATTCTTGAACTGTATTAATTCCAGCTCTTTTTAAACAATTATAACTTCTAACAGAAAGGTCTAATTCTTCAATAGTCATTTCAAGAACTTTTTCTTTCTTATCTTCTTCTTTTTCAACCATTATTTCAACATTATCAGCATGATCTGTTAATGTCATAAATAACTTAAAGTGCTCGATAAGTATTTTAGCTGATAAACCAATAGCTTCATCTGGTCTAATGGTTCCATTAGTCCATATTTCAATAGTTAATTTATCATAATCAGTAATCTGACCTACTCGAGTGTTCTCTACAGCAAAATTCACTCTCTTCACTGGAGTATATATTGAATCTACTGGTATAGTAGCTATCGGTAATTCATCTGTCTTATTTTTAGCCTGAGACACATATCCTCTACCTTTGTTAACAGTTAGTTCCATATATAGTTTAGCACCATCATCTAGTGTTGCAATATGTAAATCGTCATTAACAACTTCTATATCTCCATCAGTTTTAATGTCTGCTCCAGTAACTACTCCAGGTCCCTTAGCATCAATATAAACAGTTCTAGGACCCTCTCCATTCATTTTTAATGCTAAGCTTTTGATGTTCAGAATTAATTCTGTAACATCTTCTTTAACACCTTTAACTGTGGAAAATTCATGAAGTACTGTATCAATTTTAACTGCACTTGTAGCAACGCCAGGTAATGAAGAAAGAAGAATCCTTCTTAATGCATTACCTAGTGTTATACCATAGCCTCTTTCTAATGGTTCAATTATAAATTTCCCATAAGAATCATCTTCTGCAGTTTCTACACATTCTATTTTTGGCTTTTCTATTTCTAACATACTAAACCCTCCTCTTTTTTAATTGGCAACTTATAATGAGGGCAACTGATTCTATACTAATGACTATTTGCTGTATAACTCGACGATTAGCGTCTCGTTAACAGGAACATCTATATCTTCCCTAGTTGGTAGTGAAATAACTTTTCCTTCGAATTTCTCTAAGTTAGACTCTAACCAATTTGGCATAGTTTTAGGATTTTCAGCGAAAACCTTAAACTTCTCAGTAGCTCTGCTTTTTGGACATGCAGATACCACTTGATTTGCTACTAAACTGTAAGAAGGAATATCTACCTTTTTACCGTCAACTAAGAAATGTCCGTGAGTTACTAGTTGCCTAGCTTCTTGTCTTGAATTTCCGTATCCTAATCTGTATACTACGTTATCAAGTCTCACTTCTAGAAGTCTTAATAGGTTCTCACCTGTTATTCCTCTTAACTTGTCAGCCTTATCGTAGTATCTTCTAAATTGGCTTTCAAGTATTCCATAAATTCTTTTAGCCTTTTGTTTTTCTCTTAATTGTAATCCATAGTTAGACATTTTTTTCTTGCTTTGTCCGTGTTGTCCCGGTGCATAGCCTCTTCTTGAAAATGCACATTTATCCGTGAAGCATCTATCACCCTTAAGGTTTAGCTTCATACCTTCTCTTCTGCAAAGCCTACAAGTAGCTCCAGTATATCTTGCCATTCAAATTACACCTCCTGTTTACTATACTCTTCTTCTTTTTGGTGGTCTACATCCGTTATGTGGAATTGGAGTAACGTCTTTGATTAATGTAATTTCTAATCCAGCCGCTTGAAGTGATCTAATTGCCGCTTCTCTACCTGCTCCAGGTCCTTTAACAAATACGTCAACACTCTTTAATCCGTGCTCCATTGCTGCTTTTGTAGCAGCTTCTGCTGCCATTTGAGCTGCAAAAGGAGTACTCTTTCTTGATCCTCTAAAACCTAATCCACCTGCACTAGACCAAGATAAAGCATTTCCAGCTGCATCTGTAAGTGTAACGATGGAATTATTAAAAGTAGACTTTATGTGAGCACAACCGTGCTCAATATTTTTTTTCTCTTTTTTTCTTCTACTTCTTTTAACTTTTTGAGCCATTACATTCCCTCCTTACTATTTCTTTTTGCCCGCCATTGTTTTCTTAGGGCCTTTTCTTGTTCTTGCATTAGTTTTAGTTTTTTGTCCTCTTACTGGAAGACCTCTTCTATGTCTTATTCCTCTATAACATCCAACTTCCATTAATCTTTTAATATCTAATGCAACTTTTCTTCTCAAGTCACCTTCAATTATAAAGTTCTTGGTGATGTATGTTCTCAATTCATTAACTTCTTCTTCAGTTAAATCCTTAACCCTTGTGTCAGGATTTACTCCTGTTGCTTTAAGAATTCCTTGTGACTTTGGTAATCCAATACCAAATATATATGTTAGGCCTATTTCAACCCTTTTTTCTCTTGGTAGGTCAATACCTGCTATTCTTGCCATTTACTGTTTACACCTCCTAGATACTTGTTGTTAACATTTTATCACATTTGCAAGCTATAAAACGACTTAATGTGATTTATTATAAATATATTAATTTTTACATTTAATACTTAACTAAACCCATTTGTAAATAAAACTTATTAACCCTGTTTTTGTTTATGCTTAGGATTTTCACAGATAACCATTACTCTTCCTTTTCGTTTAATAACCTTACATTTTTCACACATAGGTTTAACTGATGGCCTTACTTTCATAGCTAACCCTCCTTATTACTTATCTCTCCAAGTTATTCTCCCACGAGTGAGATCATATGGAGAAAGTTCTACTGTAACCTTATCGCCTGGTAGTATTCTTATAAAATTCATTCTTAGCTTTCCCGAAATATGAGCTAATACTTTATGCCCACTTTCAAGCTCAACTTGAAATATTGCATTGGGCAAAGTTTCTAATACCACACCTTGCATTTCAATTATATCATCTTTTGACATAAGGTAATCAAACCTCCTTACGAATATCTGCAAACTGCAAAAATATTTTAATTTTAGAATTAGTAACCTCTTTTTCAGATAAAATTAAATCTTTAACTTCCTCAGCTACTGTGTTAGTAAGATCTAGATGTCTAACCTTCTTTTTTTTAGGTTTTTCAATCTTTCTTAAATCTCCATCAGCGATATACACATATTCACTATTTAGTATACCTACCACAATAAATTTTCTGTGCATATCTCTTCCCGCTTTAGAATTTACAACCTTACCTAAAAGGGTATTTTCGTCCAAACCATTCACCTCTATTAGTTCAAAGTTAATATTTCAGGACCACTTTTCAGGATAGCAACAGTGTTTTCATAATGTGCAGATAAACTGCCATCTTTTGTTACTACCGTCCATCTATTAGCCTTTACTTTGACATAATGCTTTCCTATATTTATCATAGGTTCAATTGCAAGTACCATACCATGAACTAATTTAGGACCTCTACCTGGAGTACCATAATTAGGAACCTCTGGATCTTCATGCATTGATGTGCCAATTCCATGACCTACAAAATCCCTAACCACAGAGTATCCATGCTCCTCAGCATAACACTGAATTGCAGCAGATATATCTGATAATCTATTGCCGATTATAGCCTTTTCAATGCCCTTGAAAAAACTGTTTTTAGTAATCTCTATGAGCATTGTAGCTTCATTAGATACTTTTCCTACTGGAAAAGTTCTAGCAGCATCTCCATGATAGCCATTTAATATGGCACCACAATCTATGCTAATTATATCTCCCTCAAGCAAAATCCTATTAGTTGGAATTCCATGAACCACTTCATCATTAACAGATGTACATATGGAAGCTGGAAATCCACAATAACCTTTAAAAGATGGTTTAGCACCCTGTTTTATTATGAACTCTTCAGCTAATTTATCTATTTCTGCAGTGGTTATTCCCGGTTTTATTACTTCTTCAATTAATGCAAGGGCTTCAGCAACCACTTTACCTGCACTTCTCATATATTGAATTTCCATATCACTTTTTATGTTTATCACTTTTCTATCTCTCCTAAGATACTACAGATACTTTCAAATACACTATTAATTGCTTGTGTTCCATCAACTACTGATAATAAGTTTTTGTCACCATAATACTTTATAAGTGGCTGCGTTTGTGCATCATAGATGTCTAAACGTTCACTAACGGTTTCTTCACTGTCATCAGCTCTTTGTACAAGAGATGATCCACATAGATTACATTTTCCGTCCGTCTCCGGCGGATTAAATGTAATATGATAGCTCGCGCCACAGTTAAGACAAACCCTTCTACCAGTCATTCGATTGAGAATAAATTCTCTAGGAACCTTTATTAATAATGCAGTATCAAGACGATTACCTTTTTCTTCTAATATAGTTTCTAAGGCTTCAGCTTGATTAACAGTTCTAGGATATCCATCTAATAAAAATCCATTTGTGCAATCCTCATTATCTAACCTATCCACAATTATATCTATAGTCAATCCATCAGGAACTAAGTGTCCCTTATCAATATGTTTCTTAGCTTCGATTCCAAGAGGGGTTTTTTCTGAAATATTCTTTCTGAATATGTCCCCTGTTGATACATGTGGTATGGAGAATTTATTGCTTATGGATTTTGCTTGCGTTCCTTTTCCGGCTCCCGGAGGACCTAACAAGATTATTCTCATAGTATCATCTCCTGGTAATATTTTATCTAAGGAATCCTTGGTAATGTCTCATTACTAATTGTGATTCAAGTTGTCTTAACGTCTCAAGAGCAACATTTACCATGATTAGTAACATTGTCCCACCAAAGTATACTCCCTTAAAGTGTGTATATCCCTCTATGATAATAGGGAATATTGCTATAACAGCCGCAAAAGTTCCTCCAAGTATTGAAACCTTAGTCAACACCATATCGATATAAGTTGCTGTATTTCCACCTGGTCTGATACCTGGTATAAAGCCTGATGATTTATGCATATTTTCAGCCATTTCATCTGGTTTAAATGTTACCTGAGTATAAAACCATGTAAAGAATACTATTAACACAAAATATACCACGGCGTATTTCAGACTGTTCCTTTCAAAAATGCTCCAAGGACTTCCTGTAATGAATTTTGCAATTGAAGATGTCGGTTTAAGTTGTGCTATTGTTTCTGGAAATGTCATTACTGACATTGCAAAAATTATACCGATAACTCCAGATCCATTTACATTGATAGGAATATGTGTTGATTGTCCTTTGAAGGTTTTGTTTCCAACTGATTTTCCAGCATATTGAACAGGAATTCTTCTTTCACCTAAACTTGCTATTACCACTGCTACTAATAATGCTACAGATATTGCGATAAACATTATAACCTCTACAAAATTTACAGTTCCTGCCGTCTGGAGTCCAGCAATTTTATACGCTGTTGAAGGTAACCCTGATATAATATTAATAAATATTATTAATGAAATACCATTTCCGATACCTTTACCAGTGATTTGTTCCCCTATCCACACCAAAAATGTTGATGCAGTTGTCATCGTTAGTATGACTAAAAATATGGCTAAACTAGAATTATTTGAGAATGCTCCAGTACCTGAAATAATTGCATACATACCAAAGGCTTGTAGCGCACCAAGTACTATTGATGCATATCTCGTATAATCCTGTATCTTCTTGCGTCCTTCGAGACCCTCTTTAGAAAGTTGCTCTAAGTAAGGAATCGCTATTACAAGTAATTGCATTATGATTGATGCATTTATGTATGGACCAACACCCATAGCAAAGATACTAAACTTACTAAATGCTCCACCTGAAAGCATTTCATAAAAACTAAATAATGTGCCTCCATTAGCAGTTAAGTCTAAAAGTTTGCTAGCATCTACACCAGGAACAGGAATGAAAATACCCATCCTAATAATTGCAACCATAAGTAGTGTGAACATCATGCGTTTTCTTAAATCCGGGATTTTCCAGGCATTACGTAGGGTTGATAACATTTATATCACCTCAACTTTTCCTCCAGCTGCCTCAATTTTCTCAGCTGCTGCTTTAGAGAATTTTGTTGCACTTACAGTTAAATTCTTTTCTAAGTTACCATTTCCAAGTATCTTAACTCCATCATATACTTTTCTTATTACTCTTCTCTCTAATAGCAATTCTGGTGTGATTTCTGTACCATCTTCGAAAATGTTAAGTCTATCTACGTTTATACAAGCATATTCTTTTGCAAAAATATTAGTGAATCCTCTTTTAGGTAATCTCCTGTATAAAGGCATCTGACCACCTTCAAATCCTGGTCTTGTTCCTCCACCTGATCTAGAGTTTTGTCCGTCTTGACCTCTTCCCGCAGTTTTACCCCAGCCTGTAGCAGTACCTCTACCAAGTCTTTTACGAGATTTTTTTGAACCTTCTGCAGGTCTTAAATCTTGAAGTTTCATGTAAACACCTCCTCGTTTTAAACTTCTTCTACTTTTATTAGATATATAACTTTATTAATCATACCTCTGATTTGAGGAGTTTCCTCGTGCTCAACACTTTTTCTTATTTTTCTTAATCCTAGAGAATTACAAGTAGCAATATGTTCTCTTTTTCTACCTATTAAGCTCTTAACCAATGTTAGTTTTACTTTAGCCAAGGTTTTCCCCTCCTATCTTAATATTTCTTCTACAGTTTTGCCTCTTAATTTAGCTACATCTTCTACTGTTCTTAATCTAGCTAAACCATCAATAGTAGCATTAACCACATTTCTTGCATTACTAGAGCCTAAAGATTTAGCTCTGACATCTTTTAATCCTGATAATTCTAGAACCGCTCTAACTGGACCACCAGCTAGAACTCCTGTACCTTCTGCACCAGGCATTATGTGTACAACTGAAGTACCAAACTTACCATCAATAGTATGAGGAATTGTTGTTCCAACCATAGCTACTGTTACTAAATTTTTCTTAGCATCTTCTATTCCTTTTCTAATTGCTTCTGGAATTTCTACAGATTTACCCATTCCAACGCCAACGTGTCCGTTTTCGTCTCCAACAACAACTAATGCGCTGAATCTGAAGTTTCTTCCACCTTTAACAACCTTAGCAACTCTGTTTATATTAACTACTTTTTCTTTAAGATCTAATGTGCTAGGATCTATCTTCATGTGTTTCCCTCCTTTTCTTAGAATTTAAGTCCAGCTTCTCTTGCGCCTTCAGCTAGGTTTTGTACTCTACCGTGGTATACATATCCACCTCTGTCGAATACTACTTCTTCTATTCCTTTTTCAAGTGCTCTTTCAGCAATCATTTTTCCAACTAGTTTTGCTGCTTCTTTATTGCTTCCTATTTTAAGCTCGAAAGCTTTATCTACACTTGAAGCAGAAACTAATGTGATTTGTGCAACATCATCTATTACTTGAGCATATATGTTCTTTTCACTTCTATATACAGCGAGTCTTGGTCTTTGTGCTGTACCAGAAATCTTTTTACGAACTCTAAGATGACGCTTAACTCTTGACTTTTGTCTATCTTCTTTCTTGAACAAATCATTCACTCCTTCCTACTTTATTTACCTGTTTTACCTTCCTTACGTCTAACAACTTCATCAGAATATCTAATTCCTTTGCCTTTGTAAGGTTCTGGTTTTCTCCAAGTTCTTATCTCTGCTGAAACAGCTCCAACTAATTGCTTATCGATACCTTTTACTATTATTTTGTTAGGATCAGGTATTTCAAATTGGATTCCTGCAACTGCATCTATTTCAACTGGATGTGAATATCCAAGATTTAATGTTATTTTAGCTCCTTTTAATTGAGCTCTGTAACCAACACCAACTAATTCAAGTGTTTTCTGGTATCCTTCTGTAACTCCAATAACCATATTATTAATTAATGATCTTGTAAGTCCATGAAGAGCTCTATGCTCTTTTACATCGCTTGGTCTTGTAACTACCAAAGTATTGTCTTCTATAGCTATATTCATTTTAGTACTCATGTTTTGAGTTAACTCACCTTTTGGTCCTTTTACATTTACAACATTAGTTGCTGAAACTGTAACAGTTACTCCACTTGGTATAGCTACTGGAAGTCTTCCGATTCTTGACATACTTACACCTCCTGTATTGTTTTTAGACACTTAACAATTATTAATTGCTATGCCTTTATATTCTTTTTAAGTACTAACCAATTTACAATTGTTTATTCTCAAATTTACATTGAGCACAACTTTTTTTTGGTTTTCGCTAAATTATATATCATTACTATGTACATAACAAATCAATTTCGTTATGTCGTAGAATTATTCTATTACCAAATGTAACAAATAACTTCTCCGCCTAGTCCTAATTTTCTAGCATCTTTATCTGCTACTAAACCTTTTGAAGTAGATATTATAGCCACTCCGAGTCCGTTCAATACTTTTGGAATATCCTCATTTTTAGAATATACTCTAAGTCCTGGCTTAGATATTCTCTTAAGACCAGTGATAACTCTTTCCTTGTTTTGACCATATTTCATTGCAAGTCTCATCATTGGAACAACGCCATCATTATATTCTTCAATGTTTTTAAGATATCCTTCTTGAAGCATTATATTTGCAATTTCCTTCTTTATAGTTGATGAAGGTACTTCTACTATTTCATGTCTTACAACATTTGCGTTTCTTATACGTGTTAGCAAATCTGCGATTGGGTCAGTCATAACCATTTTTCGTGCCTCCTTTCATTAGAATGTTCTAATTACCAACTTGCTTTTCTGCAACCAGGAATTTCTCCCTTGTGTGCAAGTTCTCTAAAACAGATACGGCATATACCAAATTTTTGTAATACAGAATGCGGTCTCCCACAAAGTCTACATCTTGTATAAGCTCTAGTTGAAAATTTAGGTTCTTTTTTCCACTTTTCTATTAATGCCTTACGTGCCATATGTTTCCCTCCTTATTATTGAGCAAATGGCATTCCAAGGAATCTTAATAGCTCTCTTGCTTCCTCGTCTGTCTTTGCAGTAGTAACGAATATTATATCCATTCCTCTTATCTTATCAATTTTATCATAGTCTATTTCAGGGAATATAAGTTGTTCTTTAACACCTATAGCATAATTACCTCTTCCGTCAAATGCTTTAGAAGAAGCTCCTCTAAAATCTCTAACTCTAGGTAATGCAACGTTCATTAATTTGTCAGCAAATTCGAACATTTGAGTTTTTCTTAATGTAACCTTACAGCCAATTGGCATGTTTTCTCTTAGTTTAAAATTAGCTATTGATTTCTTTGCTCTTGTTATAACTGGCTTTTGACCTGCTATAAGTTGCATATCACTAACAGCTGCATCTAAAACTTTAGAATTATCTTTTGCTTCTCCGACTCCCATATTTAAAACTATCTTTTCAAGTTTTGGTACTTCCATTACGTTTTTATACCCGAATTTTTCCATTAAAGCTTGAACTACTTCGTTTTCGTATTTTTCTTGTAGCCTTGAACTCATATGTTAAACCTCCTTTCAGAAATTAAAATGTTTCTCCACACTTCTTGCAAACTCTAACCTTAGTTCCATCATCTAGAATTTTGCTATTTATTCTTGTTACATTTTTGCATTTTGTGCAATATAGCATAACTTTAGAAGAATTTATAGCCGCTTCTCTGTGAACTATTCCACCTTGCATGTTTTGTTTGCTAGGCTTTTGATGTTTTGTAACTACACTAACATCTTTCACTAAAACTTTTCCAGTTTTAGGATATACAGCTAAGACTTCGCTTATTTTGCCTTTGTCTTTACCTGAAATAACCATTACTGAATCCTTTTTTCTTACGTGCATTTTTTTAACTGCCATATTAGACACCTCCTATCTTATAGAACTTCAGGCGCTAGTGATAAGATCTTACTGAAGTCCTTATCTCTTAACTCTCTTGCAACAGGTCCGAATATACGAGTACCTTTTGGAGTCTTGTCATCTTTTATAATAACAGCTGCATTATCATCAAATTTAACGTATGTTCCGTCTGCTCTTCTTACACCTTTTGCTGATCTAACTATAACTGCCTTAACTACTTCACCTTTTTTAACAACTCCACCTGGTGTTGCACTTTTTACGCTGGCAACTATTGTGTCACTGATGTTTCCCCATTTTCTTTTGGAACCACCTAATACTCTAATACACATTATTTCCTTTGCACCAGAATTATCTGCAACTTTCAATCTAGTTTGCTGTTGTATCATATCAAATACCCTCCTTTCAGTTCTTAAACTGAAATACTATTTAGCTTTTTCAACTATCCCAGTAATTCTCCATCTTTTATCCTTGGATAATGGTCTAGTTTCCATAATTGAAACTTTATCGTTAATTTGAGCTTCATTATTTTCATCATGAGCTTTAAATTTTGTTGTTTTGTTAATTATTTTTCCGTATAATGGATGACGAACTTTTGTTTCAATTGCAACAACTATTGTCTTATCCATTTTATCAGAAACTACTCTACCGATTCTTGTTTTTCTGTTATTTCTTTCCACAAGAGCAACCTCCTTTCAGTTTTACTGTTCTAAAGACCTTATTTCTTCCTGTCTAAGGATGGTCTTAATTTGGGCTATAGATTTTTTAACCTGTTTGATTCTCATAGGATTTTCTAGTTGGCCAGTAGCTAACTGAAATCTAAGGTTAAACAATTCTGCCTTTAAATCAGACATTTTTACTTGCAAATCTTGAGGATTACTTTGTCTTAATTCATTTAATTCATTAGCCTTCATTGAGTTCACCACCCATTTCCTCAAAATCTTTTCTAGATACAAACTTAGTTTTAATTGGAAGTTTGTGTGAAGCAAGTCTCATCGCTTCTCTAGCTGCTTCTTCTGTTACTCCTGCAATTTCAAATAATACTCTGCCTGGCTTAACAACTGCTACCCAATATTCTACTGATCCTTTACCGGAACCCATACGAGTTTCAGCTGGTTTTTCAGTTACTGGCTTGTCAGGGAAGATTTTAATCCAAACCTGACCTCCTCTTTTTACATATCTATTGATAGCAACTCTGGCAGATTCTATTTGGTTACTTTTAACCCAACCACATTCTGTAGCTTGCAATGCATAATCACCGTATGCAATAAAGTTTCCTCTTGTAGCCTTTCCTCGCATTTTACCGCGATGAACCTTACGATGTTTAGTTCTCTTAGGCATTAACATGTTTTATTCCTCCTTCCTTACACTTCTACGCGTTTACTTCTTCCTTAACGATTTTCTTTGTAGGAAGAACCTCACCTCTATACACCCAAACTTTTACTCCGATTTTTCCATATACAGTATTTGCTTCTGCAAATCCGTAATCTATATCAGCTCTCAATGTTTGGCATGGAATTGTACCTTCATGATAGTGCTCTGTTCTAGCTATTTCAGCTCCACCAAGTCTTCCTGCACATGCAGTTTTAACTCCCTTTACGCCAGTTCTCATAGCTCTTTGGATTGTTTGTTTCATTGCCCTTCTAAAAGAAATTCTCTTTTCTAATTGAGAAGCAACACTTTCTGCCATTAATTGAGCATTGTTTTCTGCTTGTTTTACTTCTACTATGTTAATTAAAACATTTTTATCTGTTACAATTTTTTTCATGTCTTGCTTTATAACTTCAATTCCAGAACCACCTCTACCAATAACCATTCCTGGTTTAGCAGTGTGTATATTTATCTTAACTCTTTTAGCAGCTCTTTCGATTTCGATTTTAGAAATTCCAGCTGTATAGAGTTTGCTTTTCAAGAATTCTCTAATCTTAAAATCTTCTACAAGATTATCTGCAAAATTCTTTTTATCTGCGTACCATTTAGAATTCCAATCTTTTATTACACCAACTCTAAAGCCGTGTGGATTTACTTTTTGTCCCAAGTTATATCCCTCCTTCTTATAATCTTTCTGTAACTGTTATAGTTACATGGCTAGATCTTTTTCTTATTCTATAAGCTCTTCCTTGTGCACGCGGTCTAAATCTCTTAAGTGTTGGACCTTGACATGCATAGGCATTATTAACATATAATCTACTAACATCTAAGTTTAAATTATTTTCTGCATTTGCTACAGCTGATTTAAGTACTTTAGTTACTACTTCAGCTGCATTTTTGGAAGTGTATTGTAATATAGCAAAAGCTTCATTTACATTTTTACCTCTTATTAAATCAAGAACAATCCCGATTTTCATTGAGGATGTTCTCACATATTTAGCTATAGCTTTAGCCTCCATTGATTGTTTCCTCCTTCCGACACTATCTTACTCTGCTTGTTTTTTCCTTATCAATGTGTCCTTTGAACGTTCTAGTTAGAGCGAATTCTCCTAATTTATGTCCTACCATATCTTCTAAAACATAAACTGGTACATGCTTTCTTCCATCATGTACAGCGATAGTATGACCTATCATTTGTGGAAAAATAGTAGAAGCTCTTGACCAAGTCTTAATTACCTTTTTCTCGCCAGTCTTGTTCATTTCGTTTATTCTGCTAAGCAAAATTTCTTGTATAAATGGTCCTTTTTTAACTGATCTACTCACCTTTGTGGCCTCCCTTCATAAAACTTAACCATAGATTCGAAGAGAAATAAAATTCTCCCCAAACTATTTCTTATTTTTTCCCTTAACAATAAACTTGTCAGAGTATTTTTTAGTTTTTCTAGTTTTATATCCCAGTGCCGGTTTACCCCAAGGAGTCATCGGACTAGCGTGACCTACTGGTGATTTACCTTCTCCACCACCATGTGGATGATCGTTAGGATTCATTACTGATCCTCTGACTGTAGGTCTGAAACCTAGATGTCTTTTTCTTCCTGCTTTACCTATGTTAACAATATCATGAGTTACATTAGAAACTGTTCCTATAGTAGCTCTACAGTTTAATCTAATATATCTTACTTCTCCACTTGGAAGTTTTACTGTAGCATATTCTCCTTCTTTAGCCATAAGCTGTGCAGAAGAACCTGCAGATCTTACAAGCTGAGCACCTTTTCCAACCTGTAGTTCTATATTATGAATTGTAGATCCTAATGGTATATTACTTATTGGAAGTGTATTCCCAACTTTTATATCAGCATCAGCACCTGATACAATTACATCTCCAACTTTTAATCCTACTGGAGCAATTATGTATCTTTTTTCACCATCAGCATATACAACAAGAGCTATGTAAGCAGATCTATTTGGATCATACTCAATTGTAGAAACTTTTGCTGGAATACCATCTTTAGTTCTTTTGAAATCTATTAGTCTGTATGCTTGTTTTGCTCCACCACCACGGTGACGAACAGTTATCTTACCTTGGTTATTTCTACCACCTGACCTTTTTGTGCTTACAAGAAGTGATTTTAGTGGCTTATCTGTAGTTATTTCTGCAAAATCAGACATAGTCATATTTCTTCTTGAAGGTGTGGTTGGTCTAAATTTCTTAATCGCCATTTGATTTCCCTCCTTTTTCTTCGCTTATCTGGCCTCTGCCAATACCTGCTTAATAATTACATTCCATCAAAAAACTCAATTGTCTTGCTTTCTGTTGTTAAAGTAACAATAGCTTTTTTAAAGTCAGCTCTTTTTCCAACGTGAACTCCAACTCTCTTAGTTTTACCCATGTTTCTAAGAGTTCTTACGTTTTCAACTTTGACTCCAAATACTTCTTCTACTGCTTTTTTAACTTGAGTTTTATTGGCATGAATGTCAACTACGAAGGTGTATTTTTTATCAGCCATTACAGCCATACTTTTTTCAGTAATTATCGGTTTTCTTATAATATCATGGCTAGTTAACTTCATTATATATACACCTCCTCAATTTTAGATACAGCATCCTTTGTAATTATGAATTTTTCATACTTTAATATGTCATAAACATTCAAGTTATTTACTGGGGATACTTGCACTCCAGGTATGTTTCTTGTTGATTTATAGACATTTTCATTTGATTTTTCAACAACTATTAGTGTTTTTTTAGCTCCAAAAGCGCTTAAAACCTCTATCATTGCTTTAGTTTTTGGTGAATCAAATTCTAAACTATCTATAACTATCATTTCATTTTCTGCTACCTTAGCTGATAAAGCTGATTTGAAAGCAACTCTTCTCATTGACTTAGGTACTGACATACGATAATCTCTTGGCTTTGGAGCAAATACTATACCACCATGTATCCATTGTGGCGCTCTAATAGAACCTTGTCTTGCTCTACCAGTTCCCTTTTGTCTCCAAGGCTTAATTCCACCGCCTCGAACTTCAGCTCTTGTTTTAGCTGATTGTGTTCCTTGTCTTTTGTTTGCGAGTTGTGCTACTACAACTTGGTGCATAGCATATGTGTTGACTTCAACTCCGAAGATATTTTCATTTAACTCTATATCTCCAACTTTTTGTGCTTGTTTATTAAATATATCTAATGTAAGCATTCTGCATCCTCCTTTCTTTTAAAGTTACGCTTTAACAGCATTTCTTATTACAACTGTGCCTTTGTTTGGACCTGGTATTCCACCTTTAATTAATATAATGTTCTTTTCAGGCATTACTTTAACTATTTCAAGGTTTATTACTGTTGTATTAACATTACCCATGTGTCCTGGCATATGTTTGTTTTTAAATGTCTTTGATGGATCGGAAGATGCTCCCATTGATCCAACTGCTCTATGGAACTTAGAACCGTGACTCATTGGTCCTCTGCTTGCATTCCATCTCTTAATTACACCTTGGAATCCTTTTCCTTTAGAAATTCCTGATACGTCAATTTTATCTCCAGCAGCAAATATATCTGCTTTAAATTCTTGACCTACTTCATAAGCACTTGTATCTTCCATTCTAAATTCTTTTACGAATCTTTTTAAAGATGTTCCTGCTTTAGCAAATTGTCCTTGCATTGGTTTGTTAACTAATTTTTCTCTTATGTCTCCAAAACCAACTTTAATTGCATTATAACCATCATTTTCGATAGTTTTGATTTGAATAACAACACATGGACCTGCTTCAACAACTGTTACTGGAACAACTCTTCTATTCTCATCAAATATTTGAGTCATACCAAGTTTTTTACCCATTATTGCTTTTTTCATGAAAATACACCTCCTACTTATTAGCGGACCACAATAGTGATCATA
Organism: Clostridium sp. CF012; assembly: GCF_018861755.1. GTDB lineage: Bacteria > Bacillota > Clostridia > Clostridiales > Clostridiaceae > Clostridium_AD. The sequence goes on along the minus strand of NZ_JAHLEF010000043.1, from coordinate 1,020 downwards.
ATAGTTAGTAATAGTTATCTATTACTTGCGTATAGTTAACTACCCTTATACGCTTATCGCACTTGTATGTACGCTTATAGTTTTATTTCGATATCAACACCAGCTGGTAAGTCGAGTCTCATTAGAGCATCAACAGTCTTAGGTGATGGACTAATTATGTCTATTAGTCTTTTATGAGTTCTTATTTCAAATTGCTCTCTTGAATCTTTGTATTTGTGTGGAGCTCTTAATACTGTAATGACATCTTTTTCTGTAGGTAGTGGTACTGGACCAGCTACTTTAGCTCCTGTACTTTTAGCTGTCTGAACAATTTTCTCAGCTGATTGATCTAATATGTTGTGATCAAAAGCCTTTAATCTGATTCTAATTTTTTGTTTAATCATTAATATTCCCTCCTTTTCATCGCACGCTCTACTTCTTACGTGCAACAGCGGATGTTCTGTAAACTGTTCCGGGTGTTGCATGCAATAAATGCATGGAACAATCGCAGGAACCCCGTCGCCCGATTCAAGATCAGGACATGCTCGGTGAAGAATAACCCGGAAGTCCGGCAACCTCTTACCTCATCGCTGTTACCACAATACAACCTCTAAAGTATACAACATATTAATTGCTTTGACAAGTATTTTTTCACTATTATTTTATAATTTTTACATTGGTGATTTCTACTTATAATTCTATATGTATTTTAGGGTATTTAAAAGGAGAAGAGCGTCCTCTTCTCCTTAATAATAAAAGCTTTTATTATTATGATTCTTTATCAATTGATGTTTATAGATAGTTTGAAATTATTATTTAACTATTGAAGTAACAACGCCTGAACCTACAGTTCTTCCGCCTTCTCTTATAGCAAATCTTAATCCTTCATCCATTGCTACTTGAGTGATTAATTCAACGTTCATGTCAATGTGATCTCCTGGCATTACCATTTCCATTCCGTCTGGTAATTTGATTGATCCAGTTACATCAGTTGTTCTGAAGTAAAATTGTGGTCTATATCCGTCGAAGAATGGAGTATGT
>NZ_JAHLEF010000042.1 GCF_018861755.1 Clostridium sp. CF012 | reverse complement strand
AGAATCTGATTTTATAATAGCTATAAATAAAGATGCAACAGCACCTATCATGAAGGTTGCAGATATTGCAATAGCTGGAGATTACACAAAAGTTCTTCCAGAAATGATAGCCCAAATCAATGCATTAAATGAAGATAAATAATTCAATTTTAAATAGTTTTAATTAAGTGAACTTGCTCTAATGCTGAAATTTAGTATTAGAGTAAGTTTTAAAAATAGTTGCTACTTTTATTTTTAAATAAGATAAAATTCGAGGAGTGTGTTATTATGGAAAAGATTTTTGTACTTGGAGCTGGAACTATGGGAGCCGGTATTGTTCAAACATTTGCAGCTAAGGGATATGAAGTAATAATGAGAGATATCAAAGATGAATTTGTAGATAAAGGACTTGCTGGAATCAAAAAGAATTTAGACAGATTAGTTAGCAAAGAAAAAATCACAAACGATCAAATGGAAGAAATACTTTCAAGAATTACAGGAACTACTGATATGGGTTTAGCAGAAGATTGTGATTTAGTAGTTGAAGCTGCTGTAGAAAATATGGAAATTAAAAAACAAATATTCGCAGAGCTCGGCAGGATCTGTAAACCAGAAACTATTTTAGCATCAAATACATCTTCACTTTCTATAACAGAAGTAGGAACTGCTACAAATAGACCTGACAAAGTTATCGGAATGCATTTCTTTAATCCGGCACCCATGATGAAGCTTGTAGAAATAATTAAAGGAATGGCTACATCCACTGAAACTTTCGATGCAGTTAAAGAAGTAGCTATATCTATTGGAAAGGACCCTGTACAAGTTGAAGAAGCACCAGGCTTTGTGGTAAATAGGATACTAATACCAATGGTCAACGAAGCGGTAGGCATACTTGCAGAAGGTATTGCAACAGCAGAAGATATTGATAAAGCAATGATGCTAGGAGCTAATCACCCAATGGGACCACTAGCACTAGGTGACCTTATAGGACTAGACGTATGTCTTGCTATAATGGATGTTTTATATAAAGAAACTGGAGATTCTAAATACAGAGCTCATAGCCTTTTAAGGAAATATGTTAGAGGTGGGTTCTTAGGAAGAAAAACTAAAAAAGGATTCTTCGAGTATTCAAGATAAGGAAATATTTTTGTTTTTTATGCATTAGTAATAAGTGAATAGGTCATAGTATTCAAACATAAATAATGAATTTAGAGAGCATTATAACTTATAAAGGGTTATAATGCTCTTATTTTTTTATAATAATCAGCATGGGAATGTTATAATATAAGTAAATAATTCAAATAAGGTTACTAATAGTTATAAACTGGGAGTTGAGGATAATGACGTACAACAAAGGAAGTAGAGAAGAAATAATTAAAAAATCCCATGAACGTTCTCAAAAGTATGGTATAAAAAAAGAACAAGTAGTATCAAAGAGAATTTTAAAAGGGCAACAAGTAGTTGAAAATATAAAAAACAATCAAGAGTTAATCAGAACAGCTGATGCTTTTATGAAGATTATTTATGATTTTTTAGTAGGATCAGGATTCTTTATTATATTGACAGACAAAGATGGTTGTATTCTTAATATAATTGGCGATAAAGGTATATTAGATGCGGCAAGGGATATGGATATGGTAATTGGAGCGTACATGGATGAGAGAAGTATAGGCACTAATGCTATGGGAATAGCTATAAGCGAAGATGTGCCTATTCAAGTATCTGCTACAGAACATTTTGTTACGGCATACCACAAATGGACTTGCAGCGCGGCTATTATCCATGATGAAAATGCCAATATAATTGGAACACTAAATTTAACTGGAAATAGCAAGTTGGTGCATCCTCATACTTTAGGTCTCGTAGTGGCTGCTGTAAAATCTATAGAAAGTCAGATAAATAGTGAAAAGGTTCAAAATGAGCTTGTCAAATCATATTCATATATGAATACAGTCATGAATTCCATGGATTACGGAATTATAGCTATTGATATTAATGGAGTGGTTAGAAATATCAATATGGCCTCATGTGCTATGTTAAAAATAGTTAAAGAAGAGATAATGAATAATTCTATAGAAAAAATATTAGATAATTGGAAATATATATTTAACCAAGTTAAAGAGGGAAAGCATTATCATGATGAAGAAATTGTGCTAATTCGGCAAGGGGTACGAGAAAGATATGCCTTAAGCGCTTATGCTATTAAGGTAGAGAAAAATGATCTTATAGGTATGGTGCTCACAATTAAAGAGATTCAAAGGGTTTTGAATTTAGTTAATAAATATACAGGGGGGGGAGCTAGATATGTATTTGGGGACATTATAGGAGAAAGTTCTTTAATAAAAAATGTAATAGATAATGCTAGAAACATCGCGTCTAGCCCTTCAACTGTATTAATTGAAGGTGAAAGTGGAACCGGTAAAGAAGTATTGGCGCAGTCTATTCACAATGCAAGTAACAGAAAAAACAATAGCTTTGTGGCAATAAATTGTGGAGCTATTCCTAAAAACTTAATAGAAAGTGAATTATTTGGATATGAAGATTGCGCTTTTACTGGAGCTAAAAGAGGGGGAATGCCAGGTAAATTTGAACTTGCAAATGGAGGAACCTTATTCTTAGATGAGATTGGAGAAATGCCTCTTGATATGCAAGTGAATTTACTTAGAGTTTTGCAAGAGGGGAGTGTTACTAGAATAGGAAGCAGCAGATATATTCCTATAGACGTTAGAATAATAGCAGCCACCAATAAGGAGCTTAGAAGAGAGATAGATAAAGGGACTTTTAGATGTGACTTATATTATAGACTTAGTGTTATTCCAATTTTTTTACCGCCTTTAAGAGATCGGGAAGAGGACATAATGATTTTATTTAAACACTTTTTAGGTATAAAGGCGGAAAAGCTTAGAAAACCAATTCCGAGTATATCTGATGAAATATATAGTAAAATTTTTACTTATAACTGGCCGGGGAATATTAGAGAAATTGAAAACTTTGTAGAAAATATTGTTAATTTAGATGGAAATACTACCTTTGATATAGAAAATAAACAAGAGGGTGTAGGTTGCATTACAAAGTGTGTGAATAAAATATCTGATGAGGAACAGTTCATCTGTTCTTTGGAGGAATTAGAAAAGAAGGCAATAATAGCTTCCATTAAAAAATTTGATGGTAATATAACTAAGATAGCAAGGGTGCTTGGTATAAGTAGAAATACATTATATGTAAAAATTAAGAAGTATTGTATTCATTTATAGACTTGACTTGTTATTTATTGCTATGTAATACGAAGGTCAATATAGCATTATGAAGAAGGAGTGTAAAAAAATTAACAAATCTATCAAAATAAAGAAGTGTTAAAAAAACTAACAGTGTCATGAAAATGAACAATTAAGTTGAAAAAATTGTTCATTTTCATGACACTTAACTTTTATTATAATAAAACAATTACTTAAATATGTTAAATTTTATTATTTGAACGTTGATATTGCATTGTTAATGATATATTATTAACAATCAATTCGAAAAATCAGCAAAGTTGGCATCAACGTTGCTAAGTATATAATTGTAAAAACATATAATACTAAGTGTAAATATGGAGGGGAATATAATGAATAGATTTACTTTACCAAGAGATATTTATTTTGGAGAAAACTCATTAGAGGTGTTAAAAACTATAAAGGGCAAAAAAGCAGTAATAGTTACTGGTGGAAGCTCTATGAAAAAATTTGGATTCTTAGATAAGGTTGAAGACTATTTAAAAGAGGCTGGTATTGAGGTTAAGCATATTACAGGAGTGGAACCAGATCCATCAGTAGAAACAGTTATGGATGGTGCAAAAGTAATGAGAGAATTTGAGCCGGATTGGATAATATCCATTGGTGGAGGTTCACCAATAGATGCTGCAAAGGCTATGTGGATTTTCTATGAATATCCAGAATTTACTTTTGAACAAGCTGTTATACCCTTTGGTCTTCCAGAACTAAGACAAAAAGCTAAATTTATAGCTATACCATCAACTAGTGGAACGGCAACTGAGGTTACAGCATTTTCAGTAATTACTGACTATAAAGCAAAAATAAAATATCCACTGGCAGATTTCAACTTAACACCGGATATAGCAATAGTTGATCCTGAACTTGCTCAAACCATGCCTCCCAAACTAGTAGCACATACGGGTATGGATGCATTAACTCATGCAATTGAAGCTTATGTAGCAGGACTTCATTCGAGTTTTTCAGATCCACTAGCAATGCAAGCTATAACTATGATTAAAGAAAATTTATTAAAATCCTTTGAAGGAAATGAGCAGGCAAGAAATGAAATGCACATTGCTCAATGCCTTGCTGGAATGGCATTTTCAAACGCATTACTAGGAATTGCTCATAGTATGGCACATAAAACAGGCGCTGTATTACATATTCCTCATGGCTGCGCAAATGCAATCTTCCTACCTTATGTTATAGATTTCAACAAAAAAGCTTGTGGAGATAGATATGCGGCTATTGCAAGAAACTTAAATTTAAGTGGAAAATCGCAAGATGAATTAATAGATTCATTAACTGATATGATAAGAGATTTAAATAAGGTTATGAATATACCATGTTCTTTAGCTGAATATGGAATAATTAAAGAAGAATTTGAAGCAAATGTAGATTTTATGGCTGAAAATGCTATAAAAGATGCATGTACAGGATCTAACCCAAGATCAATAAATGTTGATGAAATGAAAAAAATATTTACTTGCACATTTACAGGAGAAAAAGTTAACTTTTAACGATATTTAAGAAGGAAAGCCTCCCATTTATATAAGTGGGGGTCACATATAAATTAGATTTGCAATTTTAAGAGATAATTTAAATTGTAAATCTATGCTATTCTTATGCTACTTATAGAAAAAACAAATAGGATATAAGGTAGTTTATGTTGACTATAGATGTAGAAAGACTTAAACTATAAATGTAATTTAATATGGGTGGATGATAATTGTTGGAGATATTCCATATACTTTGGAGTAACCGAAGAAGAAATGAGTAAATTTTGCTAGGAATTGCTCGGAAGCTTTCAGGTAGAGTACAATAATTGGACATGTTCCTGGAGAGATTCATTTTATATGGGCATCGAAGAAGAAACTCAAATAGCACAGTATTTTGAGGAAACTTTCAGATAAAAGGACAGGTAATAAATAGCATTAGTATTTCTATGCTCTTTATTGCCTGTCTATTTAATTTAGATATGCAAAAAAACTAAAAAGTTAAAGGTCCTTTGAAATCGTTTTACTAATAAAGATGATATGAAAAGTGTATTTGAAGCAATGGACTTTAGATCTTTGTGGTAAAATGAAGTTAGATTAGCATTACATATATTATAATAATTATGGTTTTAATGTACTTACTATATATAGACAAAATAATAAGATGAACATGGAGGGAAAAAAATGTATAAAATCATTGAGAAAAGAGCATTAGCACCTCAAATATTTTTAATGGATATTGAGGCGCCGAGAGTAGCTAAATCAGCAAAACCAGGCCAATTTGTAATTATAAAAATGGATGAGAAAGGTGAAAGAATACCACTCACAATCTCTGACTATGATACTAAAAGAGGTACTGTTACTATTGTAGTCCAAACAATAGGCTGTTCAACAAAAGAAATGGAAAACTATGAAGTGGGTGATTCATTTTTAGATTTTGTAGGACCACTTGGACAAGCATCAGAATTAATGAGTGAAAGCATTGAAGAGTTAAAGAAGAAGAAAATTGTGTTTATAGCTGGTGGACTAGGAACAGCTCCAGTTTATCCTCAAGTTAAATGGTTAAATGAGCAAGGAGTAAAGGCAGATGTAATAATAGGTGCAAAGGCTGAAGAATATGTAATTATGGAAAAAGAAATGAAAAGTGTAGCAGGAAACGTATATCCATGTACTGATGATGGTTCTTACGGATTTAAAGGACTTGTTACGAATAAATTAAAAGAATTAGTTCAAAATGAAGGAAAGAAATATGATTTAGTTATTGCTATTGGACCAATGATAATGATGAAGTTTGTTTGCAAATTAACTGAAGAACTTGGAATAACAACTATTGTAAGTATGAATCCTATTATGGTAGATGGCACAGGAATGTGTGGAGCTTGTAGACTTACTGTAGATGGTGAAACTAAGTTTGCTTGTGTAGATGGTCCAGAATTTGATGGCCATAAGGTTAATTTTGAAGAAGCAATGAGAAGACAAACAATGTATAAGTCGCAAGAATTTTCTAAAGATGAAGGTATTAAAGCAGGCTGTGGCCTGGGAGGTGTTAAATAATGGATAGAATGAAGAGAGTCCTAATATCAGAACAAGATCCAAAAATAAGAGCAACTAATTTTGAAGAAGTATGTCTAGGATATACAGAAGATGAAGCAGTTGAAGAAGCTACAAGATGCTTAAACTGTAAAAATCCAAAGTGCGTTACTAAATGTCCCGTAGCCATAGATATTCCTGGGTTTATTCAACATGTTAAGAATAGAGAATTTGAAGAGGCTGTGAAAGTAATAGCAAAATATAGTGCATTACCAGCTGTTTGTGGAAGAGTATGTCCGCAAGAAACTCAATGCGAAAGTAAATGTATACTTGGAATAAAGGGAGAAGCTGTAGCTATAGGTAAGCTTGAAAGATTTGTAGGTGACTATTCAAGAGTACATAATGTTGATATTTCACAAACGAAACCTAAAAATGGTAAGAAGGTTGCTGTAATAGGAAGTGGTCCTGCAGGACTTACTTGTGCAGGAGAGCTTGCTAAAGATGGATATGATGTAACTATTTTTGAAGCACTTCATGAAGCTGGCGGAGTTTTGGTATATGGAATCCCAGAATTTAGATTGCCAAAGGAAACAGTTGTTAAACATGAAGTTGAAAATGTAAAAAAACTAGGTGTTAAAATAGAAACAAATGTTATTGTTGGAAGAACTGTAACAATAAATGAGTTAATGGAAGAAGAAGATTTTGTTGCTGTATTTATTGGATCAGGTGCAGGACTTCCAATGTTCATGGGAATACCAGGAGAAAATTTAAATGGAGTATTCTCAGCTAATGAATATTTAACTAGAAATAATTTAATGAAAGCATATAAAGAGGGCTATCACACCCCTATTAGAACAGGCAACAAGGTTGCTGTTGTAGGTGGAGGTAACGTTGCTATGGACGCTGTACGTACAGCAGTAAGACTAGGTGCAGAAGGCCACATAGTATACAGAAGATCAGAATCAGAGCTTCCTGCAAGAGCTGAAGAAGTGCATCATGCAAAAGAAGAAGGAGTTATAATGGATTTACTTGTGAATCCAGTTGAAATCCTAGGGGACGAAAAAGGAAATGTTATAGGTATGAAGTGTATAAGAATGGAACTTGGTGAGCCTGATGCTTCAGGCAGAAGAAGACCTATCGAAATTAGTGGTTCAGAATTTATAATGGATTTAGATACAGTTATAATGTCTCTAGGAACATCACCAAATCCATTAATTGCTTCAACAACAGAAGGTTTAGAAATTAATAAATGGAAATGTATAATTGCAGAAGATGAAACTGGCTTAACGTCTAAAGAGAATGTATATGCTGGTGGAGATGCTGTTTCAGGAGCTGCTACAGTTATATTGGCCATGGAAGCAGGCAAAAAAGCTGCTAAGGCTATAAACGAAATGCTAACAAAATAATACAGTCCAACAAAAACAACTCCATGAACTAAGGTTTATGGAGTTGTTTTTGTTGGACTGTATTATTAGATAATTAAAGAAAATACAAGTATTAAGTAGCAATTGAATATATAATTACATAGTTAGAAAAATATTCGCATGTTTACTATTGACAAAAGTGTAGCACATTGTTATAAATAATGTAGCACATATAATTATATATAGTACAGTATTTTGTAAACGATTAACATAAATGAAATAATAGTATTATAATAATAAAAATATGTGCATAAATAAAATTATATAAATGAATAGTGTATCACAATACATAAAATAAGTTGTATATTGGAGGAGTAAATATGTGTGTAAAAATCGCTATAAATGGCTTTGGTAGAATAGGGAGAGTTGCGTTAAGGATTGCACAAGATAATTTATATGAAGGTGCGGAAATAGTAGCTATAAATGCAAGAGCAGATGCAGAAACCCTTGCACACCTTTTCACCTATGATTCTTGTTATGGAACATTTAAAGGTGAAGTAGAGTCGCGAGGTAATTCTTTAATAATAAATGGCAAACAAATTAAAGTGTTTAATGAAAAAGAAGCTAAAAATTTACCTTGGAAGGAACTGGGAGTAGATATTGTTATAGAATCAACAGGTATATATATAAAGAGGGAGAAAGCTATGCAACATATTGAAGCAGGAGCTAAAAAGGTAGTAATCACATCTCCAGCAGAGGATGAGGATATAACAATAGTTATGGGAGTTAATGACGAAAAATATAATTATCAAAAACATCATATTATTTCAAATGCTTCCTGTACTACCAATTGTCTTGCACCTTTTACTAAAGTATTAGATGAGCAATTCGGAATAATTAAAGGAAGTATGACAACAATACACTCCTATACAAATGATCAAAAAATATTAGACAAAACTCATAAAGATTTAAGACGAGCTAGAGCAGCAGGGGAGTCAATAATTCCTACAAGTACTGGAGCTGCAAAAGTGCTGGAAAAGGTAATACCAAATCTTAAAGGCAAAATTAATGGGTCAGCACTAAGAGTACCTACAGCGGCAGTATCCGTAACAGAGCTAATATGTGAGACATCCGCAGAAATATCTGTAGAAAAAGTAAATGATGCATTCAAATATGCATCACAGCATGAGCTTAAAGGTATATTAGGCTATTCAGAAAAACCACTAGTATCTATAGATTATAAGGGGGATGATAGATCATCGATAGTTGATGGACTTTCAACCATGGTTATAGGTAAGAATTTTTTAAAGGTACTAGCATGGTATGATAATGAATGGGGATATTCAGCTAGAACTATAGATTTAGTAAATCTTGTAGCAAGTAAAATGGCAAATGAAAAGAATATGAAAATGGTAGGATAGATATAAAACAAAAGGGAACGATTAACAATCATTAACTGGTTTATTAGTTAATAATTGTTAATCGTTCCCCTTAACTTTTACACAAAACAATGGGAAAGCAATGGGGACGGTTAACAACTATTTTACATTTAAGGCCTAAAAAGATTAAAAATTGTTAACCGTCCCCAAGAAAAGCTCGCAAGAACACAAAAAATTCACAACTAAGGTATAATAATTTGATATAATAAGGTTATAGAATATACAATAAGGGGGGATATTTATGTTAATGGATAAAATAAACAAATACTATACTAAAGAATATGATTTGAGTTGTTCTGAAGTAATGATTTATGCTGCTAGTGATGAATATAATATGAATTTGAAAAGTGAAACCTTTAAAGCTATGTCGTCCTTTGGTGGTGGGATGGGTGTTGAGAGCGTATGTGGAGTTATAACAGGTTCCCTTTCAGTTATAGGTATACTATTCACTAAAGAAAAAGCACATGAAGGAGAGAGGGTTAAAAAGCTATGTCAGGAATTCTTCAAAAAGTTTGAAGCAAAGCTAGGTACAGATAATTGTGGGTCACTTAAAGAAAAATATAAAAAGCCAGATATTGGCTGTAGGGTTATGATCGAAGCCGCGGCTGTTATATTAGATGAAATTGTCATAAGAGAATTAAAAATTAATAATTGAACTAACGAAAGGGAAAATTATGGATTACAAAAATATTGAATCATTTAACGAGGGTATTATTATAAAAGGTGTAGAGAATTTCGAATTAGACCATATTTTCGAATGCGGACAATGTTTTAGGTGGAATAAACAAGCCAATGGTAACTACATTGGAGTGGCATATGGTAAGGTAATAGAAGTAGAAAAGAAGGATAATCAAGTAAAAATATACAATATAAATGAGGAAGAATTTAATGCGCTTTGGTGTGATTATTTTGACCTTAAAAGAGATTATACAGTTATAAAGGATGAATTTCAGAAGGATCCTCTTCTTAAAAAGTCTGTTGATTTCGGCTATGGAATTAGACTACTTCAGCAAGAGCCTTTTGAGCTGACCATGTCATTTATAATTTCTTCGAATAATAGAATCCCCATGATAAAGAGAGCTATAGACAATTTGAGCAAAAAATGGGGCAAAGAAATAGAATATAAAGGTGAAACATACTACACCTTTCCAAAGGTTTCCGATTTAGAAGCAGTGTCATTGGAAGATATACAGAGCTGTGGGCTAGGGTTCAGATCTAAGTATGTAAAGGATACAGTGCATAGAATATACACTGGTGAAGTAAATTTAGAATTTATTAAATCAACAGAAGATGATATTTGTCATGAAGAATTACAAAAACTCATGGGTATTGGCCCAAAGGTTTCGGATTGTATCATGCTATTTTCAATGCAAAAATATTCTGCTTTCCCTGTGGATGTATGGGTTAAGAGAGCAATGCAATTTTTTTATTTAGCACCAGATGTGTCGCTACCAAAAATAAGAATTTTTGCTAGAGATAAATTTGAAAACACAGCAGGGTTTGCACAACAGTATTTGTTTTATTATGCAAGAGAAAATAATATTAAAATCGAATAAAATGACTAAAACTAAGCAAAATACAAATAATAGATAAGATAAGATAAGCAAGAATGTTGAATTATATAGATGAATGAAGAGGATGAAAAACAATGAAAAAAATATGGAATTTTATAACAATAAAGCTATCAGAATATAAACAATATATAGTACTATCTGCATTTTTTTTGTTTTTCATCTACATTGGATATGAATATTATTTCAAGTATTCATATATGTTTAAAAACCCCAATATATTAAAAGAAGTTATTCGTTCCTATGGCAATTTTAGTATTTTAGTTTTCATTTTGATGCAGGTTATACAGGTAGTTGTTTTTTTTATTCCAGGGGAATTTATACAAGTGGCTGGAGGATATATTTTTGGAACTTTTTTAGGGGGAATAATATCTTTGATGGGTATTGCCTTAGGAAGTATAATAGTATATTTTATATCTAATAACTATGGTAGGCCCGTTGTGGAAAAAATCTTATTACATAAGAAAGTAAAATTCTTTAAAAAAATATTAAAAGCAGGAAGTAAAAAAAATGTTGTTTTCATGTTTTATGTAATACCTGGAATACCAAAAGATGCTATAACATATATATGTGGAGTATCAGATATTTCTTTTAAAGATTTTTTTATATATTCAACATTAGGTAGGATTCCAGGTATTTTTATATCTTCTTACTTTGGACAAAAAATATTTGCATGGGACGTTACAAGTTTAGTAACTATAGGCATAATCATGACTCTTTTATCACTAATAGGAATATTTAAAGGGAATACAATAATCAAGGCTATAATTAAAAAGAAAAAAACTCATAGAAAAATCAATTAAACATTTTTAATAACAAAATATTATAAAGAATGCTGTTTTTTGTATTGAGATTTGTATATACGTCTTAAAACTATGCTGATTATAATAATGGAGAAAATTATTAATAGTGAACAATGAAAGAAAAAATCCTGTGGAAGGATTGTTATAATTGGGTCAGTGTTAACATCAAATAGCCAGTAATCATTTTTGAAGAAGACTTTATGAAAAATAGTGAAACTCTTATCAAAATTTATCAAAAATGGTATAAGTAATATTATCGGTAGGATTATTAACACTATGGAGCTAGTTAACAGATACCTTATTTTTTTCTGCCTTTTGTTTATAAGGATTCCTACAATACTTACTAATATGGAGAATAGTAGCATTACCTTAAGGTTATCAAATATTACCTTGACTTCTTTAAAATGAATTTTACCGTGACCAGAGGAAGGAAGTGTTGGAAGATTAAATTCTTCTGTTTTATTATTAGTTAAATATGTAATTAAATAGTCGTAATTAGACTTTAAGTCCTCTTTATTAATATTGGTGGAGGCTTCAATATTTAAAATATTAATATCCGCATAGTATAATGGCTTAAAAAGCAAAGTAAAATACACGCTTAAGGTTATAAAAGAAAAAGTAAAACACAAAATAAAAAAGGTTTTAAGTGAAAATTTAAAAAAAGTTTTTATATTCATAAAATCACCCCTGTTTATTAATTTTAACAATATATCAAAGCATATTCAATGATTATAATTACAAAAAACACAAATTTAATGTTGTTAAAATTCAATAATAATATAAAATATTGAAATACAAAGTAAACAAGAGATAAACTATAGGAATCAATGATAAACAAACATAGTTTCGCTATTTGGCTATAAATGGTATAATATATAGGGTAGACGAATTTGATATTATACGCATTATTAATTAGTATATTAGTTATAGGTCGTATTAGCACTCGAATGTGCGGAGTGCTAACAAAAATAATAAAAATATATAAGGAGGGGTTTAAAATGAACATTAGACCACTTAGTGATAGAGTATTAATTAAAAGATTAGAAGCAGAAGAAACTACAAAAAGTGGAATACTTCTAGCGGGGGCTTCAAAAGAAAAACCACAAGAAGCTGAGGTAGTTGCTGTAGGACCAGGAAAAATAGAGGATGGCAAACTAGTTGAAATGGAAGTGGCTGTAGGGGATATAATATTATTCTCTAAATATTCAGGAAGTGAAATAAAATATGATGGTATTGAATATATCATATTAAAACAAGAAGAGTTACTAGCTATAATTGAAAAATAATTAAATTAAACGCAAAAATGATTAAAATATAATTCAACAATTAAATTATAATTTGCTAATTATATTTAATTGTTGAATTATCTTTAAGTATTAGCGTATAGGAGGGTTTTAAATGGCTAAAAGTATATTATTTGGAGAAGACGCAAGAAGAGCTATGCAAAGAGGTGTAGATAAGCTTGCAGATACAGTTAAAATTACACTAGGACCCAAAGGAAGAAATGTCATTTTAGATAAAAAATTTGGTTCACCACTTATAACAAATGATGGTGTTACTATAGCTAGAGAAATAGAACTTGAAGATCCTTATGAAAATATGGGAGCACAACTTGTTAAAGAAGTTGCTACAAAGACAAACGATGTAGCAGGAGATGGAACAACTACAGCAACTCTTCTTGCTCAAGCAATAATAAGAGAAGGCCTTAAAAATGTTACAGCTGGGGCTAACCCAATGTTAATAAGAACTGGTATAAAAATGGCTGTGGACAAAGCAGTTGAAGAAATTAAAAAATCTTCTAAACCAGTTAACGGTAAAGAAGATATAGCTAGAGTTGCTGCAATATCAGCTAGTGATGAAGAAATTGGAGCTCTAATAGCTGATGCAATGGAAAAAGTAGGTAATGAAGGTGTTATAACTGTAGAAGAATCAAAATCTATGGCAACTGAATTAGATATAGTTGAAGGAATGCAGTTTGATAGAGGATATTTAAGTGCATATATGGTTACAGATGCAGAAAAAATGGAAGCAAATCTTGATGAACCATATATTTTAATAACAGATAAGAAAATTGCTAACATACAAGATATACTTCCAATACTTGAGCAAATTGTTCAACAAGGGAAAAAATTATTAATAATTGCTGAAGATATTGAAGGTGAAGCTTTAAGCACGCTTGTTGTTAATAAATTAAGGGGAACTTTTACTTGCGTAGGTGTTAAGGCTCCAGGTTTCGGTGATAGAAGAAAAGAAATGCTTCAAGATATAGCAACCCTTACTGGTGGAGAAGTTATATGTGAAGAATTAGGAAAAGAACTTAAAGATGTTACTGTTGAAATGCTTGGAAAAGCTGAAAGTGTTAAAATATCTAAAGAAAACACTACAATAGTAAACGGAAAAGGTGAAAAAGACGCTATACATGATAGAGTTTCTCAAATTAAGAGACAAATTGAAGAAACTACATCAGATTTCGATAGAGAAAAATTACAAGAAAGACTTGCAAAACTTGCAGGTGGAGTAGCTGTAATAAAAGTCGGAGCTGCTACTGAAACTGAATTAAAAGAAAAGAAATTAAGAATAGAAGATGCTCTTGCGGCTACAAAAGCAGCAGTTGAAGAAGGTATCGTTCCTGGTGGCGGAACAGTTTATGTTAGTGCTATTCCAGAGATTGCTAAATTAACATCAGATATAGCAGATGTTCAGGTGGGTATCAACATAATTAGAAGAGCTTTAGAAGAACCATTAAGACAAATAGCTACAAATGCTGGTGCAGAAGCTTCGGTTATAATAGAAAAAGTAAGAGAAAGCGCTGGAGAAGTTGGATATGATGCTCTACGTGGAGAAATGGTAAATATGATAAAAGCGGGAATCGTAGATCCAACAAAAGTTGTAAGATCAGCACTTCAAAACGCTGCATCTGTTGCAGCAACATTCTTAACAACAGAAGTTGCAGTAGCAGATATTCCAGAAAAGAATTCAGCACCAATGGGTGGCGGACCAGGAATGGGAATGGACGGAATGTACTAAAAAATAATTTAAATAATAATAATAATTTTAAATAAAAGTATATTAGAATAAAAGAATTAACTAGGATTAAAACTAGCTAATTCTTTTATTCCGTTAAATATTAAAACTAGGTTTCTAATATTTTTAAGAATTAGTAAGAAATAGTCATTGACAAATTCTCAAAGATTTACTATTATTAATAATAACTTTAAGAACAATAGCGTCACTCATATATCCCTTGAATATGGCAAGGAGTATCTACGGTCAGCCGCAAATTGACCACTATGAGTAATCTTAGTATGAGCTTATTTTAGGCATGCTAATTTTACTTTAGTCAAAGTAGGATTAGTATGCCTTTTTATACTTTGCAGCTTATGTAGAGTTGTGAGTGCAAAATTATATTTTGCACTCACAAAACTATACAAAGAGAGTATACTAGTAGCTCTCAATAGCTTAGCAGCTCTTGCTAGATAGCTTTAATTTACCCCATACTTTAAGAGTTTGAAGCTATCATATTTTAAAAATGCGGTATATATAAGTATTTTTATGCTAATTATAAAGGAACTACTAATATTCTAAATGAATATGAGTCTTACATCTAATTTTATAAATTTAAAATAGAATTCTGAAAGGATGTTGATTAAATGGCAACGATATTAAAACAAGCATATACATTTGATGATGTATTGCTAGTTCCAAATAAGTCAGAGGTATTACCTAGAGACGTTAGCTTAGTTACCTACCTTACAAAAAAAATAAAACTTAACATACCTCTAATTAGTGCAGGTATGGACACTGTTACTGAGTCTAGAATGGCTATTGCTATGGCTAGAGAAGGCGGAATAGGGATTATACATAAGAACATGAGTATTGAAAGACAAGCCGTTGAAGTTGATAGAGTTAAAAGACAAGAAAATGGTGTAATTACAGACCCTTTCTTTCTATCACCAGATAATCTTCTAGAAGATGCACTAGCATTAATGAGCAAATATAGAATATCAGGAGTTCCAATTACAACAAATGGTAAATTGGTTGGAATAATTACTAATAGAGATATAGTCTTTGAGACTGATTATAGTAAAAAAATTAAAGATATAATGACAAGTGAAAATTTAATTACTGCATCAGAAGGAACAAGTATGGAAGAGGCTAAACAACTTCTTAAAAAACATAAAATAGAAAAATTACCTTTAGTAGATAGTGAAAACAATTTAAGAGGACTTATCACAATAAAGGATATAGAGAAAACTATAAAATTTCCTATTGCTGCAAAGGATTCTAGAGGAAGATTATTATGTGGGGCAGCTGTTGGTGTAACTTCAGATATGATGGAGAGAGTAACAGCCTTAGTAAAGTCTGGTGTAGATGTAATAACTCTAGATACAGCTCATGGCCATTCTTTTGGAGTAATGGATGCAGTAAGGAAAATAAAATCTGTTTACCCAGAACTTCAAATAATAGCAGGAAATATTGCTACGGCTGAGGCAACTCGCGATTTAATTGAGGCAGGAGCTGATTGTGTAAAAGTAGGCATAGGTCCTGGATCAATTTGTACTACAAGGATTGTAGCAGGAGTAGGAGTTCCACAACTTACAGCAGTTATGGACTGCGTAGAAGAGGGAAATAAATATGGAGTACCTGTAATTGCAGATGGTGGCATAAAATACTCAGGAGACATAGTTAAGGCCCTAGCCGCAGGAGCTAAAGTAGTTATGATGGGATCTATGTTTGCAGGATGCGCCGAAGCACCAGGTGAAATGGAAATATATCAAGGAAGAAGCTATAAGGTATATAGAGGCATGGGTTCACTAGCTGCTATGGCCTCTGGAAGTAAGGACAGATATTTCCAAGAAGGAAATAAAAAGTTAGTGCCAGAAGGAGTAGAAGGAAGAATACCATTTAAAGGAGACGTTGTAGAAACTATATATCAGATGATTGGCGGTATACGTTCAGGAATGGGATATTTAGGATCAGCAACTCTAGAACAATTATTTGAGACTTCAACCTTTGTTATTCAAAGCTCAGCAGGACTAAGAGAAAGTCATCCACATGATGTGCACATTACAAAAGAAGCACCAAATTATAGTGTAAATAACTAAGGAAAACCTTAAGCCCACAAGGAGGAAAAAATATTGAACAATAGAGAATTAATATTAGTAATTGACTTTGGTGGTCAATATAATCAGCTTATTGCAAGAAGAGTTAGAGAGAATAACGTTTACTGCGAGATAATACCATACACATATTCTGTGGAAAAAATAAAAAATATGAATCCAAAAGGTATAATATTCACTGGTGGTCCAAATAGTGTTTATGCACAGGGTGCTCCAAAAGTGGAGAAAGAAATATTTGAGATGGGTGTTCCTATTTTAGGAATATGTTATGGTGCTCAACTAATGGCTCAGTCCTTTGGGGGAAAAGTTATAACACCTGATGTTCGTGAATATGGGAAAATAGAAGTTGACTTATGTAAGGATGCCGTTATTTTCAAAGGAATAAAAGAAAATCAATGCTGGATGAGTCATACAGACCATATATCCACAGTGCCAGAAGGATTTGATATAATCGCAACTACTAATGATTGTCCTGTAGCTGCCATGGCTAATGTTTCTAAAAAACTCTATGGAGTTCAGTTCCACCCAGAAGTAAAACATACTCTTTTTGGTGAAGAAATGATTAGAAAGTTCCTATATGATGTATGCGAAGTTAAGGGTGATTGGTCAATGTCATCTTTCGCAGAAGAAAAAATTAAGTCTATACGCGAATTAGTTGGAGACAAAAAAGTACTTTGTGCTTTTTCAGGAGGAGTAGATTCTTCAGTTGCTGCAATGCTTGTACATAAAGCAATAGGTAAGCAGCTAACTTGTGTATTTGTAGATCATGGTTTACTCAGAAAAGATGAAGGTGACCAAGTTGAAGCAATATTTAAAGATGAATTTGATATGAATATAATAAGGGTTAATGTTCAAGATAGATTCTTAGGTAAGCTTAAAGGTATAAGTGATCCAGAGCAAAAGAGAAAGATAATTGGAGAAGAGTTTATAAGAGTTTTTGAAGAAGAGTCTAATAAACTTGGACAATTAGATTTCCTGGTGCAAGGAACCATATATCCAGATGTAGTTGAAAGTGGTACTGATACCTCAGCTACTATAAAAAGTCATCATAATGTTGGTGGACTTCCAGAAGATATGCACTTTAAACTAATAGAGCCTCTACGTGAACTATTCAAAGATGAGGTTAGAGCCGTGGGAGAAGAACTTGGAATTCCTCATCACCTTGTGTGGAGACAGCCATTCCCAGGACCAGGGCTATCTATAAGAGTACTTGGAGAAATAACAGATGAAAAATTATTTATAACTAGAGAAGCGGATGCGATATTCAGAGATGAAGTAGCTAAAGCAGGACTAGAAAGTGAAATATGGCAATACTTTGCATGTTTACCTAACATTAAGTCCGTTGGAGTTATGGGAGATGAGCGAACATACTGTCATACAGTTGCTCTAAGAGCTGTAACTAGTTCAGATGGAATGACATCAGATTGGTCTAGAATACCTTATGAGGTGCTAGATAAGGTCTCTAGAAGGATTGTTAATGAAGTTAAAGGAGTAAACAGAATTGTTTATGATATAACCTCAAAACCACCTTCAACTATTGAGTGGGAATAAAATAAACCTAGTAAAAAGAAGGTTTTGAATACAAAATTAGTGTTTATGATTTACTTAAAAATATAAGTAGATTATAAACACTTTTTGTTTTTTCAATACTTGAATGGGAGCTGGTTTGCTAATAATCGCAAGAAAGGGGTGTAATGTAATTATAAAGAATTTATTAAGTTTTAGGGGGAGATAGGATATTAATATATAATATAAGTTGTAAGAGGAACATTATTAAATGTGTCTTAGGGATTACGCGAATCCCTGATGGATATACAAATTTATTCAAGAATTTATAAAAGGGGGAGAATTATATGATTAAGAAAAAAATTATTACTGTTTTTATAGGATTAACTGTTGCAACATCTTTATTTACAGGCTGCAGTGCTAAAGGGGATGTAATAATACCAGAAGAGGTAATAACAAACGTAATGAAAGCAAATGAAAAATCTAAGTCTTATTATGCTGAATTTAAAATGGATAGCTACGAGAATGAGAAGCTAAAAGAAAGTATGGCGTTTAAACAATGGAGTGATAACTCTAGTGGTAAAATAAAAACACGTATAGAAACAGAGGACAAGACCTCGGGAAAAGTTGTAACCACAAATGATGGAGATAAACTTATATCCTATACAGAAAAAGATAAAAAAGCATTTAGTATGAAAATAGGTACTGAGTTAGATCAAAGTACAAATGCAAACTACAAGGATCAATTAATTAGTCAACTAGGAAATATAAGTAAGACACATGGATTAACTTTAAAAGGTGAAGAGAATATTGGAAGTTTTAAAGCCTATCATGTTTCAGCAGTACCAAAGGAAAAGAATAGTCTTATGGGAAATCAAGAGTATTGGATAGAAAAGTCAAATTGGTTTTTAGTGAAAGCTTCTTCAGAGATTGGAAATAACAAATCAATTTTAGAATATACAAAACTGGATTTCTCACCTAAATTGGAGGCTAGTTTATTTGTACAAAAGCTCCCCACTGAGGTTAAGGTTGAAAGTATAGATGATATTGCAAAAAATAATGAAACTACTATAGATTTAAAGCAGGCTGATAAAATAGCAGGAAAACCTCTATTACACATGAAAGAAAATGCATCTTATAAGTTAAAAGAGGTTAAGTATTTAAATATTGAAAAAACCAAGCATAAAGAAATAAATCAAATTTACGAAAAAGATGGAGCTGTAGCCTTTACTTTAACTACCATAATGGATGGTAATAAAAAAACTGATAGCACTGAAGAAAATTTAAAAATGCCAGGCGAAAAGGAAATAAGTATAAGAGGCAAAAAAGTATCAGTTATGGAGTCGATTAAATGCATGTGGTGGATGGAAAATGATCTTAATTATAGTATAATTTTAGATAATCCAAAACTTACCATGGAAGATGCTAAAAAATTAGTGGAAGGTTTAACTCTTAAAAATTAATAAAAACATTATATGTGCAGTACTTGTACATATAATGTTTTTTTACAATGAATTTTAGTAAAAAGCAATTATCACCTCTAAACAGATATGAAATGGTATAATATTGTATATATAAGCATTTTATGGAGGAATAACCTATGAAAGAAAAAATATTAATAGTCGAGGACGACCAGGCCATTGCTAGCATAATTAAAGAGCATTTGGTGAAAGAAAATTATAAAGTAATATGGTCTTCTACAGGTAAAGAAGGTTTAGAAGATTTTAAGAAAGATGAGTTTCAGCTGGTTATGGTAGATGTTATGCTTCCGGAAATGGATGGATTTACCTTGTGTAAAAATATAAGATGGTTAAATGAAGATGTACCCATAATAATTGTTAGTGCAAAACAAACAGATTTAGATAAGGTAAAGGGACTAAAATCAGGGGCGGATGACTATATAACAAAGCCCTTCAGCCTTATGGAGATATCTGCTAGAATCGAGGCTCATTTGAGAAGAAATAGAAAAAGAGAAAATACTATTCCGATAGATAGAAAATTAGAATTTAATAAAGGGTTAACAATAATTCTAGAAGATAATAGAGTAATGCTTGAAGACTATGAAATATCCTTGACTTCAAAAGAATTTGATATTTTGATTTTAATGGCTCAAAACCCCAATAAAGTATTTTCAAAAGGAGACCTTTATAAGCATATATGGAAAAATATTGACGTAAAGGGCAATAATACTGTTACTGTGCACATTAAAGCTCTTAGAGAAAAAATAAAAGATAATATAAAAAACCCTACATATATTCAGACGGTATGGGGGATTGGGTATAAATTTATAGGAGAGCGGAACATATGAAACTGAAAAAATGGCTTAGTTTGTCTCATTTAGTTGTAATGTTAGCACCAATAATTACTGCTGCATTATTGTTTCAATTCATCATAGATTACAATGAAAATAATGATTTAAAAGATTATTTACTCATTATGAGTAAATTTAAAGTTTATGAGGATAAAATACAAAATCCTGAAATATACAATTTGAACTTAATAAAAGATAAAGAATTTGTAACAGGTAAAGATAAAAATTCAGTACTAATAGAATTATATAATGATGCGGGAGGAGAAATATATAATTCTAATGAAAGTAGCATATTATATAGTTCGAAACAAGAATTGTATTCTGATTTGTACAAGGTTGTTACTGGATATAAGGCTTATACCTTAAAAAAACCAGTTTTTGTGGATAGCACTTTAATAGGATTTTATAAAATAACTATTGCAAGAAATAGTTTTGTTAATGAAGTAAACGATAAAACCATAATTGCAATAATATGTTTTATAGCTGTACTCATTATAATTTATGCGGTAGTAATATTACTTCTAAATAGAAAGTTTAATAAACCAATAAAACTATTAGTTGAAGGAATGAATAATTTTGCCACGGGAAATGAAAATACAGTTAAGTACAAAAACAAAGATGAAATAGGCGAAATAATTACTAATTTTAACAGCATGAAAAAAGACATAGAAGATAAAAGAAAAACCATAGAAACAGAACAGGAAAAAAAAGAATATATGATTTCTTCAATATCCCATGATCTTAAAACCCCGTTGACAGCTATAAGAGCTTATTCGGAGGCTATTATTAATGAAAAAGATTTAGATATGGTGAAAATTAAAAATAAGGCTTCGGTTATATTAAATAAAAGTGATTATATGAAAAAAATGATAGATGATCTTTTGATGTACAACCTACTAACCACGGATTATAAAATGAATTTTGTACAAGTTGAAGGAAATGAACTTTTTGAAATGCTCTTTTCAGGCTACGCGGAAGATTGCGAAAAAAATGAAATTAAACTTACGGTAGAAATAAATATTCAGGGTAAATATAAAGTGGATGTAAACCAGATGACAAGAGTAGTGGATAATTTAATGGCAAATGCTTTAAGATACACTCCTAAAAATGGACATATTTATATGGGTGCGCTTTCAATGGAGGATGAAAATCTTACACAATGGCTTAATCATAAGGATATTGAAGAGATGAGGCTCCGTAAAAGTGAAGCTTGTATACTTTTAATTAAAAATGAAGGTGTGTGCATTTCAAAAGCGGATAAAGATAAAGTGTTTTTGCCTTTTTATCAGTGTGATGACTCTAGAAGCAAAAAGGCAAGCACTGGTGTGGGCCTGGGTCTTAGCATTGTTAATTTGGTAATAGAGAGGCATGAAGGAGAAGTAATGATATTTTCAGAGGGTAATAGTACAGTTTTTGCTTGCTGGATTCCACAAAAATAAAACTGTGAAATAGTAAATAATTAAGGGGGCAGAATAAAATGAAATTAGTAATTAAAGATATAGAAAAGAGTTATGGAGATAAACAGGTGTTAAAAAAAGCATCTTACACCTTTGAAAAAGGGAAAATCTATGGACTCTTAGGAAGAAATGGGGCAGGGAAGACAACCCTTTTTAACTGCATTAGTGGGGAACTTAAATACGAAAATGGTAGTGTGAGTATAAGTGAAGAGGGACAAGTTACTCAGGGGATAGATTACAAAAAGGTAGGATATGTTTTTTCAGAACCTGTGCTACCGGAGTTTTTAACGGGATATGAGTTTTTAAAGTTTTATATTGATATTAATAAAGATAAGATTGAAAATTTACTTACCATAGATGAGTACTTTGATATTATAAAGATTAAGGATGAAGACAGATATCGTTTGATGAAGGGTTATTCTCATGGAATGAAAAATAAAATGCAGATGGTTTGCCTTTTAATTACTAAACCACCTGTGATTTTGCTAGATGAACCCTTAACTTCTTTCGATGTGGTGGTGGCACTGGAAATCAAGAATTTGTTAAAACAAATGAAAAGTGAGCACATTATTATTTTTTCCACTCATATTCTTCAGCTGGCTACAGATTTATGTGATGAAATATTGGTTTTAAATAATTGCATTTTAGAAGAAGTGGACAGTGAGATTCTAAAGAGTACCGAATTTGAAGAGAGAATTATGGAGATTTTGAAGGAGGGCGGCAATGATTAATACATTTATAAATAGTTTTAAAGTCACTTTTGTAGAACGAGCTAATACCTTTATATATTTTCTTAAAAGGGTACCCCTTCTTGGAAAAAAGATTCCTGATAATATATATAAAAAAACTCATGCTAAGATAGTTATAGGAATTATACGTGAAATTTTGGGTGTACTTGCTGGATTTATAGGCAAGGCTGCATATTTAGGAATAATGATTATTTTGCCTGCATATTTAATGACTAAGGACATAGCAAAGATGCAACCTATTTTTCTGCATATATTTTTCTTTTTAAGCTTTGTTTCAGCACCACTTCTTAAAAGTATAATTTTTGAGAAAACCAACAAAAAAGCCTTTAATATGATAACCCTAATGAAGGCTGATGCAAGGCAGTATTACCTTGGCGAGATATTATATAGAAATATAACAGGGTTTATATACTTTGTAATCCCAGTAATAATTATAGGCTCAATAATAGGATTTTCACCCCTAAAAGCTATAGTTATTGTAGGGGAATTAATAGCTTTTATATTGATTGGAGAGTGGGTGCAGCTTTATATATATGATAAGCTAGAAGTGGTGTTAATGCAAAAATGGTTATTTATGACAGTGATAATTGTTTTAGGACTTGCCCTTGCCTATGGATTACCTTTATTAGGACTTACTATTGATTTTAATCCAATATTATTTAATGCTTATGTGGTGATTACTGTATTAAGTTTAGGAGTAGCAGCATTTATATACCTATGGAAATTTAAAAAATATGCCACAATAGCAAAAATACAATTAACTAAGGATAATTTATTTAATAAAGATGCATTTAAAACTGATATGAATTTTGGGAATGTAAAATTAGATGAAAAGAAAATGAATAAGGAAGATTTAAACACAAAAAAATATAATAACAAGCAGGGCTATGAATATTTAAACTCATTGTTTTTTCTGCGGTTTAGAAGAATAATGGTAAAGCCTATAGTGGGAAGGGTTATTTTCATAGGTATTGTATTTTTAATTGGGATGTTTTTGGTGTTTTTTATGCCAAGTAAAAAGGGAGAACTAGTGAGCGCAATTAAAAAAAGTATGCCCATGTTGGTATTTATAATGTATAGCATGTCAACAGGGGAAAGAATTTGCAAGGCTATGTTTTACAATTGTGATGTAAGTCTATTAAGATGTGGATATTATCGAGAGGCCGGTGTGATTTTATCTAACTTTACTTCAAGACTTAAGAGGGTAGTTATGCTTAACTTGATACCAGCTTTAACTTTATGCGTTGCTATAGTTTGCATTATATTAGCTAGCGGTTATAGTTCAGAACTTATTGGAATGATACCATTATTTTTGTGCGTCATTTGCTTAGCCTGCTTCTTCTCTATACATCATTTGTTTATGTACTATGTTCTGCAGCCTTATACAGCAGAGTTAACCGTGAAAAGCCCTTTATTTAAGTTTGTGAACATGGTGGTGTATATTGCTTGCTATTTATGTCTTCAAATTAAAACCACCACCTATTATTTTACCGCAGGAATTATTATAACAACTATTGTATACATAATAATTGCATTGATTTTAACCTATAGGGTAGCTCCAAGAACTTTCAAGTTAAAATAGAGATTCCAAAGAAAGTGAAAACAACCTTTACTTTATTTCTCCATAAGGAATTATTAATTAAATTTACGAATATAAGTTATATATACCAAAAGTAAGGGAGATTTAAGTAGATAATGAGAGGGAAAGGTTTTGTTTCATCAGGAATCACTATAAGAAATAGAATTATAATAGTCACTCTGTTGATAATATTAATAGTATTTATAAGATTTCTATATTTTTACGGAAAAAGCAAAGCATTTAGTACTATACCTAAAGATGGTAATATGAAATTTACGGTTCAATTTTATAGTGCAAATTTAATACAAAACAATAGTGTAGGCAACAAGTGGAGTTTTGAAGTGAAGATCAATGGTAAAAAGATTAAAGAAGGTAGAAAACTAAAAATAACAGCTACTACTAAGGAGACGATTAGTTTTAGTGCAAGCGCAAAAGAAAATGACTTCATACCCGACACAGGGGCTGGAAGTATAAATGTAAAAATTGTGGATTTAAAACTAGTCGAAAATAATACATACCCTATTGATGTTACGGTTGCTGAAAATAAAGGTATGTATAAAGGGAATACAGCTATATGGAAGTTTAACTTTATTGTAACCAGGAAAGTAAGCTTATTAGATATAATAAATAATATATTTTAAGATTAAGTAGGGGTAAACTTGCAAGTGTATTATATAATTGTATTAATAAACATTTGAGAGAAGAGGGTGCGATTATGACTATTTATATAGCGCTATTACGAGGTATTAATGTAGGTGGAAAGAATATTATTAAGATGGCGGATTTGAAAAATACATTTGAAACCATTGGACTTAGTTCGGTGCAAACATATATTCAAAGCGGTAATGTTTTATTCAAATCAAATGAAACTGAAGAAACTCTGTGTAAGAAAATTGAACAAGAGATTGAGGCGGTATTTGGATTTTTGGTGACAGTCATTCTAAGAACGGCTGCAGAGATAGAATGGATTAACTGTAATTGCCCATTTTCTGAAAAGGAAGTATCAGAGGCGGAAACGTCATCGAAAGTAGAAAGCCTATATGTCTCACTGTTAACCCATGTCCCAGTCCAAGAAAAAATCCAAAGATTGAACCCTTACACAAGTGAAGGTGATAAGTATCAAGTTGAAGGGCGAGAGGTCTTTCTTTTATTCCGTAATAGTATTAGAAATTCCAAGCTTGCAAGCAACCTTAAGAAATTAGATGTGCCTGGCACTGTGCGGAACTTTAAAACAATGAAAAAGTTAAATGAACTAGCAAAAGGATATATTGAGTAAAATGCATTCACTCCGCTTAAATAATTTTATGATTACTTAGGCGGAGTGAAAATATTTTTAGCAATATATCCTTTTAGCTATAGCATAATCTAAGAAAAAATTTTAAAGTAATTTCTTTATATCAAATAGTGAGTTTTGAACTAGCCAAGCTTGGGGGAAGTACTTTCCGATTGTCCAATAACTAACTCCGCCTAAATTATATGCACTAGCAGTCCTAAGCTTTGCATTCATGCTCCTAGCATCCTCGAACCATACTTCATGTCTTTTTCCATTAGCATCGTAATAGTTAAAAAATGGCGATTGAGAAGTATAGTCATATTGAATAGATGCAAATACTTTTCTTGCAAGATCTACTGCTTCTACATTACCGAGTGCAGTTGCTTTAGTGCCTTTTACGAAAGGTAAGGTCCAATCATAGCCATAATTAGGTATTCCCATAAAAATTTTCTTGCTTGGTATCACTGTTACAGCATAATCAAGGATTTTTTTAACTTGATTAATTGGAGCTACCGCCATTGCAGGCCCTGCAGTGTATCCCCACTCATAAGTCATGAGTATAACATGGTTAGCTAGAAGACCATGAACGGGGTAATCATGAGCTTCATAAAGCAATCCTTTTAGATCACCAGAGTTTTTAGGGGCGAGGGCTGTAGTAACAACATAGCCTAATGGTTTTAGTTTACTTACTGTTTTACGCAGAAAATTATTATAATTTTCTCTATCTTCAGGATAGACATACTCTATATCTATATCTAAACCATAATAATTTTTATTTTTCAATGTATTAATTATGTTATCCAATAATGTATTTTGTATATTTTCATCCGTTAGTATAATATGGGCTAGGTCACTATCAAATCCCCCACCCTCCTTTAAATTTGTAATTACCATCATAGGAGCTACCTTAGCATTTCTAGCGGCTTGTATTAAAGGAACATCGTTTATGTCTTTTAGAGTCCCATTAGGTAGTATCTGATAACTAAATATACTGAGGTAAGTGAGATTTGGAAGAGTCTTTGCAAGAACATCCATATCAGTACTAGGAAGAGCATATCCATTAACTTCAATAGACCCTAATTTTTGGGGTGACGGTGGTATAATAATGACTTCACCAGGATAAATTGGTGTAGCGGTATTAAGGTTAGGATTTGCAGCAAGTAAATTTGAAACAGTTGTACCATACATTTTAGCTATCATGTAAAGTGATTGACCAGGAAGTATTTTATGTGACCTCGCAGCTTGAAGGATTACAATGGTTTGACCTACTACAAGGTCATTTGGGTTTGTAAGTTCATTATCAGCAATAATTTTTTCATATGAAACTCCGTATAATTTAGATATCTCATATAAACTTTCACCACTTTTAACAACATGAATAATCAAAAAAAATCACACCTCATATAGTAATATAATTTAATATATGCAACAGAACGCATGGGAGTACATCTTATATTAATTTTAATTTACTATTTGTAAAAATTATTAGAATAAATAAAACATTCACAGAAAATACTAAAGCTAGTAACTGGGTTGAACCTTGCAATTTCATGGTTCCTTATTTTATATTAAATTGTAGAGTGTTTAACAGAATGTAATAACAAAATATTCTATAAATACAATATTATATTTAAAAACTTGATTTATTTAAGTGAATAAACTAAAATTATGTATGGTGTTTTAATAAGCTAACGTATAAGCAGATTAAAGTTTATAGCTTTTATCTGCCAAATTAAAATATAGAGCAGAACAATTAATAATTGTTTTGCTCTCAAGAGACAAACAAGGAGGAATATTAATGGAAAAAAATTTATCTTTAGATTTAAGCAAAACAGTTCCCTATTTAGGTGAGCATGAAGTTTCTTATTTTCAACCAATGGTTTCTACAGCACACAAAATGCTTACAGATAAAACAGGGCCCGGAAATGATTTTTTAGGATGGATTGACCTTCCTGTAAATTATGATAAATTGGAATTTGATAGAATTAAAAAGGCAGCAAAAAAAATAAGAAGTAATTCTGAAGTCTTAATAGTAATTGGAATAGGTGGGTCGTACCTAGGAGCAAGAGCTGCTATAGAAGCATTATCTCATAGCTTTTATAATAGTCTAACAAACGAAAAAAGAAAATCTCCAGCAATATTTTTTGCTGGAAATAATATAAGTTCAACATATATGGCAGATTTGCTTGATGCTGTAGAGGGAAAAGATATTTCAGTAAATGTAATATCAAAATCTGGAACTACTACAGAACCTGCTATTGCTTTTAGAATCTTCAAAGAGCTATTAGAAAAGAAATATGGAAAAGAAGGAGCAAAAGAAAGAATTTTTGCTACTACGGATAAGGCCAAAGGAGCTCTAAAAAAATTAGCAGATGCAGAAGGCTACGAAACTTTTGTTATTCCAGATGATATAGGCGGAAGATTTACGGTGCTTACTCCTGTAGGATTACTTCCAATAGCAGCAGCAGGCATAGATATTGATGAAATGATGAAGGGTGCAGCAGATGCAAGAAATGCATATAGCAATGAAGACTTGAATAATAATGATTGTTATAAGTATGCAGCAGCTAGAAATGCATTATATAGAAAAGGCAAGGTTACAGAAATTTTAGTTAACTATGAACCGTCACTTCAATATTTTGGAGAGTGGTGGAAACAGCTTTTTGGAGAAAGTGAAGGAAAAGACCAAAAGGGAATATTCCCAGCAGCGGTTAATTTCTCTACAGATTTACACTCTATGGGACAATATATTCAAGAAGGTGTAAGAAATATATTTGAAACAGTTATAAATGTAGAAAAGCCAAGAATAGAAGTTGTAGTAAAAGAGGAAAGTGGAGATCTAGATGGATTGAACTTTTTAGCAGGCAAAACTATGGATTTCGTTAATAAAAAAGCTTTTCAAGGTACAGTACTTGCTCATAATGATGGAGATGTACCTAATATTATTTTAAATGTGCCAACACTCACAGCATACAATTTTGGACACATGGCATATTTCTTTGAAAAAGCTTGTGCAATAAGCGGATATTTATCAGGTGTTAATCCTTTTGATCAACCAGGAGTAGAAGCATACAAGAAGAATATGTTCGCTCTTCTTGGAAAATCAGGATATGAAGAAATTAAAGCAGAACTAGAAAAAAGGCTTTAGAAAAATGAGAATTATTGTTGATGCAGATGGGTGCCCTGGAAAAAATCTAATAGAAAAAGCAGCCATAGAGCACTCTATAGAGCTCATTATGTTTTGTGATATTAATCATGTTTTAAGTAGTGATAATGCCTCCATAAGGTATGTGGATAGTGGATTTCAAAGTGTTGATATGAAGGTAGCCAATGAAGCGAAATCTAAAGATATAATAATTACTCAAGATTTTGGGGTTGCTGCTATGGTTTTAGCTAAAGGTGCCTACGCTATGGGACCTAAAGGACATATATATGATGATGATAATATTGATAAATTATTATTTGAAAGGCATATGTCTGGTAAATTAAGACGTAGTGGTGGCAAGACCTTTGGTCCTAAAAAAAGAACAAAGGACGATGATGAAAAACTTTATAATAATTTAATTAAACTTATTTTAAAAGCGCAATTAGCAGCAAAATAATTGCTATATAACATTTAGGATATAAAAAATAACTAGTAACCGTGTTTACTAGTTATTTTAAAGGTATTTTAGAGGGCTAAACAATTAATAATTGTTTAGCCCTCTAAAATTTTTAAATGAATAATTAATCAAAGGTATCCATATCTTGCGATCGATGCTGTCTTTAATAGCTTCCAGATATAGTGAACCGTTATTTACCCTCATTGATGTATAATCCATACACAAATCCTTTCATAAACTTATAAGGTGTTAATAAATTAGTTCTAGGAACTTTCTTAATTTCATTTAATCTTATATATGCTCCACCATTTTGAGTCCCTTTAACACTATAAATTTTTCCTTCATATTTAACTAAATCATTAGGTTGATAGAAATATTTAACCTTTCTTATTCTTCTCTGTCCTTTTGATAACTTATTACCCCTATATTGATGTAAATTTTCTGAGTTTAAATTCTTATTTCTAGTTCTTCTACCGTTGTTTAAATCTCCACCACTTACTTTTTCTCCAGTTCGTATATCAATATATTTAGAATCATAAAATTTTTCTAAACTTCTATTATTTCTTCTTACTTGTTTGACCTCAAATATCTTTGAATTTCTAACTTGATCAATACCTTTAACTATAGCAAAAGCATCATTATAATGAGTTTTTTCTATTTTGCTGAAAATCCTATGATTTTTTGTTATATAGCCATAAGTTGTCTCAATATTACTATAGTTTTCTTTTAACTTATTGACTAAATACCATCTAATCATACTCATAAAGGTAGCATCTTTAAATCCTCTAACTTTCTTACCTTCCATACACCAATCGTATAAGAATTTTCCTTTTTTATGGTTAAGAGAAGTGTGGCACTTGTTACATAAAGTTATTAAATTGCTAGGAGAATCTGTTCCACCATGACTTTTAAATTTAATATGATGTACTTCTAATATTTGTTCTTTGCCTTTGTTCTTACAGTTAGGATTTTGACATTTGTGATTATCTCTATGAAGTACATATTCTCTAGTATTCCAAAATCCCATCATATCTCCCTGTTGGTATTCTACTCCACTAATATCGTCATTCTTCATTTTTTGAATGTCAAAGCTCGCAACTTCTATAATACATTTAGTTATTGGCAATATCTTATATAAACTATCAATAAACTTAATATGAGAATCTAATTTGTGTTGTAAACTAGGTGCCAACCACTCTTTTGGTTTTGATTTTGTCCTATTGCTCCATCTAGTTTTTCTATGTCTTAATCTTGAACGTCTTATTTTTCTATATCTTGACTTTTCTAATAATCTTTCTTTCATACCTTGTAGTAATGTTAATTCACCTACAATTAATTCTTTCTTTTCACTTACAGCAGAAAATCCGACATTATTATATCCGCTATCAATTCCTAATGTAATATCCTGCTTGTATCCACTACTACCAAAAATTAATTCAATTGTGAATGGCTTAATTGTTACAACCTTCGCTTTCTTTTGTTTTAGCAATAACCTAGCTTTTCTAGGTGTAGTAGGCATTAATGATTTTCCTATTTTGTTTAATACGTAGACTATCATAAAGTCTACCTCCTTTCAGAGTTGGTTCTCTTCGCCAATGTTATGGAAGGTTTAATATCTAACTCACTTCTCCTACCATCAGAGATGTTTAAAATTAGACCGTAGTGTTCAAGACTAGAGAAGTATCTTGAAGTACCTATATATTCTCACATAACGTAGTCTGTTAAGTCTTAGGCTATTCAACTGACTTGTTTACGCTTACAAGCCACTACCCTTTAGGGTAGTTGGTAGTTGACCAATAGTTATATCTTCTTTTTTGTAGGATAGTTAGGTTATAATGATCTAGTTTTTCTTTTGTCATAATATCTCTCCTTTCACCAATTATTAAAAACAATTTATGTTTATAATAGTTTTACCCTATTAATAAATATTATAATAACAACATCACTACCATAAAAATTTATAATATTATTATTTTAAATTAAAATCATAAGTATTTATGTCATTAAATAAAAGAAAAAAAGGAAAGTAAATACTGTTACAAATTATGGTAACATAGTATAATATACCAATATAGAAGAGAATTTTAAAAAAACTTTCCATTGTGTAGCTTATTTATGAAGGTAGGTGAACTATAATGAATGAAATGAACATATTGTTTAGCTCAGAAAACCCTGAGGAAAAACAGGAGAAAATTTTAATAAGTGTTGAAAATGAATTAGAGGATAATCTGAACTATAAATTTCTTGTAGGACTAGAAGGAACATGGACTACTTTAAAGGAATTAAGTGCAACTAGTGCCGTCTTATGGAAACCAGAAAGAGAGGCTAAGTATTCAATAATGGTACAAGCTAAAAGAAAAGAAAGTAAAAAAGCTTTTGATTTTGTGTCAAAAACAGAATATGTAGTTGGAAATGTTTACGAAAAGCTAATAAGGGATATTTACATAGATAAAAAAGAGGTAATGGTCGGGGAGAAAATCACCTTAACAGTAGATGCGATAAGGGCCCCTATTATGTATAGATATTGGATACGTAAAAAGGGGAATTGGCTACTTATAAAGGACTATTCATCAGAAAATATAATGACTTGGGCTTCGAAATATTCTGGTGAGCAAGAATTTTTAGTAGAATGCAAGAGTTTAGATTCTAAAAATACTTTTGATGACTTTATGAAAATACAGTTCGAGGTACGCGCCGTACAATCCTTAGAAATCATGAGGTTTAGTTGTTTAACCCAAGAGTTATTTGCAGGTAGGGAACTAGTTTTTGACGTGGAGGCAAGTCATGAGGATAGCAGAATGATTTTATACAAATTTGTAAAAATCAATGCTGAGGGGAATAGTAAATGCATACAAGATTATTCAACTAAAAAATTAGTTAGTTATATTGAAGAAAAGACGGGCAAGTATAAGCTATTATGTATGGCAAAGGATATGTATTCACTTCATGAATTTGATGATAGAGCATTGATTCATTATACCGTAAAGCCTTATGAAGAAATAAATATACAAAGTTTTACAAGTGATTTAAGCTCACCACAGCTATGTGATACTCCTATTAATTTGAGATGTATTGCTAGGGGTGGAAAAGACCTATTGTATAAATTCAAAATCAATGGAAAGTCTCTAGAGGATTCGGGTTATATTAGAAGAAATAATTATTTATGGACGCCAAGTGAAGCAGGAGAATATAAAGCTTGTTTATGGATTAAGGATGCTTCTTTCCAAGGAGAATATGAGAAGAGTGCTTGTTTAGACTTTATAATTGATGACATAGGTAATACAAATGTTATTATCGACGATATAATTTTAGACAAGAAAAACATTGTAATAATAGGTGAAGTTGTTCATGTAAAAGTTAAAGCAACTGGAGGAACATCTTTAAGATATAGCTTTTCGATTTCGGAGAATGATAGTGAAATAGAAAAAATTGAGTTTGGAGTACATGATTTTGTAGATTTTACTCCAGAGCAAAGTGGTAAATTCAAATTAGAGGTAAGAGTAAAAGATAAATATTCTAAGAGGGAATTTGATTGTCATGCAGTAGTATATATTGAGGCTTTAGTATGTATTCCAGCTAAAATAGAATATGTTTTAATGCCCACACGAGAATATTATATGGTAGGAGATACTATTGCTCTAGAAGTAATATCTGAAAACACAAGAAATACCCTTGTGAATTATGTTTTGAAAATAAATGGACACTTAGTAGAACAAACAAATTTTGTGCAGCATAAGAATTATGAGCTTAAACCTAAATGCAGTGGAACTTATTTAATAGAACTTAGGGCGAAAAATAAATCTAGTAATGAGGCATATGATTGCATGAGGGAAATAAAAATAGAAGTACATGAGACATTACCTATAACAGATACAAGGGTTTTATGCGATAAGATAAATTTTAAGGCCAATGAAGCAACAACATTTGTAGCGCAAAATCTAGGGGGTAAGGATGTTGTGTATGAGTTCTATCTTATGGAGATGGGGGAATGGACCTTAGTACAAAGATTTAGCAAGAAAAACGACTATACATTTATGCCCTTTACTAAAGGGATTTATAGAGTACTAGTATTATCAAAAAATTTTTATAAGAGTATTTCATATGAAGATTATGATATAATGGAGATAGAAGTATTAGAATAAATTTAAAACAGCTTTTCAAGGCTGTTTTTTTTATGAGAAAATGGTTTATACTAATTATATACAAGCACCGTTTTATATGTTTTGCTGGTGGTTTTAAGAAATAGTTGAGGAGATGGATTTATATGGAAAGAATAGACAAAATATTGTCAAATTTAGGTCACGGAACACGAAAAGAAGTAAAGGGATTATTAAAAAAAGGAAAAGTTGAAATTGATGGAATCATAGCCTCAGATAGTGCTATGAAAATTGATCCGGATAAGGCTGTAATAAAGGTATCAGGTGAGGAAATTAATTATAGAAAATACATATATTTAATTATGAATAAGCCATCGGGTGTTGTTTCTGCTACTGTAGATAATCATGATGAAACTGTAATTGATTTGCTAGATCATGAATATCATTCCTTCAATCCATTTCCTATAGGTAGGCTTGATAAAGATACAGTAGGGTTACTACTAATTACTAATGATGGTGAATTGAATCATAAATTAATAGCACCTAAGAATCATGTAGATAAAGTGTATTATGCTGAAATTAATAAATTTATAGATGAAAAGGACATCGCTACCTTTAAGAAGGGTGTTGTAATAGATGATGGATATAAGTGTATGCCGGCAGTACTCGAAGTATTAAATGCAAATGAGAATGGATCAGAAGTAATGGTTACTATTCAAGAAGGTAAATTTCATCAGGTAAAGAGAATGTTTGAAAGTGTAGATAAAAAAGTTGTATTTCTTAGAAGAGTTAGTTTTGGGCCATTAAAATTAGATGAAAATTTACAAGAAGGTCAATATAGAGAATTGTCAGAAGAAGAAATAAATTCATTAAAAAAGGTTTAATTGAATTGAAAATTTAATAATATACGGTAAAAATGAATAAGACATGAATAAAACACTTGGATTTTAAAAATTATTTACAATAAAATTTCAAAAACCCTTGCAAAATTAAGCTGAATTTAATATAATTAAAGAGTAAAGATAAATAGAGAGATAAATAGCCCCCTTTTTATTTATTATAAAACAGCCCAACCCCAAGGGCTGTTTTATTTTGCAAAAAAAAGTCGATTTCTGAGAAGGAATGTTTATACATTATATTTCGACAAAATGCCCACATTAAATGAAATTATTTAATGTGGGCATTTTTTAATGGAAAATGGGGAAGTATATAATTACATAGTATATACTAGTTGAATTTTTTGGATTATAATAAAGATGAGCAAATATAGGATTAGATGTATAATTCGCCATAATAGGTATTTAAGACTAAACTCATAATGAATATTATTCAGGAATAATTTAAAAAAAATTAATGCAAAAAATTATATAGGAGGAAAATTTTATGGATATAAAAGAAACACTAATAAGTTTTATGACAGAACAAGCATACAAACCTATGAACATAGCAGAGCTATCTAAAGTATTTAGTATAAAAAAAGCAAATATGAAAGAATTTACTAACTTATTAACGGAGATGGAGAAAGATGGTCAAATAGTTAAAACACGTACAGAGCACTATGGTATTCCAGAGAAAATGGGTATTGTAATAGGTAAATTCCAAGGTCATCAAAGAGGCTTTGGGTTTGTAATAGCAGATGAGGAAAGACCAGATATATTTATTCCAGCAGATAATGTAAATGGAGCAATGAATGGTGATAGAGTTCTTGCGAAGATTTTAAAAGAAGTGAATAATGGTAAAAAATGTGAAGGCGAGATTATAAGAATAGTAGAAAGGTCTAATAAAACAATAATAGGAACTTACGATGATAGTAAAAACTTTGGGTTTGTAGTAGCTGACGACAAGAGAATTGCCCAAGATATATTTATTCCTAAAGCAGAAAGAAATGGTGCGAAAACAGGGCAAATAGTAATAGCTGAAATAACTGAATGGCCAGAACAAAGAAGAAATCCTGAGGGGAGAATTATTGAAATCCTTGGAAATAAAGGAGACGCGGGCATTGATATATTAACTATAATTAAAAAACATAAGCTGCCAGAGGAGTTTCCACAAAAAGTTGAAGCCTTCGCAGATAACATAGTTGAAAAAATCCCAGAAGAAGAATATAACAGAAGAAGAGATTTAAGGAACTTGCAAATGGTAACTATCGATGGAGAGGATGCTAAAGATTTAGATGATGCTGTGTCTATGGAGATTTTAGATAATGGCAACTATCGCTTAGGAGTTCATATAGCGGATGTTTCCAACTATGTTAAAGAGAAAAATCCACTAGATATAGAAGCTTTAAATAGAGCAACTTCAGTATACTTAATAGATAGAGTTATACCAATGCTTCCTAAAAAATTATCTAATGGAGTTTGTAGTTTAAATCCAAAACTAGATAGATTAGCTCTTAGTTGTTTTATGGAAATAGATAAGAATGGTAAAACTATAGATCATGAGATAGTAGAATCCATTATAAAAACTAATGAGAGAATGACTTATACTGACGTTACAAAAATGCTAAAAGATAAAGATGTGGAAACAATCAAAAAATATGATTACCTATATGAAGATTTTAAGCGTATGGAAGATTTATGTTCCATTCTTAATAAAAAGAGAATGGGCAGAGGTGCTATAGATTTTGATTTCGTTGAGTGTAAAATAATTCTAAATGAATTTGGAAAACCTGTAGACGTTGTACCTTATGAAAGAGGTATTGCTAATAGAATAATTGAGGAATTTATGTTAATTGCTAATGAAACTGTAGCTGAGCATATGTTCTGGCTCAACGTACCTTTTGTATACAGAATCCATGAGGACCCAGATGAAGAAAAATTAATACATTTTAGTGAATTTGCACATAATTTAGGATACCCTATAAAGTGGGGAAAAGAGATACATCCTAGAATGCTTCAGGAAGTAATAGCAAAAGTAAAAGGTGAGAAAGAAGAGATGGTGCTTAGTACATTATTACTTCGTTCTATGATGAAAGCAAAATATTCTCCAGAATGTAGCGGTCATTTTGGTTTGGCATCAAAATATTACTGTCACTTTACCTCACCAATTAGAAGATATCCAGACCTCATGATTCATAGGATAATTAAAGAGGTTATAAATGGAGGCTTAAGTGAAAAAAGAACTGAAAGATTAAAGAAAGAAGTAGAGATAGCATCAAAACAATCCTCAGATATGGAAAGAGTAGCTATGGAAGCTGAGAGAGAAGTAGATGACTTAAAGAAAGCAGAGTACATGAATGAAAGAATAGGTCAAGAATTTGACGGTATTATTTCTTCAGTAACTAATTTTGGATTGTTTGTGGAACTTCCAAACACTATAGAGGGATTAGTTCATATGAGTAGCTTAGATGATGATTATTATGTTTTTGATGAAAGACATTTAACTCTTGTAGGTGAGAGAACTAAGAAAATGTATAAATTGGGAGAAGAGGTAAAAATCATAGTTAGTAAAGTTGATTTAGCTTCTCATGAGGTTTATTTTGATATAATTAAAGATGGTGAAGATAAAGAAGAAACAGATGAAGAGTATACAACTGAAGAGTATACAACTGAAGATTTAGATAAATTAATAAAAGATGATTCTACAAAATAATAACACAGAGGAGGGTTAATCGCCTCACTGGAGGAGGCTAAGCCTCCTCCTTCTGTTTATTATATTTAAAGAAAGTTATGTTAAAATAATCCATATGTCCTTGAAAAAGAATGCATTGTATAGTATAATGATATATTAATAAGAATAAAGCAGGTGAAGTTATGGCAAAGGAAACAGGAAATAAAACATTAGTGGAAAATAGAAAAGCAAGACATGATTATTTTATAGAGGAAGCAATGGAAGCTGGAATAGAGCTTGTTGGTACAGAGGTAAAGTCTATTAGAGCTGGAAAGGCAAACTTAAAAGATAGTTATGCAGATGTTATAAATGGTGAAGTATTTATTAAAAATATGCATATAAGTCATTATGAAAATGGGAATCAATTTAATGCTGATCCATTAAGAGTCAGGAAATTATTGCTTCATAAAGAGCAAATAAATAGACTTCAAGGATTTACATCGCAAAAGGGGTTTACTCTAGTTCCATTATCACTTTATCTTAAAAATACTAAAGTGAAAGTTAATCTTGGTATAGTTCGCGGAAAGAAAGACTACGATAAGAGGGATGCTATGCTTGAAAAAGATGCCAAGAGAGATATGGCTAGGCAGTTAAAGGAAAGAATGAGATAACAAGCAGGAATACACAATAAGTCCATAATATTAGCACTTGATAATGCACCTAATATAGTGTATTATTAAGACATAGACAGCAAGGTAGTAAAACATTAAAAGCTAATATTTAATCCATTTACAAGAACACAAAAATATAATAAATATAAAATTGCGTTATAAATATGCAATAAGTTACACACAATATTGCATTGCAAAGGATTTGAATTAAATCTTTTGACAATACGGGGGCGTACTTGGTTTCGACGGGGGTACGTTGCATCGAGGAAGCGAGCCGAGGGAACCTATGGACCCGCGTAAAAAACTATAGGGACAATTTAAACGCAAACGATAATTTAGCACTAGCAGCTTAGTCTGCTACGTCTTACCTTTGATTACCGCGACTTAGGATAGGGCGCCGACAGCGGTGAACCGAGTCTGGGAAAGCTTTGACCCAGAAACGGAAAATATGAAGCTACCGAAACATAAACCCGGCCAGTAGGGGTTAAGTAGAGGGAATTTTAAAGTATTGGCTACGCTCGTAGATGCCTAGGTGTTATGGCTTTCGGACAGGGGTTCGACACCCCTCGCCTCCACCAGTGGAACCCTCGACTAATTAATTTTAGTTGAGGGTTTTCTTATGCCTTAATTTAGTTGGATTAGAGTAATGTGAGCAGAACCGTACTACAAATAACGGAGGGTTTTGTGGGAAAACATTAAACAAGTAAAGAACCTCAGCGTGTACAACATTGGTGCTTTACGTATGTATCATCTCAAATTATTTCTAACCCAAGAACAAATACTTAATATTTCCCTTACCATTTATTATAAAGCTTTCTTGAAAAAATAATTCCATTACATAAAATTCTGAGTTTTCAAATTTATTTATTATTCCTCCTCCCCAAAATCTTATATCTAAATTGTTTTTAAGATGGTATTCTATGTAATTCTTTGCCATTTGTATTTTTTCATTACTAACTCCATTTTCGTTCTTATAAGCATCTCCAATTAATACATACATATTAGAATAATTTTCATTATTAAATTTTATTTCCAATGTACTATTAATTTCTTCAACTGCTCCGATTTTAATATTTACTACCTACAGCGTACATATGACTTCCAGGCGAAAGACTTTTATTTGAAAAATGGAGATGAAATTTTCGGCGTATTAGAAGGCTGCCCCAAAGAGCACAGCCTTTATCATTTATCCAAGAGATTATAATCATAATCTGTAATATCGCAGTAATGACACAACATTCTTAAAGTTTGTGGCAATCGTGATTTTATGGTTGTTACAACATTGTAAACTATTATGGATATACTCATAATGAATGATTACATTATGTAGGAGGATATGATAAGATGAAGAAGTTTACTTATGATAAAAAAAGGTTTGAACTAGAAGGAATATTAAATAATTATACAGTTATGTTTAATTCCAAGGAATATTCACCATTTGCTTATGCAGAACTACAAAAGACAAATGATTCATTTCCACATATAAATAATGAAAACTTTTATGAGAAATTAAATGCCGTATTCATAGAAAACTATAATATGGATTTACAGGCATTAGAAGAATATTTGACTCAATCACCGGGAGCTGATGATGCTTTTAGGCGTATACGTATTTTTGAATTTATTAGAGAAAACTATAATGCTAAAAATGAAAAATAAAAAACCACACAATAATTTTGTCAAAACAGGCAATGTCGTTAATTTAAAATTAAGATTATATTCTTCATATTAAATGTCACAAACAATAAAAGTTTGTGGCGTTTTTAGTTGTGACGACTTAGAAAATATCGCGACACAACTAAATAAGCCAAAAGGCAAAGTAGAGGACTTTAAATAGTCTTTTTATTTTGCTTAGTTTTATAGAAATCAAGTCATTTACAATTATATACAATCATACTCCTTTTTTCGCTACAATTAGTAATGAAAGGAGGGATATTATGACACAATTGAAAGAAATAACACAAAAGATTGAGGAGCTCAGAGCTTTAATGCATCAGTTAATGAATGAAAAAGAAAAGTTAACTGATCCAGAATTAGTAGTGCTTAGCCAAAAGCTAGATGACCTACTAAACGAATATGATAGATTAATAAACAGAAGTTAATAATTTATCGTATCAAATCAAAATTTCACAGTAACTGAGAGGACTACTAAAGTCCTCTTTTTAATGACTAGAAAAACATATAAAGAGAGAAATAGGTACCAATAGTTAAATGCTTTGCAAGTGATGAACAACAGAATTACAAACAATGACAAGTAGCAACACAATAACTTAAATCTTATGGAGAAATCTTTTTTTTGTTTTGTTTTAAGTCGGTTCTTGTAACACGATTCTTAAAGGAATATGAGTTGTTATTGTAGAATAGGTAGACTTAATAAGGAATAAGTTTGTTTTTAAAATACTTGTTTCTTAATTCTATGTTAAAGGGGTGAATAACATTGAAAAAATTTATTCGTAATACTATGAATATTCTAGGAGTTGTTGCGTTATTTGTTGGGACAATAGCTATTGTTCCAACATCACTAATTAGTTCACATCAACCTAACTGTCCAGATGAATTTTTAATGTAAAAATGTTGACTCTTTTGTAGAAAATAGGTGGATTTTATTAACAATATTATTGCAAAAGAGTCAATAATTTATAGGGAGAAGGTGAATATGAATATGATTAGTGAAATAATTCTTGATGCATTGGAAGCATTAATATTATTGGGGGTTTTTAGCTCATTAACTAACCAACAGAGGTATATTATTGAAAATAAAATAAAATCAGGTTTGGTGTGTACAATATATATTTTTATTGCTTATTTGAGTACTGTTTATGTTAATAATTTACATCACACATTGATTATTATATTAGGGTCTATTTTAATATTAACATTTATAACAAAAATAAGCCTTTATTCTTCGACTATAATCTCCTCACTATTTTTTATAATAATATTTACTACAGAAACTTTTGTTCAGTTCATTGAAATGTTTATATTTAAGGTTGGGTTAAATCAAATCTTAATGATTTCAAAATATACAGTTATATTCGTATTTGCATGTAAATCACTACAGATATTTGTTGTGATAATTCTGTTAAAATATAATACATATTTACTCGAAATTGGATTGCTTGATAAAGAAAGAACTATTTTTTCTGAATTTTTAATAGAGATTGGAATTTTGAATGTGTTTATTTATATTTTGAGCTTTAGTGTTTTAGATATAAAAAGCGATAGAATATATAACATGTTGATTTTTGGTATATATCTTATGTTTTCAATAGTTGCATATTTTCACTTAAAAGAAAGAGAAAAAATGATAAATATAAATAATAAATATAAAGTTCAAGAGCATCAAATTTCAAATATGGAAGAAATAATTAGTATAATTAGACAAGAAAAACATGATTATGCTAACCATATAAATGTTATACAAGCGTTGTGTTGCTTGAATAAACCCAATACTGTTGAGCGAATAAATGAATATGTATTAAGGATTTCAGATACAATTCACTCATCATTTAGATATTTAGATACGGGGAATGATTATATAGATGGTCTATTATCAATAAAAAGTAACTACGCAATGAAGAATGGGATAGATTTCAATGTAATGATTGGTGAATCCTTTAATTTGTTAAAAATTAGGGAAGATGAATTAATAAGTATCATTAGTAATATTGTTGATAATGCATTTGAGGCATTGAAATTAAAATCATGTACTGAAAATAAGGAAATATTTATCACTACTTCTATAGAGGATAGCAGGTTTTGTATTGAAATAGCAGATAATGGAGATGGAATTGCTGGAGATATAAAAAATAAAGTTTTCGAAAAGGGTTTTTCTACTAAAATCAAGCAAAAAAGTGATCATGGGTATGGACTATACATTACGAAACAATTGGTCGAGCATAATAATGGGAGCATATCTGTAGAACGTGCTTCAGTAAAAACTAAATTCTTAGTTAAATTTGTAATATAAAAGGATAGATGAATGAATAGATTAGTAAGTTGTATAATAAAAAAGATCTCTGAAACAAATTCTCACTTTACGGACTTGGAACTAAAAAAAATGGAATATGGATTACTTTGTCTTTTTGATGAAGTTACAAAGATTATTCCATATTATATTATGTTTTGTTTGTTTTCACTTCAACAATACTATATAGTTGTTTTTATGTTTTTCTGTCCAATAAGATTATTTTCAGGTGGTTACCACGCAAAAACTTATTGGGGATGCTTTTTTATCAGTCTTGTAAATTACTGGATAATGATAATTGTTGGGAAATATATAACGATAAATGCTATTATCTCAATAATAGTACTGACTGGTTCTGTTTTACTTGTGTATATTTTTTCTCCAGTAGATAATATCAATAAGAGAATAAAAAGTGGAGAAAGAAGAAAGAAGCTCAAATACTTTTCTGTTGTCGTAACTGTTTTATTGAGCGGATTGTGTTATCTGATACCAGGTAGATTTTTTACTACGGCGGTACTATCTATTCTGGTAGCTGTAATAATGATGATGATGGGCTATATAAAAAATGAATGTAATTAAAAAATAAATATTTACAAATAATGAGCTGAAATGGTAAGTTATTATTCAAGACATGTGCGATGGTACTGTAGAATTAGGCTGTAAAAATTATTGAGAAGGTATATTATTAATTTTAAGAGTGGTCAAGAGCTCTGAGGGATGCCTTGGGGCTTTTTTATTTTTGTTCATTTAGAATTCAGTTAAAAGTGGAATTATATGTTGCAAATGAATTTGAAATGTATTATTATTGAAATTGTGAGTTTTTGGGAAAAGGGTGAAGATTATGAATGAACAAGTGGAATTACTTAGAAATAAATTAGAAAATTTAGTATCAGTTACGGATAGCCTTGTCGATAGTGAAATCATTT
This sequence comes from Clostridium sp. CF012, assembly GCF_018861755.1. GTDB lineage: Bacteria > Bacillota > Clostridia > Clostridiales > Clostridiaceae > Clostridium_AD. Next base: position 2,031 of record NZ_JAHLEF010000042.1, on the reverse strand, counting down.
CTGTAAGTCAGGAGTTAGACAAGCTTATTTTTCAATATTATTTAAAAGCATAATAGAGATTTAAACATGTTCCTCTGGCTTCGGCTGGAGGATTTTATTTTTGTAAAATATAATCATGAACTCAATACAAATGGATATAATTTAAATACTTCATTTAGTGAATCTGGAACTTTATATTTTGTGTATAAATTATCGTAGCATGGCAATAATTTATACAAAAATAAAAGAGGTAATTGCATGTATAAAACTAAAAAGAGTTTTGTAAAATTAAAATTTGCTATTTTTATAGGAGCTGTATATATAATTGTATTGATGATCCCGGCACTTTTTTAGTGTTGGGGTTGTTTTTTTGTAGTTAAACAAGTAACTCTGAATAAATTACGAAGTAAAGTAGAATTAGCATAGTAGGGGTTAAAATGATATTTAGTTTTTTATCATTTGAGGGGCCAACGAGGAAAATGATTCTTCCTCGTTGGATAGAAAAATTAGTATGACTAGTTGAGTAGCTCTGTTATTGAACCGATATAAGGTGCGAGTTCATCCCAAAGCCACCTATTGTCATCATGATTAGGTTAACCTATATCAATGACTGAGGTTCTGTTTGTAATATAACGTGCAAGATGCGCTACTGCTGGAACCCAGTTAGCTAGCTCACGTGCTAATTTGTCCGGATATACATGCCCCAATATTTCAACACACATAGAATTGTCACTTACGTTAAAATTTCTTCCATTTATTTCTTTGAATATTTCTTTACATTTGAGTACTATATCTGCGACGTTTGATATAGATTGTTCTAAGACATACTTTAATCTAACATTATTTTCAATATGAATGGTATGTTCACGAAAATAACAATCAATAATGCTACGATTAATTTCAATATCTCTACGTACCAATGCTTCCGTTGTTGGCATAAATAAATACCTCTTTCTTATTTTTAATTTATAATTATTGTATCCTTATAATTAAGAAGTATTTATAGATACAAATAAAAAATATTACAAGAATTCCATATGGAAATAAAGTAATTTTATGAAAAAAATATGATAGAATTATTAATTAATACCATCAAGGAAAAATAGTCTAGTACGCAATACAAAAAAATGTTTGTCAACAATTTCTATTTAAATAAGAATATGAAGTTATCTCCTAAGTACTTTGATTCCACATAGATTTCAGTTTGATAAATGTGAAATTTACCATCTACATACTCATAAATAGTTGCATATTTATTCTATGTAACGTTTCAATTTAATTTGCATAACTTATAGGGGAGTAAAGAGAATAGCAGTAAACATTCGTAAGACTTACTGATACTGGAAAGAAAGTAGCAGAAATTTGTTAAAGTGCATTATAAAAAAAGTTATCGCAAACATTTCAAAAGGTCAGGTTGAAGATGTTTTAAAGTCGATTAACATTCTTCAAAAATCATTTGAAAGAGTTAATGTGAACTGCTGTTAATAATCATACAAGTGTATTCGAGGTGAGTTTAACGATATCTGTGATTTTTATAAGTATTATGGTCATATCTTTAGAATTTGTATGTTCACACCTATTAGATGACAAAAATACAAAAGTGTTTAATGATTTTTGTAAATTAGAAAGTAAAAAGTACTTGAAGAGGAAATAACAAATTTAAATATTTTTTGTGAATTGGTGAAAAAGTAAAAAGGGGTAAATAATATCTTCTTCTTCCGAATATAAATTGTTTGCCAATAAAAACAAGACATGTCAACACTTCAAATGAGGTTATGGCATGTCTTTTAAAATTACGCTGGTGGATCTCGTGGGTTACTTTACCTCTTCCAATTTAAGTAAAATATAAAAAAATACATTAAAATATTTAAAGCGTTGTAAATTAAGTCTATAGGCAATAGAAATAATATAAAAAAGCACTGGTCAATGGAGCTCACCCACTAAAATGTACCCTTTGTCAAGGACAATTTAAAAAAAGTCTATGCAACATTGAAAAGGTGATTTCTGTATTGAACAGGAGTCATCTTTTTTAAGTTCCATTGATATCTATAG
>NZ_JAHLEF010000041.1 GCF_018861755.1 Clostridium sp. CF012 | reverse complement strand
CAATTATACCAAAAAGAGGGGGTCATTGTTTTTTTGTTATAAAAACAGTTTAAACCCTTGCTAAAGCAGGGATTTATATAAATAAAACAAAGATAGTGTTAACACTATCAATCTAATAAAGGAGGCGTTAACATGAAAAACTATTTAAAAGAAACGCATTTGTTAGATTATAATCATCCAAAAATACAACAGCTTATGGCTGAGAGAAAATGGTCTGAAAAAGACGAGTTTGAAAAAATTAAACAAATATATTGCTTTGTAAAAAATGAAATTGTTTTTGGTTATAATTCAAAGGATGACTTTAAGTCATCTGAAATTTTAAATCAAGGATATGGTCAGTGCAATACCAAGGCTACCTTACTTATGTCGTTACTCAGGGGCGTTGGCGTACCAACAAGGACACATGGGTTTATGATTGATAAAACCATGCAAAAGGGTGCACTAGTGGGATTAACTTACCTGATTGCCCCTGCAAAAATAATTCACATATGGGTGGAGGTATATCATAACGGAAACTGGATAGCACTTGAGGGTGTTATTCCTGATGATAGTTTCTATAATGCGATCAAAGATAAACTGAAAAAACGTGATGACGGTTACTATGGTTACGCTATTGCTATAAAAGAAAAGTCTTCTAATAACTTATGTTTTACAGGCAAAGATACCTATAGCCAAAGCCTTGCAATTACTGATGATCTTGGAATTTACGATTCACCGGAGCTTTTTTTCGAAAAATACAATAACACACTTACACCTATAAAAGAATTTTTGTTTGAAAAAATATTATCGAAAATGCTTAATAGACGATTACAGAAGATTCGAAATGCAAAATAAACTATAACTATGCTCACGATTTTTTTAGTAAAACAAAAAGATACTAAGAATTACATCTTAGTATCTTTTTGTTTTAACTATTTACTTATTGCTTCAGTAATGTTTTCATGAGCTGTTAGAGGCTTCGAGATAGCTTTTGTTGGACACTTAGTAGCACATAGGCCACATTGTATACATTTTTCAAAGTCTATTGTAGCCAGGTTATTAACCATAACAATTGCTTGCGTTGGGCAAACTTTTACACACATGGTGCAAGCGATACATCCAACTGCGCAATTTTCTTTTACTGCTTTACCTTTTGATTTCGAGTTACATTCAACAAGTACTTCTTGATTCGCTGGAACGAACTCTATTAAATTCTTAGGGCATACCTTAATACAGGCGCCACAAGCTACACAATTATCCTTATATACAACAGCTACACCATCGATGATGTGAAGGGCGCTAAACTCACAAGCTCTTACACAACTAGCAAAACCTAAACATCCATCTGAGCAAGCTTTAGGACCTTCACCAGGTGCAATAACCGCTTGCCTGCAATCGCGGATTCCATCATACTCATATTTTTCTTTTGCTACCGTGCAAGTTCCTTTACATTTAACAAAAGCAACTTGAGGATTCAGGGTTTCAACTGATAATCCCATTATTTCTCCGATTTTTTCAGCAACAGAAGCTCCACCTACTGTACATAAATTTAGAGGTGTGCCTCCATCAACTACAGCTGCTGCATAAGCGTCACAACCAGCAAATCCGCATGCACCGCAATTTGCGCTAGGTAATGCTTCTCTAACCAGTGGTACTTTAGGATCAACGGGTACATGGAATTTTTTATTAGCATAACCAAGCACTACTCCAAATACAAGTCCCATACCGCCAATGCTTATTATTGGGTAAATTAAATTTCTAATATCCATTTAAATACCCCCCAATTTTAAACCACTAAAGCCTAAAAATGCAATAGCCATGAGTCCTGCTGTTACTAGTGAAATAGGAAGGCCTCTAAAGCATAGTGGCATATTATCACTTTCTTCCATTCTTTCTCTTAAGCCTGCAAGAAGTACAATGGCAAGCATGTAACCACAAGCAGCTCCGAGAGCATTAACCATGGACTCTACTAGGTTATATTTTTCACCTATATTTATAACTGCCATACCAAGAAGAGCACAGTTAGTAGTTATTAATGGAAGGTAAATTCCAAGAGCTTTATAAAGAACTGGTTGAGTTTTCTTAATAACCATTTCAACAAATTGCACTAGTGCGGCAATAACTAGAACGAAGGCTAGAGTTGATAAATAGGTTATATTTAAAGGAACTAAAATCCAGTTGAAGACTCCGTAACACAAAAATGAAGCTAAGAACATAACAAAAATTACTGCGAGTCCCATACCTTTTGCAGTTTCGGTTTTTTTAGAAACTCCAAGAAAAGAACATATTCCAAGGAACTTAACTAATAAGAAGTTATTTATTAAAAATGCACTTATAAAAATTGAAAAAAGTTTCATCTTAATCCACCTTTCTAAAAAAATTAAATATTATTTTTTGCAACTATGAGCACAAGAACCACAACCAGTACACTCACCGGTCACTGGATCAATTTCATGAAAATGTGCAATTTTATTATTAACTTGGTTTGTTTCATTGATTGCCTTTTGATTTAATAGAGCCATTATAATTCCCAGGGTGATAAAAGCTCCAGGTGCTAAAATCATAATTATAGCAGGTTCAAAGGATGAACCAAATACCTGGAATCCAAATATTGCACCAGCTCCTAGTAGTTCTCTTATTGCACCAAGAATTATTAATGCAACTGTAAAACCAAGTCCCATTCCAATAGCATCATAAACTGAAGGAAGTATTTTGTTTTTTGATGCATAGGCCTCAGCTCTTCCAAGAATTACACAGTTAACAACTATTAGTGGAATAAAAATTCCTAGTGACTTATATAGTGATGGAACAAAACCTTGTAATAAAAACTGTATTAATGTAACAAAAGCAGCTATTATTGTAATATAAGCAGGTATACGAACCTTCTCAGGGATTACTTTTCTTAATACAGATATAAAAAGATTAGAACCAATCAAAACTGCTGTAGAGGCAAGGCCCATACCTATAGCATTTTCTACGCTGGTGGTAACAGCTAGAGTAGGGCAGGTAGCTAGAACTTGCACAAATAGTGGATTTTCAGTTAATATACCGTTTTTTAATCTTTCAGAAAATGAGCCCATTATTTTTTATCTCCTTTCAATGAAGCGTTGTAAAAATCAATAGCATCATTAACACCAAGTGTTACAGTTTTAGACGTAATAGTGGCACCTGTAATAGCTTGTATTTGATTATCCTTTGTAGGAACTGTTTTTACAACTTCTAATTTATCTTTTGTAGGTTTATTTTTAAACTGATCTGAAAACTTAGGTTGTGGAGCATTAGCACCAAGACCAGGGGTTTCAGTGTGAGCTAAAATTTTAATACCAGTAACTTTTCCTTCAGTAGATAGTCCAACCATAATTTCTACTGGGCCACCGTATCCTTTGGGTGCAACTTTTATAGCATATCCAGTTATCTCAGTACCCTTAAGGCCTTCATTAACCTCAGAAATTTTTTCGTTAATTTTTACATCTGTTTTTTGAAATTTATCAGCAGTGGGTAATATTTCTTTCATAGCAGCTTGTTTATCCGCTGCTATGGATGCAGCAATAGGTGATTTAGTGATTTCATAAGCACCACCTAATAAGAATGCTGCAACTCCTGTAATTAAAAGTAAAATTAAACCTAATCTTATATTCTCTTTCAATTATTTCACCTCCCCAAAAATGCGTGGAGCAGTAAACTTATCAATAAATGGAACAAATAAGCTCATTATTAATATAGAGTAGGATACTCCTTCAGCATAACCACCATATAAACGAATTATTGTGGTTAAAAGTCCACAGCCAACTCCAAATATAAGTTGTCCTTTTTTTGTCATAGGAGAAGTGGTATAATCTGTTGCCATAAAGAAAGCTCCAAGCATTAAGCCACCAGCAAAAATTTCGTATAGTGCATTTCCACTCATGAAGCCATCTCTGCCTAATATAAGTGTTAAAATAAATACACTACCGATATATGCAACTGGAGTATGCCAACTTATTACTTTTTTATAAAGTAGATAAGCAGCACCAATTAATAATGCAATTACAGAAGTTTCACCGATACAACCACCTACGTTACCAATAAAAACATTCATTAGACTAGGTAATTGTCCCTCACCACTTTTAAGTATTGCAAGGGCTGTAGCAGATGAAACACCATCAACAGTAAAATTAGTCATGTGAACTGGCCAAGAAGCAAGTAAAAATGCTCTAGCAGCCAAAGCTGGATTCATTATATTTTGTCCAATACCGCCAAAAAATTGTTTTACAATAATTATTGCGAAAAATCCTCCAACTGCGGGAAGCCAAAGCGGAACAGCAGCCGGCAAGTTAAAGGCAATTAATAAGCCAGTTACGACAGCACTTAGGTCTCCAATTGTTATTTTTCTATGAGTAAGTTTTTGCCATAGCGCTTCTGCTGCAATACATGATAGTACAGATACTAATGTAACTAAAAATGCTTTCATTCCAAAGAAATATATTCCAGCAATGGTAGCGGGTATTAATGCTATTATTACGTCTCTCATTATACCCTGCACTGAATCATTTGATTTTATGTGTGGGGATGAAGATACTGTATACATATAAGTCACCTCTATCAATTTTTTTCTTCTATTTTTTTCTTCTATTTATATTTATTGTTCGTTTACCTTCGCGGCAGGTTTGAGTTAAATGACGTTTAGCTGGACATACATAAGAGCAACAAGCACACTCAATACAATCCATACCATGTAATAATTCAAATTCCTCATATTCTCCTCTTAAAACTAAAGAGTTAAGTTTTGTAGGGTTTAAAAACATAGGGCAAACACTCATGCATTTTCCACATCTTATACAACTGGATTCTTGTTCTAATCTTGCTTGCTCTTTTGTTAAACAAAGTATTCCTGAGGTCCCTTTAATTACAGGAACATCTAAAGAACTTAAGGTTGTTCCCATCAAAGGTCCACCTGAAATTACTTTAACAGGGTCCTCTTTGAATCCACCAGCAGCTTCGATAACTTCATTCATAGAAGTTCCGAATTTAACTCTTAAATTCAGAGGCTCTTTAATTGCTTCTCCGGTTACAGTTAAAACTCTCTCTGTAAGTGGTTTACCCTTTACTACAGCGTTGTATATCTCAAACACCGTATCAACATTTTGAACTATGCAGGAAACATCTGCAGGAAGCTTTCCAGAAGATAATTCTCTACCAGTAATTGCATAAATCAATTGTTTTTCTGCCCCTTGAGGATATTTTGTAAGCATTGAAGTAACTTCTAAGTTTTTAATGTTTGCTGTAGCTTTTTTCATAGCCTCAATTGCCTTAGGTTTATTAGTTTCTATTGCAATATATCCGGATGCATCTGGAAACATTTGAAGAATAATTTTTAATCCCTCAGCAATTTCATTTGTTTTTTCCAGAAGCATTCTGTAATCACAAGTTAAATAGGGTTCACATTCAGCTGCGTTTACTATAATGCTGTCGATGATTTTACCTTCCGGCGGATTAAGCTTAATATGTGTTGGAAAACCCGCTCCACCCATACCTACGATGCCAGCGTCTTTAATGATAGCCAATAGTTCATTTTTCGATAGTTTTTTATAATCATTGTGTGGAGTCAACGTAAGCACTTCTTCGTAAATGTTATCGTTTTCTACAACAATTGACAGTACCATGTTTCCATTACTATGTAATCTAGGGGCTACATCTAATACAGTTCCGGATACGCTTGAGTATATTGGTGCAGATACAAAAGCTTTGGATTCACCTATTTTTTGTCCAACTAATACTCGATCACCTTTTTTTACTAGTGGATCACAAGGCGCTCCTATGTGTTGTTGCATAGGAAACACTAAGTTGCCTTTTGGAAGCAAGTCTTGAATTGCTTTATCCATACTTAAATCTTTTTTGTCACTAGGGTGAATACCTTTTTTGAAAGTCAAAAGTCCCATAATAAACCTCCTTGCAGTTCTCTTTGAACCTAACAATTATAAAGTGTTATCCCCTTAGTGGTTCTAGGGTAGACAACAGCAATAAATCGATAGCTACATTCTACTGATTTTTAACTAAAATGATGATTATTTAATAAAATTATATCAAATAATGTAAAAATGACATATTTTTATTGTTAAGGTGCATATAAAATACACTAACATATATATATTACACCTTTTATGAGTATAAAAGAATGCTTTTTCAGAAATAAAATGTATAAAATATAGTCAGATTATTCGAAAAATTCCAATTAACTTATATTAAAATGGAATTTTTTCAATATATTATAATGAACAACAGGAGTTTAATATGGTATACTTAATAAAGATAAAAAAACTATATTTACGATAATAAACAATTAAAAGGGTAAGGTGAATATGGAGAAGAATAGTTTAAATAATCTAGAGATTCACAGTGTGTGTTTAGAAATCAATGAAGATATCATAAGTAGTTTAAAAACAGAGATTCATAAAAGAAACAAATTTCAATATAATTCCAATGTTGTATTTATTCCAAATTATTTTTATAGGTTTATAGGTATAAAAAAGAATGAAATTGATTACTATGAGACCTTATATAAATTAGACAAAGAATTAAAGAAAATAAAACCTGGTTACATTCGATTTAGTGAGGGATTAGATAAAGACATTAGCATAAGACTTCAAAATATATTGAATGATATTTGGCTAAAGGTAGGTCAAACCGAAATTATTGATGTGCCCACAATTATAAATTTAATAAGTGATAATGGACTTTTTCCGGATTTACCTAACAAAACTTTGCTAAGGCAAATTGAAAATAATTTGAAGGGACTCATAGAATATTATATTAAGAGCAATGAAATAGTAGACAATCAAAGCATTAAACTTATTGTAAATTATGTGATTCATTGGATAAACATTTATTCAAAAGAACTATTCCAAAAGTTTGACTATATACATATCAACCCTAAAGTGGTATTTTATGGAGAGATTTCAAAAACGGAGGTTTTCTATTTAGTACTACTATCAACATTGGGCTGTGATATTTTATACTTTAATCCTAAAGATTCTGGAACCTTCCATGAAATTGATAAATACAATGCTTTTTCTAAGGAAATTGTTTATAATTATAAAGGTGATATAAAACCCTTTCCTACTGGGGTAGAAGATAGGATTAAGACAACTGCCTATAATGCTAAGGAAGAGCTTAATAAAACACTTTTTACCGATGATTCTGGGTTTTACAGACCGTGGCAATTTGCAGATTATAATCTGCAGGCGGTAACACTTAATACTACCTATGAAGAAATATATATATGGATGAAGGAAAAAGCACATATACGAGAAGGCTTTAAAGTTCAAGACTCCACTGTAGTTATACCTAATATATTCTCAAAGGTTTGTGGTACTCATGAGGATATTGATATTTATTGGAAGGAAATTAATGGGTTAGTAACTCAGAAATATACAAAGTTTTATAATGAACTACCTATAATGGATGTAGTTCATTTGGAATATGGGAAGTTTAATTCAATTTATCCGAATAATACTTTTTCAGAATTTAATATTGAACAAATGATCAATTCATCTTGGTGGAAATATAAGGAGTTGCGATCCGGACTTCAAAAGAATATGGCCCAGAAAATTAAAGAACTATGCTTAAGTCCTGTAATAATAAATGTTGAACAGGAAGATTTAAGGGATTTACAAGTTGATATTTTCTCAGTACTTATAAATTTAGATACATCAGTACTTGAATTATTGCAAGCTTATGATTACCCAGAAGAAGTTCCTAAAATTATAATTTATAATAATGAAGAAAATGGAAATATATCTTTTGAAGACTGCATAATGCTTACCTTTATGAATTCTATGGGAGTAGATATAATCATATATAACCCATCAGGATACAACGACATAGAGAATTTTATTTACCCACAGCAATATGATATTCACAGACTCGCGAATGTGAGCTTTGAACTTCACTTTAAAAAATATGTGGAGAAGAAGAAAAGCTTTTTCGAAAATCTTTTCCGTAGCTAATATTTGAAATGCTTCACAGTTAATTATGATTTTTATGCTAGGGTATAAAAATCTGAAAATAAATCAGGAAAATAGATAAGAGGAGTGAGAAACATGGAAAATAATAATGGAGTGCTTATAATCAAAGACGAGGACATTGAAAATGCTGATATAGAAAAAAAGGCTATTAGCATAAATAATCAGCTTAAGGTATCACCACAAGTGATGCAAATTGCATCGAATTTAAATATTAAAGATGCAAATGCCATATTAGAATTTGGAAATGAACCAGCTCAGCAAATATCCAAATTTGCAGATCAAATATTAAATTCTATTAAAACTAGCAGTGTTGAAGATTCAGGTGTTATGATAAAGGAACTTACAAGTATAATGAAAAAGTTTGATAAACAAGATTTTGAAGAAAGTAAAAGTAGTTTCCTTGGAAAGTTGTTTAGTAAACCAGCTAAGGCTATAGATAAAATGATGGGCAAGTATAAAACTATTGGTGGAGAAATAGATAAAATATATACACAACTTAGTGGATATAAGGTGGAAATAAACAATTCTAATTTAATGCTCGAAAACTTATATAATCAAAATTTTGAGTATTATGGAGAATTAGAAAAATACATTGCTGCAGGGAATATGATTGTTGAAAAAAGTGAGAGTGGAGATCTTCCTAAACTTGAGTCTCTAGCAAATAATGGAGAACAAATAAATATTATTAATTATGAAAATTTTAAAGCTACGCTTGAAATGTTAAAACAGAGAATATATGATTTGGAAATGGCTAAGATGGTATCATTACAAACAGCTCCTCAAATTAAGATGATCCAAAGGGGAAATTACAAGTTGATATCAAAAGTTCATTCTGCTTTTATAATAACTATACCTGTATTTAAAAATGGTATAATTCAAGCTATAGCACTAAAGAAACAAAAATTAGTAGCGGATTCACTAGCAGAGCTGGATAGAACTACTAATGAGCTATTAATGAAAAATGCTGAAAATATAAGAAGTCAAAGTGTAGATATAGCAAAACTCGCTGGAGGCACCAGTGTAAAAATTGAAACTCTAGAGAAAACTTGGAATACGATTATGCAAGGAATCGAAGAAACAAAGACAATTGAAGATGAAAATAAGAGATCAAGAGAAGCTGGAATAGTCAAACTACATGAGATGACAGAAAAACTAAAGCAGAAATCACTAAAATAATAGTTTTATGAGTATATAGTAGTTAGGAAATGAAATGAAGGATTTAGACTAATGAAAATAAATAACAAGTCAATAGTTTAACATATGGACTTGTTATTTATTTGATTGTTCCTAAGAGGTGATTATATGGATATATTTGAATTACAAGCGGAAAAAAACTTACGAAAAGATGCACCACTTGCGGAAAGATTAAAACCGGAAAAATTAGAAGATTACGTAGGGCAAGAGCATATTTTAGGTAAGGGAAAGCTTTTATGGAGAGCAATTAAAGCTGATAAAATAACTTCTTTAATACTATATGGTCCACCAGGTACAGGCAAAACTAGCTTGGCTAAAGTTATTGCAAATACAACAAAATCTAATTTTGTTAGGCTTAATGCAGTTACAGATGGGCTAAAAGAATTAAGAGAAGTGGTGGCACAGGCAAAAAATGATTTAGGAATGTATGATATTAAAACTATCTTATTTATAGATGAAATTCATAGATTTAATAAAGCTCAACAGGATGCATTGTTGCCTTTTGTAGAAAAGGGTACAATAGTATTAATAGGGGCAACCACAGAAAATCCTTATTTTGAAGTTAATAACGCATTAATTTCTAGGTCTATGCTATTTAAATTGGAACCATTAGAAGAAAAACATATACAAAAGATTATTGCACGTGCACTAGAAGACAAAGAAGCAGGCTTTGGAAATACTAATATTTGCATGGAGAGTGTTGCTATAAGTTATCTTGCAAATATGGCAAATGGAGATGCTAGGCGTGCACTTAATGCCTTAGAATTGTCAGTACTTACTACAGATAGAGATGAGCAAGGCAGAATAAACATAACATTAGAGGTTGTGGTGGAATGTCTCCAAAAAAAACATATAAAATATGATAAAAATAGAGACGAACATTACGATGTAATTTCTGCTTTTATTAAAAGTATGAGAGGGTCAGATCCTGATGCTGCGATTCATTATATGTCTAGAATGATATATGCTGGAGAAGACCCTAAATTCATTGCTAGGAGAATTGTAATAGCAGCAGCAGAGGATGTGGGAAATGCAGATCCTATTGCACTCCTGGTAGCAAATAATGCAGCTCAGGCCGTTTTGTTTGTAGGGATGCCAGAAGCTAGAATTATTTTAGCACAAGCTGCAATTTATATTGCCTGCGCGCCTAAGAGCAATGCATCTTATATGGCTATTAATAGTGCACTTAAAGATGTAGAAGAAAAAAACATAGGGAGTGTACCTGCTCATTTAAGGGATCAAAGCTATAGTGGGGCAAAGAAATTAGGGCATGGGGTTGGATACTTATACCCTCATGACTATGAAGGAAATTATGTGAAACAGCAATATTTGCCTGACGAATTAATTGGTACAGTATATTATGAAGCCTTTGAAAATGGATATGAGAAAAAAATTAAAGAGCGACTTAAGTTATTGAAATATAAAGAGAAATAAACAGAAAAAAAGTAGGAGTAAATCTCCTACTTTTTATTTGAAAATATCTTTTTGATAATAGTTAAAATATCTACTATATAAACTAAATATCTTTCAACAGATTCTGTTGCTCCAAGTGCAGTGGCAGTTGTCTGCACTACTACTTCAGTAACATCTTTTATATTGTCCGTTACTTCATACAAGTTTTTAAAGGTTTTTGGTAAGAAATCTAATATTTCATCAATACTATCTTCATTCTTTTTGATGATTGAATTTACAGTTGATATAGTTTTAATGAGTTTTAGAAGTCCTACTATCAGTATAATTAAAATAACTATACCAAGAAAAATTAATATGCCTTGTCCTAATTTGAAAAAGTTTATATACATTTATAGCACCACTATTCTTTTAAATTTTGGTTATTTTTTAGTGTCTTTTTCAACTAGATCAGTTTGTCCTAAAATTGAATCGAGTTCTTCATCGGCAGTTTCAGCTATAGCATCCACTGTTTCAGAAATTACTTTTGAAGCTTTTTTATCATTTAAATATTGAGAAACTTTAACTTTAGCTTCTATTACATTATCTTTAGCATCAGAAACTTTATTGTTTATAGCTTCTTTTAAATCCACACTCTTTTGTTTGATTTTAACTTTAGCATCAGTAACATTATCTTTAGCATCAGATACTTTATCGTTAATATTTTCTTTAAGCTCTATAGTTTTTTCTTTGATATTATTTGTAAGTTCTTTTGATGTGTTAACAATATTTTCTCTATTTTCTTTACCAGATTTAGGAGAGAAAAGTAAACCGCCGAGTAATCCACTGACACTTCCTGCTGCAGTTCCAATAAGTATTTTTTTTGCAGTTTGAATTCTTAATTTTCTTTGTTTTTCTTTTTTTCTTTTTTCATACCATTTTGTAAGTATCATAATTGTTGCCTCCTTTAAGGATAAAAAACCTTAATCTATACTATAAGCATATACTTTATCTAGTTTTTGTCAATGTTTTAAGAAAAATGTAACAGAAATGTAACGCAAATGGGGGAGAAAATACACAGTTGAGTATAAATTATTACAAAATTATATCAATTTTTTACGATGTTTGATAAAATACAGAAGGAGAAATTACCTTGGGGGGAATTTATGATAAAATTATTATGGTATTTCTATTTTTCAATATATTTGAGTATTTCATCTTTTAGCTTAATTAAAATAAAATACATACAAAAAAAATCACCTAAAGAATCTGAAATACTTGCCTATAGAGCAGCACAGCGCATTGCAAAATATGTTTTGAGGGTAACTAAGACTAGTATTAAAGTTAGTGGTACTGAAAATATACCGGTGGAAAATTGCGTTTTTATAGCAAATCATCAAGCCATTTTTGATGGGTTTGCATTGCTAGCTTACATTGATAAGCCTTTTGGGTTTGTGGCTAAAAAAGAAATAAAAAAGATACCATTGATTAGTAGTTGGTTAAAATCAATAGGATCAATTTATATAAATAGGCAAAGTCCTAGAGAATCAATTAAAACTATTCAAGAAGGTGTGGAAAAGATAAACACCGGATATTCAATGATGATTTTTCCGGAAGGTACAAGAAGTCTAAAATCAAAAATGAACTCCTTTAAAAAAGGGAGTATGAAACTTGCAACAAGGTCTAGAGCCTGCATAGTACCAATAACAATAGATGGAACTTATAATGTTTTGGAAGTAGGCAGAAAAGTAATGGGAAACAAAATTAATATGGTTATACATAAACCTATTTATCTTAATTCATTAAGTAAAGAGGAGCAACAAGATTTAGGGGAATATGTACAAAATATAATAGAAGAAGAATTAAATAATATATGTAGGAATAAACAAATACTGTTGGCGAGCAAGCAATGATAGTACTTAATAAATAAAAGAACTGATAAAGCAAATACAAAAAAAGATTAAGGAGTAGTTGTATACTACTCCTTAATCTTTTTTTGTTCTAAATTTATTTAGAATTAACCACCATTTGTGCAATGTTGTTTGAATGGTCTCCAACTCTTTCAAGATTTGTTAAGAGCTCTAGATAAACAGAGCCACCAGCTGGCGTACATTCAAAATTATTTAATCTAGTTATATGATCATTTTTAAGTTGTTTTTCCATGTCGTCTATATTTTCCTCTACATCCATGGCTTTTCGAGCAGCTTCTAAGTCAGAATTTTCTAAAGCTACTATGGCATTATCCACGCAGTACTTTACAGTTTCAAACATATATGTAACATCAGATATTGCTTTTTCTGAAAAAGTGAGTTTATTATCTAGCTTTAATCTAGCAAGCTCACTTAAGTTATCAGCATGATCCCCAATTCTCTCTATATCATTTACTACATGATATAAGGAAGTAATGATCTCGGATTGATGTTCTGATAGGGGTGTATTTGAAAGTGACACCATATAACCAGTTATTTCTCTTTCAAGATAATTTATGGTAACCTCATGCTCAATAACTGAGTTAATTAAATTTTCATCAGAATTCAAGAATGCTTGCATGGCAGTAGAAAGATTTTCAGAGGCAAGTTTTCCCATTCTAGAAACCTCTTTAATAACTTGTCCAACTGCAATAGCAGGAGTTTCAAGTAGTCTGACATCTAAGTATTCTAGTACAAGAGCAGATGATTTTTTATCCTCGCCAGGTACTAATTTATTCACAATTTTAACTAAAGTACCTATAAACCAAATTTGAATAAATACATTTGTTAAATTGAATAATGTGTGTGCATTAGCAATTTGTCTTTGAATATCTCCACCAAACATTGGAACAAGTTTCAACACCGGTTTGAAAGCTAGCATAAACATTATTGTGCCAGTGACGTTGAAAATCAAATGTATAAGTGCAGCTCTTTTAGCATTCTTAGTAGTTCCAATGCTTGCTAGTAGGGCAGTAGCACAAGTTCCGATATTATCACCAAAAAGTATAGGAAGTGCAACGCCAAGTGAGATACTACTATTTGCAGCAAGTGCCATTAATATTCCAATAGTAGCACTACTACTTTGAACTGTTGCAGTCATACCAAGACCAACAAGAACCCCCATGAGTGGATATTTTCCGAGCACTAAAATAAGGTTTTTAAAGCTATCTAGTTCGCTTAAAGGCCTCATAGAAATTTCCATCATAGACATACCTACAAATAATATACCAAAACCTAAAACAATTTCACCAATGTCTCTAGTTTTTTTCTTCTTGCAAAACATAACTAAAACAGCACCTATCGCAAGAATAAAGGGTGCTATATCTGTAAGTTTAAAGGCTATAAGTTGAGCGGTCATTGTAGTACCAATGTTTGCTCCCATAATAACCCCAGCAGCTTGGAATAAATTCATAAGCCCTGCATTTACAAAACCTACAGTCATTACTGTAGTTGCGCTACTACTTTGAATAATAGCAGTAACACCTGCACCGACAAGTACGGCAAAAAACTTATTGCTAGTTAAAATTTCTAGCATCCTTTTTAGTTTTTCTCCTGCAGCCTTCTGGAGACCATCCCCCATAAGCTTCATACCGTAGACAAATAGTCCTAAACCACCTAAAAGTTGAAAAATCATTTTATAATCCATATTAGCTCTCCTTTTAAAAAGAATATTTCTCATGTTTCCTATGAAATTTTATCATAGCAATGTTAAGTTAGTGTTAAGTTTTTGACGATTTATGTTAATTGTTTTATGATTTTGAACATTATTTTAAGAAATATTACGAAATGTTAAGATGGAGTTAATTTAGAGTAGCTAAGATAGAGTAGCTAAGATAGTGGGGACGGTTAACAACTAATTGAATAATATCAATTAGTTGTTAACCGTCCCCTTAAGCAAAAGAATAAGCAAAAGAATAACAGCCTATATGAAAACTTTTCTCTTTTTTAAAATTTCAATTAGTATTAATGCAAAAGCTCCGCCGATGAGTGCAGTTAAAAGCTGAGGAATTCCCATGGCAATTACTAGTTTATTCGCTATTTTTGTAGGTATATCTAGCTTCAATAATGGTATAAGCTTAGATGCAGAAACTGATAAAAATATATATTTTATAAAGGCACCAATTATAATTCCTAGGTATTTTCCATATTTGCCCCGTTTACTTACAATTATAAAAGTAAGAACAAATAGAATGTTACCAATAATTATAAAGGGGATGAAAGGCCCAAAGGCACTAGGAAGTTGTCCAGTTAACCAAGCTAAAAGTGGAGTTAGGGAACCAACGAGTATTCCATAAACACCTCCGCAAATTGCAGATGTGAGAATAAGTATTGCATTAATAGTTGGTCCAACAAAAATTTGGCTTATTTGAGGTGCAGTTTTTCCTATTACCTGAAAAACGATAGCTAGGGCAAGAAAAAGGCTGGCTTTTACTAGTTTATTAATGTTAAGATTTTTCACAATATTTACTCCTATTCCTATTATTTTTACATAACAATAATACCATATTAATACAAAATTTTCAACGAAAAGGCTTGATGGAGAGCTAGCTTCAATTATGTTTTATATTTTTTATCATTTTGTAACATATGTTACCGACTTTATAGCTGTATAAAAGTATACTGAAGATAGTTCAAAAACAAGTATCAAATTGTTTATATCTACATAATTATTCAAAACAATAAATAAAAAATATATGGAAGACGATTATACAAAATTGTTGTCATTCCAGAAAAATAATAGGAGGAATTTAAAATGGGTATGTTTTGTTATCAATGTCAAGAAGCTTCAAAGGGAACGGGTTGTACATCACGAGGAGTTTGTGGTAAAACAGATGATCTAGCTAATATGCAGGATTTATTAATTTATGTTCTAAAAGGAATTTCAATTTACTCTACAAGAGCAAGAGAACTAGGGGTAGAAAACGAAGAAGTAAATAAATTTGTAGCAAATGGGTTATTTATGACTATAACAAATGCAAACTTTGATAAAACTAGGTTTATAGAAACAATAATAAAAGCATTAGAATTACGTGAAGTAATTAAGGGTGAACTATTAAATGCTGGTGGAGTAATAGATGGCAATTTGCCTGAATGTGCAACATGGACAGGCAATACTTCAGAGTTTGAGAGTAAATCTATGAATGTGGGAGTACTTAAAACAGAAAATGAAGATGTAAGATCACTAAGAGAACTCGTAATTTATGGTATTAAAGGAATAGCAGCTTATACTGAACATGGATTTAATTTAGGATATGAGAATAACGACATATATGCTTATATGCAAAAGGGCTTGGCACAAACAACTAATGATAATTTATCTGTTGATGAATTGGTGGCATTAGTACTAGAGTGTGGTAAGTATGGAGTAGATGCTATGGCACTATTGGATAATGCTAACACTACTACTTATGGTAATCCTGAAATTTCAAAGGTGAATATCGGAACTCGAAATAACCCTGCTATATTAATTAGTGGACATGATCTAAAAGATATGGAAGAGCTATTAATGCAAACAGAGGGCACAGGAGTAGATGTATATACTCATAGTGAAATGTTACCAGCAA
Source organism: Clostridium sp. CF012 (assembly GCF_018861755.1). GTDB lineage: Bacteria > Bacillota > Clostridia > Clostridiales > Clostridiaceae > Clostridium_AD. The sequence goes on along the minus strand of NZ_JAHLEF010000041.1, from coordinate 29,166 downwards.
ACTATTACCCAGCTTTCAAAAAATATAGTCATCTTGTAGGTAATTACGGAAACGCATGGTGGAAACAGGATTCAGAGTTTGAAAGTTTTAATGGACCAATACTCATGACAACAAACTGTATTACTCCTCCAAAAGATTCTTATAAGGATAGAGTTTATACTACAGGAGCATCTGGATTTGATGGTATGAAGCATATACCTGATAGAAAAGACGGAAATGCAAAAGATTTCTCAGCAATAATTGAACATGCTAAAAAATGTAGCGCTCCGATTGAAATTGAAAGAGGAGAAATAGTTGGAGGCTTTGCTCATAATCAAGTATTAGCACTTGCTGATAAAGTTGTAGACGCAGTTAAAACAGGAGCAATCAAAAGATTCTTTGTAATGGCTGGCTGTGATGGAAGAATGAAAGGTCGCGAATACTACACTGAATTTGCAAAAGAATTACCAAATGATACAGTTATTTTAACTGCAGGATGTGCAAAATATAGATACAATAAATTAGAACTTGGAGATATTGGTGGAATACCTAGAGTTCTAGATGCAGGGCAATGTAATGACTCTTATTCATTAGTTGTTATAGCAATGAAACTTCAAGAAGTATTTGGACTGGCTGATATCAATGAATTACCAATAACATACAATATTGCATGGTATGAGCAAAAGGCTGTAATAGTTTTACTAGCATTATTACACCTAGGCGTTAAAAATATTCACTTAGGACCAACATTACCTGCATTTTTATCCCCAAACGTTGTTAATGTTTTAGTTGAAAACTTTGGAATAGCTGGAATAGGAACTGTAGAAGAGGATATAAAAATGTTTATGGCTTAAAAATTTGAGGGGACGCTCTAAGTAATTTAGGGTGCTCCCTTATAATTAGCTTCATGGCGTAATAATTTTACATAAGAATAAGTTTTAAGGGTAAAATAATTATGAGGTGATTTTAATGGATAAAGAGTACTTAAAAGATTCTAACAATATAGCTTATGCTAATTTATCACAAGGAGAAACAGAAAAACTAAAAGAACTCGAGAGAACTTTTAATAATGAATTTCAGTGTGAGTATTATCTTATGGTGATGAAAGACCACATTATAAAATCCTGATAAAAATCAGGGTTTTATTTGTATTATAGTAAATATTGGTGGATTTATATGATTAAGTGTGAAATAGCTTATAGGTGTAAAAGTTCCTTTTTCGTAATAAATGTGTTATATTATACAACACTAAAAAAAACAATATGGTAATTTAAAGAAAAAAATGGTATTTTAAATCATTAGGATAACGAAATACGACAAATCATGCACTGGAATTTAAACTTTTAATAATATATTTTGAAAAACGCTTGAATAATTTCAAAATGTATTTTAAACTATAGAAGAGGTAATATTAATATGGATATTGATTATAAGGTATTAAAATCTCTTAGTAGCAATGTTGTTGTTTCTGAAAAAGACAGTAATGTCTATGTGCTTTTTGGAAAAGGAATAGGTTTTGGTAAGAAACCTGGTGAACGTATAACTAAGGAGAGTACCATAGAGCAGAAGTTTATTAAAATTGACGAAAGTGAAAAAGCTAACTATGTTGAAATTGTTAAGAATGTAGAAGGTCAAATTCTAGCAGTAACAGAAGAAATAATTTCTCTTGCAGAAGATATTTTAAAAGAAAAGTTAATTTCGCGTATACATATTGGGCTGGCTGACCATATTAGTTTTGCAATGAAAAGAATGGAACTTGAAATTGATATAGTTAATCCTTTTTTAAATGAAATACAGACGCTTTATCCTAACGAATATAGCATAGCAGAAAAAGGTTCGAAACTTATTAAGGAAAAATTAAATGTAGAGCTCCCAGAAAGTGAAATCGGTTTTATTACTCTTCATATACATTCTGCTAGAGTTAATGTGGAAGTGTCTCAAAGTCTTAAATATACTAGAATCATTAAAGAAGTAATGGAATATATTCAAGATATACTTGGGATAAATACTAATCAAAAATCCATGGAGTATGTGCGGCTTGTGTCTCATTTAAGGTATGCACTGGATAGGATAGAGAATGATAAGGTTTTAAAAAATGTAATGTTAGAATCCATTAAAACTTCAATGAGTGAAGAGTTTGAAATTTCTAGGAAGGTGTGTAAGTTTATATCAAAAAAGCTTTTTAAAGAAGTTTGTGAAGATGAAATTGGATATATGTCATTACATATCTATAGATTAAAGCAATCAAATTAAAAAATAATGTTTATATTATTAGGTGTGTCACTGATTAGATCAGGCATTAACCATATAAAATGCTTTTATGCATATTATTAGGTTGTGTCTTTTTTTTTAACAATACTTCAAAAGTAAATATTAATCCAGTTTACTGGAGTAAGCTACTTTAGTAGTTTCTTAATAAATGTATTTAAAATGCTAAACAATGCACAAACTAATATTTATATATAAGTTAAAATTCAAAGTAAAATGTCATAATAAGTAATTTTAGGTAGATAACAATTGTTAATTGCTATCTACCTTAGAGAAGGCGAGGATGATAAAAATGTTTGGTTTTTTCAAAAAAAACAAAGAAGAAAATAGTATAATTATAAAATCTCCAGTTGTGGGAAGATGTTTTGACATATCAGAAATACCAGATGAGGTTTTTTCTACAAAAATGTTAGGTAATGGAATAGGCTTTGAATCTACAGAAGGAATTTTATATGCTCCAGTTGATGGCGAAATTCTTCAAGTCTTCCCTACAAAACATGCTATGGTTTTAAAGAGTAAAGAAGGTATAGAAATATTACTTCACATAGGTATTGATACAGTAGAAATGAAGGGTGAAGGATTCGAAGCTTTCGTTGAAAAGGCACAACAAGTTAAGGCTGGAGATAAATTATTAGCTTTTAATAATGACTTAATAAAAGCTAAGGCTAAATCCAATTTATCTGTGCTAGTGCTTACTGATAATGAAATAATGGAATCAGTAGAGTTTAAACTAGGGACTGTAGATAAAAATAATGAAGTAATAGTAATAAAATTAAAGAAATAGGGGTGCGTATATTATGATGGAAAAAAAAGCAATAGTTAAAAGTGAAACAGGAATACATGCAAGACCAGCATTATCAGTAGTTAAAGAGGCTTCTAAGTTTAAATCAGAAGTGCTTATAGTAAAAGATGGTAATGAGTATAATGCCAAAAGTATAGTGGCTATAATGTGTATGGCAGCTGTTAAAAATGATGAAATAACAATAAAGACTACTGGTGATGATGAAGAAGCCGCAGCAGTAGCTATGGTAAAACTTATCGAAGAAGGACTTCAATAATAGGATAACTGAATCTAAAAATCAACTGCTTAGGTATATAATAAAAAGCAACCTATTCTTAATTAAGGATAGGTTGCTTTTTTGTGCTATGATTCTATATAATATATGTATGTATAAAATATACCTTATATAAAGGATGAGATTACATGATTAAATTTAATGAGAAACTTATATTTCATATAGATGTTAATTCAGCTTTTCTTTCTTGGAGCGCTTCAGATAAACTTATGCAAGGTGAGGATATAGACCTCAGAGATATAGCCGCTGTGATAGGGGGGGACGAAGAGTCACGAAGAGGTGTAGTACTCGCAAAATCCATATTAGCTAAAAAAAATGGAATAATAACAGGAGAAAGCTTATTTACTGCAAGGAAGAAATGTATAGACCTTGTAGTTATATCACCAGACTTTAGTTTATATGAAAGATGTAGTAGGAGTATGAGGGAAATTTTTAGTGATTATACACCTTATGTGGAGAAGTTCTCTATAGATGAGTGCTTTTTAGATGTAACTAATTATAATACTTCAAAAGAAGCCGCATGGCTCCTAGCTTGTGAAATTAAGGATAGAATAAAGGCAGAACTAGGATTTACAGTGAATATTGGAATATCAGATGTGAAGCTTCTAGCTAAGATGGCATCTGATTTTGAAAAACCTGATAAAATACATACGCTTTATAAAGCGGAGATAGAAAAAAAATTGTGGAAACTGCCAGTAGGAGAGCTATTCATGGTTGGAAAGAGAACCGTTCCTAGACTTAATAATTTAAATATATTTACTATAGGGGATTTAGCTCAGTATGATGCTTCAATTTTGAAATATCACTTTAAAAGCAGCGGGCACATGATGTGGAAATATGCAAATGGTATAGATAATTCAGAAGTTAAATGGAATAAATATGAGTTAAAGGGTATAAGTAATTCCACTACATTATCTGAGGATATTAAAACTAAAAATGAAGCCTATAAAGTATTATTAAAATTGGTAGAGCATACGTCAACTAGATTAAGAAGTATAAAAAAGTGCTCCTATTGTATTTGCGTAACTATAAGAAATAATGAATTTAATGATTCTTCTCGCAGTAGGACTTTAAATAATGCTACAGATTCAACGCAGGAAATACTAGAAATGGTTAAAAACCTTTTTGATGAATTATGGAAGGGAGAACCAATAAGGTTACTGGGAGTTTCTCTTAATAATTTATGCGAGGATAATTTTAAGCAAATATCAATTTTTGATATTAATAATGTCCAGGATGAAAAACAAAGATCACTAGACAAAACTATGGATAGCCTGAGACACAAGTATGGTGAAACTATAGTTATAAAATCAGTATTTCTAAAAAAATAACTAAATTTATTGAAAGCTATCGTTCTAAAACATAAAAGTGCAATGTAAACTAGGTAAGAAGTACTATTTTTGCGGAGGGCGTATGCGGCATGGACAATAGAGCATTAATACCACTATATCTTAATAGTGATTTGATAAACAATTTATATACTATTGTAATACAAGAGTTTGCTGAAATTAAAAGTGAAACTACTAGAAAGCAATTAACTATTAGTACAATTACACCACTGTATGAACTTACTTGTGGTAAAATAATGCAAGGTGATTTAAATGTTCAACTTATCAATGAATTCTCGTCGCAGAAAATTGAAGAGAGAATTTCGATTGTAATAACTATACTATCAAGAGTAAAAAACATATTAAATGATCAAAGTATGTTAAAAATAATAAATAATGAGAATGATGTCAAGAATATAAAAGAATTTGATTTTGTTCAATTTACGGGCGAATTGTATAAAAATCCAGTTATAGAGTATATAGAAGATATAATCAGGGTGATGGAAATGCAATTGGCTTTTTCACCTGAAAATATAGAAAATGGTGATGAAAGTGTGGAGCATAAGGCTAAGATGCAGGTTTTAAAAATTCTGAAAGAGGATATGGAAAACTGCAAAAGAGAAAAATGTTTAAAATTTATTAGTAGTAGTATTGGCAGCACTAACACTAAGGTTATAGTGCCCTTAGAGATAAAATATATGGCGGATAATTTAGATTATATTAAAGGTGCTAAAATTACTGTGCTTGGTAAAGTGGTAAGGATCTCAAAGGAAAATGAAGACAATAGCAATAGTTTGCTCAGTGGAACGTATTTTGATTATTTAGATGAGGAGTATTTTCAAGAATTTAAAAATAGATTTCTAAAGAATACAAATTTAATTAGAGATTATGATAAGAGTCAAATAGAAATTAATGAGCCTATAATTGAAATTATACCTATAGCAATGTATATTTAAGATAAGGAATATCCAAAAAATATTAAGTCTATACAATAGCAGCATTAATTGTTACTATTTTTATGCTCCTTATAGTAAAAAAAATAAAGGGTGATTGGAATGATTCATAAAAGCATGGAAATGCATATACCAATAGATGTGAAAATGATTTTAGATTGTTTGAAAAATAACGGATATGAGTCTTATATAGTGGGCGGAAGCGTAAGAGACTGTAAAATTGGAAGGACCATGCCTAAGGACTATGATATAACTACAAATGCCTTGCCTGGAGAGATTATTAGAATCTTTGATAAAACAGTGCCTACAGGGATAGAACACGGAACTGTCACTGTTATGATAAATAGTGAGGGATATGAAGTTACAACTTACAGAATAGATGGTGAATACCGAGACAATAGAAGACCCGAGGGTGTCACATTTGTTCTAAATTTAAAAGAAGACTTAGCTAGAAGGGATTTCACTATAAATGCACTAGCTTTTAACGAGGAACATGGCCTTATTGATTATTTTGGTGGTAGGGTGGATTTAGAAAATAAAATAATTAGAGCAGTAGGAGAGCCTAATAAAAGGTTTCAAGAAGATGCACTAAGAATGCTTAGAGCTATTCGTTTTGCTGCGTCATTAGATTTTCATATAGAGGAAAACACATTAGAAGCTATAAAAGCAAATTCTCACCTTATATTAAATGTAAGCAATGAAAGAATTAGAGATGAACTATGTAAAATGCTACTAACTAACAATACCACAAAAGCCTTAAGAACACTTGAAGAAACTAAACTTCTAGAATTTATACTACCAGAACTTGAAATAGCCGTAGGATTTAATCAGCAAAATCCTCATCATGATAAAGATATATTTGAACACATTTTAGCTGTTGTGGAAAAATGTCCACAATCGCTCGATTTGAGAGTAGCAGGATTATTACACGACATAGCTAAACCATATTGTTTTACTATGGATAAGGAAGGTATAGGTCATTTTTATGGTCATGACAAAAAAGGTGTTATAATATCAAAGAATATACTTAGGAGACTTAAATTTGATAATCAAAGTATAAGTAAAATTTGTATTTTAGTAAAGGAACATATGAATGTACTTATAAAGCCAACAGATGCTTCTGTAAAACGTCTTATTAATAGAGTTGGTGTAGATTCAGTTCATGACCTCTTCGCATTGCAAAGGGCAGATGCGCTAGGTTCTCACCATCCTGAAATTCGTTTAGAAGAAATTAGTAGAGTAGAAGAAAAAGTAATCGCTATTTTAGAATCTAAAGTTCCATTATATATAAAAGACCTTGCAATAAACGGTGAAGATTTAATGAGAGAATTTTCTATTAAAACAGGAAAAGAAATAGGTGATATGCTTAAATTTCTTTTGGATAAAGTATTAGAAAATCCGGAATTAAATAGTAAGGAAAGACTTTTAGATATAATTTATCATGAACATATCAAAGGCCTTAAAGGATTTTAATAATTTAATAGAGTGTGTTTTATGTTTCCTCAGACTTAGTTTGGGGAATTTTTTTTAGTGAGGTATAAAAAGATGTAGAACTAAGAGCATTTGAGATATAGATTATTATTCTGTTAATCAGTCAATATACTATATGGCAAAAACACCGTATTGTAAATATATACCTTAAAAAAACATGCAAAATGATATTTGCAGAAGTTAATACATACACACCAGTTTTCAAAGCTTTTTTTCTATTTGTAAAGTTCTAAGTAAATATGTACAATAAAAGTTAATAACTTACACAGTAAAAACATTACAAAACAAAATGGGGGATTTAATTATGTTATCAATGTTATTTGATTTATCTTTAAATGACAAAGGGAAATATGGTACCAAAGCAAGTGTATTAGGGGAGTTAATGAAAAGTGGGGTACAAGTTCCAAATGGATTTGCATTGTCTTCGGAGTTTTTTATTAAGTTTCTTGAGCATAACAAATTTCATTATAATACTAAAGATTATTTAGCTTACAATGTGGAGATATATAATTTTATATTAGATGGAGAATTTTCTTTTGAAATGGAGGCAGACCTCCTTAGATTTTTTAATAATATACAAAATAAAGAAGTTGGAGGAAAATATGCAGTAAGATCCTCTGCATTGTGTGAAGATAATGATGCATACAGTATGGCCGGTATGTTTTCTTCATTTATAAATTTAAATACTTATGAGGAAGCTAAAACTTCTATAAAAAAGTGTTATGCTTCATTATTTAATGATAAAGTTATAGCGTATTTTGTAAATAACAATTTAAACTTTAAGGACTTAAAAATGTGTGTAATAATTCAGCAATTTGTTGTAGGAGTCTATTCTGGAGTTAACTTTTCAGCGGATACTATTGACATGGATAAAGACATAATCCACATTAATGCCGTAAATGGGTTATGTGATGCTTATGTTACTGGTAAAGTAAGTTCAGCTTTTTATAAAATTAATAAAAAAACTGGTGAGATGCTTGAGGAAAGAATTCCAGAGTACTTTCTTGCGCCATCAAATGATATAGTAAATAGGTTATATGAAATCACTTTAAAAATAGAAGGGATATTTGGTAAATATCAAGATATAGAATGGACTATTAGGCACAATGAAATTTATATACTTCAAGCAAGACCTATTACAACCTTTAAAATTAGAGATTTTGAATTGCTGTGGCAAAAGGAAGACGCAGAAAGTTATACTTGGAATAGGGAATGTGATGAGCCCTATGAACCTTTAATTAATGAACTCAACTTAATACAAGGTGAGGCTCTAAATGAAGGGTTTTATGCTGTAGGTTTTCAAAATTTTTATACTGAATATTGTGTCCAAAATGGTTACTTCTTTTATAGAGATAAAAAAATGGTAAATCAAGAGCAGCAAGAGCGAAAATTTCTAAATATGTTAGAGGAGCTACATAATGGATATGAGAACATATTTCAAGATGTTGTATTGCCAGAATTATTACTTCTTAAAAAGGATTTAGATAATTACATATCAAGAGAGTTATCGCAAGGTGAAGCATTAGTGTTTTTAGAAAAATCAGTAGAATACATGGAATTTATAGCAACAAATCATTGGCCAGTTACTCATGGATGTGATTATATAAATACTTTTATGGAATACTGTAAAAATATAATTAGTGATTTTAATGTAGATGATTTTTACGACCTAGTGTTTAATGTTAGTATATTAAATAAAGAAAGAGAATTTTATATTGGTATGGCAAGTGAGGTAAATTCAAACCCAATTTTAAATGAAATGTTTAAAGCTTGTCCCTATGATGAGCTTTTATATGCAAGGCTTAAGAAGGTTTCTGAAAGTAAAAATTTACAAAAATTAATAGAAGATTATATAGAACTGTTTGGAATTTGTTATTTAGATAGTGATGTTAACAGTGCTTATTTTAGTTCACTATTAATGGAGGAACCCTCTAAAATAATAGGACATATACGAGGATTTCTAAATCTTAATTTTAAAAATTTTAAAGATTCTATAGAGAATTCTTTAAAAAATAAGAACAAAATTAAGTCTAGTATATTAAGTACATTAGATACAGAAAAAGGTGAAGAATTTTCAAATAAACTTATTTTAGCTGAAAAAGCATACTTAGCAAGAGATGACCATCATTATTATTTTGAACGTATGGCAAAATCATATTTACGGTTAGCATTATTAGAGGCTGAAAAGATATTAATTAGAAATAAGAAAATACAAAATAAAGATGATATATATTTTCTTGCTCTTAATGAAATTAAAGAGGGATTATTAACCAGTGGTGCTTTTAACAATATTATAAATGAAAGAAAGCAGCTTTTTAATTATCAGAAAAAGTTATTTGCACCATCTACTATTGGAAAGGAAGTTGTTCAAAGTGTGGAAGGCATAGATGAGAACAATGAAGAAGGCGAAAGTGGTTTTAAAGAGCATATTGTAATTTTAAAGGGTCTTTCAGGTTTAAGAAAAAAGGTTAAAGCAAAAGTTAAAATGGGAATGCCGGCTTATCTAGAGGAGGATTGTATATTAGTAGTGCCATTTACACGCTGTGGAGAGCTTGAACCTATAGTTAATCATGTAAAGGGTGTTATTGTAGAGGCTGGGTCTCCCTTTGATCATCTAGGAATTCTTGCTAGAGAAATGAATATACCAGTTATATATAATGTTAAAAATGCAATGAGTATTCTTAAAGATGGAGATGAAGCTTTGTTAGATGGATTTGTAGGTGAAGTTCAAATAATAAAAAAAGCTAATAACTTTACTTATAATAATCAAAAACTTATCACTTTATTTTAAATTTGACACAAGAAAAATTTTGTATTGTGTTATTATAAAAAGTTGGTATAAAACTTTCACTTAGACACAACATAATAAAGCACATAAAAATAAATATTTGTAACATACCTAGGTGTTACTTATTGAATGTGTCTAAGTGAAAGGAGGTATTTACATGAAAACTAATGAAACAATTACTGTACTAAATGAATATGGCAAGAAAGTAGATTTAGAATTGATTGATGCTATTAAGATGGATGGAAATGAATATGTGATAGTTGGACCCAAAGATTCGAATGAGGCTTATGCTTACAGGTCAGTTGTAGTGAATGGTGAAACAGAATACTCCTCCATTGGCCTTGGAGCTGAGTTTAAAAAAGTGTTAGATAAGTATAATGAGCACCAAGCTCAGTAATAATTGGTAGGAGGTTTTTGTATGAAGGATCATGAACAAGCCACTAAGGAAAATCTGCGTGATTATATTAAGAAAGATACAAAGTTAAAAAATCCACATTCTAAAAATCAAATAATTCAATCTGTTGAAGAAAGTGCATATAATGAAAGTGTTTTTGAAACTAAAAAAAGTGAATATGGTGGAGCTAAGTCAGAATAACGAATAGAGATATAGCATAAAAAAAGGAGCAGGTGTTTATTATCTAAAATATGATAATAAACATCTGCTATTTTTGTCATAATAATAGAAGATTAGAAAATATGAATAATAGAAAGAAAGGAATTAATATATGATAAAAATGTTTGACGAATTTGAAATGCATCTAATGGAAGACTTGAAACCTTCTTTATATTTTAATAAAATAATAAATAATGAGAGCATATTTACTGAATATCCATATACATTATTAAGCTCTTTAATACATACTGAGCAATCTCCGCAGCATCACCCAGAAGGAAATGTATGGATTCACACAATGATGGTTGTAGATAATGCAGCAAAGGTAAAAGAGTTAAGTGAAAATCCTATAGCATTTATGTGGGGTGCATTATTACATGATCTAGGTAAAGCTCCTACTACAAAAATTAGAAAAGGAAAAATAACATCTTATGACCATGACACTGTAGGGGCGGAGCTTTGTAGGAAGTTTCTTGAAGCATTTACAAAGGACGAGGAATTTATTAAACGAGTTACAGCTTTGGTTAGGTGGCATATGCAAACTCTCTTTGTAATGAAAAATTTACCTTTTGGAGATGTAAAAAGCATGTCGCAAGAAGTATCCATCAAAGAAATTGCGCTTCTATCACAGTGCGATAGACTTGGTAGGGGTGAATTAAGTGAGAGCAAAATCAAAGAGGAGAAGGAGAACATTAAAGCTTTTATAAGGAAGTGTGAGAAGGAGTTAAAAGCTTTGAAGTAAGGTTAATAAATAAAATTTAAATTTCAAAAACTACTAAGACACAGCTATAAAGGCTGATTTTATATAAAAACCTGTGTTATACTTATAGAGTATTCAATGAAAGATATCATGGAGCACAAAAGAACCCTCGCCATGGCAGAGGGGGGAATCTTAAACAGTTTGGAGATGATTATTGTGAGATATGAAGGTGTAGTATATAGACCACCTAGTGAGGCGCATAGTCTTATAATACAAGTTACTATAGGATGTTCACATAATGGGTGTAGCTTTTGTGGTATGTACAGTGAAAAGAAGTTTAGGATTCGTGATTTAAAAGATATTATGGGAGATTTAGAGCAGGCTAAATTAACTTATGGAATAGTTAAAAAGGTATTCCTTGCAGATGGAGATGCTTTAATTCTTGAAACTAATAAATTGAAATCTATATTACTAAAAATAAGAGAATTATTTCCTGAGTGTGAAAGAGTAGGAATTTACGGTACGCCTAATGATATTTTAAAAAAATCTTTGGATGAACTTAGAGAACTTAAAGAGTTTGGTATTGGCATTGTGTATCTAGGGGTTGAATCTGGGAGTAATGAAATATTAAAAAGTATAAATAAAGGAGTAACTAACCAGGAGATGCTTGCGGCAGGGCAAAAGGTTAAAGAAAGTGGAATAAAGTTATCTGTTACCTTGATTTCAGGAATAGGAGGCAAGGCAAAAATAGCAGAGCATGCGGTAGAATCTGCGAAGCTTATAAGTGCTATAAACCCAGATTATGTAGGATTATTAACACTAATGTTAGAGAATGGAACCCCCATATATGAAGATGCACAAAAGGGTATTTTTCAGGTATTAACTCCAAAAGAAATAATGTATGAGACAAGAGAGTTTATACGAAATGTGGAAGTTACTGATTGTGTTTTTAGAAGTAATCATGCTTCAAATTATATGGCCTTAGCGGGAACATTGCCAGGAGATAAAAGTCAGCTATTAGAGGATATTGATTTTGCACTGAAAGGTGAATATAGATATAAGCAAGAAGAATATAGAAGGTTATAAAATCGTTTAAATATCTTACTCGGGCATTGGTAAAACGAAATAAGAAGGGTGTGATATTATGAAGGGGAAAATTCTTAAGTTACTTAAGGAAAGTGGGAATGAGTTTATATCTGGTCAAAAAATCAGTGAAGAGTTAGGGGTTAGTCGCGCCGCTATATGGAAGTATATAAATATAATTAAAGAGGATGGCTATGAAATTGAAGCAATCTCAAGAAAAGGTTATAGGATAATTTCCTCACCAGATATACTTACCTTTGAGGAGGTTAAAGACTTTTTAAGTACGCAGTACATAGGTAGAAACATAATTCACTATGATTCTTTAGGTTCAACAAACTCTAGAGCTAAAGAATTAGCAGAGAGTGGAGAAGAACACGGCACAGTTGTAATAAGTGAAGAACAAGCCTCAGGACGTGGACGGCTAGGACGAGATTGGATATCACCTAAATATAAGGGCATATGGATGTCCATAATACTTAGACCCAATATAGTCACAGAAAACATATCTCTAATAACCTTAATTGGAGCAGCAGCTGTTCAAGAGGCTATCATGAAAATGTGCATTAAAACTAGTATTAAGTGGCCTAATGATATTGTACTTAATAGTAGAAAAATATGTGGTATATTAACTGAAATGAGTGGAGAAATAGATCATATTAATTATTTAGTTATGGGAATTGGTATAAATGTAAACTTAGAAGAAAAGGATTTACCAATGGAGCTAAAAGATGTGGCTACTTCACTTAAAATAGAGAGTGGTAAGTATATAGATAGGAAGCTTTTGCTTGCCAATGTCTTAAATATTTTTGAAGAACTATATAATGATTTTGTAAAAAACGGAAATGCATCCGAAACTATGGAGATCTGTAGAAAAAATTCCTTACTTATAGGAAAAGAAATCCAATTGATAAATAGAGGAAAAGTAACAAAAGCTAAGGCAATAGATATAAGCGATAGCGGTGAATTAGTTATTGAAAATCAACAAGGGGTGTTAGAATATATAGTTTCAGGGGAAGTTTCTGTAAGAGGAATTTATGGATATAACAAATAAATATATATTGTGGTATTTTAAATAAAATAGACTAGCATATTTTAAGGATAATTAAGTTTAAAATATAGTTAAATCTAATTTTCATATAGACATATTAGTTAGATTAACGGTATAATGTGTTTAATACGATTGAAAGGAGAATATTTATGGAAGAAAATAAAATTATATCAATGATTGATGAAGATGGAGAAAAGGTTGATTTTGAATTAGTAGAAATCATTGAATTAGATGAAAATAGATATGCACTATTAGCGCCTATAGGAGATGAAGAGGATGCTTTTGTGTATAAAATCACAATAGTGGATGAGAAAGAAGAATATACTGCAGTAGAAGATGAAGAAGAATTTGAAAGAGTATTAGAAGAATATGAATCAACTTTTGATGAGTAAATAAAAAACCAATAAACCTTAGCGGTTTATTGGTTTTTTATTAAATATGTTAATTAGGAGGTAAAATTTTGAATACAGTAGATATTGATATAGAAGCACTTATAGAAACAATCTCAAATGAAGATGATAATTTAGGCAAAAGTTTTTTAGATACATATACAGGTGAGGTTATATATATTCCCACAGAAGTTACTCTAGCCTTAGAAAAAGGAACTTTAAAAGAAGATACCTTTGATAATTGGTTAAAAGAATTTGTAAGTATAGCTATACTTATTAGCGAAGACACCGTTAATAGATATTTAAGTACTCCTATCGTAGATGATGATTTTTATATAGGAGCAATGAAAAAATATGTAAATAGCCTAACTAGTAATTCAGATTTAAAACAAGAATTGCATAGGGTATTAAATAGTAAAGAACCTATAAAGAAGTTTAAACATGTTTTAATGGATAAAGAAAATAAAACGGAAGAATGGTATAAATATGAAGATAATTGTATAAATGAGTTAGTTAGAAGCTGGTTAAAGTCAAATGGCATTGAGCCGAAGTATTTAAATTAAGTCAAGAAACAAGGAGTGAGAAATATGGAAAATGATTTTTATAATAAAATTCGAGAAAACCCAGTGATTGCTGCGGTAAATAATTTAGAAAAGTTAGAAAAGGCCATAAAATCTCCCTGCGAAATTATTTTCTTGCTTACAGGAAGTATCTTTAATTTACAAGAAATTGTTAATCATATAAAAGCTCATGGTAAGAGTGTATATGTTCATATGGATTTAATTGAAGGGTTTTCAAGAAATGCTTGCGCTTTAAAATACATCAATGAAAAAATTAAACCAGACGGAATTATAACTACTAAAAGTAGCCTTATTAGAGCAGCTAAGGAAATGGGCTTATTTTCAATACAAAGACTTTTTATGTTGGATGCATTGTCACTGGAAAGTGGCATTAGTTCGATTAAAACCATAAGACCTGACGCTGTAGAGATATTACCTGGAATTATGCCAAGAGTAACAAAAACAATTAGTACAGAAGTAAATATTCCAATAATTACTGGGGGGTTAATTTCAGATAAAGAGGATGTAATTGCTAGTATTAAGGCAGGGGCCATTGGTGTTTCTACAAGTAAAGAGGAAATATGGTATATGTAATTATGCATATATTAGCGTTTAATTAATTATAATAGAATATGATAAAAAATTTGGAGGTATGTACATGTTAGCATATGAAGTAGCAATAAGGCTTGTCCTTGCAGTTGTAATTGGCGGCTTAATTGGATATGAGAGAGAAGCTAAAAATAGACCAGCTGGTTTTAGAACACATATTCTAGTATGCTTAGGTGCTGCTGTTACCTCAATGATACAATTATATTCAATTCAAGATGCAACCAATATGATAATTCAGCATCCAGAACTCCAAAATGCATTAAAAGCAGATATTGGTAGGCTGGGGGCACAAGTTATAACAGGCGTTGGATTTTTAGGGGCAGGGACTATCATACATGAGAAGGGATCAGTAAAAGGGCTTACTACCGCAGCAAGTATATGGACAGTGGCATGTATTGGGCTCGCAGTTGGACTAGGTTATTACACTTTAACTATACTAGCAACTATATGTGTTTTTATAGTATTAGTATTTTTTAAGACGTTTGAAGCTAAGCTTTTTAAGAACAGTAATACTCTTAAAATAGAAATTCAATATGGTAATAAGAAAAACATGGTAGAAAAATTAGAACAGTACTTTGATGGGATGGGAATAAAAGTTAAGACTATAGATTTTTCTATTGAGGATGAAGAGGAAAATCCAGAATATAGTACAACAATTTATACAATTTTAGCACCAAGACATATCAAGAGCAATAGAATTGTTCAAAGATTATGCACTTTTGAAGAGATATATAAAGCGAATATAGTAGAATAGAAACCAAGTATTAGAAAATTAGTTATCTGGATATTATATATATTAAAAACACCTCAATTAATAAGATAAAAATTAGTGTGTAAAGCAATTTTTTAAATTTACTCATAATTATCACCCCATTTATATTGTATGTTAAAATACGCTATAAAATAATTAAAGACAGAAAAAAGTTTTTAAGTTTACAAAGCAAAAGAGAGCCCTTATAAGTAAAGGGCTCTCTTTTCAGTTTACAAAACTATCTTCTAGATTTAGCAACCTCAATATTTACTTTTCTACTATTTAACTTCTTACCTGAACTATTGTTTAGAATAGCATCAACTAAGTTTGAAGGTACATCTAAAAATGAGAATTTATCTAAAATATCAATACGGCCAAGTTCATTTTTATTAATATTAGCTGTCTCGCATAAGAAAGATATAATATCTTTAGTCATAACTTCATCCATTCTTCCGATAGAAAGGAATAGTCTAACATTATCTGTTACTAATGTTGTTGTTACAGAATCATCTGCATAATTATAGTTAACTTCTTTATCAAATATAATTTTGATTAGAGAAGCAGCTACATCTTCAGCACCAAATTCTTTTATAAGATCTTTACCTAGTGGAAGAAAGTTCTCATATAAATTTTCATCTAAAACTAATTTTATAGAATCTAAAATAGTTTCTGATTTTGCTGCAAATATATCTGTTATAGTAGGTACAGTTTTCTTAGTGATTATACTTTTAGTATCACGTTCAATCTGTCTTATAGCAGATGCTTCTCGTCTTGTAATAAGACTATAAGCTGTACCTTCTTTACCAGCTCTACCAGTTCTTCCAATTCTATGTATATATGATTCACTATCTTGTGGTAGATCATAATTTATTACATGAGTAACATTTTCTACATCTATTCCTCTTGCAGCTACATCAGTTGCAATTAGGTAATTCAAGTTACCATCTTTGAATTTTTTTAGAGTGTTCATTCTTTGACTTTGTTTCATGTCTCCGTGCATACCTTCTACTGTATAGCCTCTTGGTTGTAATGCGTCTACTAACTCATCTACACCTTTTTTAGTTTTACAGAATAGTATACAAGTCTTAGGAGCATCAACATCAAGAATTCTACATAATGATTCAAATTTAGTTTTTGGATTTACTTCGTAGTAATATTGCTTAATCTTAGAAACGGTTAAAGACTTCTTTTCGATTGCAATAATCTTTGTTTCAGCATGCATATATTTTTTAGACAATATTTTAATAGCTCTTGGCATAGTAGCTGAGAAAAGTAAAGTCTGTCTATCTTCACTTAAATTACTTATAATACTTTCGATATCTTCAATAAAGCCCATGTTTAACATTTCGTCAGCTTCATCTAAAACAAGAAACTTAGCGTTGGCGAGTTTTAAAGTGCCTTTTCTAATATGGTCTAGTAATCTTCCAGGAGTTCCAACAACGATATCTACTCCTCTTTTTAGAGCTGATATTTGTCTATCAATAGATTGACCACCATAGATTGGCAATATTTTAACTCTTTCATGTTTTGCAATACGTGAAAGTTCTTCAGCAACTTGAACAGCAAGTTCTCTTGTTGGAGACATTATTATTGCTTGAACTTTTCCATTTGGTTTTTCCATCAAGCTTAAAATAGGTGCACCAAAGGCTAATGTTTTACCAGTACCTGTTTGAGCCTGACCTATAATATCAAAGCCTTCTAATACAACTGGAATAGCTTTTTCTTGGATATCTGATGGATATTCAAATTTCAAATCTTGTATAGCGCGGAGTACAGATTCGTTTAGTCCTAGTTCTTCAAATTTAAGTTTTTCAATTTTGTTCATTAAAATTCCTCTTTCTTCTCATAAAGTATCAAATACATCTCATATTAAAGTATATACAGAATAACAAATATTAAACTAAAAAAGCAAAATAAAATTGCTTTTTTCAATTATTTAAAAAAATTCCTCAAAGTAGAGTTCTTTTCAATAACATAAATAAGAGGTAATCCAATTCCATAACAGCAGACCAATTCTCCCCATGCAACTTGCAGCATACAAAGTAAAAGGGGCATGTCTTTAAAATATAAAAGCTTTAACATAATGCCTATAATAAGGGCATTAATTACTACAGCCGGTAATGGAGCAAGTATTCTTTTGAACTTCAGTTTGCTTTTACCAATATAGTAAGTTGAAATCGCGGCTATAAATGTTGCAAGGGAACCGAAAATCATATCCATAATACCTAGTGGACTTATGATATTAGAAACTATACAACCAATTACCAGCCCTGGGATTGAAAAAGATGCAAAGTAAGGTAGGATAGTAAGTCCTTCAGCAATACGATATTGAATAACTCCAAAGCTGAAAAACGATAAGCTCAGAGTTAAAGCTGCATAAATAGCAGCTACCATTGCTGCAAAAACAATTTTTCTTATTTTTACAGAGATGGTTCCTTCATTTAATTTAATATTCATTTTTGTGCCTCCATAGTTTTGTTTTGAGACAGGATGGTTACGAACTGTCTATGCGTATTCGACCCGAACTTTAATAATACTATAAAATTTAGGATTAGTCAAATGTATTTATCATATTGTATAGGGAAATTACTCTAGTTTTAAATTGTTATAAGCTATATTGTCGCTAGGATTATTTTAAAATGGCTTGGAGAATTCCCAAAGGAAGGTTAAAATATAGAAATCATAGAAAATTATTTGCTACAAATAGATAATAAAAGTATATTGGTAAGAAAATAGTCTAAAATACTTAAAAGTATGATATAGTTAAACTATGTATAAATTTATTTTTTGATGTTTTAATCATTCTAAAGTAAAGTAAAAGTTTATTAATGCAGGTTCTGCTTAAAGGAGAATATTATGAGTAAAGAAATTTTTAATACGCAGCAAACAGAATTAAGTAATGGAATTAATCTTATTACTATTAAAAAGGATAGCCAAATTTCAGCAGTTCATGTTGGAGTCAATATAGGTTCACTTTATGAAGAGAAAAATGAAAAGGGGATAGCCCATTTTATAGAGCACATGCTTTTCAAGGGTACTGGTACCAGAACTAATGAAAAACTGAATAGTGATTTAGAAAATTTAGGTGGAGAATATAATGCATATACGGATTATAATTCTACAGTATATAGTGCAACAATTTTAAATGAAGAATTAGAGAACGCGGTAAAGTTGATTGGTGATATGCTACTAAACTCAACCTTTCCAAAGCTTGAAATTGAAAAAGAAAGAGGCGTAATACTGGCTGAAATTCGAACAATTAATGATGATATTGAAGACTTAAGCTTTAAGAGAGTTAATGAGATTGCTTTCAAACATAGTCCACTTAGGGAAGATACTATTGGTAATGAAAGCATTATTAAAAAAGTTGCAAGAAAACAACTTGTTGATTTTTATAATATGTATTACGTGCCAAATAATTCATTCATATCTATTGTATCTCCATTTGAACATGAGGACATAATAAATATGGTGAAGAAGTATTTTGGTAGCTGGAGTAAAAAGGAATTCAAGAAGAAAAAAATAATATATGAACATCACCAATTTGTAAAAGAAATATCATATAAAAAGGAAATTGAGCAAAGTACCATTCTATATTTATATACTTTTAATGAACTATCTAAAGATGAGGAATTAGCACTTAGGATACTAAACTATAAATTCGGGGAAAGTGCTAACTCTATATTATTTAGAGAACTTAGGGAAGAAAGAGGATTGTCTTATGATGTCTATACTCATTTAGATACTTCAAATAATGTTAAAACACTATATATTTATACATCAGTTTCGGAAGAAAGCATAGATGAGGCAATAGAAGTAATTGATAACGTAATTAAAGATATTGAAAGTGAAAAAATAGTTTTTGATGATAACACCATAGCTTTAATGAAAAAAATATTAAAAACTGCCATAGCATCGACATTAGAGGATTCTACGGATCTTGGTAATTATGTAATTCATCAGGCTATGGATAATGAGGATATATATCAGTTTACTGAAGATATGAAAAATATGGGAAATATTAAAAGCAAAGACCTATATAATATTTCTAGAAAAGTATTACAAAAGCCAACAATTCACATATTTTTACCGGAAAAGAGAGGGTAGTTTTGAGTAGTATTATAACAAAAATTGAAATTCAAAAAAACAACAAGGATAGAGTTAACATTTATATGAATGATGAATTTGCCTTTGCCTGTGATGCATCACTTATTTATATCCATAATATTACAAAGGGGTCAACCATTGAAAAGGCAGGGTTACAAAGTATAATTGATGAAGATAATTATATAAAGGGAAAAAACTGCGCACTCCATTTTTTAGAAAGAAGCTTTAAGTCAGCTAAACAAGTAGTAGATAAATTAACAGCAAAAGAATTTGATATTAAAACCATAGAGAGGGTTATGGAGTTTTTAGAGCAGTATGAGTTTATTGATGATAAGCGATTTGTGGACTTATTTATAAAAGAAAAAATAAAATCCAATGGGAAAAATAAAATTAAGTTTGCACTACTAAAAAAATCCCTTCCAAAAGAATTAATTAAAGAAGCCCTCAATAAAATAACCTCTGAACAGCAGCTTAAAACGGCTTTGATACTCGGCGAAAAGCGGATGGGTACCTTAGCTAAGAGTGAAAAGGATTCATTAAAGCTTTATAAAAAAACCTCAGATTATTTAATTCGAAATGGATATGATTATCAGATAGTAAATGAGGTTTTAGATAAGATCACTAAAAATGATAACAACCAGCAGCCGTGTGAAAATGCGCCTTCTGAAGATACTTTTGAAGAGGATTATAATAAATTACAGGAACTCGCTAGTAAAAGATATAACATATTAATTAAGTCAGAGCCCGTGAAAATAAAGCTATATAAAAAACTAGGAGACTATCTTTTAAGGCGAGGCTATAAATGGGAACTAATCAAAAAAGTATTAGGAGATTTAATTAATGGCGTGGAAGATTTGTAGGCTCCTTACGGATTACAACTTTGTTTACAATTGCATAATAACGAAAGCTGGTGATAGTTTTGTTTAATGAGCCTGTAACTTTAATTTTACTATTATTATTTATATTTCCGGTAATTAAGGGGTTTATATATAAATTTTCTTCTGAGAATTTAAAAGGATCTATTCAGGGAGCTTTTCAAAGTATTTCTTTTTTAAGTGCATTATTTTTAGGCATTTATTACAGTAAAAAAATTTTTATTCAGCATAATGAAGGCGTGTATGAAAAGATATACAAAAATATACCTTTAAAAGCCATAGAGTTTATGAATAGTAAACCATTAGTGATTTATGTATTATTGATGCCGCTAGTGGTGCTAATAATTTATACAGTCATAAATTTTGTAGTTAATCTTATTAGCCACATAGCTATTTATCCTTTGTTTGATAGCATAGAAAATAAGCTGAAAAATAAAAGTGATGGTTTTAAAAGAGTGGTGGGGGCAATATTCCAAGTGCCAAAAGCAATATGCTATGTAATTGTTATTACTTTTATGTTGAATTTTCTGTCGCTTCTTAAGATAACTGATACATACAATAAGTATTTGGAAGGATCACAATTATATAATTATGTATCCAAAGAGATTGTTATTCCATTGACTAATTCAAAACTTGCAAAACAACTTCCCAATATTGTTAATAACTCCTTTAAAATTGTAATAAAAGAAACTGATGCGAAGGAGCCTAATTTACAAAATAAGCAAAAGGTTATAACTTATTATAATGGTGTTACCCTGGAGCAGGGTATCCAATCTAATGACGAAATTGATAAGTTTGCAATTAATCTGGTGCAAGATAAAAATGGAACTAGGCAAAAGGCAAAACTTATTTACAACTGGGTAGGTAGTGAAATAGTTTATGATGATGCAAAAGCAAATAGAGTATTAAATAATGATTTAGTAGTAAAATCTGGTGCTATTCCAACTTTTAACTCTAAAAGTGGAATATGCTTTGATTATGCGTGCCTATTTGCAGCTATGTGCAGGGCTAATAATGTGAAGGTAAGAATTATAATTGGTCAGGGTTTTAATGGAAATAACTGGGTTAGCCATGCTTGGAATCAAGTATATATAGAAGGCGAAAATAAATGGATTAATGTAGATCCCACATTTTTAATAGGTGGAGATTATTTTGATAGTAAAAGATTTGTTATCGACCATAAAGAAGAGAGCGTAGCTGGAGAATGGTAAAATAGATAATTTAATTTAAATTTAAGATTTAATATAGAATAGCTCCCTGTATTTTAGGGAGCTATTCTATAGCTTTTTAATAATAGATTAATGGCCTTTTCACAATCTTCGTCCTCATTATTTAGTGTCCAAGCAGTATTGAAGTAATATAATGCTTTTGGTTTGTTGAGACACATGGCATAGCAATAGGCTAAGTTGAAGAAGTATTTACTTTCCGGTCGAAGGTCTATAGCATTATGAAATAGAGGTATTGCTTTTTCGTATTCCTTTAGGTGAATAAAGCATACTGCGCTATTATAAAGGGAACCAGCTTCATTGTCTTTCATTTCTGCAGCTTTTTTATATAGAGCAATTGCCCTATTGTAATCCTTAGTATTGTATATGTCGTTAGCCTTTTGAAAGTAGTCCATTTTTTTCCTCCTTATAGTTCTCTAACGAGTTATAGCTCTCTGACAAGTTATAGTTCTCTAACGCGTTATAAATTTGTTATCCTAATGCACATAAAAACAAATGACAAGTTAAAGATGTAAAATAGACTAGCATACTGGGTCGTTATTTATTTTAATGTGCCTAAATAATGATATTACTATTTTATATTTAATATTCCATTTAAATACTGTCCAAGGATTAGAAATATATTCAATTAGAAATATATTCATTTAAATTCAAATTTTATTTATTTTTACCTACTACCTTTCTTTCAATAAATGCAACAATTTCATACATTAAGTAAGCTAAGATAGAAAGTATAACTATGCTCATCATTACCATATCTAGCTCCGAAATTTGTCCGCCAAAAACTATAAGGAAGCCTAGGCCGTTTTTAGCCACTAAGAACTCACCCATTATTACACCCACCCATGAGAGTCCTACATTGATTTTCAATGCAGAAATAAGAGTTGGGATGGATGCAGGAATAATTAGATTAATTAGTATTTGAAATTTAGAAGCTCCAAAAGTTTTTAAAAGCTTAATTTTATCTTCATCTACTTCCTTAAAGCCGCTCAGTATGCTTATTATAGTTACAACTATTGATATTAAAAGAGCGATTACTATTATTGCCTTTATTCCATTGCCCACCCAAAATATAATAATAGGTGCTAGAGCTACTTTAGGGAGTGCATTTAATACTATTAAGTATGGATCCAAAACTCTTGAAACGAAATCTGACCACCATAACAGGATTGCAACAAAAGCACCTAAAATTGTCCCAAGTACAAAACCTACAATTGTTTCAAAACAGGTTATAAAGATGTTATAAAGCAAGGTACCTTCATTATATAGTTGTATAAATGAGGCATACATTTTTGAGGGTGTACTTGTTAAGAAAGAATCAATCCATTTTAATCTTCCAGCTATTTCCCACAAACTAAAAAAAGCAATTAGTATTACTAATCGTGTAAGAATAACAAAGTATTTCTCTCTTTTTACACTTTTAATATAATTTTTTTGTTCATCGCTTTGAATCAGCATTACGGTTCATCTCCTTCCAAATATCATTGAAATAAACTCTAAAATTTGGAGCTTCTCTACGTTTTAATGGAAGAGAAAAATTTTCTTCAAACTTAATGGGTATGTTTTTAATAACTACAGCAGGACGATTTGAAAGAATAATGACCTCATCTGACATAGAAATAGCTTCGGATATATCATGAGTTACCATTATGGTAGTCTTTTTTTCTTTTTTTATAATTTCATAAACTTCATCACTAATGTTTAATCTAGTTTGATAGTCTAGTGCTGAGAAAGGCTCATCTAAAAGAAGTACTTCAGGTCTTAGTGCTAAGGTCCTAATTAGAGCAACCCTTTGGCGCATACCTCCAGATAATTCTCTAGGATGATGGTTTCTAAATTCCCAGAGATTATAGCTTGTTAAAAGGTTTTGCACCATATACATCTTCTCATTTGTAATACAATGGTTAATTTTAAGACCTAAAAGTACGTTATCCCATATAGTTAACCAATCAAATAATTGATCCTTTTGAAACATATATCCAATCTTTGTAAAGCTTGAAGTAGCATTACAATTTTTAATTACTATTTCTCCATTAGAGGGATTAGTTAAGCCTGCTATAATATTTAATAGAGTGGATTTTCCACAGCCAGAAGGGCCTACAATACTTAAAAAGTGACCTTCTTGTACACAAAATGAGATATCTTTTAAAGCAGGAGTTTCTGAAGTCAATGAATGGTAATTCATGGATATATTGTTGATCTCTACTTTAATCACTTTATCATCTCCTTGAAAGTTATACTTTAGTATATGACTTTCAATAATGTATTGTTAACGACATTTCAGAAGGAGAATCCTTATTTTTAATGGACATCTATACTATAATAAAGAGAAAACTTCAGTGGGATCATAAATTTCCTTCTGAAGTCGTTAATATTGCAGCATCGAAGATGATGATTAACGACATTTCAGAAGGAGAATCCTTATTTTTAATACTACAATTTTCTTATTGGTGGGTTAAATAAGAAAGTTCGCAAAGGCTTTGAAATATTATTACTATTGAGTTATAATGTAATATAATTATATGTTAATTTTCTGTAAATGTAGTTGATATTTACAGAAAATTTGAATAATATGTAATCAATACAATTATAATATGGAGGGTGAGTCTTGAAGAAAATAAATTTAGTTTTTGAAGACTAAGCATATTAGTATAGGAACAATTAGGTTATTTACGTAAATATTAAATAAATTGAAAAAATATGAAGATTGATTGGGACGGCATAAACATATATAATTAATCATTAGGTTAAAAATAAGAATAAATCCAAACTTGCGGGGAAAGAGAAGATAATTATGAAAAAAATATTAAATGTTGGATTAGATGTAGGATCTACAACTGTTAAGATAGTAGTTCTAAATCAGCAAGAAAAAATAATATATAGTAAATATCAGAGGCATTTTTCTGATATAAAAAGTATAATAGCTGATATTTTATATGAAACTTATAACAATTTTAAAGATTGCAATATTACTATAATGGTGACTGGCTCTGGTGGACTAGCTTTATCTAAATGGCTAAATATAAAATTTATTCAAGAAGTAGTAGCTAGCACTTATGCTATAGAAAATATTATCCCAAGAACTAATGTGGCTATTGAGCTAGGTGGAGAAGATGCAAAGATTATATATTTTGATGGGGGTATCGATCAAAGAATGAATGGTACATGCGCCGGAGGTACTGGTGCATTTATTGATCAGATGGCTTCACTGCTTCAAACAGATGCCACGGGACTTAATGAACTCGCAAAGGCTCATAAAACTATATATCCCATTGCAGCTAGATGTGGAGTTTTTGCAAAAACTGATATTCAACCCTTATTAAATGAAGGTGCTGCAAAAGAAGATATTGCTGTATCAGTATTTCAGGCAGTAGTTAATCAAACTATTAGTGGGCTTGCTTGCGGTAGACCAATTAAAGGAAATGTTGCATTTTTAGGGGGTCCATTATATTTCTTGTCTGAGCTACGACAAAGGTTCATAGAAACTTTAAAGTTAACAGAGGAAGAAATTATTTTTCCAAAGGATTCACAGTTATTTGTTGCACTAGGCGCTGCCATGGCATCAAAGGATGAGTACCCTATTTCCTTTGAAGAATTAAAGGCTCAGCTTCCAATGCTTAAGGAGGCCTCGGTGCAAGAGGTCCAAAGGCTTAGACCACTATTTTTAGATGAGGAAGAGCTAGAAGCTTTTAAAAATAGGCAGAGTCAATATAAGATAACAAGAAGAGAACTTGCGAGCTTTCAAGGGGATTGTTTTTTGGGAATAGATGCTGGATCTACTACTACTAAAGCTACACTCATAGATGAAGAAGGAGCGCTCTTGTACTCTTATTATGGAAGTAATGAAGGTAACCCATTAACTTTAGTAAGAAAAATATTGAAAAATATATATGCTGTTTTACCCAAGGAGGCAATTATTAGGAATTCGGCGGTAACAGGTTATGGTGAAGGCTTAATAATGGCAGCATTAAAAGTAGACATTGGAGAAATTGAAACTATAGCTCACTACAAGGCAGCAGAATTTTTTCTGCCAGGAGCAGATTTTATATTAGATATTGGTGGACAAGATATGAAATGTTTAAGAATAAAAGATGGGGTTATTGATAGCATACTGCTAAATGAGGCTTGCTCTTCTGGCTGTGGCTCTTTTATAGAAACCTTTGCTCATTCTTTAAACATGAAAATAGAGGATTTCGCAAATGTAGCCTTAAGTTCTAAAAGTCCAGTGGATCTGGGTTCAAGATGCACTGTGTTTATGAATTCCAGGGTTAAGCAGGTTCAAAAGGAAGGTGCCTCTGTAGGTGATATATCAGCGGGTCTTTCTTATTCAGTCATAAAAAATGCCCTGCTAAAGGTTATTAAAATAAGAGATCCAAAGGAAATGGGCACAAAGATAATTGTTCAAGGTGGAACCTTTTATAATGATGCAGTACTTAGGGCCTTTGAGCTTATTTCAGGAAGAGAGGCGGTTAGACCAGATATTGCAGGTCTAATGGGTGCGTTCGGAGCTGCACTTATTGCAAAGGAAAGAACTGAAGATGGGAAGATTTCTACATTATTATCCTTAGAACAATTGGATACCTTTAAGGTAGAAACCACCATGGGCAGATGCAAAAATTGTGCAAATAAATGTGTTCTTACGATTAATAAATTTGATAAGATTCGGGAATTTATATCTGGTAATCGTTGTGAAAAAGCACTAGGACTTAGCGATAAAGAAGAAGAGATTCCTAATGTCTATGAGTATAAATATAAAAGAATATTTAATTATACTCCAATAAAGAAGGAAGATGCCTTAAGAGGCGTAATTGGAATTCCAAGGGTACTTAATATATATGAAAATTACCCATTTTGGTTTACTTTCTTTACAACTTTAGGATTTAGGGTAGAATTGTCCCAAAGATCATCTAAACAGATATATGAAATGGGAATAGATACTATACCCTCAGAATCGGCTTGTTACCCTGCTAAAATAGTACATGGACATATAATGAGTCTTATAAATAAGGGAATCAACACTATATTCTATCCTTGTATTCCTTATGAGAAAAAGGAGCAACAAGGAGCGGATGATCATTACAACTGTCCCATCGTAACATCATATCCTGAGGTAATAAAAAATAACATGGATATATTGAAGGAAAGGGATATCGTCTTCCTAAGTCCTTTTATATCTTTAGACAATAATAAAAGTCTAATTGGGAGACTCGCTGAGGAGTTTGCTAGTTTTGGAATTGATAAAAGAGAAATATCAGTGGCAGTTAAAAGGGCATGGACAGAAACTGAGAAGGTAAAGTTGGATATTCAAAGAAAAGGTGAGGAAGTAGTAGAATATATTAGGCGGACTGGAAAGAAGGGTATAGTACTCGCTGGTAGACCTTATCACATAGATCCAGAAATTAATCATGGCATCCCAAGTGTAATAACTGATTTCGATATGCCTGTGCTCACAGAAGATTCTGTAGCTCATTTAGGTATTGTTGAGAGGCCATTAAGAATAGTAGATCAGTGGGTATATCATTCTAGGTTATATGCTGCAGCTAGCTTTGTAGCAAAGGAGCCAAATATTGAGCTTATTCAGCTAAATTCTTTTGGGTGTGGACTAGATGCTGTTACTTCAGACCAAGTTCAAGAGATTTTAGGAAGTAATGGAAAGATATATACAACTTTGAAAATTGATGAAGGAAATAATTTGGGAGCAGCGAGAATTAGAATTAGATCCTTAAAAGCCGCCCTTAATGAAAGGGATAAAAATGGCACTGTGCTTAAAAAAACGCAGGAGGACCACGGTAGGATTATCTTCACTAAAGAAATGAGGAAAACACACACCATTTTATCTCCACAAATGTCTCCAATACATTTTCAATTTATACAGGAGGCGTTTAATTCTTCAGGATACAATTTAGAGATTTTACCTTCAGTGGATACTGTGGCTGTAGAGGAAGGCTTAAAATATGTAAATAATGACGCTTGTTATCCAACAATAATTGTTGTAGGACAAGTAATTGAAGCGTTAAAATCAGGTAGATATGATGTAGAAAATACCTCTGTTATAATTTCTCAAACTGGAGGAGGCTGTAGAGCTACAAACTATATTGGCTTCCTTAGGAAAGCATTAAAGGAAGCGGGATTTCCAAAAGTTCCAGTAGTATCATTAAATGCTGCTGGCCTTGAGTCAAATCCAGGGTTTAAATTTACGCATTCATTGGTTAAAAAATCATTAATGTCCTTGGTATACGGAGACTTACTTATGAGAGTTCTCTACAAGGTTAGACCATACGAACGGATACTTGGCTCAGCTAATTTACTTTATGAAAAATGGGTAAAAATTTGCAAACAAGCTGTAATAAAGGGAATAAATAAAGAGTTTAAATATAATATTTCTTCAATTGTGGCTGATTTTGACAATTTAGAACTTAAAAATGTTTCAAAACCTCAGATAGGTCTAGTAGGAGAGATTTTAGTTAAATTTCATCCTACAGCTAATAATAATATTATAGATATTATTGAAAGTGAAGGCGGAGAGGCGGTAATGCCTGATTTAATAGATTTTTTCCTATACTGTGCTTATGATGCTAATTTTAAATATGAATATTTGGGAAAGAGCAAGAAGGATAAAATATTAAATAACATGGCAATTAGATATATAGAAAGTTTTAGAAAACATTTGAAATTAGTTTTAGATCGTAGTAAAAGATTTCACTCACCAAAAACTATACAAGAGTTAGCGCAGGGCGCATCACCTATTTTATCCCTAGGTAATCAAACAGGTGAAGGTTGGTTTTTAACTGCTGAAATGGTAGAACTTATTGAAAATGGTACAAAAAATATAGTTTGTATGCAACCTTTTGCTTGTCTTCCTAATCATGTTACAGGTAAGGGAATGATTAAGGAATTAAAAAGACGGTACCCAGGTGCTAATATAACTGCAATAGATTATGACCCGGGTGCCAGTGAAGTAAATCAAATTAACAGAATAAAGCTCATGATGTCTGCTGCACTAAAAAATCTTGAAAGTGAAGTAGAGGTTGAAGAAGCCCACGCAGAGGTGGCTAGTGATAAAAAGGTAGACTAAAACTTAAATTTTGATTAAGAAATTTTTCTTATATTATGCTATAACGAAAAGTATATATTGCTGGAAATGCTCTCACATCGCTAAGTAATTCTAAAATTTGTTTTATTTACAGCTGCTAAAAAACATTAACTCGCTTTAATCTGTACCCTTTGTCAAGGACAATTTAAAAAAACTTATATTAAATTAAGGAGATGATTTCTGTATTGAACAGGAGTCATCTTTTCTAAATCCCATTGATATCTATATC
>NZ_JAHLEF010000040.1 GCF_018861755.1 Clostridium sp. CF012 | reverse complement strand
ATTAGTATTACCATAAAAATAAAAAATTAGTACAGGAGTGAATTCCCATACTAATTTCAGTTGAAATATACTTGTCTAAAATTATTTACACAAATCTATAAACATTCTCTGTTAAGAACATTGGGTCGTACATTAAGAAGGTTGCTCATTAGTATAGTTAAATATTTAGTAATACTTTTGAAATTTCATCAAGTCTTTCGTCAGATATGCCAAGTTTTTTCTTGAATTTTTCATCATTCATTCTTTCAACAATTATCTTATCTGGAGACAATTCACTAATAATATTTTTTATCTTATCAATAGACTCCTCTGTATCATTATAGCCCTTAATAATAGTTACTTCTAAAATAAATTTTCCTTCAAATTGTTTATTAAATGAGATCATATTTGAAATATATTCTTTTAGTGTATATCCTTCAATTGGTCTTTGGACTTTTTGAAAGTCTTCTTCTGAAATTGCTTTTATCTCTCCAATAACTTCATCACACTTATTGGCTATACGTATATATTCATCTCTACCCAATAAATAACCGTTAGATAGTAGCCGTACAGGTACTCCCTTACTTTTGATTAGGTCAATAATATCACTAATTTTGCTATTTACAAGGGCTTCTCCCTTTGAGTTAATAAAAACTAATTCTACCTTATTATTTTCTATCATACTTTCTAATTCTCTTAATGAGTCATCCGTTTCATCAAATGATTGTTGTGTATCTACTTTATTGTATGACCTTCCAATAGGGCAGAATATGCAGTCAAAATTACAATGCTTTTCAGGCAGTATATTTACTTCCAGTACCCTTTTATCATCTTCAATATAAATCTCTTTATAACTAAAACCACCCATTACTATATCCTCCTAAGATTAATCTATTACTACTTCCTTATTATTGATATCTAAAATTGAAATTTTGCTTGTTCCACCTAAATTGTCTAGTACTGCGTTTGCTAGTTCTTTTAATGCATCCTGAAATTCTATTAATCTACTTTCATCAGTTAATTCAATACATAAAAAAGCATTAGTTGTATTTTCAGTAAGCATTGTTCTTACTGCTTCACGCCAATTCCAGTACCTGCAAATTGCTCCCTCATTATCCTTATATATTATCTCACCTTCATATGGTGGTTCACTTTTATCCGTTCCTAATGTAACAAAATTTTCATTTCCAACTGCATTAGTCAATCTTATATCAGAAGCAAATGTATCGATATCCTCACCACATATCATGGCTTATTAAAAAGAAATAAATAAGCCTATAGAAATATTATTAAATATCTCCCAGGCTTTTATCCTTCCGTGTACACAGTAAACTGTGTGTTTTCTCTCGGAGCAGCCAATTATAAATTGCGGAACCCTAGAAAACTAAACTATATATTCTTATAATTAATAGATTGGTAGGTAATTCACGCAATGTACTTGTCATTGGTGTCATGTAACCTAAACACTGCAATTTATAAAAAATGAAGACCATTGAAACTAAAAGGCTTTTAGCTGAGTTTGTATTAACTTTAAGTTTTTATATAAGTACTAACATAATTGTTGGTATTATTTTTTTGTGTTTTTTTTAAACAATTAAATATAAAAATAATAAAAGTACGTCATAAGTATTTTAATATAGCAAAACAATAGGGCATAAATGGTAATAGACTATTTATACCCTATTGATAAATCTATGTATTAGATGTTCATATAAAATTTAGTTTTAATGTTAATATTGGAATCAAAACAAAATAATGGTATAATTTCATTAACCCCCTATGGGGGATATTAAATGGAGGTTTAAATATGTGTGAACAACATAATCACGAACATGAAAATACTAAGGCGGTTATCAATAGGCTATCTAGAGCCATAGGGCACTTGCAATCTGTTAAAAAGATGGTAGAGGATAATAGAGATTGCAGTGAAGTTCTTATTCAAATTGCAGCAGTAAAATCGGCAGTTAATAATATTGGGAAAATTATTTTACAAGACCATATAAATACCTGTGTTGTAAATGCAGTAGAAACTGGAGATAAGAAGGTACTAGAAGATTTGAATAGTGCTATTGATAAGTTCATAAAATAATATTTGGGGGTATTTAAAATGGAAAATAAACAATATAAGGCAACTACTTTTGCTATACTAGCAGCGGCATTATATGGTATTAGTTCACCCGTATCCAAACTACTGTTAAAAGAAATCCCCCCTACACTGATGGCATCATTTCTATATCTAGGAGCAGGAAGCGGAATAGCCATTGTTCAATTTATTAAACATAAGAAATTTAAAGAGAAAACTGAAGCGAGACTTACTAAACATGAACTTCCATATATAATTGGAATGGTTGTATTAGATATTGCAGCACCTATATTTTTAATGTATGGGCTTACCATGACATCTGCTGCTAATGCATCACTACTTAACAATTTTGAAATTGTTGCAACCGCTCTAATTGCTTTATTAATTTTTAAAGAATCTATTAGCAAAAGACTGTGGGGTGCTATTGCTCTAATTACTGTATCAAGTATTATTTTATCTGTAGAAGATTTAAGTAGTTTTTCCTTTTCTTTTGGTTCAATTTTTGTATTGATTGCATGTACCTGTTGGGGACTTGAAAATAACTGTACAAGAAAATTATCTGTAAAAGACCCATTAGAAATTGTTGTAATTAAAGGATTTGGTTCTGGAATTGGGTCTTTACTAATTGCATTTATATTAGGTGAACAAATAAATAATATCCCTTATATCATATCAGCCCTCCTACTCGGATTCTTTGCTTATGGATTAGGTATATCCTTTTATATCTATGCTCAAAGAGAATTGGGAGCAGCAAGAACAAGTGCCTATTATGCTATAGCACCATTTATTGGGGTGGGGTTATCACTGATAATTTTTAGAGAAATACCAACATTCTCATTTGTTATAGCTTTAGTTATTATGATTATAGGTACGTATTTTGCCTCAACAGAAAAACATAAACATAATCATAGTCATAATGTAATAACTCATGAGCATAGCCATAGTCATGATGAGGGTCATCATATCCATACTCACGATAAAACTATTATCGGAACGCATAATCATATTCATAGTCATGAGGAATATATGCATTCACATAAGCACACACAAGATATTCATCATAGTCATGCTCATTAAAATTAATTTTACTTCAGCCAATAGAGTATAAACTATTTATACTATTAATTAATTTATTATACTTATGCTTATGATATATAGTCACATAGTAGGACATAATTGTAAACACTAAACAAGGTGTAAAATAATTTTAAGGTTAGACTGGTTGTTAATTTGCTAAAGGCGGATATTGAGAAATAATAGATGAAACCTGCTATTTTCTTGCAATTGATTTTGATGATGAAGGTTGGGAAAAAGATAACTTTTTCGGTTGAACGTTCAAGAGCTGGAAATGGGGCACACATAGGGTTCTTTTTTATGGAAAGGATAACTGCTTTAGCTGCTAATGGTTCATGAAAAACACTTGTCATTGGTGTCATGTTCATAAAAGATATTACGCATTAATTCCATATTTCATTTATTAAGACCCTCTTCTAGATACTCAGCTCCAAATTTATGAAACGTTTCTAGAATAGGAATTAGTTTTCTACCAACATCTGTTAAGCTGTATTCAACTTTATGTGGTACAACAGGGTAGACTTTCCTGTGTATAAGATTGTCTTCTTCCAAACTTTTTAACTGTCGTGAGAGCACTTTTTGAGAAACATTAGGTAGTTTTCTTTGAATATCGCTGAATCTGAGTTTAGAATAACTCAAGTACCACAAAATCAATATTTTCCATTTGCCGGAAATCATGTCCTGAATTAGAACCATCGGACACTTTTCATACTGAAGGCACTTTTCTTTCATATAACATTCTTCATGTCTATTTGTTAACAGCTCCATTTTAAACACCTCGCTAGTTAGTGATGACTTTTTTGTCACTGTATGACAAAAAAGTGCGTACTTGATTAAAAAATATTATAATATTACAATATAATAGTATCATAGAAAATTGATCAAAGATAGCTATCAAAAATTGATTTGTAAATATTATAATAAATTTTAAAGGGGTAGAAAAACATGAGTAAAGTATTATATATTAAAGCAAATGCAAAACCAGAAGGAACATCAAGAACTTTTAAAATTTCCGACAAATTTGTTGAAGAGTATAGAGAACTAAATCCCAATGATGAAATTATTACTCTGGATCTTTATAAAGAAGATATTAAATTTTTATCAGAAAGTGATATTAACTCTGTCTTTGGACCCAAAACTGAAGAAAGTAAAAATCATCCAATTCTAAAATATGCATATCAATTCGTTGAAGCAGATAAATATATAATTTCAGCACCAATGTGGAACTTAGGTGTACCTGCAATACTTAAGGCATATATCGATTATGTATGTGTTACAGGAATTACATTTAAATATACTGCTGAGGGACCAGTTGGTCTATGCCAAGGGAAAAAAGTGGTTCATATTGTCGGAAGAGGTGGAGCATATTCAGAGGAACCAGCTGCAGCGTATGAAATGGGAGAGAGATATTTAAGAACAATCTTTGGTTTCTTTGGGATAACTGATTTTACTACAATAACAGCAGAGGGTCTGGATGTTATTGGTGAAGATGTAGAACTAATTGTGGAAAACGCAATTAAAAAGGCTCAACAGCAAGCAAAGGATTTTTAGTTTACTTTAAAATTTTAATATTAACAAAGAATGGATAGTTAAATTCAAG
This sequence comes from Clostridium sp. CF012, assembly GCF_018861755.1. GTDB lineage: Bacteria > Bacillota > Clostridia > Clostridiales > Clostridiaceae > Clostridium_AD. Next base: position 41,933 of record NZ_JAHLEF010000040.1, on the reverse strand, counting down.
CTATCCATTATTTATTAATATTACTCATTATAGATAGTAAATATGTTATAGCAACATAAAATATCCTACTTGACAATGGTAGAGTATAATTAAGAAAGAGGGAAAATATGGATTACATTAATAATGAAATTAGTAACTTACAACAAATATGTTTGGACTGTAAAGATTACGAAACACCTCAGTGCATTAAATCAAAATGTAATGTTGGATTTGCTTTAAGCGTAGTAAATTCAATTCAAAAAAATGGACTGACAATGGTTAAGGATGGATTGCAACTTATACCCAAAGAAGATATGAAACATTATGATAATATAATGGTGGCAAGATGTATAGCATCTATATGTAAAATATGTAAGGAATGTATGGAAGGTCATAATGAAAATTGCAGCGTTTCATTGGCAAGAAGGTCTATTGAAAGCATAGTCTTAAAGGAAATAATTGATTACCCTGGTAACATACTTTCATATATTATTAAAGTTGCAGAACAAAATCAGAATTTTGCTAATTTGATCAAGAATGAAATTCAGTTATTAGATTAAGTATTTGATATCAATATACAACAATTACCATTGTAAATTTAGAATAATTAAGATAAAATTTTAGACAAATAACTTATGAAAAATGTAAATAGGAGTTTAAATATGGAAAATAAAAATATAAAAATTGTTGTATCAGGAGATATATGTGTGAATTTGTTGCAGCGGATAACATATCCTCAAAGTAATACAGGTTTGAATTGGCAAACTCAGTTAAATATGCGAAGTACTTTAAAACCAGGGCAAGCTTTACTTCTATCAAAACTTGTATCTTTGGCAACAGGAGCATCTGTACTTTCACCACAGATGCATGATATAGAATTAATTCTACCAGGAGAGTATCTTAGTTCTACTGCAGAGGTAGAGCTTTTTCCTACATTTGATGATAAAAACAATAATGAAAAAGTTTATAGAATAAGTCGTTTTATGGGTTTTACAGGCCCGGTGTCTGGTGTACCGAGGTTACTTCCTATTATTAACGACGACCCGAGTGTAGATATAATTATATTAGATGATGAAAATAATGGCTTTAACTCTAATAAAGAATTTTGGCCTTTAGCTTTAAAAACATCCGGAACATCACCCATAATCTTATATAAAATGATTAATCCAATTGATTCTAGTGCTCTTTGGAAACACCTGCAAAAATTTCATAACGAAAAGACAGTAGTAATTATAAACGGTGATGATTTGCGTTCGAAGGGAGTTAACATAAGTAAAAGTCTTTCTTGGGAAAGAACAGCACAAGATTTTGTTTGGCAAATTAATAATAATCCAAATCTTGCTTTTCTCGCAAATTGTCGCCATCTTATAGTACCTTTTGGTCTTGAAGGTGCCATCTATTATAGAAATCAAGGTGTACCTGAAATTAGATTGTATTTCCTACCATATGAATTTGAAGGAGGCTTTATTAAAGACTCCCAAGGTAAAATGTATGGACTTACCTCAAGTTTTGTTGCAGGACTTGCAAGCGCTATTGTTTCAGGAAATCAAGATAATGAAGAGTTATCTGAATCAATAAGCATAGGTATACGTGAAGGGACTGTTTTTGCTCAAAAATATTTTATTGAGGGATTTGGTAAAAATGTTTCCGAATCTCCATTTCCGAGTCCTGATATATTTGTGGAAAAGGAGGATGGTTTTGTATATACGGAGCATGTACAGGATGTATTAGTGCCTACTTCAACTAATCCTAATTGTCGTGATTGTTGGTACATTTTAAAGGACAAAAGCTCTACTAACTTAGCAGAGATAGCTTATGATACTGTTAAAAATGGAGTAAAAAATGCACTTAAATTTATACCAATAGCTCGATTTGGAAAGTTAACAACAGTTGATAAAGCAGAAATAGAAAGCTATAGGAGCATTAAAAATCTTATGCTTGAGTATATCTCAACTAAAAACACAGTTCGGCCTCTTTCAATTGCAGTATTTGGAACTCCTGGGTCTGGAAAATCTTTTGGTATACTGGAAGTAGCTAATAGTATTGCGTCAAATTTAATTGAAAAATTAGATTTTAATTTATCTCAATTCAGTACACCATTAGATTTAGTAAATGCTTTTCATAAAGTAAGAGATATTGCATTGGGTGAAAAAATCCCACTAGTATTTTTTGATGAATTTGATTCAGCTATTGAAGGAAAACTTGGATGGTTAAAATATTTCTTAGCACCTATGCAGGATGGTGTATTTAGAGAAGGAGATTCCATTCATCCTATTGGAAAAGCCATTTTTGTATTTGCTGGTGGAACAAGCAGTACTTTTAAAGGATTTTGTGGAGAAGACCTTGAAAATGAAAAAGAACAAAAACAGTTTTTACTGGAATTTAAAAATGCAAAAGGTCCTGACTTTCTAAGCCGTTTAAGGGGTTACGTAAATATTCTTGGACCAAATCAAACTGATAATAAGTGGGATCATTTATTTATAATTCGAAGGGCGATGCTGCTACGTTCACTTTTGGAGCGTAAAGTACCTCATCTTATAAATGATAACGGAGAGGCTCAAATTGATAATGGGGTATTACGAGCACTTCTTAAAATTCCAAGGTATAAACATGAATCAAGGTCTATGGAAGCAATACTCGAGATGAGCATGTTAACTAATGCGAAAAAATGGGAACAATCTTATCTACCTTCTAAAGAACAGCTAAAACTACATGTAGATGAAGAACAATTTTCACGTCATTTAATGCATGATGCATTCTATAGTGAAAAAATTGAAAGTCTTGCAACAGCTATATATGAAAAGCATAAAGTGCTTAATGAAAATAACACAAATATAAATGGGGATTTTATAATGCTATGGCAGGATCTCAGTGAAGAGCTTAAAAACTTCAACCGTGATCAAGCTAAAAATATTCCTAATGCTTTACTTAAAATTAATTATGACGTTGTTTCTGTTAAAGAAAAACCAGAATTTATAGAATTTACAATTAAAGAATTAGATGTCTTAGCTGAAAAGGAGCATATGCGTTGGTATCATCATAGAAAAAAGGTTGGCTTCAAGTATGGTGAAGTTGAAGATAATAAGAAAAAAACTAATCCTGCACTTGTACCTTGGAACAAGCTGCCAAAGGACAAGAAAAACAAGGTATACCAAATGGTTAAGATTTGGCCAGAAATATTGGCGAAATCAAATTTTAAGATAGAACCATTAAAGACTTTATGTCATTGTGAGACTAAACTTTAGTTAAAGCTGAAATATGCAGATACTCAAGTTAGTGTTGAAAGAGTCAGTTTATTAATGAGTTTAAAGAAAAATTATCCCAGGGTGACTTATCTATAGAAGAGAATAATTTATATAAGATCATTATTGACTCTATTGTATGGAATCGCGGTGGAGATGATTTAAAAATAGAAATAAATTTTTTATAAGAAAAAATGCTATCGGATTATATTCGGTAGCATTTTTGGGTATAGTAATAAAAATAAGCATAGGAAGAGAGCGTGATAATATGTCAAATCAGATGATGTATGAAAAGCCTAATAGATTGGTTAGTGAAAGGAGTCTATACCTGTTACAACATGCATATAACCCAGTAAATTGGAATTCATGGTGTGAAGAAGGCTTTGCAAAAGCAAAAATAAACCAATCCTCCTTTCAAGTGGATACAGTACCTGTCATTGGTGGCAAAATGGGTACTATAACCAAGAAAAACTTTGATATATCAATACATACAACATCTTATAACGTGTAAGGTGTTTTTTATTTGCATATAATATGTGTTCTAAAAATTTATCACATAAGTTATTCTATAGTATGATATTAAAAAAAAACTAAACTATACCTTTGTATTGTCGATAATTATATAAATAAACTAAATTTTAGGAGGTATTTGACTTGTATAATGAGTATCTTCACTTATGAGTTATAGAAATAATTATAATAACATGTTAAGTACTAATAATAAAAAAACAAATAGTATTAATAATATTAATACAATCACTAATAAATATTCTTCGGGTAATTATGATGAACTTAAATTTAATAATAATGTTTTGAATGTGAGTATTGGAACAAATTATAAAATTAAAACTTTAATGCATGGGTATGCGGATATATATGTAAAAAAAAATAATAATGTAGGCTTACTTTTTTATGATATGTATCCTAATAAGGATGTTTCTGAAGCATTTTCGGAAGATGAATTTAATGATATGGCTCAATCAACTAAATTAGTCAAAATTATAGGTGGCAATTATCCTTTAGATGAGAAGTTAAATTTATTAAGAACCTTTTTCCCAAATTCGCAAGAAGTAAGGGCTAGACTGGAAAGTTTGGGTGCTGAGACTGGAAAAATGATTCAACTTGATAATGAATCTGAAAAAGTGCTTCTTGAACCAAATGGTTGGCTATATACTCAAGAGGATCTTACAAATCTACAAAATGGATATAATCGTAATGATTTTTCTCAATTTGGTTACACAGAAAATTCTAAATTTACAATAGATGGTAAAGAGTACAAATTAGATAGTACTGGTCACTTAAACATTCCTGAAGGTACTATATGTACACCAGGTAGAGTTAAAATTACTAAATAGTCATACCATATAAAATTTGACTATTCAAGGGTCATAATAGATTAAATTTGTACATTATTGAGCGAGGAGTTCAACTGGACGTTGGCCTTGATTCATTCCCCTTCATTTTTCTTTTTAGGTAAGTAGTAAAACCTCTATCTTTTTTTTATCTTTTAAGTGGATTCTACGATTATAAATTAAATTTTAAAAGTCAACATGGGGCACAGAATTAATGTGATATATATATTAGATAAAACAATACAATTGAAAAGGGCATTCGACCTAATAAAGTCTCCCTTCCTTTAAATTAATTTAAAGGAAGGGAGACTTTATTAGTTTTTACTATTTTTTTTGAATGTAACTATATGTTGTAGATACGAAACGTTAAGATGTAATCTTCTTTGATAACGCAACAACTTCTGCAACATGCTTATAATCCCGTAAACTGGTATCCATGGGGAGAAGAAGCTTTTCAGAAAGCCAGACAAGAAGATAAACCAATCTTCCTTTCACTCGGATATTCAGTCTGCCATTGGTGTCATGTCAGCTAAACACTGCAATTTATAAAAAACAACAACCATTGAAACTAAAGGGGTTAAGAATAGTTTATATTGAATTTTAAGTTTTTATATAAGCACTAACATAATTGTTGGTGTTATTTTTTTATGTTTTTTAATAAAATAAAAATAATTATGCCTAACTTAAATAACTTTGTGTTTGGAGATATTTATAAAAGTATGTAGCTTTATCTAAAATAATGCTCTTATTATTAATAAGAGTTGTTTCGCAAAGTATAATGGTAATACAATATTAAATGGAGGAAACACATGAGTAAAAAAAAGAGGAAATACATAAGTGAAAAAAAGAAGCAGGCACTGCTGTTTAAGTTTAATGAGGATGATATATTAGAGATATTAACAGAATATTTAGCAGAAAAAAGTGGTTTTGGAACTTTTACATCTAAAGCGATTTTATTAGGGACTAAAAGTGAAGATTTAAGACTTATTGCTGTAGTTGCAGATTTAGAGGAAAATTTAAAAGAATATAATTTAGAAGAAATAGATAAATCCATGGACTTTAATGGTGACCATTCTGGTGAGGTATATAAGGAAAGTTGTATGTATTTAGAACACCTTTCTAAAATTAATAATTAGGATATGTCGCAAACTAAGATTAATGAACAACAATTGCATATAATTACGTTAAAAAGATTATTTATTATTTTAGGAGGTGAAAGTTGTTGCTTAAAGAACAAATGCAACGACGATAGAGGACTTGATATTGTTGCTCATGATAAGAATACATTGATGCCACTTTATCAAGAACTAAATGCATGGATACTTGATTATGACCGTGAACAAATAGATGAAAGATTCTCGAATTAGCATCGCATAGAAACATAATCTATATTTGAAGTTATGTTACAATTGTAAAATATGACGAATTAACTGTAAGGAGGTTGTTATTTTGAAAATCAATTAAAAGATATATTCATTAGTAGATAATATATTTAGTATTGTTATTCTCATTATGGTAGGTCTACACTTTCTGAATATTGCTAATATTGGCATTGATATATTAATATTATTCATCGGATTAAAAGAAATTTTTAGTGGATTAAATAAAATTGAGTTGACACATCAAAAAGATTTAGAAGAATTTAATAAAGTAAGTAAACGTGGTGTTTTTCATGTAATTTATGGGCTAATCATTGTAATTGCTGTAATTATTATAAAAATTTTATAATATCTGATTCATAGTATTATTATAAAGTGACGGAATAGTAAAATAAGGTGCCAAAACAGGAGGTATTATAAAATGAAAATTTTTGGCTATTTAGTATTAGGATTTATAGTTTTTGGGATTGTTGAATTTCTATCCGTAAATGTGGGTAGTGCTTTAGGTTCAGGACCCTCAGAGGCAGGTGTTGTAGTTAGTGTTATATCGTTACTTTGTGCGATTGTAGTAATATGTACAACAATAATAGTTGATGCCATTAATAGTAATACTCAAGGGAAATAAATAGACCGTTAATTGTGTGAAAATTAGATGTGGATTTTAATATATTGATATATTATGAATACATAAAATTAAATAATGGGAGATGAGGGGATGAAACGTAAGTTTATTTGGGCTATTACTATATTTATAATTATTACCATTAGCATTTTGACATATTTTTATTTAGGTGGTACCGATAAATATCAGAAAGTTGATATTTATACTGCTGAAAATTTCAACAAAGAGATAAATAACCCGATTATATCTATTAATGACAAAAATACATTGAAAGAAATTTCAACAATCATGAAAAAGTCTAAAAAATTGCCAGGAATTTTAAATGTAGTAGCGCCAGAATATATATTGGAGATACATGCTCTTAATAAAAATATGCAAACTGTATATTTGTGGATAGGAAAAGATAGTGTTAAAGGTATGTATATGTATAAAGATAATACTGAAACAGGATATTCTATTTCAAAGACGTACACTCAGAAGATAAGAAAAATAGTAATTCCTACAAGCAATTAGGTCGTACTCTTCTAATATGTCGTCACAAGTAACCCCTTAACTAATGACGTGGGTGTTGATATATTTAGGTTATATTAACAAAGTGAAAGTAACACAATACCAATTGTGTTACTTTCACTTTGAGGCTATTACTCATCTTTGAAAAATTGTGAATATACTTAATTTATGATAATTATGTTATAGTTAAATATGTATTTTATGATGAACTTGTAGATTATTGCGTTTTAGATAATAAAATAATAATTAATCATATTGGAGGTACAATGGGAAAAATGAGAAGTAGCTGGAGTAAAAAACAAACAGATGAAAAAGCGCTGTCTGTACTTAGAAATGGTAGCTGGCGTAAAAAACAATGGAGTAAAAAACAAACAGATGAAAAAGTGCTGTCTGTACTTAGCAATATTTGTTCTATAAGCATAATAATATTTGTATGTACGCAGATTTTAGGTATTTGGAAAACTGAAGCAGATGTAATTGTGCCATTGATAGGTGTGTCAGCGTTAATTCAAGCCATTCAGAATTGGAAGAAGAATAAAGAAGTTGATAAAGTTAGTGTATGTGCTATGATACTTGCTTTGGTGTTTTCAATTTTTGAATTTATAATAAAATAAACTCAAATTTGTAAAATGGATTGGATTAGCGAAAGTAGCACAATAGTAATTGAGTTACTTTCACTTTGAGGCTATATACCATTCTTTAATCCTTGTAAATATAATTCATTTTAGAATTTATGATATAATTAAACAAATGTTTTATGTCATACTCGTAAAATATTGTGGAGAATGGAGTTGAGGTGTGAAATGAAAAAACAAATAATAAATCAAAATCAACATTATTATTAGGGATTCTATCAATATTCCTACCTTTTATTGGTTTAATCTTTGGTATCATGGGAATAGTCATGTCCTATAAGTCTGTTAAAGAAATAAATATTTCAGAGGAAAAAGGAATTGGTTTGGCTGTATCAGGAAGGATTATTAGCATTATAGGTATGTGTTGTCAAATTCTTGCAATCATTGTATTAGTAAAGTCTTCCTCAGTAACTTATTATCAGTAAATTCTTTTTACTTAATTCGAATTTTTCTAAATGGACGACACAAATGTTTTCTTTGCATTAATATAAGATTTCAGCAAATTCTTCCTTTGAGAAATAATTAAACTAAAGGATTGGTGTCATAAACCTTCGGAATACTCAAACGTAGTATCGTTAAGAACAAATTTGTTATCTGAAAATTTATAAGTGATAACAATCTCACCAACAAACCCTGATGGGGATACTTGTGCGCCAACTCTAACTGTTAATAAATTATTTTTTATATCATAGTGAGCCAAATTTTCAAAGTATACAGTTTCAAACCAAAAGCCGACATCAGAATTTTTTCTTTTTATTATTTTGGTTTTCTTATTGAGTGTTATTTTAATGAAAACATCATCATTTTGTTTTGTTATGGTTGTTTGAATAGTATTTTTAACGATATCTAATGGATTTGCTACTTTAATTTCTGAAAAATTATCGGGGTTAATAACATGCACTTCTTCAATGTGGATGTCGCTACCTGTTCCAGTAGTTAGAATAATAATTAATTCGCTTCTCTTATCATTATTTAAATCTGCAAGGTGTAGTTTTGGTTGAAATGTTGGGTTTGAGTCACTTTCCCAATTGAACATAGCCGACTTGCCATCTATATACAACATAAGTCCTTTATAAACACCTCCATGTTGAGGATTAATAGCAAATAGTTTTATATTGTGTTCAGGTAATGAAGCAATTAGTTTATTATTTTCTGAGAAAGTAGTATTAGACATTTGTGCTTTTTTATTTAAATAAAATAAATTACTGTTAAGGTCTGCTGCAACAATGATAAAAATAACTGTAAATATAAGAACTAATAATTTTGTTTTAATTTTCATTTAATCACCTTCTAAATTTTTAGCTGTAATTCACTAATATTTTTATCGTTTTCTTAACTTTGTATGCGTTTACTATGCAGTAAGGGTACAATAATATGTTTAGGAGTTTATTGGGTCGCATTGTTCAATCTTTATATATTGTTTCGATGGGATTATATTGGATTGCATTTTTGGGCATAGTAATAAAATAAAAATATGAAGGGAGCGTGATATTATGCAGAAAGAAAATATGCATCAAAATGCAAATAGATTGGTTAATGAAAAATCTCCATACCTATTACAGCATGCATATAACCCAGTAAATTGGAATCCATGGTCTGAAGAAGCCTTTGCAGAAGCAAAAGCAGAAAACAAACCAATATTCCTCTCTATTGGGTATTCTTGACTGTGCAACTAGTCAACTTGTCATTGGTGTCATGTAATGGAAAAAGAATCCTTTGAAAATGAAGCAGTAGCAGCTATTTTAAATAGATATTTCGTAGCAATAAAGGTAGATAGGGAAGAACGCCCAGATATAGACAGTATTTATATGACGGTATGTCAAGCATTAACAGGGAGTGGTGGATGGCCCTTAACTATTTTTATGACCCCAGATAAAAAACCTTTTTATGCAGGTACTTATTTTCCCGTGGAAGGTAGATATGGAATGCCAGGGATAATGGATGTACTGAATTCTCTTGCACAGCAGTGGAACGAAAAAAGAGAGGATATTGTAAAATCCAGTGAAAGAATAGTAGATCATATAAAAGGCATTGATACAAAGGTAAATAGGGAGCAAATAGGTGAAGAAGAAATACATAATGCATATAATAGCTTCAATAGTGTCTTTGATGTGAATTATGGCGGATTTGGTTCTTCTCCAAAATTTCCTGCGCCTCACAACTTGCGGTTTTTATTAAGATACTGGAAAAACTATAATGAGCCTAAAGCCTTAGAAATGGTAGAAAAAACACTGGAAGCCATGTATGAGGGCGGTATTTTTGACCATATTGGGTTTGGATTCTCAAGGTATTCCACAGATAAAAAATGGCTGGTACCTCACTTTGAGAAAATGTTATATGATAATGCACTTTTAGCCGCTGTATATGTGGAGGCTTTTGAAGCTACTGGTAATTTATTCTACAAGGGTGTGGCTGAGAAAATTTTCACTTATGTATTAAGAGATATGACGTCGAAAGAAGGGGCTTTTTACTCCGCAGAAGATGCTGATAGTGAAGGCGAAGAAGGCAAATATTATTTATTAACACTAAAAGAAGTGGCTCAAGTTTTAGGTGAACAATCTTATAAAGCCTATTGTGAACACTACGATATAACTGAAATAGGCAATTTTGAAGGTCTGAATATTCCAAATCTCATAGGCATGGAAAGTAGTTCTAAAATAAGTGAAACTTTGCAGCACAAACTAGAAAAAATGAGACTAAGGCTTTTTGAATATCGAGAAGGAAGAATTCACCCATATAAGGATGACAAGATATTAACCTCTTGGAATGGACTTATGATTGCAGCACTCGCTTATGGCGGAAGGGTTTTTGATAATAGCAGCTATATTCAGCAGGCAGAAAAAGCTATGGGTTTTATCTTAAGTAATATGATTAATGAAAGTGGAAGATTAATGGCTAGATACAGGGATGGTGAAATAGCACATTTAGGTTATTTAGAGGACTATGCTTTTTTAGTTCATGCACTAATAGAACTATACGAAGCCACCTTTAAGGTAGAATATCTAACTAAAGCACTTGAACTTAATGAAAATATGCTTAATTTATTTAAAGATGAAGATCAGGGTGGATTGTTTTTATATGGCATTGACGGAGAAGAATTAATTGTTAGGCCTAAAGATATATACGATGGTGCAGTGCCCTCAGGTAACTCAGTGGCTACTTTAAATATGTTAAGGCTTGCTAGATTAACTGCTAATAGTAAATTAGAAAATGAGGCATACGTCCAGTTCGAAGTTTTTGCTTCAAAGGTAAAAACTATAGAAAGTGCTCATGCTTATTTTATGACGGCACTATTATATAGCGTGGTACCAGGGAAGGATATTATACTTTCCGGACAAGAGCAAGAAGTGGAAACAAAGGCTATGATCAAAGAAATTAATAGCACTTATCTACCTTTTGCTACAGTAGTTTTAAACACTGGTGATGAAAGGTTAAATTCTATAAATTCTGAAATAAAAGCACATAAGCCCTTGCAGGGAAAAACTACAGCTTATATTTGTGAAAATTTTAATTGCAAAGAGCCTATAACTGATTTGAAAAAGTTTTCAGAGTATATTAAGGGTTAATACAATTCGAATTTCAATCAACCACCTTAGAGGTGAGTGAATTTCGCATAAAAATATTAGCAAAAATGATGCAGCTATAAAAAAAGTTGACAACAATGTACTAGTAGTAATATAATATAGTGTATTATCAAATAAATATATAATAACTAAATTCTGTGAAGAGGACAGTACTTTCTTATTAATCTTAAAGCGAGCAAGGGGATGGTGTAAGCCTTGTAAGGTATAGGAAGTTAAATGGGTGACTATTTAACAAAATTAATCGAATTAATTTTAGGAAAAGAACCTTGGAGAAGCTGCCTGAACTAGTTAGAAAAAATAATTTCTGACTCTTATAGGGTGAGTCGCGAAGAGCGTTAAAATATTGAGTGGACTTTATTGTCAACTAGAGTGGTACCGCGGAAATATAACCCGTCTCTTTATTTAGAGATGGGTTTTTTGTTATATTAAAATATACATGAGTTATTAAATTAGAAATAACAATTAAAATTGTTATTTGCCGCAAAGCGGTATAGGAGGAAATTATATGGATTATAAAAAAATAGTTGCAGAAAGAATTAAACAATTGGTGGAACTAGACATAGAGACAATAGAGAAACTAATTGAAATACCACCAAGACCTGAAATGGGTGAATTTGCTTTTCCTTGTTTTCAATTAGCAAAAACTATGAAAAAAGCACCTAATGCAATAGCCAATGACATAAAAGAAAAAATTGAGAAACAGGGTTTTGAAAAAATAGAGTGTTTCGGTCCTTACGTAAACTTCTTTCTAGACAAAGGAGTATTTATTAAAGCTACTATAGAAAAAATATTAGAAGAGGGAGAAAACTATGGCTCTTCTAAAATGGGTGAAGGTAAGAATGTAGTAGTAGAATATTCATCACCTAATATAGCAAAGCCATTCCATGTAGGACATTTATTCACCACAGTTATCGGTAGCTCATTATATAAGATACTTTCTTTTGAAGGATATAATTGCACTGGAGTCAATCATCTTGGTGATTGGGGAACACAATTTGGTAAGCTTATTTATGCTTATAAAAACTGGGTAGACGAGGAAACTTTAGAAAAAGAGCCTATTAAAGAATTATTAAGAATTTATGTTAAATTCCATGAAGAGGCTGAAATTGACAAAGCACTTAATGAGGAAGCAAAAATGTACTTTAAGAGATTAGAAGACGGCTGCGAAGAGGAAGTTGCGCTTTGGACTAAATTTAGAGACTTAAGTCTTGTGGAGTTTAAAAAGCTTTATGAAACACTAAACGTTAAATTTGATTCTTACGCGGGTGAAAGCTTTTACTGTGACAAAATGGAAGAGGTAATTGCAGATATAGATGCAAAGGGTCTACTTGTAGAAAGTAATGGCGCTAAGGTTGTAATGCTGGATGAGTACAATATACCACCTTGCATAATTAAAAAATCAGACGGAGCTACAATTTATGCAACACGTGATTTAGCAGCAGCAACTTACAGGAAGAAGACTTATGATTTTCATAAAAATATTTACGTGGTTGGAAAAGATCAAGCCCTTCATTTTAAGCAAGTATTTACTACATTAAAGCTTATGGGTAATGAGTGGGCAGATGATTGTGTTCATGTACCCTTTGGAACTGTAAGATTTGCAGATAAAAAATTATCTACAAGAAAAGGTGATGTTATTTTCTTAGATGAGCTATTAAGTGAAGCAGTGGCGAAAACTCTTGAAATAATAAACGTGAAAAATCCAGAACTAGAAAACAAAGAAGAGGTAGCTAAAAAAGTAGGAATAGGCGCTATCATATTCACTTATTTGAAAAATCATAGAGAAAGAGATATTGTTTTCAATTGGGAAGAAATGCTTAGCTTTGACGGAGAAACAGGTCCATACGTTCAATATACTTATGCAAGAGCAAAAAGCATATTAAGAAAAGTTGAAGAAAATAGCAATGGAATTATCTCTGATATAGAGCTTGATTACAATAAATTAGATTCTAAGGAAGAATTTGAACTTGTAAAACAGTTAGAGGGTTTCCAAAACTCAATTATGTATGCTATTGATAAATTAGAACCATCTATGGTTACAAGATACGTTATTGAGGTAGCTAAATCCTTTAATAAATTCTACAACCAGCATAATATAGCTAATTTAGAAGACGAATCTAATAAAAAAGCTAAAATTAAAATGTTAGAAGCTACTTGCCAAGTAATAAAGAATGCATTAAACCTTATAGGTATAGAAGTAGTAGATAGAATGTAAAACATTGAGCTTAGGTACAAACAAATAAATAACATGATATATGTTGTTTATTTGTTTGTGCATTATTGCAAGGATTTGCAATAACCTAGTTTTTAATGTATTATTAAAATATAGAAAAATGTAAAATTTATTTAGAATTACTTAGCAAATAAAAAACATTTGTTGTAATACTTTTCTTTTTTTATAGATTAGGGGGAACTATGTTTATCAAAGAATATGAAGTTAACGTTATTTTACCCAAGGAGATTTTTAGAAAATATAAGATGGACACTATTGCGTATTTAGATATTGAAGCTACAGGTTTTGATTTTGAACGTGATAAAATAGTATTGATATCACTAGGATATTACTTAAACGAAGATCAATTTAAGATTGTTCAATATTTTGCAGAATCGCCTTGTGAAGAGGAGAGTATTTTGAAAGAGCTTAAGAAATCTATGAACAATTTTGAAAAATGGTGTTCTTATAATGGTACAGCTTTTGATGAACCTTTCGTAATTAGAAAGATGAATAGATATAATCTTGGGTTTAGACTGCCTAGTGAACATATCGACTTGTTTAAGATTATAAGACCATTCCATAAAAAGATGGGAATGAAGAACTGTAGTTTAAAAAGTGTAGAGAAGTTTACTGGTATTAAAAGGCGAGATGAAATAAGTGGAGCTAGGAGCGTTGAAATATATAATGAATACCTAGTAAAACATGATGAAAAACTAAAAGAAATCCTCATGCTTCACAATTATGAGGATGTCCTAAACTTGCCTAAAATTTTCAAAGTGATTAATACTATTGAAAATGACTTGGATTCAAAGAGGAAAGAAAAATCAGCTAAAAAACAAATGTCACTTTTAAATAATAATATAAACACAAATCAGCCACTAAAAGTAGTAAATAGCCGACTATCATAAAAAACAGTCCCATAGTACATTCAAATGTACTATGGGACTGTTTTTCTTACTAACCATTATTTTTCTTAATAGCTGGCTTTACCTCACAACTATGGCTACAACCCTTACAGCCGTTTCCACAACCACAATCACCCTTTGCTTGTTTTTTTACGTTAGAATACAATATATATCCAGCTGCAATAACAATCACACCCACAATAATAAATTCCACTGGTCAATCACCTCATTATATCTTATACTATTTTTATTTTATTATCCTATTATAATACTACCTATATTAAAGATTATAAAAGAAACTATCCATGCGAGTATTAATTGATAGCTTAGTGAAAAAATAGCCATTTTATTTCCATATTCTTTTTTCATAGTTGCTATTACTGATACACAAGGGGTGTAGAGTAATACAAAAGCTAAGAAACTATAAGCAGATAATGGCGTAAAATGATTAGGCAAGACATTCGTTAAATTGCTACCATATATAACTCCCATTGTACCTACAACTACTTCTTTAGCCATAAGACCGGTTAATAGTGCTATGGAATTTTGCCATGATGCAAATCCAAGTGGAATAAATATTGGGTTTATAAATTTTCCAATAGCAGCTAAAAAGCTAGAGTTTATATCAACCATACCTGTAATGTTGAAATTTGATAAAAACCACACAATTACAGAAATTGAGAAGATTATAGTACCGGCTTTCTTTAAGAAACCTTTACCTTTTTCCCAAGTGTGTATTAACAAGCTCTTTGGTTCTGGTAATTTATATTCTGGTAATTCTATAATAAAAGGTTCTTCATCTTTTTTAAACAAGGTTTTTTTAAATAAGATACCAATTCCAAAAGCAAGTCCAATACCCATTAAGTATAATGAAAATACAATCAGTGTTTCTTTCCCAGGAAAAAATACTGATGCAAACAATGCATAAACTGGAAGCCTAGCATTGCAGGACATAAGAGGTACTAAAAGTGCAGTTAGTTTTCTGTCTTTATCACTCTCCAGGGTTCTAGCAGACATTATAGCTGGAACAGAACATCCGAAACCAACAATTAGGGGAATAAAAGCTTTACCGGATAGACCCATTTTTCTCATTAATTTATCCATTATAAAGGCAGCTCTTGCCATATAGCCACTATCTTCTAGAAATGAAATACCTAAGAATAATGCCAAGATAACTGGCAAAAATACTACTACGGAACCTACTCCGCCTACGATACCATCAATTAAAAGAGAAGAAAACCACGGGCTGTTACTCGCAAGTAACTTACTTAAATATGGAACAAAAGAATCATTGAGCAAGGTACTTAGAAAATCAGCTAATGGTTGTCCCACCCAGCTGAAAGTGAACATAAAAATTAAAAATAAACTTCCAAAAAACAATGGATAAGCAATTACTCTATTAAGTACAATCCTATCTATTTTTTCTGAAATGGAAACTTTATTTTCATTTTTTTTATTAGTGATTGATTTTAGTAAAACTTCAATGTAGGCATAAGTTTCTTTTTCATCTTTAAATTTTAGGCTATTTGAAGAGGTGGTAATATAATCCCCTTTAAGCAGACAGGCTTTAACATCAGAAATACCTTTGCCCTTTGAAGCTACTATAGGTATTATTTTTACCCCTAGTTTCTGTGATAAAAGATTATAGTCAATAACTAAACCCTTAGCTAGGGCTACATCTACCATGTTTAATACTAAAATTATTGGCTTGTTAAATTGTTTTAACTGTGTGGTAAGATATAAATTTCTATCAAGACTTGATGCATCCACAATATTAATAATTACATCAACATTGCCGTTTTGTAAAAATTCCTTGGAAACTTTTTCTTCATTTGAATAAGTATCCATGGCATAAATACCAGGCAAGTCAACAATTTTTATTTTATTATCGATAAAACCTTCTTTTTTTTCAACTGTTACTCCCGCCCAATTACCTACGTATTGGTTAGAACCTGTAAGTGCATTATATAGAGTTGTTTTACCAACGTTAGGATTTCCTAATAGTGCAGCCGTAATCATTCAAATCCTCCTCAGTATATAGCTATATAATAATTATGCCATTTTTATATTTATATTTTTAGCGTCATTTTTTCTAATGGCTAAATTAAAACCACGTAAATTTATAATTATAGGATCTCCTAGAGGGGCAGTAGCTTTTAAAGTTACTTCAGTGCCTTCTATGCATCCTAAGGCTAATAATCTTTTAGCAAATTTAGCATCACCGCAAACTGAATGAATTAGTGCTTTATCGCCTGGCTTTAAATCATAAATGCTCATAATAGTCACCCCTTAATGAAAATAATTCTCAGTATCATTTTAACATGATTATCGATTGCTGTCAATGTAAAATAAAAGGGGAATTCAATAAAATTTTTAAAATGCTTTCATATAATAGTGGAATTGTGCTAAAATGATGGAGTGGAGTTTTAAAGTAGATATGTGCAAATTTATGGGTTTGTTCTTTAGTAAACTTGCTAGAAAAGTTAGTAAACTTAGTAGAAAAGAGTGATATTGTGATTACAAAACTTAGTAGTGTTAAGGTGGGAGAAATTTCTATAGAAGGCTCACTAGACATAGACGGAAATAAACAACTCTTTAAAGATGCATTGTTTTTTGATTTAGAACATTACATTTATAAAAAACCTATATGTATTGGAGTTTTTGGT
The DNA here is from genome assembly GCF_018861755.1 of Clostridium sp. CF012. GTDB lineage: Bacteria > Bacillota > Clostridia > Clostridiales > Clostridiaceae > Clostridium_AD. The sequence goes on along the minus strand of NZ_JAHLEF010000040.1, from coordinate 24,844 downwards.
TGTTGCGTTTATGACGAAATTTCAAAAGAATTAAAGGTTACTCAATATATGGCAGAAAATAAAAAAGATGCTATAGAAATATTATCTTTAGCTAAAAATTATTTTGAAGAAATGAAAATGAAGTATAATAAAAAATACATCGTTACTTTTTCGGGAAACAATGATTTTACAGTTATAAATTATTTATTAAAAGCACATAAAACCGATTTTATACTAGAAGGTTATTTTGGGGAAATAGATTTACAAAAATGTTATGAAAAAGCCGAAGGAGCTTGTATTGGGCTTAAAGCTCTAGAAAAGAAATTTGACATTGATCGTGAAAGTGAATTAATAAGTGGGTCTAATTTAGCTAAAACCTTTGGTAAAATAGTAAAAGATGATGACTATATAAATAGAATGCCTCAAGAGAAAAAAGATAAGATACTATTATATAATCAACAAGATGTTGTCAGTTTATTTTATATCTATATAGATTGGTACAATAGAATACAATTAAAAACGGAAGAAATTATAGCACAGCAATAGCTGTGTTTTTTCATTTTTAAAGAAATTTAATATATAGCTTAGCAAAAGGAATACTAAGACCCTTTCAGTAATAATTTAATACAAGATGGTTTTATAAATTATTGAAGGGGGGAAGAGTATGGAGCGTGCTCGGAAAAACATTAATGTAGCTATGGGAAGGGCTAAAGCAGATTTAGTTCTAAAAAATGCAAATTTTATTAATGTATTTACTGAAAGTATAGATAGAGGAGATATTGCAATAGTGGGGGAGACTATTATAGGCATTGGTGAATACGCAGGGAATGAGGAGATTGATTGTACTGATTTATATGTTACACCGGGGTTCATTGATGCCCATGTACACATGGAATCCTCCATGATTATGCCGCAGCAGTTTGCCAGGGTGGTAATTAAAAAAGGTGTCACTACAGTAATAGCGGACCCACATGAAATAGCTAATATAGATGGAATGAATGGTATTCGTTTTATGCTAAAAAATAGTAAGGGCACCCCCGTAGATATTTTTTTCATGCTACCATCCTGTGTACCGGCAACAAAAATTGAGGATAATGGCTACACTCTTAATTCAGATGATTTAGAAAGTTTAATAAATGATAATAGAGTATTAGGACTTGGAGAGATAATGGATGTGCCTGCAGTTGTAAATTTAGATGAAAATATGTTGAGAAAAATAGATATGGCAAAGCATAAACATATTGACGGGCATTGTCCTAATATTTCAAAGCAAGAGCTAAACGCATACTTAAGCTGCGGTATAAGAACAGATCATGAATGTACTAATATTCTGGAAGCAGCACATAAAGTAAGCAGGGGAATGTACGTTATGCTAAGAGAAGGCTCCGCAGCAAGAAATTTAAAAGACGTACTTCCTGCTGTTAACAATCGTAATTTTGGAAGATTCTTATTTTGCAGTGATGATAGGCATATAGATGACTTACTAGAAATTGGATCTATAGATAATTGTATTAGAGTTTCTATAAAACTGGGACTGAGTCCTATAAAGGCATTTATAATGGCCTCATATAATGCAGCTAAGTGCTATGATTTAAAGGATAGAGGTGCTATAGCACCAGGTTATAAAGCAGATTTGGTAATATTTGAAGACCTAAAGGGTTTAAACATAAAAAAAATTATAAAAAATGGTAAGGAGTATGCAGAATTAGAGGATAAAAAATACGTTAATTTAAAGATAAATTCTTCAATGCATATGGATTTCATAAATAGTGAAATTTTCAAAATCCAAAGTACGCTAGAGTATATAAATGTGATAAAACTAATTCCCAATTCCCTGCAGACTAAATTGGTTCAGAGAAAAACGGAAAATGAATTTGGATATATAAAAAGGACAGTAGAAAAAGATATACTGAAAATAGCAGTAATTGAAAGGCATCATAATACAGGCAAGCATTTTGTTGCATTCATAGAAGGACTAGGATTAAAACATTGCTCCATAGCGCAAACCATAGCTCATGATTCTCATAATGTTATAGTGGTGGGGGATAATGATAAGGACATGGAGGTGGCTGTGAATACGCTTGTTACTATTGGGGGTGGTATAGCCATGGTTTCAGAGGGAAAGGTTATTGCTCAGTTAAGCTTGCCAATTTGTGGTATAATGTCCTTTGAAACTCCTTATATGGTGGCAGAAAATCTAAAGAGGCTTAGTAGGATTGCTAGAAGCTTTGGAGTACGCGACGAATATGATCCTTTTATAAGTTTATCTTTTATGGCACTTCCAGTAATACCTGAAGTTAAAATTACTGCTAGAGGATTGTTCCACTATAATAAATTTGGGTTTATACAACTTACGTTAAATAACGAGGAAAATAAAAACCAAAAATAATTCAATTATATCTAAAACACATTCCTATATTCAATAGGAGTGTGTTTTTTTAGTTAGTCCATTTAAGGGAGGTAGTTAATTTTTTAGTAGATAAAAAATAATTATAAATGTATGTTTACGATTTTAAAAAAGTGGACAGAATTTTAAAAGTCATTAGGACATAAATTCGAAAATTAGCCCTACAGGAAGTACTTGAGGTAATAGAAAATGGGGTGTGAACAGGTACTGGTGATGGAATTTTAGATAAACAAGCTAAAGTTATTAACTCCCAAAAGGAGTTAAAATAAAAATCACAATAAGAGGAGGAATTAAAAATGAAAAAAAATGTAAAAAGAAAAAAAGGATTTACCCTGATTGAGATTATAATTGTAATTTCAATTATTGTTGTATTGGCGGCGATTGCTGTGCCTAAGTATGCAAGTATACAAAAGGACGCTAAAGTAAAGGCTGATATTGCTAGTGCAAAGGTAATTGCAGAAGCCACGACTATACTTATTGGTAAAGAAGAAATTGAAGGAACTTATAAAACAGCAGCTGCAGAGGTTTCTACAGATATAGTGAAGTATCTGCAATCAACTCCTGTTGTTAAGGCAATTGAGGATGGTAAGTTTTTTGTTCACATCGATGCTGATGACAATGTTACTGTTACAGTTGTTAGCACTAAGCTTGCTAGTACATTTACTTTATATCCTACGGCAAAGGGCTATCCAACAGCAAAAGATTAATAATTAAGAAACAATTTTATAGTTTTTCAGTCTACAAAAGTTAAAAAATACATAGATACATTATCTTATAATTAGCTTTAGCGAAATTTAAGAAGGAAAAGCCCTCACGTTCATAGGTGGGGGTTAATTAGTTATTTACATATAAAGATATAACGGTTTTTGCAAAATAATGTTGTGTTGTCCCAAATAAAGTTATAAAATAAAAATGACGGGTTTCTCAGGTATACAGTGTACATTAATATTTATCTACAAAATTCTTGTGCAATTATATATAATAATATTATTAGACGAGGTGATCCAATGGAAAGTATTTTCCCGATAACTATCTTTATATTAGGACTATTAATAGGAAGTTTTTTAAATGTATGTATATACAGAATTCCAAGAGGAGAAAGTATAGCATTTCCACCCTCTCACTGCACCTCCTGTGGAAATAATATTAAAACTTATGATCTTATACCAGTGATTAGCTGGATTTTTTTAAGAGGTAAATGCAGGAGCTGTGGTCAGAAGATATCTATTAGATATGCACTGGTTGAACTCGCCACCGCTATACTTTTTTTATTGACTTACTTTCAATATGGAGTAAGTATTTTTCTATTAAGGTATCTAATACTTATACCGTTTTTAATAGTTATGGCTATGATAGATTATGATACTATGGATGTATATACTAACACCACTTGGCTCGCAATAGCTATGGGGATTATTTTACTTGGGGTGAATTTTTATCTAGGAGAGTTAGTAGTTACTTATGTTTATGGTGCTTTATTAGGTGCAGGTACCATAAGTATTATTATTATATTATCCAAGCTTATTCTTGGAACAGAGGGTATGGGCTGGGGGGATGCAGAAATTTGTGGACTTTGTGGCCTGTTTTTGGGTTTTAAATTAACCCTTCTGATGATGTTTTTTTCTTTTATAATTGGTGGTGTGGTTGGTGTTTATTTATTGAGGTTTAAGAAGAAAAATGGTAGATCGGAAATGCCCTTTGGACCTTCTATAATAATGGCTGCTTTTTTTGTTATAATTTGGGGGGATAAAATTTTAAACTGGTATATGGGCTCATTAAAATAAATTAGTTGTAAGTTGCGGTCTAAACATAAGGACTTTAACGGAAACTCGAGGATAACTTGAATAGTTTCAATAATTCTTGAACTATCTAGAATGGCTCTATTTGGCTATTTACAGTAATCGGTGTATAATGAGACATAACTCAATTGGTTATGAAGGGTTGATAATATGCAAAATGTATTGCAGAACATGAGTAGTAAATGGAAGAAAAAAGCTATGAAAGCGAAGAAAAGTGATTATCTTCAAAAAATTTACGAGAAAAATAATAGTACAGGAAATTACGTTATACAGGTGGCTTTAGATAAGTATAATGATATATTTAATGACTGGGATAATGCTCCTTTTAAAAAAAGAGACATGGATCCGGATTTAGCAAATTTTCTTGAAAACTGTTTTGAAGAGATTCCCGCTAAACATGGAGTAGATATATGTTTCTACTTACCAAAAGAAGGAAAAGACGTAAATAGAGAAGAATTGCTAATTGCAGGTATTAAAACCTACTACTCTTTTTATCTACACCAAGAAATTAAAATTTTAAAAAATAATTATAAAAAGCTATTTAAATATTTACTCACAGCACTTAGTCTGTTAGCAGTGTCTGTTTTTTTAGGTACAACTGTTGGGGGAAATATAATTTTAGGAACGGTGCAACAAGGATTTAATATAGGCGGATGGGTGTTTTTATGGGAAGTTATATCAATGGGTGTTTTTAGAGGAAGAGAAGTTAGCTCTGAAATTAATAAATATCAAAGATTTCTGAATTCATTAATTTATTTTAAATATGGTAATGAAAATCCATTATACTAATATATGTAACTTAAAAAAACTCTATGAAAATCTTTCATAGAGTTTTTTTAAGTTTGAAAAATGAAAAAAATGAATATATTTAATATAAGATATATTCATTCCACATTTAATATAATTACAAAAGGCAAATCTTTAATTGTATATACTGGAGTTGAAGTTAAATGTAAAGTTATAAAATTTAAAAAAATGATTTTTCACAAAAATAATATATCATTTTTGTGAAATATCACATATGCAAATGGTTACATTTGTGATATTATAAACATAGACAATTTAGTAAATAGTTATATAATGCAATGTAAATATTTAATAATTTGTTTTTACTAAAAATCCTCAACTCGGTAGCGTAGATATATATCTGTGCTATCATTTTTTTTAGTATATTTAAACACCGCGCTTGAGAATTTGATTATATGAAAAAAATCACCTGGAATTACCAGGTGATTTTGCTTTAAAGTTTAAATTGCTCCTCTAAAAACGTGTATTTTGGAAGACCATTTTCTATAGAAATTTTTGGTTCCCCCATTATTAATGGTAAGGTATACTCATAGGCTTCACGAGTTACATTATTACCTTCCTCATTAATCCATTCTAGAGGGAAATATTTAATGTTATTTGCAACTTTTACGGTTTCAAGTACAAAAGGTTCAGATTTATACGGCGAGTTTGAAAGCCTTCTTATACCTATCATGTTTCCACTTATTCCATCAATAGAATAAGTAGCAGCGGCTTTACCTACTTCATAGGCTTCATCAATGTCTGTTTGTGATGCACAGTGCATTGAGCATCGCTGAATTGTTGAAAGTTCTAAAACTCTGACTTTTTCAGCCGTATTAGTTGTTAAAATTAAATTCTTAAGGTAAGCACAAACGCCACCTAATTGAGCATGACCAAATTTATCAAGGCCAGTTTCGGAAGTTTCGCCTAGAAATTTTCCGTCTTTAGTTCTGATGCCCTCAGAGACTACTACGAAAACATGATTTTTCTCAGTAAGTTTTCTACTTACATCCTTTAAAAAATTCTCTGAACTAAAAGCAACTTCAGGAAGATATATGAAGTCTGCAGCAGGTTTACCATTAATAGTTGCAACACAAGCACTAGCTGCTAGCCATCCAGTATCCCGGCCCATAGTTTCAAGTATGAAGACACCTTTTGCAGGATATACACTAGCATCTAGGAAGTTTTCAAGAACAGAGGTGGCAATTAGCTTAGCTGCACTACCAAATCCGGGAGTATGATCCATAATTGGTAGGTCATTGTCTATAGTTTTAGGTATACCAATAAATTTTACATCCTTATTATGTTCCTTAGCGTAGATACTAAATTTATTAACAGTATCTTGTGAGTCATTACCTCCGATATAAAAGAAGGTTTTGATTTCATATTTTTCTAATATTTCGAAAAGCTTTAAGTACTCTTCAGGGCTCTTTTCGTAGGATTTTAACTTATATCTGCAAGAGCCAAGACCAGAGGAGGGAGTGTATTTTAATCCCTTAACATCCTCATAAGGTAAGCTAGATAGGTTTACGATATGGTCGTTTAAAATACCTTGTATTCCGTTTATGCCAGCATAAACGTTATCATAATAGTGAGAGTTAATATTCTCGTCTAGCACTCCCACAGCACTAGCATTTATTACAGAAGTTGGACCTCCTGATTGCGCTACTATACAATTTTTCATTTTAGAATTTCCCCTTTCCATAGGAATTAAATTGAGATTGCAATTTATAGAATCTACTAATTAATTATAAGGTATAAGTTTAAGTTACTCAAGATGGAAATGAATTTTAAATGATTCATTTGAAAATAATAAGTATAAATACAATGAAAAATATTAATAGTAAAAATATGGAATAATTTTAAAATTATTTTAAGAAATTCAAAGACTAATTTTATTATTAATGATAAAATATATGTATAATATTTTAAAGATTTTGGTAAATCTTTGCGATATAAAATCAGGAGGGGTACAATGGCAAATTATAATGCAAACCATGGAAAAGAATTGAAGAATAACATTATTTTAAAAGAAGTTAATATAAGAGGAAATTTGTGTGGTGAATTCGCTGAGTATACTATTGATCATGTATATGAAAATAAAGGAACAAATGATGTAGAGGCAATTTATACTTTTCCAATTCCAGAGGGAGCTGTTATATCAGGGTTTGAAGCAGTTCTTGGTGGGAGAACTATAAAGGGGTTAATACAAGATAAAGAAGAAGCAAATAAGATATATGAGAATTTCAAAGATGAGGATGATAACAATACCATCTTGCTCGAAGAATTTAATGATAATATATTTAGAATAGTAATTGGCAAGATTATTTCTAATGAAGTTGTAAAAATTAAAGTGTCTTATATAGAAGAACTTACCTATGAAAATAGAAACTTGAAATTAGTTATTCCAACAATAGTACCACCAATAAATCTTTCAGAAAACAGTACGTTACTTTCTACTGTTGATGGTGGCACTAGTAAACCCCATCCTTATAAATTTACTTTAAGGCTATTAGTTGAATCTTTGACAAAATTAGAATTTAAGTGTTCTTCTCATAAACTAAAAGTTGAATATGAAGATAATAATCTGTATAAAGTAACTTTAGATGGAAAAAATCAAAGAATGGATAAAGATTTAGAAATTACACTAGAGGAACAAGAAAAATTGGAAACTACAGGAATGATATATGATTACCCTAGGGATGAAAAAGGGATTTTATATTTAAGATTTATTCCTGAAATCGAAATAGAGCAAGAGGTATCCGGAGCAAATTATATATTCCTTCTAGATTTATCACAGTCAATGGGGGGAAATAAGCTAATAGAGGGTAAAAATGCTCTTCAACTATCTTTGAGAAATTTAAATTTAGGAGATACCTTTAATATTGCTGCCTTTGGAGATGAGCTTCATTACTTTTCTAAAGAGACAAAAGTTGATTTTAATGAAGAAAACTTAAGTGCTGCGAGCACGTGGATTGAAGGACTTAAGGCAGAAAAAGAAGCAGTGATTTTTGATGCAATAAAGTATGCACTACTGGGAAAAAGTGAAAAAGAGGAAAATATAATATTCTTATTTACAGATGATTTAGTGGAAAATGAAAAAGAAATATTGAACTTTGTAGAAGAAAACATTAAAGAAAGTCGAATATTTCCTTTTGGAATAGATACTTCTGTAAATAGCTATTTTATAAATAAATTAGCTCGTATTTCTTATGGCGCTGCAGAAGTTATTTACCCTGGGGAAAGAATTGAAGATGTGGTACTTAAACAATTCAATAGAATTAAAAATCCACAAGTTACTGATATCGAAATTGATTGGGGTAAGATGAAGGTGGAAACAACATTCCCAAGAACAATTAAGTATATGTATGATAAAGAACCCTTTTCAATTTTTGCTAAAATTAATGGGGAAGTAGAGGGAGTAGTAGTTTTAAAAGGAAAAGTTGGAAAAAATAGAATGCAAAGAATAATTAAGCTAAATGACCTTGAACTAGAAGAAAACGTTAATTTAATTGAGAAAATATGGTACAAAAAACGTATAGAATCGCTTCAACATAGAGTTAAATATGAACGCGGGGAACTTCAGGAAGCAATGATTAATAAGATTGTTGAAATTTCTAAAAAGGTTGGCATAATTTGTAAAGAAACTTCTTTTATGCTTTATGAAGAGATGGAAGATCCAATTGTAGGTATAAGAATAAGGAAGATATTACCTGTAAAAACTACCCAATCATTAGAGCTTTCCTATGAAAGTTTGGATGAGGAATCTGAATCAACAGCTTTCTACTATAAAGATCTATCAAAACTAAAGGAAAATCATGATAAATATTCCAATTTTAAAAGAAACGAGGTATTACGAGTTTTAGCCTCTAATCAATTTGCTAGTGGAGCCTTTGGTATAAATGTGGATGATAGCCTGGAAAGCAATATAAATTACACTGTAAAAGCAATGTTAGCATTTATAATGGGTAGTGAAGACGTTAAGATGTATACTAATCAATTAAATAAATCTTTAGAGTTTTTAAACAAATCATTAAGGGAAACTGATTTAGATTTAAATAATGAAGAATATCAAAACTTATTGTTAGTTTTAAAGTTATCTATTAAAAAAGATGTAGCACTATCTTTCCAAAAGGGAAATATTGAAAAGAAAATACATGAAATAGAAGAAAAATTTGAGTTGCATAATATTGACTTAGTTCAGATTCAGAAGGAATTTATTAATGCTGTAAGGCAGCAGTCTAATGAGCCTAAAGACACACTTAATTTTATAATTCATGCTGCTATTTTAAAAATTGTTTAATAACATTTCAGCAATCTAGCTGAAGATTTAACTTTTATTATAGCATTTAAATGCAAAGATCCCACAAGTTCTATATGTGGGATTTTTGTTTGCGTATTTATAAAAGATGGATAGTTATTATTCTAGAATCATGATATATTATATTTAGAAATTATTAGTTAAAATAAAGCACCTTAAGAATGAGCACTTATTATTTTTTAAAGGTACTTAAGTATAAGGAAGTAAGGACAATGACAGGACAGAATATAAAAGATTTAAAATACAGTGAGCAGGAAATAATTAAAAAGCGGGATACTATAAGAAACAAATTTATGGCTAAATCTGAAAATGTGAATACAGGAAATATACAATGTATGTCAGATGAGGACGTGAAAATTTTATTTCATATGTATGATGAAGAATTTTTTGAAAATTATTTTAGAGACAATTTCAAGGAAGGTATAACTTTTTCCCTATCCACTAGGATGACTTCTGCAGCAGGGAAAACCATATATAGTAGAAAAACGAAACTATTGCAGGAAACCGAAAAAACTTATGAAATAAGAATGGGCATAAAGTTCTTTTTCCAATATTATAAGGTAGAAAGAGATAAGATAGTATCCGGTATAAATACAGCGGATTCCTTAGAGGCTTTTCAAATAGTTTTTGAACATGAATTATGCCATTTGATGGAATTTCATCTTTATAGTGAATCTAGTTGTAAAAAGCGTAGGTTTAAAACCATGGTTAATAATATATTTGCTCATACAGAAGTAAATCATCAATTGCCAAGTCAAAAGGAGATAATTTCATTGGACTACGGCTTTAAAATAGGACAAAATGTATGCTTCCTTCAGGAAAATAAAAAGTATAGTGGATTCATTTATAAGATAAATAAAAGAGCAACAGTTATGGTGAAAGATAAGAATGGTACTTATAAAGATGGGGAGGGAACTAAATATTCTAAATGGTATGTAAACTTTGAACAATTAGTATGAAGTAAAAAGCTGCTATATAAAATTATTATTTACTAAAAATTGCAATAAAAAATATTAAGGTCGGGTTTAGCTAAAACCTGCCCTATCCTATAATATATTTAGTAAAGGTAATTTTAAGAAACATTACCACATATGGTTATAATTTATGATATAATTTATATATAGTTGCTAATATACTTAAATATTCATCGTTAGCTTATATTAATTATTAATATAATATTTTATTAGGAAGGTGACAATAATGAAGAAAATTCTTTCAGTAATATTATGTAGTGTACTAATGTTTACATTGGTTGCTTGTGGAAAAGACCAGGTAAAAAAAGAGGAGCCAAAAGAATCCTCTAAAGCAGTAGTAGGTGCCGTGGAAACAAAAGTAGAAGGTAAAACCGAAGAGATTAAAAGTAGTGAGATGGTACTTTATTTTAGTGATGATCAAGCTATGAACTTAGTAGGTGAGAAAAGAACTTTAGCAAACCCTACAGCTAAGTCTGTTGTAGGCGAATTAGTAAAAGGACCTAGTGCAAAAAGCACGGACACAAAATTAATTGCAACATTGCCTGTGGATTTAGAAATAATAGATGTGCAAGTCAAGGAAAATATTGCTTATGTTGATTTTAAGAGTAGCGGAGCTGAGAAAATATCCGGTGGCTCTACAGGAGAGGGAATGGCTTTGTTTTCAATTATAAATACATTAGTTTTAAATAAGGAATTAGGGATAAATAAGGTTCAATTTCTTGTTGAAGGCAAGAATGTAGAGAGTATTAAAGGTCATTTTGATGTTAGCAAGCCTATGCTTGAAAATCTAGAAATGATAAAAAAATAAAATTAATAGGCCATAACATTTTCACATAAAAGATTAAAATAAATAACAAGTCAAATATGCTAGCATACTGACTTGTTATTTATTTTTGTGTATCTAAAATAAAAAAGACAAGTTATTATAAAATAACTTGTCTTTTAACCCAAGGGATTTTTTGACAACTCAAAGCAATCTACGCTACAACATATATACATCCTTACATACCCATTTGAGCATTACAGCACATATATACATCTTTACTTGACCATATAGAACACCTTGGGAGCTAAAAACAATCTCTCGATTAAGAATAACCCCTAGTCATATACTAATAAAACCTGCGGCAACCTATATCATCTTAGCTCGACTATCATACATCCGGGAGAACCATATATGTACAGTTAGGCACATATACAGCTGTTAAGAACCCATAATAATCTTCCCTCCGGCATATAAAAAACCTTAGTAGATATCGTATACACCTTTGGCCGAATACTCTAAAACTATTTCCAGTCTAGGAGCACTCTTGGCTCAACCACTTTGAATCATCTATTAACATTATTGTATGCTTTTTTTAATTTATTATACTATATGTCATCAAAAGATCATTGGAAAAAACCATGTATTATTTGCCAGTAAGAATTTCTTTCATAGAGGTTATAATAAATTCAATATCTTCTTTAGAAACCCAGTTATGTGTAACGAAGCGCATTAAACCATCTTCTACTCCATTAATCTTTATTCCTCTATTATAAAATTCTTCTACTAATTTATCGCTACTAAATCCAGTAGCGCTCATATCAAAGAATACCATATTAATATGTGTATCTTCTTTATTTACTGATATGCCAGGAATTTTTGATAATTCTTCTCCAAGAAATAAAGCATTCGCATGATCTATTTTAAGCTGTGGAATCATTTCGTGCAATGCCACAAGTCCTGCTGCAGCTAAAATACCCACTTGTCTAAGGCCACCACCTAAAACCTTTCTTTTCTTTCTTGCCTTGGCAATAAAATTTTTATCACCAGCAAGAATAGAACCTATAGGTGCACAAAGAGCTTTGGATAAACAAAACATTACAGTGTCACAATATTTAGTAATTTCTTTTGCATCTACATCTAGGTATGCAGCAGCATTAAAAAGTCTTGCGCCATCTAAATGAACAGGGACATCCTGCTGCTTTGCTAAATCGTAAATGTTTTCCATGGTACAAAGTGGTATTACTCTACCGCAAGAATGAGCATTTTCGATGCATATAAGACCTGTACTAGGATAATGAATATCCTCATCCTCTTTTCTTATTCTAGACTGGATTTGTTTAGGGTCCAGTTCTCCCTTATTACTGATTAGAGTTCTAAGCTGAACTCCAGCAATTATTGATGAACCAGCAACTTCATGTACCACTATGTGGCAATCATCACCAAGAATAACTTCATTACCACGAGTACAATGGGTAAAGAGCGCTAGCTGATTTCCAAAAGTACCACTTGGAACAAACAGTGCAGCTTCTTTTCCAACAAGTTTAGCAGCATATTCTTCTAGTGCAATTACAGTTGGATCATCACCATAAACGTCATCTCCAACCTCAGCTGTAAACATAGCTTGTCTCATATTTTGTGTAGGCTGTGTTACTGTATCGCTTCTTAAATCTATAAATTTCATATACATTTCCTCCCCTTAGTTCTCTCGGGTACATAATAATTATTAATTGTTATGCCCCTCGTGGTTCGCTTAAGTACATAACAATTATTAATTGTTATGACACCTATAATCCTCTATAAGTACTATTATAACTTAAAATTTTTTCGAATTGTAGCAAATTATTAAATTTCAATATAGTTGAGTTATATATACATTTGGTTTTTATGGTAAAATATCTATATTGACATCTAAAATAAAATAGGTGGTGGAAAAGTAATGAGTGGAACACTTCGCTTTATTCATGCTGCGGACTTGCATATAGGATCATTTCTTAATATCAATGGGAAACCCCCGGAAGAAATACAAGCCCTTTGCAGCGAAGCTGTATACGGAGGTTATGAAAGAATTTGTAATATAGCCATTCTTTATAAGGTGGATTTTATATTGATTTGTGGTGATGTATATGACAGTTATTTAAGGTCTGTACGAGGGAATAGATTTTTTATTAATCAATGTACAAGACTAAGTGAAATAAACATACACGTATATGTTATTTACGGTAATCACGATGCTGCAAATGAGAAACAAGAATTGTTTGATATGCCCATAAATGTTCATATTTTAAGTTCTGATAGTGCAGAGATTTATGAGGTATGCAAAGATGATGAAATTATAGCAAAAATCGTTGGGAAATCTTATAAGCTTCGATCTGAAAGAGAAAAAATCTATGAAAACTATTTAATGGATAATGATAGCTTTAATATTGCAATGCTACATACTGCATTGGAGAGGGATAATAAAAATTATGTTCCTTGCACCTTAGAGGAACTTAAGGCGGTACCTAATATAGATTATTGGGCTCTTGGACATATTCATAAAACTAATATTTTAAGTTCTATAAAGCCTATTATAGCTTTTCCAGGAATTCCTCAAGGACGTGATATGGGAGAACAGGGACAAGGTGGAGTTTTCTACATTGAGGTATGCAAGAAAGATATTATTAAAATGGAATTTTTGCCTATAGCAACTATAATATATAAAAGGGTAGAAATAATAATAGTTGAAGAGAGCAAAATAGAAAATTTTAGTGATTTGATGGGATTAATTTTAGATAAAACCAAAGAGGTAACATATGGTCTTACTAAAATCTATAATGAATTTGAGCAGCCTAAAGAAGCAATAAATGATGAATTTAAAGGACATATTCTACAATTAGTAATAAAAGGAAGAACAGAGCTTCAGGATAAAATAACTCATATGAAGGAAGAGGATTATAAACAGTTTGTAGAGGATATAAACGAAGAACTTTCCACAGAAAAATATTTTATGTGGGTAGATTCCATAATATTTAGAACCGCACCGCTTATGCAAGATTTTGAAAGTCTCAAAATGCAAAACTCTATTTTCGCTGATTTAGATGAGGTAATTAGCTTATATAGGGAAGAGGGGGAGCATAGAGTAGAACTGGTGAAAAATTGGGGCTCCATTTGGAAGAAGCAAATTTATACGGAAAACATGAATGAAGATAAATTTGATATTGATGAGGAAATTATTGAAGATATTATATCGCAAGCAAGGGAACTAGTTATTGAAAAGTTAGTTGAAGCTTTAGAAATAATGTAGGAGGTGATAATTTGAAAATAACACAGTTGGATATTAGAGATTTTGGGGTGTTTCAAGGTGAAAAACTGGAAGACTTAGGGGGCGGTATAATAGTTATTGGTGGAGCAAATAGATCCGGCAAAACTAGCTTAATGAAGGTAATTAGAAATATACCCTATGGTTTTTCACAAAATAGTAACCTACCACCTCCTAAATTCCAATATGATGTGCGATGCGATTTGGAATCAGAGGAGGGCAGTGAAGTAAATTTATTGTTAAAAGGATTTAGTAATCCTGAGATAGTCTATAAAAACGCCACAGAGGCTAAGGATAACAAGGGGTTATATAATATAGATAAGGCGACCTACAGAGAGCTTTTCACTATAAGTCTTGATGAACTTAATAAGAGTTCAGATAAGGAAGACAGCAATCTTCAGTCTATGCTACTTGGTGCAGGCTTTAAGCACATTATAAAAATACCAGGAGTTGCAAGAGCGCTAAGAGAAAAAGCTAATGTGGTTGGTGGAACTCGTGGAAATCCCTATACTAAAATGTTTAAGCCCTTCGCGGAAAATATTAAAAAAAGCGTAGAAGGAAAAAGAAAATCTATGGAACTTTTAGATACCTATATGCAAAAGAAAAAAATATATTCAAAGCTTGAGAGCACTATAATTTCAAAGGAAATGGAACTTATAAATAGCAATAATAATATAATTAAATTAGAGATGTTAAAGCATAATTATGAGCTTAATGAAAATAAGAAAAATCTAGAAGGAGAGCTTCATAATTATTTTTTTAGTCCAGAAGATATAAGAGAATATAATATAGAAAAAGCCAAGGCTCTAAAAACCCAATTTACTAAAGAAGTAGAACAGTATAATAATGTAAAGGATGAATTTCAAAGTCAAACATCCAAGGATAAGAGCATTAAAGAGTTGCTTCTTGAAAGCAAGGTAGAGATTACTTGCTTTTATAATGGGCTATCTGGCATTAAAGAAATGATAAAAAATCTACTCATTATTAAAAAGGAATATTCTGAAAAGATGCAATCGCTAAAGAAAAAAATTAGAAAGGCTAACGATAATTGGGCTAGTTTTAATATTGTGGAACAAATTAATTGTGATGAGGTACAGCAAGAGGTTTTAATGCGTAACATAGAAAAATTTAGAAAAACAGAAGACGAAATAGCAGTTTGTAATAAAAAAAATGAAGACTATAAAATTCAAAGAGAAATTTTAGAAAAACAAATTAAACCTTATGATACTATTGTTTATGCCAAAAAATATTTTTATTTTACACTATTAACTATAATTTTAGGACTTATATTGTTTTTTATAGATAAACTACTAGGAGCTTCAATAATATTAATTGGAGCATTAGGCACAACCACGTATTTATTTATAAATTACTCTAATAGCAGACTATTACTAAATAGAAATTTAGAGACTAAAGCTAGCATTGATAACTTAGAGTTTCTTTTTAATAAAAATACTGGGGAACTAAACAATTTAGAGGAAAATTCAATAGAAATGAATAACATCATGGATGAGTACAGGGATATTTTAAAGCTTGATGCCAGAGTAACAGCTGAGGGTATTAAAGATTATTTTAAAATTGCAGCTTTTTTGAAGGATGAAATATCCGAATATAATTTATTAAAGAAAAAGCTAGATAATGAATTTAGTGCTACTCGTGAGTATTTGAATGATATTAATGTGCTGCACAATAAATTTACTTATTTTAATATTAAAAATTCAGAACAAATAAGCACAAAGGAAATAGATATAGATATAGATAATATTAGTAGTATTTGCAATGACATATTACTAAAGGTAGAGCTTTTATATAAGCATTTGATGCTAGGAGAAAAAACTGAAAAGAGCTTTTCAAGATTAAGGTTGGTGGAGCGTGAAATTGAAGAGTTTCTGGCTAGAGATCATTCAGCTGTAAATATTCCTGGGTGGAGCAATTCAAAGGAAAATCAGCATGAAAATATAATTTTATCCTTAGAAAAATATATAAGTGTGGGTGAAAAGTATATAAAATATGCTAGTCACAAGAATGAATTAAAAATTATTAATGATAAGTTACTGCAAGGTGTAAAAAGCCAGCGTGTAGGGCGATTACTATATGATGAAAGAAAAGAAGTGGAACTAAATCCGGATGAAAATGAAAAGCTATTAGAAGTGCTGGATGATTTGTATAAGCAGTATGTTAGCATTTCTGAACTAAATTATGATTATGAGGTTTTGAATACTGAAAATAGTGAATTGATAAGACAATTAGCTGATTTAAAGAATGAAAAACAGAGTACAAAAGATGAGATCCAAGCCTTGAATTCTGATGACAAGTTATTACAATATGAGCAAAATATTATAGAAGCAAGAGGACAGTTAAGACCTCTTGCAGAAACCTATGCAGTTTATAATACAGCGGCCTTATTCTTAGAAAAAATTAGAGAGAGATTTTTATCAAACACTAAGGATAAGCTCTTAAAGGGAGCTAGTGATATTCTAAGTGAAATAACCTCAGGAGAATACAAAGATATTATGCCTATGGAGGATATAATGCAGGGAGACTTTAAAACAATACTACGGGATGAGAGTATTGTAGCCAGCTCAAAAGAGTTAAGCAGGGGTACAAAGGAGCAATTATTCTTAGCAGTCCGCATAAGCAGAATAAAAGAAATTAAGCCTTGTTTACCAGTTATACTTGACGATTCCTTTGTAAATTTTGATATAGCACACACTAAAAATACAGTTATGGCCTTAGAAAAACTCGCAAAGACACATCAGATTTTTGTGCTCACTTGTCATGCAACCTTAGTAGAATTAATAAGGGCGCAATGCAAGCAGGCTCAATATTTCAAATTAGATAAGGGTAAATTCACAAAAAGCACTGGGGGAGATTTACAAGAATATCTAAAGACACTATAAGACACATTTAATTTCTTTTGAAATAGTTGTATAGATAATGGTATAATTAATTTTTAAAGGATTAACAACGACATTTTAGACAGAGACTATTATGTAATTAAACGGAAAGTGAAGTGGTACATATCAGTAAGGCATTATTTATTACAGAAAAACCAAGTGTTGCTGCAGAGTTTGCTAAAGCCTTAAAAATAAATGGGAGAAAATCGGATGGATTTATAGAATCTGATAAAGCTGTTGTTACATGGTGTGTGGGACATCTAGTTACTATGAGTTATCCAGAAAAATATGATGTAAAATTGAAAAAATGGTCTTTAGATACCTTGCCATTTTTACCTAAAAAATATAAATATGAAGTTATAGATGGAGTAAAAAAACAATTTAATATAGTTAAGAACCAACTACTCCGCGAAGATATTGATAGGATTTATGTTTGTACAGACTCTGGGAGAGAAGGAGAGTACATATATAGACTGGTTGATGATTTGGCTGGGAGTCCTAATAAACAAAAACGGAGAGTTTGGATAGATTCACAAACGGAAGAGGAAATTATTCGCGGTGTAAAAGAAGCAAAGGATTTGAAAGAGTATGATACACTATCTGAAGCTGCTTATTTAAGAGCAAAAGAAGATTACCTAATGGGAATTAATTTTTCAAGGCTTCTAAGTTTAGTATATGGAAAAACTGTAAGTAATTATCTAGGGAAAAATTATATAGTTATTGCAGTGGGACGCGTAATGTCTTGTGTGCTTGGAATGGTGGTTCAAAGGGAAAGAGAAGTTAGAGAGTTTATTGTTACTCCTTTTTATAAAATTATAGGAAGTTTTAAGGTAGATGAAGGGTCTGTTTACGAGGGAGAATGGAAAGCGGTAGAAGGCTCAGAATATTTTGACTCACCACTTCTATATAATGAGGGTGGATTTAAAAAACAAGAAATGGCAGAGAAGTTAATAGGCGAACTTCGTGATGCTAGTCTAGATGGTAAAGTTGTAGTTGAGAATGTTACCAAGAAGAAAGAAAATAAGAATGCTCCTCTACTCTTTAATTTAGCAGAAATACAAAATGAGTGTTCTAAAAAGTTTAAAATAAACCCAGAACAGACACTTAGTCACATTCAAGCTCTATATGAGAAGAAAATGCTTACATACCCAAGAACAGATGCTAGGGTATTATCTACAGCTGTGGCAAAGGAAATAAATAAAAACATTCAAAAACTAATAAATTTTAAGGCAGATGAAGAAATAAAAAATATAGCTGGAAATATCCTAGATAAAAAGTGGTACAGTAATATAGCTAAAACAAAATATGTTGATGATAGCAAAATCACAGATCACTATGCTATTATTCCAACAGGGGAAGGTCTTCAAAGCTATATGGCGTTAAAAGATATAGAAAAGAAAATCTATAATTTAGTGCTACGACGGTTCCTTGCAATATTTTATCCACCTGCTGTTTATAGCAAGGTTTCTGTTATAACCAAGATCAACAAAGAAAGGTTTTTCACATCAGACAAGGTTTGTATTGAACTGGGTTATTTGGAGGTTTTGAAACCTGATAATGACACTAATGATAGTGAGAACGTGAATATGAAATTTTTAAGTACTTTGAAAAAAGGTCAAAGTGTGAATTTAGAAGACTTAATTGTAAAAGAAGGCAAAACTTCTCCTCCTAAAAGATTTACCACAGGTTCAATAATTATAGCTATGGAAAATGCAGGTAAACTTATTGAAGATGAAGAGCTAAGAGAGCATATCAAAGGCTCTGGAATTGGTACAAGTGCTACGCGGTCAGGAATTTTAACAAAACTTGAAAAAATAGGATATATTAAATCTAATAATAAAACTCAGGTAGTTATGCCTGCGCTCCTTGGGGAAATTATTTATGATGTGGTAAAAAATTCTATACCAACCTTATTAAATCCAGAATTAACAGCTAGTTGGGAAAAGGGGTTAACCATGGTTACCCAAAATGAAATAGCAGGGAATTTATACATGGATAAGCTTGAGAATTATATTATTAAAAATACTGATAGAGTACTTAAACTAAACAATGCCTTAAGGCTTAAAAACAATTTTGATGCTGTAAGTTCATTTTACAAAAATCCTCATACAGGAGCGGAGTAGTTTCTATTATTAATACAAATATTGGTAAAATATAAAAAAATCGTATATTGGGTAGAAGGAATAGTCTTAGAATTACTTGCGACTATTCCTTCTGTTCAATATATGATTCTTTTATTTTATAATTAATTCAAATAATTTTTTAGCTGCTTTTTTAGGACCATCTTTTTCCTGACCCTTTATACCTAAGGAAGTTCTAATTTGTCCAACTTTTACTCCTGTTTTGAAGAATTCCTCAAAATATTGATCTATAAGTACATCCACTAGTTCTTGTTTTTGAAGAGGACCAAAGGGATTTGCAAAATAAGAGGTTACGAGACCGAGTTCAGTAGTTGTACCTTTTGCCATTCTTGCTCCTTTTTTGCAAACATCAATGGCGTCCAGTGGATTTGCAAAGAAATTGATTTCTTCATTGCCAGGTACTACCTCCTCGTAATTGTTTGCGTAGAGAAATAAATCTATAGGGTAGCCCTTAATAATATCTTTATAGCTTGCTACAGGCATAACAAGTCTTGCATTAATTTTATCAGGATTCATAAAAATACTTCTATCAATTTCTTTAAAAGCATAACCAGCATCTAAATCATCTAGTCTTACGAAAGCACCAATTTCTGTTCCAAAACCTAAGGGTTTTTCACCGGCGTTCATGGTTACAACACCCATG
The DNA here is from genome assembly GCF_018861755.1 of Clostridium sp. CF012. GTDB lineage: Bacteria > Bacillota > Clostridia > Clostridiales > Clostridiaceae > Clostridium_AD. Next base: position 4,833 of record NZ_JAHLEF010000040.1, on the reverse strand, counting down.
TCATCAAAGACAATGGTCATGTCACTTACGTAATCTTCACTTAAACTCCTAAAGGCTTCTAAGCATTCAGATTTACCTGCACCACTATCCCCCATAATAACAACATTTGCACTTTTACCATTATTCATAACCACGTTTACCATGGCACCGTGTATCGGTAAATAACCTCGTTTAATCATTATCAAGTTATGAAGCGTTAAGGTCATCTTTTTTACATATCCGAAGTAATCAATTTCTTCACCATAACTTATATATCCAAGCATAATATCATTTTCTGAATCGTCATAAAATACTGTTTTGACTTTAGGAGAGGAATCTTTAGCTCCAAAAACAAAAACTATATCCGGTTTTATGCCCCTGTATTCTTTTTCTCTTGCCATTTCAAATAGGTTACATAGAGTTATTGCATGCGCCATAAAATCTCTGTGAACATAAATGAAGGCAAGTAGTGAGCCTACTTTAGCAGGATAACAAAACCAATGGTCAGTGCTTAGTGTACAATGCTCTAGTGGGTTTTCAAAACATTCATCAAAAATACCATCACGAGTGTTTCTTTTAGGGTAGCTTATATAAGGTAAATCCAGCATTATTGATTCAATAAAGGGAACGTCCTTTAATTTTTCATATCCAGAGGGTATAGGCCAATGTGCATTATTAACAATAAGACCAGCATTGCCACCAGCAGGGAGTTGTCTGTAAACCATAGGTTTATGACCAACTACATTCTCCTCAATTTTTCTGTATAAATTAAGTATAAGCATGGAAAAATCATTGTTAGCTTCAATAAAGCTTGTTTTTTCTAAGCCATCATTAATTTTATTGTTTTGAATTACAGTGTATCTTTCAAGTTTTCTCCAAAACCCATAAAAATCTTCAATAAAATCAATAAAAATATCCTTACTATTTATAAAAGAGCTATATTTAGTATTTAAATTTATAATTTCATTTACATTTAATATAGATAAAAGTTTAAATAAATGTATCATGAAAACATCTAAATCCTCATTTTCTATTTGAGCATTTTGGATTAAATATTTATAGATATTTGAATTTTTCTTCTTTATTTTCTTAAGATAAGCGTTAAAAACCCTTCTAAAACCATTACTTTCCAATAATTTTTCAGGACTATTACAGTATTTTGCCGTGAAATTTATCAATACATTATCGTTACTTAGAGAAAATTCTTTTTTCAAATTGGCACCTCCATATGGTTAGTACATAAATTAAAATCAGTAAAATGAAGTTTAGTGAAGTTGATATTTTCATAAACAACAGTTTATATTTCAATACTATACTATAATACTCTAAAAATGAAATATTGACAATGATAAAATTGCAAAAAACGTATTTTAATATATTATATTAGCTCGAGAAAATAAAATTAAAGTGTAATTTTGGGAAATTCTAAGATATAATAATGCTAGGTATATGAAAGTAAATGACAAGTCAGAATAGATTTGCATAAAGGCTTGTTGTTTGTTTTTGTGCGCAGTAAAGAAAAAATAAGGAGAGTGATATATTGACAAACAAAAGAATTTCTCATGTAATGGCAATAATCTTAATGTTTATATGGAGCTTATCTTATTTAAGCATAAAGGTTGTATCAGAAGAGGTAAGTCCAACATTATCAGCATTTTATAGATTTATGTTAGCCTCAATATTTTTATTCATAATATTAAAAGTAAAATTTCCTGAAGAAAAAGTTCTAAAAGTGGACAAAGTCAAATTTGCACTGGGCGGACTTTTTGGAGTAGCAGTATATTTTGTCTTTGAAAACTATTCTGTAGCATACACCTCTGCGTCAAATGTGGCAATTTTAATTGCGACTATACCAGTATTTACTATATTCTCTCAACGAATAATTTATAAAGAAAAACTAACCTACGGAAAAATATTTGGTGCTACCTTAAGCTTAGTTGGAATTATTATAATAATTGTATCCAAGGGTAGCGCAAGTTTATTATCAAAAGGGAATGTAGGAGATTTGATGGCACTGGGAGCAGTATTTTCTTGGATTATTTATAATATGGTTTGTAGTAGCTTTAAAGGAACTTATAAAGTTATTACTATAACTACTTATCAAATCATGTGGGGATCATTGTTTCTAAGTCCTTCACTGTTTTTTAGCCCACTACAAATTCCATCTACAAAAGTTGTACTTAATTTACTGTTTTTATCTATTTTTTGCTCTTGCATTGGATATGTAATGTATGTGCATTGTCTAAAAGATCTTGGAGCAACTGTCATTACTACATATATAAATTTACAACCTATTATGAGTTTAATTGCTGCTGGAGTAATACTCCATGAAGTTGTAACGATTTGGCAAGTAGTAGGGTGCATAGTCATAATAATGGGGGTAACCTTAGTTAGTTTAGATGGGAAATTCAATTTTAGAAAACTCAAGGGAGTATGAAAGTTCTCTTGCGTGCCTTGCAAAAGAACTAAAAACTAGAAATTCCATTTAGAAATTCTAATCTTTTGCTCATATAATATTCTCTAACGCTCACATTCGGCGTCCTGCCTAAGGTTCGCTAGCTTGCACGTCCTGTGCAAGCTTACGAGAATTTTATATTCGCAAAAGAAGAATTTCTAAATGGAATTTCAATAGTTTCGTCGTTTCTTATTGCAATTCACTCCAGAGAAATTTCATACTTCTACATGATTTCATTCACGAATATATTTTTTGAAGTAAATTGGAGTAAAAATAGTTTAGGTATACAGCTGTAAGCTATTAATTAGTTTCTAGATATCTTATACATAGCATAAGTGAAATAAATAAAAACCATTGAAAAGAAACTGATAAATATTATAGTGTTGTTTAGTACCCCCCAATGTAGTTCTTTTTCTCATAGTATACTTTTGTTTTAGAATACTATGAGAAAAGGCACGCAGTACTAATTTTTTAGTACTACGTGCCTTTTGATAAATTTGAACTAAGGTTCATCAGGAAACATTGCGTTTACTATGTTTACTATGGTTTCATTACAAATTTTATAATTAATTTGTAGCCCATTTCTTTCACCTTGGATAATTCCTAAAGCTTTTAACTTTTGAAGGTGTTGAGAAATGGTGGATTGAGGGAGGTTTAGGCAATCCTGCATATAGCTAACGTTGCAACTCCCCTTGTTCATAAGCCCTCTTATAATACATATTCGCACAGGATGAGCAAGAGCTTTTAATAATTCTGCAATTTCTGTATATTGTTGAAAATCTTTATTCATTTTTTATCTCCTTCTAAAACTCATACTTCTACCACCACGGTTCTTACGTTTTCTAATTGAAGAAATTAATAATACAATTAAAGCTAAAACTACAAGTAGCAAAATAGAAGCTATAGCATAGATTACTATATTGTCTTTAATAAGGGCAGATTTTGAAATCATTGGATATAACTTATAGCTTTTTTGTGCATCTCTTTGTTTATAATCTAAAGTTCCAACAGAGGTCTCTTTGCTAAGCTTCCATGGATTTATCCCCTCAGCTTTAACAATAGTTTGTGGTTTTACTTCATTAGTATAAGAAGTCACATCTTCTTTTGACTCTAATGGAATATTAATTTTTCTTTCTGGTCCTATGAATGGAATAACCTTATAGGGTACAGAAATTGTTTTGACTACAGTATTTTTTTTAATAAGTACTTCTTTTTTTGCAGCATAACTCCAATCAATTAATTTCTGCATATCTTCAAAGACTTTTGTATCTTTTGGGTCGTTCTCAGAATTCATAACAACTCCTATGATATGGCGACCATTACGTTCATATATAGAAACTAGGCACCTTCCAGCCTTTAGCGTATAGCCAGTTTTACCACCTATGTTACCATCTACCCCAAGGAGTTTATTTCTATTTACAACGATAGCTTCAGGGCCATTAGTAGATTTTACTGCGCTAGTTTTTTTAGCCATAGATTCCCGTACTCTAGCGTTTTTGTATGCAGCTCTACCTAAGATAGCTAAGTCATAAGCGGTTGTAAAATGTTGATCATTTTTATCATCCAAGCCATTTGGAGTTATAAAGTGAGAATTTTTCATTCCTAACTTCACAGCTTTGTCATTCATCATTTTAGCAAAAGCGGTTTCACTTCCCCCAACATTATCTGAAATCATATATGCTATATCATTTCCAGAATAGAGAAGAAGTGCATCCATTACGTCATCAGCTGACATAGTATCACCAACTGCTATAGGATGAATATTTAGGTTATAGGAATAAGGTGGTTGTGCTTTTGCAGTTTTTGTATAAGTCAAATTTTCAGTTGATTTCTTATTTTCAGCAAGTAGCAAGGCTGTGATAAGCTTAGTAATACTTGCAGGGTACATCGTATCATCAATGCTTTTAGTGTAAATAATTTCATTAGTATCCATATCTACAGAAATAGCAGCTTTACCAATTAAGTCTAGTGGTTTCACAGCAGCAAAAACAGATGTAGAAAAAATCTGTGTAAATACTAGTGCAAATAATAAAAGTCTATTTATTTTTTTCAATTTTCATCTCTCCATTTACGTTAGATTTTATATTTATCTACTGATAAACACAAAATTAGTATATCATTTTAATATATTAAGAACAAGGTACATTGAATAATGGCTAATTATAACATTATCTTAAATTAAGAGTTTTTTCTTATATTATGCTATAACGAAAAGTATATATTGCTAGGAATGCAGTCGCTTCGCTAAGTAATTCTAAACTAAATTTATTGAAAGATACTAAAAAGTTCAAACTCGCTATAAAATGTACCCTATAGAGTAGACGATTTAAAAAAACCTACGCTATAGGGTTTTTCTATGTATAATGGAATAAAGATTAGAGGTGGATAAATGAGCATTA
>NZ_JAHLEF010000039.1 GCF_018861755.1 Clostridium sp. CF012 | reverse complement strand
TACGAATTTTTATGTTGACATTACTCATAGTGTTTATACTTAGAAATTCAAGGGTTCTATCATACATATTTGGTGGTCTATAAATAGAACCTCACAAAATGAGGATAATTTTTGGTCACAATGAGTCACATTTTTCATATTTAGGCGTCACAAACAATAAAAGTTTGTGGCGTTTTTACTTGTGACAAACTAGGAAAATAGTGTGACATAGTGTGCTTGGGTTCCTTCGATTACCGATTTATTAGCTGAAGACTGGGTAACTATAGCTTACTGGTTGATACGCAATAGTAACAATTAGTCACAACTAGTGTAAACTAAGTCATGTCAACGGTTACAGCGGTTCAAAAATTACATAGGAAGATATGATGACATGAAGATTAGGATATATCTATTATTTATATTTATGATAAATTATGGTATTATTAAGACGAAATCGTAAAATTATGTGCAACAAAGACTATATACATTTTGTGAGGTGAAATCATGTTAATTATCAAATATAATAGTAAATATCGAGATGATATGATTTATATGGTGCTTGAATCAAGTATCCTTGAAGCGCAATGGAATTGGTGGTCAGCTCCTTAAAACTGCGGAAACCTATGCAACTAGCAACGGAATAACTAAATTGTATACGAGGTTTGCAAAGGATTATGTTGAAGCTCAAAATTTTTACCAAAGAACGGTTTTACTGTAATTGAGCCATTTGAAATGATTAAGCACTTATCATAAGTAAAGTGAGCATTATCTTTAATAAATTCTGTGGCGTATTCTTCATACCTCGCGTCATAAATGTAAAATAATTGGTATTAGAATAGTTTTGGGGGTGTTTATATGGAAGTAATTCAATTAAAACAAGACGAATTGAAAATTAGATTTGCTAAACGTGAAGATACGGTAATTGTTTTGAAGTTTATAAAAGACTTGGCTGTATATGAAAATGAACTTGACCAGGTTACAGCTACCGAGAGTGTGCTTGAAAAGTCACTGTTTGATAGAAATGTAGCTGAAGTAATACTTGGAGAATACAAAGATAACATAGTTGGGTTTGCTTTGTTCCATAACAGTTTTTCTACGTTTCAAGGTAGGCCTGGCATACATTTAGTTGATTTATATATTGAACCCGAAATGCGAGGAAAAGGATTTGGCAAAAAGATGCTAGCATATCTTGCAAGACTGACAGTGGAAAGGGATTGTGGTCGGCTTGAATGGTGGGTACATGAATGGAATCAATCAGCAATTGAATTTTATAAAGGAATATACGCATATCCTATAGAAAACCTAAGAATTTGGAGATTGTGCGACGACGCTCTTTCGAAGTTCTCTCAATATAACAAATATGAAAGTAAATGTGATAGTAAGAAAATATCATCTTAGAATATTATTTTATAAAAGATAAAACATAAGTAATAGAAATAGTACATCATTGAAAAACCTTTAGTGGCTTTTATAGTTATTAAGATGAGTCGGAGTCGGAATCGGTTCCTAATATAAAAATTATTTTAATAATTATTACTTCAATAAATAATTAAATGACATGTATGATAAATAAACTTTCTTCATTAATTTGAAGCGCCTAAAATATAGGAAATCTTTCACTGATTTCTGTCTTTATAATTTCTGGTGAAGCAAAGGCTATCATTGGGAAATTTAGCTTGTTTGCAATAGTGAATATAGGATCATGCACATGACTTCCTGAAGCCTTTCCAAAAGGATTATCCAGCGCCAGTCCCACTTCACTTTATTTTTATATTCACTTGGTATTTTATTGAATCTCTTCGTTATTTTGTTGAAAAAAAATCCATAGCACTATTGATATTTATTTTATTGAGGTTATACTAATAGCTAAATACTTAACTAAAATGCTTCCATTATTAAGACAAAAGAACTTATAAGACAAGCTTAAATCGAAACTATGAATACTAATACTAAAAACGTTGAGCTGAAAGGAAAATAATATATGCTTTGTATGAATAAGTATACTCAAAAATATATTGATGAATGTCGCCTAAATATTAATTTGCAGCTTTCAACATACAAAAACTTGATTACAACTGCAAGAAACCAAGTTGGTTCAACAAGAAAGGAGGATAATTATGATATCAACATGTAAAAAAGCAACAATAAAATGTGCAATTGTAGTTCTGTCATTGATACTTCTTGTAGGATGTTCTAGCGTAAAAAGCCCGCTTATTCCTACAAGTAGCAGTCAAAATCAGACAACCTCTTCAACAACTACAAACTCAAGCTCAATTTTATACAAGAATGCTCAATATGGTTTTAACTTTATATTACCGAAAAGTTGGCAAAATTTTTCGATAATCAATGGAATTTGGGAAGGTAATGATATAGCATCTGGAAAGCTTACTGAGACTGGCCCTAAAATTTCCATTAGACATCCTCAATGGACTTCTAATAACCCGCGCCAGGATATTCCTATTATGGTGTTTACTCTCGGCCAATGGAACTTACTTCAGCAAGAGGAATTTCATATAGGTGCTGCGCCAATTGGGCCAAGTGAACTTGGTAGAAACAACTCTTATGTTTTTGCACTGCCAGCACGTTACAACTTCGCATACCCCACTGGGTATCAAGAAGTGGAAGAAATATTGAAAACTCATCCTCTTAAAGTAGTTCAGATAGTCCAAAGCAGCGATTTAAAAACAGTTATGCTTTTGAATATGATGAAGCTTGCAAAACAAGGAAAAATTATTAATTGTGACTTTCCTGCCAAAACAACGAATATGGAAACTATTATAAAAGCTTGGGGGCAGGCAGATAAAACTGTTTACGTAGCATCTGCTAAAGGCAGCTATGCAACTTATAAGAACCATAATACTGTCTTTGGTATCAACAAGGGAGAGCAAGTATTTGAAGTCCGGTCTTTCGATACCCAGATTAAGGTCCTATCCTTAGCTAAAGTGAAAGAGGTTTTCGGAACCCCAGTGTTTAATTCCAAGATCGGTACTCAAGAAATTATAGGATATACATCCGGCACAGAGTTTAAATTGGAAATGGTATTTAGTAGTCCTACAATTGATAATCCGAGCCCTGTGATGGATCATTATAATGTTCTATATCCGAGGGGAACCGTAAATTCTATGGCAGATGACCCTGGAAGACAATGGTGAATCAAACAATAATAGCTTAATAATTCTACTAAGAAAGCTATAATTAGAAGTCATTTATATTTTTAAATAATAAAAGCTATAAAAGTATCTATTTAAAGTGGACTCTGTGTCAATGAGATTCTAAAAAAAGAGCCTTAAAAAAAACCTTATATCATATTTCTGATATAAGGGTTTTTTTAACTTTTATAGGGTACTTACCTGTATTTAAGTATAAGGCATATTGATATGGTGAGAGTTTTGCTAGATTCCATTGGTAACGATCATTGTTGTAAAAGTCCATATAATCATCTTCCATCCGGACCCCATACTAAAAGTATTTCTCTATTTCCTTCACATCTTTCATTTCAAATAGTTCAAGTCCTATTATCTCTATAGTTTCATCTGGTAATTCCATTATCTTATTTTTATATTCACTTGGTATTTTATTGAATTTCTTAGTTAACTGTTTTAATAAAAGCTGTGCTTTTCCTTCTTTCCTACCTTTTTCCATTCCTCTTTCCATTCCTCTTTCCATTCCTTTTTCCATTCCTTTAGCAATTCCATCCTCTAATATCATCTTACCTATTTCTGTCATATTAAATACCTCCTTGAATTTTTTCTTACTTTCAGCATCACCGAATTTCTCTAATAATGCATACAACATTGTAAGACACTTTAATTTACTATCACTTATATTTATTTTATCTGCTAATTCTATACTTCTTATAGTTCTTTCTGATCTTGTTAGATTTCCCTTCATTAATGGAATAAATGTTAGACTTAATATCTCTTCATTTGTAAGTTCTTCATTATTATCAATTTTGTTTTTTAAGTAATTATATTTTTCATCACCATCTATATTATTCATATAATAGGCTTCTATATTATATTTAATACTTCCTGCATTTATATAGTTTTCTACCATTTTAATATCTGAAGAATATACTACTACCGTTCTTATTTTTCTATTCCCTTTATAATGCAAAGATGCATCATAAAACATAAATCTTCTTATATCCTCTTGCCTATTTGTTGTTTGGAATTCGAAATGAAGATAATTACCATCTTCTGTATGGAAAGTATAATCCATAAAGTTTGTATTTATTTTTATATCTTTTAGCTCCGTTTGTGCTGGTGCTATTATCTTAGTATTTATTCCAAAAAAATTAACTGCATTTTGTTGAAAAAAGTCCATAGCACTTTTAAGCACCGAATCTTCAATCTTTTCATAATCCATGTCTATTCCTCCTTTATTATATCATAATATTACCTGTCTATAGTATTAGTATTACTTTGCATTATATGCGAACATTTGTTCTTATTATTGCAACAACAAAAAAACTGCCGAAATATATTTCTATACATTTCGGCAGCAATGCTTTAATTTTCTAAGTACTGCTATTAGCTTTCCTTCCCTAGTGGCTGCACGCTACTCCAGCTGATTATGCATCCCATGTTGCAAACAGAAATTAATATAACGCTATAATGAAGGAAATGGTTTATGGAGAATTTGATGTAGTATTAGGTGATGGAGATAGACTACTAAGTTCAGACTCTCTATCATAAGATGGCAAACCGCAATATAGAAAAAATGGGAACCGTGGTAATATCCGCTGGTGATGTTGGCTCATACTGCTATATCTCTTTTTCTGTTCTATTTATAATTCTAGTTAAATTTAACAAGGTTATTAGCTAAGGCTTAACTCCGCAAAGGAACTGATTTCAGCCTATTATTAGATACTTCAGTTAAGTGTTAATTAAATTTTAATTAACTTTTACAAGATTCTAATTAATTATTATTCAGTAAAAATGCTCCTAATCTATTGATTTAAGATCAAACCCTATAAATCTATTTAATCTTCCCTGTTTATATTTTAAAATCCCCTTATTCCCTTCCATGATTGTGGCATAATATTTAGGAACAACAACAAAAACCATTTCAACCTCATTATCTGTTTCAAATATTAGCTTATAATTATACCCAACAGATGAAAATCCCATATAGTCTCCAGACATCTGCATAACTGATTCTTTTGACTTTAACCTAGCATTAACAGCAATAATAGGTTTAGTGCATAATACTATCTCTTGGTATATAAATGTTACAATCAGAAGAATAGCTACAACACCTAAAAAAGAAAATATAAAAAAGAACATTATATCGTCACGATTAATAGACTTTAAAATTTCATTTGCAGATGCAATTTCAGGAATGTCCAAATTAGAAGCTATAAGCTCCAGCGGCTTATAAAAACACGTGAAGTAAACCATTATTGTTATACTGTATAAAATTAATATTAGTATCCCCCGCTTTACAGTAAAAAAAACATTTTGACTGCTTGACACTTAAATCCCCTCCTCTGCTATTTGGTGCCATCCACGTGGCAAATGGCAAGTTCTTATTTTTACCCATATTTACCTCACTACAAAATCATACATTTTATTATTTAAAGCCTCATTTGACCTATTCTATCATGTTAACTTTGCTAAATTAGGCTAATATTGTCATATTTCAAAAATAAATAAAAAATTAACCATTTTTCTCAATGGGTTCACTTTAGAGGTGCAAAATCAATTTTCCCATAGTAAAACACACAAGTATTATCAACTTAATTTGAGCGAAAATTAAAGCAAAAAATATCCTACATCTATTCCTATGATGTAGGATATTTTTTATTTGATTACAACCTTAATGAAAATTGTTTATTTCCTATTTCTTTAATTTTTCACTCAATAAATCGATCTGTTCTTTGGCTTCTTTCAATCCTAATCCTGTAGTTTGTCTGTACATTTTAATTGCTTTAATCTTTTTACCATCTATAACAAGACTTTTAATTTCATCATCAACAGCTGTTTCAGGGACTCCAATTTGTTTAGCAATTTTTTCTAAAACCTTATTTGTGCGTTTGATATCATTTCGTAATTGATTAATGCCAGTTAATATACTCGATAGTAACAATACTCCTATAATTATCCATATAATATTATCATCCATATGTTGTTTCCCCCTAATTTTTAATAATAAACAACTTAACAATTAACTCATAATATTCTACCATTGCTCAACAATAATAAGAAGAATCGGAATTAATTATCTTGCAAATGGTTACAATTCAAATATATTTTTGATAACTCCTGTAAAATTATCATACATTGATTTTCTTATTATATTCATTTAAGAACTCTTTCGCTTTCCGAGCCATATCAAGATGGTCTCTATGCCATTCAGTTATCTTATTAAAGTCATGGAATCCAATCTCTATACTTTCAAACGATGCTTTTAAGCATCCATCTATTACCTCGCAATAAAACAATATATGATATGATGTATGGGGTTGTCCAAAATCTCCTGGTATCCTCGTAAATATGTCTATGATTTCTTTCACTTCTACATTAAGTCCTGTTTCTTCATAAATCTCTCTTTTTATTGATTGTTGAGGGCTTTCACCTGTTTCAGTCCAACCACCAGGAATGCCCCACAATTTATCGTCAGCACGTCTTTCTAAAAGAATTTTTCCTTCTTGCGAAATAATTACTCCATTTACGCCAACCTTAGGAGTTATATAACCTAACTCTTTTTTAAATCGTTCAACAATTATTTTCTCTTCAATATTACATATCTGAGAATATTCATTAGATGCTAATTCAAGTAATTTTTCGTATCTTTCATTGTCATATGGGTCTTTTGCATAACACAATCCAAGTTGTGCTATTGAGCGTATTTGTTCTAAAAGTAATAATATATTATTCATATTTCCCAACCTCCCTAAAATTTCTAAAAATTATAATTCCGACGCAATAATCTACGATTGTTTACTAAAATATAGTATATTATATACTAATTATAGCATAAATTTTACAATGAGGGCAAACCTCCCCCTTTGCAAATCGAAATTCTCTACAATCTTTAGGAAGGCTATGAGTTAATGAATTAAGTGACATTATCTCCCCTATGAAGTCAAATAAGTCTTGTAACTCTAAATCCGAAAAAGTTTTTATATCTTCTTTATCCCTATTTAGGTCTAACATAGCCAATTAAATATATGTTTTGTATGGCAATAATATAATATTGTTGTATATCAACCTATTCAGAAAATTAGTAAAAGATAAAATGGGGTGAAAATTATAAATTCCTTTATGTATTTTGCAGTTTTTACAGTAGTTTTTATAGTTGCATTCAATGCACTTGGATGGTTAATTAAAAAACTAATTTTCTTAAACACAAATAACTAGTCGAAGGTGATTTAACATCACCTCAACTAGCTATTTATTATAACTACATCAGGCTTCAATATTTCTAACTCTTTAATAATTATTTGAAAATATTCTTGCGTAATATCAATTATCTCTTCTGAAGTGCTGCGCCAATTGGGCCAAGTGAACTTGGTAGAAACAACTCTTATGTTTTTGCGCTGCCAGCACGTCTTATATTTTATAATTAGTGCATTATCTTCGATTGCCAGTTTTTGCATGTCATCTTTATTATTATGTGAGTCATTTTTTCTTTTGGGATCAATCCTTAACAAATTTATATATCTCAGTAGCTCCTATTTTCTCTTTAGTGTTTTTGATTTACTTACTTAATTTTATATAATTTACTTCTTTAAAGCTATTTATTACTAAATCTGCCATGGAAATATCTTGCCTTGCTTCAACATCGCTATTAATTCCTACACACTTCATACCTGCTTTTTTTGCTGCACGTACCCCATTATTAGAATCCTCAATAACTATGCAATTTTCTGGGCTTATCCCAAGCTTCTGTGCGGCAAAAATAAATATATCTGGTTCAGGCTTACTTTTCTTTACATAGTCACCGGTAACAAAAACTTCAAAGTATTCTTCTATTTGAAATTTCTTTGCTATAGCCTCAATTACATTTAGTGGTGATGATGATGCAATGGCTAGATTTACTCCATTATCATGTAAGTCTTGTATTAGCTCTTTTACACCCTCAATAAGAGTTATCTCACATTCATCTGAATTTAGGTATTTAAAATATTTGTTTCTTTCGTATTCAATTAACTCCTCAATTGTTTGACTAAGCTTATATTTGTTTTTTAGAGTGTCCCACATATAATGGGAGGTTGAACCTACGAAAGAGAGATGCTCATCTCCTGAAACCTCTATGCCTAATTTTTTGTATGTCTCATTTTCCAGCTTCATATGTGTAGGTTCACTATCAATAATTACTCCATCCATATCAAATATGACTGCTTTTAGCATAAAATCACCATCCTGTTCTTTATTTTATCTGTTGAAGGATGTCATGAACAAGTCTTTGAGTTTTTAGACCCTCCACAGCATCAGAAGTAGGTTGGGTATCGCCAATTATTGAATTAATAAAATGCATTATAGCATCTTCAAATCCCCTGCGCTTTAAGATTGTATCCCAGGAAGGAGATGTACTTGTTATTATTTTTCCCTCCTTTTCAACTTCCATTGTATCCATATTTTTAACTCTTATTATGGAATTTTCAGCTACAAACTCCAGCTGCTCCATATTTGATCCCGTATTCCTGTGCATGCCTAAAAAAATCTGTTTATTATTTTGGCCCTTATAAAAATGTTGAGCATAGATTAATTGTTTCTCAGCGTTAACTTCGCTCCAGCCCTTTATACTGCTGTCCGGCTCTCCAATCCAACGGGCAGTGTCAACTAAGTGAATATAATCATCAAGCATGGTAAATTCAAAATCCTTGGGTCCAATCCCATTTACTCTGTGTTTTTCAATACGTACCCAAGCAGCTTTATTTCCTTCCTGCTTTGCCTTTACATACATAGGCGCAAATCTTCGATTAAAGCCTACCATTATTTTCCTTCCATATTTTATACTTAATTCTGCTAATTTTTCTGCTTCCTCCAAAGTAGACGCCAAGGGCTTATCTACGTAAACATCTTTTCCTTTTCTTAGTGCCTCTGATACAATTTCAAAATGAGCAGCCGTTGAACTATGGACGAAAAGTGCATCACATTCTTTAATTAAATCGGATAAATTAGAAAAATCATTAATACGGTAGCAGGTGCAAATTTCTTTTCTTTTACTTTCAGTTGGGGAATAGGCACCAATCAGAGACCAAGCTGTTTCTTTTGTAAGAAAAGGCAAATATACCTTTTGAGCTATGTTTCCAAGACCCACTATACCAATTCGAAGTTTGTTATTTATTTTAATCATCTCCCAATAATTGTATTTAACATTTAATTTTGCATCCTCTGCAACTATTGTACTATTCTTTTATCATTATAACATTAATTTATAGTATAATTTAATAAGACATAATGATATAAAAGTATTAAGTAAACATCATTTAATTAATTTATTATAGAAGGGGGTGACAATATGAAAGATCAACAATTGGAAAAGCTTATTATGGAAAAAAATAATATTATTAATGAAGAATTGAAAAATATGCCAAATGATTTAGAATCAATAAAACTTTTGCTGGGCAAAATACTTACTTATGATACAATTATTTTAGAAAAATTAAATAAATATACGGGATAGTTTTTTAATATGCTATAGCTAAACGGTATAAATACATTCTACATACTTAGGCTATACTCCTTCCAAGATAATTTAAAGGAATATGGCCTTATTGTTGCTTTGCAAACTTTTAGTCTATTTTTTAAAAATAAATCTTCCCTGTAAAACTTTTTGTCAGAAGAAAATTCATTTCTTAGGTGTTATAATTGAACCCTGCACTGGCATAGGTTTGCCATCGGTATCTTTAAAATAAAGTGGCAAACCTTCTGCAAAGATTGGATAAATAGTTTTTGTTGGGTCTTGACGTTGATGATGAATATGCAAATGAGGTTCAGATGTGGAACCTGAATTTCCAACACTTCCAATGCTATCTCCATCATTTACATGGTCTCCAACTTTCACAAGGACACTATCTTTTTTCAAGTGATTCAGCAGTAAAAATGTCCCCGTTTTATCTATCTTTATATAAACATGATTTCCTTCTATAGATAGAAATTTCTCTGTATTGGGTAGTATATCATTTTCCTTATCATAAGCGGCAACAATTGTTCCTGAAACTGGTGCAATAACTTCTTTATCGTAAATTCCATAGTCCCTAAGATTTTTACTACCTATATTTTTGGGTTCCATAACCAAATCATATGCCCATCTTTCAGATGCCCATTTAGCATGTGGCAAATTAGTTTCTATGGTATCTCCACCCCATCCAACGGTTGTTTTCTCTTTTAATGGCCATGTTACTGTAATTGAAGGCTTTACTTTATCAATGTCGGCAGGATATTCAAGCTGTAAAGCATCGAATAATATAAGGATAGGGGATGCAAGAAAAATAGATAATAGCAATGCAATTGCTTTATGAATAACTCTTTTCTTTTTTACTAAGCAGATAATAAGCAGTATCAGATTAATAAGCACCAATATAACACCAATTGGTGCAAAAACTAACATTGCTAGTGGCCATGCCACAGCACCTGCTATTCCATGAATAAGAAAAATACTCCCCCATAAAGCAAATAAAACGCTAGTCATTATATAATTCAACATTCTATTAAATTTTTGAGTTTTCAATTTAACGCCCCCAATCTATAATTTCAATAACGCAACAATAATTACAAAATAAAAACACCTTATATATTATATAACGATGTTCAAAACCATAATACTTCAACTACTGTATGCTTTGCTTTCTTTGAAAGTAACTCAATTACTATAAAATGCTCCCTGTCCACATTGACAGGGAGCATTTCACTATTGTGTTACTTTCAACTTATTAAATCATCATCTGCGATGCTGCAATTAACGACTTCAGAAGGAGATTTACCCCCTTGAAGGGCTCTGGAGTAGATAACAATTCTCAATTGTTATCCTCCCACTGAAGTTTTATTTTTGTTATAGTATGTAACCCCCACTTATAGAAGTGGGAGACTTCCTTCTGAAATGTCGTTAAAGAGATTGAGTTTGCTTAAGTTGAGGTTTAAACTTACTTTATAGAAATGTAATAATCTATAAAGTTTTCATTTTCATTAAAGACCTCATAGTCAGAGGTTTCAGCAAGTTCAAATCCAGAATTAGGAAGCCAACTACCATCAATATAATCATATATTGATTGATTTAATCTTTCACCATTTAAAGTGTTATTTTTAGTATCATAATTAAAAACAGCATATTTCCCTTGTGGTAAAATCTTTTTCACCATATCATCAGGGATATTTTTATATTCTGATACTTCAACACAATAAAAATAAGTGTAATTGATCTCATCATCTTCCTTACTTATATCTTCCGGATTATAATCATATGCGGCATAATACAATTCAGTATTCACTCTGTTTTCAATAGTATTTACCATTTCCATGAACTCGTTTTTTACTTTTAATAAAAGATCAAACTTTATGTTTTCGCTTTGATTTATTTTTCTAGCTATACCTAAAAGCAGTCTCTCATCTTTACAAATAATCTGTGGTTTCAATATTATCACTCCATCTTCATTATTTTTCGAAAGCAAATTAATTTTTTCATACAGGTTTGGTTCTACTTGAGATTTTCGAAAACTGCTTGGTGGCGCTCCATAAGCCACTTTAAACGATCTCGTAAACGCTTCATGAGATTCGAACCCATATTCAAAAGCTATTTCGGTTATATTACATTTTTTAGTTACTACATCAAACATTGCATTACTAAGCTTTCTTTTGCGCACATATTCCTTCACTGGACACCCAACAATTGCACTGAATACCCTGTAAAAGTGCGGAATTGAGTACCCAGCTACTTTAGATATTTGTTCCAACTTAAGATTGTTTTTCAAATTGCTCTCAATATAGTTGATTGATTTTTGAAGATTAATATAATAACTCAAAAATACGTCCCCCCCCTTTTGCTTTCTAATTAAATAATACATTATAGGAATAATGAATACTTGATATCCTTTATCATCTTTAATTAACGAACTTATGATTATTTGTAACTGCATTCACAAGGTAAGCATATTCAAAAAGTGACTTAACACTTAACACTTAAAATCATTCCAATTTACTGGGGTAGTTTTTCCATTTTGCCAATCTTCTTTTGTAATGCCATAACCAATTGCATCATATGGTATTCCATCGTTACCTACCCATGCTTTTCGATGGTGTGCTTCTTTAGCAAAACCACACTTATGGAATACACATCTCATAGCATAATTATCTTGCCTTGTATCAGCTTCTATCCTTTCTTTATCAGAAAAATTATTAAATATATAATCAACAAGCCACTTAACAGTAATTGTACCAATTCCCATACCTTTGTACTTGCTCAAAATCTTTATATCAAACATCGGGTCACCATCTTGTAAATCATGAATCCTTATCATTCCCACTTTTATATCTTGGTCTAAAATAACCCAAAATGTTTTGCAGTCATCCCCAGTATAATATTGGTTTTTATAGCTCGCCCTAATCCTTTCTGGACTTGGGCTTGGTGTTCCATAAAACTCCCAAGTATCTGATGTTAAAAATTCTACAAGAGTTTCAATTTCATCTTTAAATTCTTCAAAGCGTATATTCATCATTTTATTTCCCCCTAATTATTTTAAATATTTTACATGTGTACTGAATTATGGATTATTCAGACACCCCCCCTTTGTTATCATTATATACGCAACTCAATAAATAATAAATCCCGACTTTATCTATAATCATTCTACACCTAAAAAAAACTGGGGTGGGTATATTTTCAAAATTTCTTCAGCATACATCCTATTACACTCAAGGTCATGATCTCTATCCATTGATACAATATCTAAACAGCACTCTCCTTTAACATTTCCTTTTTTTAAGCTATAATTTAAATATAGAGGTTTAATTTACAAAAGGGGAGTTTACAAATGGATAATATATTCAAGACTTCATTAGAAGCGGTTAATAATAAAATTGTAATTAGGATTATTAAAGAAGAGGATTCAATATCTGAACTAACAACAGTTCTTCATAGTGCCTATAAAAAGCTAAAGGACATGGGTCTCGAATATGTAGCCTCCTATCAAAGTGATGAAACTACAAGAAAGCGAATTGAGGGGGCATATAGATGTTACTTAGCTGAATATGAATCTAAAATTATAGGGACAATTTGTCTTTATGCACCAAAGTGGCATGAAAATAGTAAATGGTATTCCAATAGTTTTGTAGCAAAATTCGGACAATTTGCAGTTAATCCAAATTATCAAAACCTCGGTATAGGAAGTAAATTAATTGCTATAGTAGAGCAGAGTGCAAGAGAAATGCATGGTGTCACTGAGCTTTCCCTAGACACAGCAGAGACTGCAAATCATTTAATAACATACTATGGTAAAAAAGGCTTCAGGTATATAGAAGATGTAAACTGGAGTGTTACAAATTATAAAAGTGTAATTATGAGTAAGAAGCTTTAGCTACTACGAAAGAAATTATTTATGCCAATAATTAAATAAAACCTTAACGTGGGATTTATTATACACATCCCCTGTTAAGGTTTAATTTTTCTACAGTGCTACTGCATTAGTATCCACTAAGTAATATTGTGTTTGATATGTTTTTATAGTTAAACTTGTTGTTACTGGGGCATTTACCCCTTTTACTGTACCTTGACCCCGAGCCAACCAGATTGTTGGCAAACTATATGCTTCGGTAACATTCACTAACGTCCCCGTTTCTGTTACTGTTAATGTTGAATTCTGTAAATCTGCAACAGTTCCTTTTGATACTTCAATACCACCATATTCGTTTCCAGAAACATCAATACGTCCTGTTAGCGTTACGTCTGATCCATTTACCAGCAACGCTGCATCTCCGCCTATTAATTTGATGTCATCAATATTTACCCCTTTTGTATTGTATACCTCTATTACATAGTTTCCTTGCCATCCAGCTACATCGCCTGTGAACTTAATCATCTTACTTCCGCCATTGATTGTTACTGGACGACTTACTATAATTTTTTCTGTTGTTTCAAAGCTTGAAATTACATTAATCGTTTTAATAGCTGTATTTGCTAATGCTGCTTTAAATTCTGTTAAATTAGCTACATCTGATACATCAACAGTTGTTTCTGCTGGAGCTACAACTGTGTTCATGATTAAAGTGACCGCAGTCTGTGCTAGCAGTCGGCCATTTATCGATGCATGAGTCCCAACAGCAATATTTGTCTTTCCTAATATGATTCCCTCAAAATGTGCATCCGCTCCAATTGAAACTGAGCCTGCAGCCTGCCAGAAAATGTTCTTTGCTTGTGCTCCACCTGCTAGGATAATCTTTGCGCCAGCAGCCTGGGTAATTCCTTTAGCTATTTGGAAAATCCATACATCGTTTGCTCCACCACTAAGAGTGACATCACCATTTATTAAAACGCCAGTCCCCCACTTGTAAACACCAGCTGTAAGTGTTTTGCCACTAATATCTCCAGTATAAAGTTCGGTATAATTAGAAGGTCTTCCAGCGGCATCAATGTATGCTGTTTGCATGTTGCTTACTGCTGTAGTAAGATTACTGGCAGTTGGTGAGGCATAATCTGGAGCGTATGCTTTTCCATTAACTTGAGTAGAAGATGAAAATTGATTTGTGGCATCCACTGTTAGTGAAAAGCCAGTCATTGCCGTTGAAGTAATTGGGCTAACCCCTATATCCCCAGTGATAAAAGATTGGGGTACAGAGGAGATTCCTGATTTTGCTAACATTGCATACTTACCAGCCGCACCTAAGTTTACTGGAGCGGTCTTAACCACGGGTGTTTCGCGTGCTACCTTTGAAAAAGTACTTTCAGTAGCTATGTTTGCTGCTGAAATTTTAAAATAGTACATTTTACCATTTGTTAACCCAGTAACATCATAAGCTGATGTAGTTACTGTAGCTGGAACACTAATTAAATTATATGTTAAATCGTCTAGTGATTCAAAAACGTTATAATAGGTAGCTCCTGGAACCTCTGACCAATTTAAATTTATTTGTGAATCTCCTGCGGTGGCAACAAAGCTTGTTGGAGCTGTAAGAACTGTTGTTGAAGAAGCAAATACTGAACTAAATGAAAATAGTATCATGCTTATAGTTAATAAATATGTAGCCAGTTTTTTGAATGATTTAATATACATAATAATTTTCCTCCTAATTGTTTTTAATTTTTGAAAACCTAAAAGCATACACACCTCTATACTTGCAATATGGGAAAAAGGTTTTTAAACTTTATAACAAATAGCTTGCAAGTAAATTATTAAGTAAATATACTAATCATTTCAATTGCTTTCATATTATGTTATACGTAGAATTTCTTATTTTTGAAGGGTTTTTTTAACAAATGTATACATTTTCATAAAAGCTTACCAAATGGTTATACGTCTTTGTCTCTATTTTTTCAGATGTAGCTCAATTCTTAGAGTAACTACTTAACATTGTTGAAATAGAAACAATAATTTGATATAATATTGTTAATATACCAACGGGTGGGAGGACAGGACATGAACAAAGAAGAACAGGTCATGATGGGTTTCAGGGACTTATTAAACAAGATAGTTTCGCTTAATAAGCCTAAGATGGAAGACAGTCTTAAGGGTTATAAGTCTTCTGAAGTACATTGCATCGGATACATTGGAAGAAATGTGGATTCCAACGTGACAAAACTTGCTGAGTCCTTTTATATGACTAGGGGTGCCATAAGTAAACTAACTAAGAAGCTCATAAAAAAAGGCATTATCGAAAGCTACCAGAAACCGGATAACAAGAAAGAAATCTATTTTCGCTTGACTTCGCAAGGGAAAGTAATTAACGAAGTCCATGAGGAACTGCACAAAGATTTTCAAGAGCGTGATAAAGCCGTATTTGAGCAGGTAACCGAAGAACAATTTGATATCATGCTTAGTTTCGTGGAAAAGTATAGTAGGCATTTGGATGCAGAAATAAAGAAGCAAGGTGTAGATATAACAAATCAAAATAATTTTGAATAATAGGGCTTATCAAAAATAGCCTAAAGGGGCTGTATCATACGCTGGAACATCAGCGTATGATACAGCCCCTCTTTATTGTTGACAAAGAAACAATAAAATGATAGGATAATTATGTTGCCAAGGAAACATAATTATTCTTTTTCGAGAAGTGTGAATTACACTACTCGAGAATTTACGAGGAGGATCATTACATGAAAAAAACAGGAGATTATTATTTCGAACAAGCGACTATACCAAAAGCAATTGCACACATGGCAGTGCCCATGATGCTGGGGATGTCTGTTATTATGATTTATAATGTTACTGACGCTTTTTTTATTGGAAAGCTAAATAACACAACAATGATGACAGCTGTAGTATTAGCGTTACCTTTTACAATCATATTATCTGCAATTGGAAATATTTTTGGCGTAGGTGGTGGAACCTATATATCTAGGTTACTTGGTGAGAGAAAATTAGAAGAAGCAAAAGAAGTTTCATCAGTTACTTTTTTCTTAAGTTTACTAGCTGGATTTATTTTTATGTTATTCGCAATACCTTTAATTCATCCTATTCTAAAAGTATTAGGGGCAAAAGGTGATACAGTTTCGTTCACCAAAGATTTTATTATGGTTCTTATCATAGGAGGTCCATTTGTAATTTCTAACTTTGCATTAGGACAAGTAGTACGAGCGGAGGGAGCATCAAAAGTCTCCATGAATGGTATGTTTATAAGTGTTATCATAAATATTGTTTTGGACCCCATATTAATTTTTACATGTCATTTAAATATTGTAGGAGCAGCAATTGGAACAGTTGTTGCGAATATATGTGCAGTATTGTACTATGTTTATTACCTTAAAAGTAAAAGTTCTACTTTGACAGTTTCCATAGGAACATTCAAAACAACGCTTATCATGTTGAAAGATATTTTTAAGATAGGAATATCCTCTTTTCTATTAGATGCATTTATAATTGTTTCCGTTTTATTGTTAAATAATTTTGCAGCATACTATGGCGACTATGCTGTTGCTGCATTTGGAATATCTCTGCGAATTGCCCAACTTGCTCAGTTTGCTGCTAAAGGGTTATATATTGGAGTTATCCCCTTAATTGCTTATGCATATGCAGCTAAGAATATAAAACGAATGAAGAGTATTATAAATATTACTGCAGCCTATATTGCAATCCTAACTATGGCCTTTTCATTGATAATATTTATTTTCAGAGAACCAATAGTACATCTATTTAGCGAAGATACTTACGTAATAAACACTGGTATATACATTTTGATAGCTATGCTTATTTCAGCTTTGTTTGCTAGCATTACTGGTCTTTTTATAGCAATATTTCAAGGAGCTGGAAGAGGTAAAGAGGCAACCATTATGTCTGTAGTTCAGGGTTTATTATTAATTCCTATTATGATTTTAGGAAAATATACTTTTGGTTTACATGGAGTTATATGGTCGATGACTATAACAGAAATACTAACTTGCATAATAGGATTATATTTCTGGATTCAACTTCAAAGAGATATTTCTATGAAGGAGTAAAAATAGATATATTTACTCCTATTCCATTCATTATAAATTCATCCCACAATAACACCTTAATATTTCTACTAACAAAGCTATAATTATAAGTCATTTATATTTCCTTGAGCTTTTTAAATATAACATAAGAATATATTATTGGAACAATAGAAATTACAGATATTATTACAATTAAAGCTATGGCAGAAGAAGTTGCATCTCCAAATATTGCAAACATTGCAGATATAATACCTCCAACTACCCATAATGGGGCAGCCATTCGGTGAGTTTTAACCCACACTTCTTCATTTGAAAGCGTCCATGGAGTTTTTATCCCAACAAAATAATTATGCTTGAATTTCCCCATGACGTTTCCTATCACAACAAATAATAAAGATGTACCTAAGCCTACGAACATACTTACATTTATATGATATCCAAATGCAATTAGCAACACTGTAGCCTGAATACCTGCAAAGAGCAAATGAAAAGAACACCTTATTAATTTATATGCAGATGGAAATTTTGCATAATTAGCTTGTTTAGGGTCTAAATATGGTAAAAATATAAATAGAAAATAAGAAGCTAAATTAATTAAAGGAATTCCAAATGCGCCAAAAAACCTTCCCGAATAACCATCAATTTGTCCTTTAAAATTCCAGTGGCTTGGAATCTTGTTTGGAAGACTTGGATAAAAGTATAAACTAACAATAAAAGTTAAGGCAATTATAGAGATAATATACCAATCCTTCTTTATAAAATTAAGAATCTTTTTCATTATTAAGATCATCTCCTTCATTATAATGAGTTGCATCAAAAAACCAACCAATAACCTCTTGGAATACTGTAGTATTTAATGAATAATAAATGTTCTGCCCTTTTCTTTCATCACTTACAAGGTCAGCTTGTTTTAACATATTTAAATGATGAGAAATACTCGGCTTTGTCATATCAAAATGCTCTGCTATTTCACCTGGAGTAAGGGATTCTTTCTTAAGAAGCATTATGATTTTCCGCCTAGTTGGATCGGCTAAAGCTTTAAATGGCAAATTCAAAGCAGACATACAATCCCTCCTTTATTTAGTTATTAGATAATTAGATAGTTGTCTAACTATCTAATAACAGTATATTCCATTTGCTTAGAAAGAGCAACGGATATAAAAAAAAACATCTGAAATTCAGATGTTTTTTTTACTGTACATAGTTTTACTTACCTTTCGGTTTAGTAGTATCTCTATCACCTGTAGTAATCTATGTATTTCACGTATAATAACTGTTTAAGTTAACGTCCTAAACGTGCTTTCTCCAAAGCATTTAAATCAAACTTTTTCATTTTTAGAAAAGTCTCTGTTACTCTTTTAATTTCATCATCTGTGCCCTGCATTAAGACTTCATCCATATTTGATGGCACAATCTGCCATGATACACCAAATTGGTCCTTTACCCATCCACATTGCTCTGCCTCAGGAACAGCAGAAAGCTTATCCCAATAATAATCAATTTCCACTTGGTCCTGGCAATTTATAATGAGTGAAAATGCCTCATTGAAATTGAAACCTACATCATATCCATTATCCATGGCCGAAAAATCAAGACCGCAAAGCTTAAAAGCAGCATAATTTACTTGTGCTTTTGATGACTCCGCTTCATCCTTGCCATATCTACTTATTAAGCCTACTTCTGAATTTTCGAAAACCTCAGCATAATACTTCACTGCTTCTTCCGTTTTTCCACATGAAGAATTTGAGAAAAGCAAATTTGGTGTAATCTTTTGAACCGTTTTCCCACTATCAACAAGCATCAATTGCCAGGACAGGCCATAACGATCTTGTATCCAGCCGTACCACTTGCTAAATGGATATTCAGCCAGTGGCATCAATTCCGTCCCACCTTCTGATAATGCTTTCCATTTAGTATTCACTTCCTCAATAGAGTTACAAGCTACCATAAGGGAAATCGATGGGTTAAATTTGAAATAAGGCCCTGCACTTATTGCAGCGAATTGTTGCTCAGCTAATTCAAAACTTATAATTTCCGCATTTCCTGAAGGGGTATCTCCGATAACTGTCTCATTTAAAATCTTAGAGTTTTCAAATAAACTGATATAGAACGTTACCGCTTCTTTAGCTTCTTTGTCATACCATAAATGAGGAACTATTTTTTGCATATTTTTCTCCCTCCTAAATAATAATTTCACAAAATCCTTCATAGCTTTTAATACAAACTTTATAATAACATTATACCAATTAATTTCATTGAATAAACATTTACTCTTTCTTTAATATTTGAATTTGTCCTAAAGATCTTTCCGTGCCGTCATTCGAAACTCTAGTCATTATATATACTTCATAAAAATCGCCACTTACTTCAATATTCTTTCTATCTATATACTCAATAAGACTTTTATAATACTTGCTTGTATCATTATAATCATCATCAAAATTTAATGTTATATATTCTCCCTTTGGCAGGGTTATTAAATTATTGTCATTATCTGTAATGCGTTCTGAAACACTAATTAACATATTATTATATATTAGTTCATCATATTTTTTCACATCTTGGTATGACACAGCAAAAGCAAGTTCTTTATTTGAACTACTATACTTCTGTTCCATAGCTACTAATATTTCACTTAAATTT
Organism: Clostridium sp. CF012; assembly: GCF_018861755.1. GTDB lineage: Bacteria > Bacillota > Clostridia > Clostridiales > Clostridiaceae > Clostridium_AD. The sequence continues at coordinate 27,624 of NZ_JAHLEF010000039.1, read as the reverse complement.
ATTTCAAATTCTTCTGTATATCTTTTTGTATTATTATATTTAATAAATTTTCTTTCCTCGTTATATTTAATAAAAACATCATTAATACCTTCTTCTAAAGAATTTTTTATACGCTCCTCAAGAAAATTAATGTTATTTTTCATTATGTTTAATTCTTTTATTTTAGAATCTACCATTTCCTTTTGCTTACTAATTATATTAAGTATAGAGTCGAATGAAGTATAATTTTCTATTAATTCCTTTATTTCATCTAAGGATAAACCCATAGCCTTACACTGTTTTATTAAATCAAGTATTACAAAATGTTTTGCAGAATAATATCTATAGCTGCTCTTTTCGTTTATATATGAAGGCTTTAGTAGTCCAATTTTATCATAATATCTCAATGCTTGAACTGATATATTTTGTAACTTTGACATTTCTCCTATTGAAAAATTCGTCCACATATCCTCACCTCATTTGTATTCTTGCTTAAGTGCCTAAATCCTATTCAGCTAAAACCGTTTGTGTTGAAGTTTTTATGTTGGCAATTAATTTTATAGTTATAAATGTTAAACTTTCAGATACTATTGCACTTACCCATATTCCATTTATTCCAAACATGCTTCCAAATAAAATTAAGCATATTGGCAAGAAAATAACCGATCTACATATGCAACTTATATTTGAATACTTTGGTTTTTCTATAGCTTGATAATACACAAGAGTATTTAGATTTATTCCTACTACAAAATAACTAAAACTTGCTATTTGAAGGGCATTGTATGCTAATTGCGCTATGTAGGGATCTGATGTAAATATCCCTATAAGATTCTGTCCAAAGACAAAGCTTACTATAACAAAAGCTCCACTTATTAAAAGTGATGATATGCAGGTTATTTTGAAGAATCCTATCAATTTACCTCCATCTTTTCTTCCATAGTTATAACTTAAAAGTGGTTGTACTCCTAGTGTTATCCCATAAAGAACCATATATATATTTGTAGTTAAATAATTTATTATGCTATATGCAGAAATCCCTACATCCCCTACATATTTCGCTAAAGCCATATTATGTAACAACACAATTATTGAATAACTTCCTTGTGCAAAGAATGATGGGAAACCTATAAGTAAAAATTCTTTAATAAGTTCCTTATCGAGCCTTACATTTCCAAAAGTTAAGAGGCCTTCTCCTTTTAAGAAATGAGGCAATAACATAGATACTGTAACTATTTGACCAAGTCCTGTAGCTATAGCCGCTCCTTTTATTCCAAAACCAAATTGAAATATAAATATATAATCTAATATTACATTGGTTACTGCACCACTCATTGTGGCTACCATTGCAAGCTTTGGTCTTCCATCATTTCTAACAAAGCTGCAAAGGACTATTCCCATTAAATTAGGAATACAAAATAATGCATAAAACCTTAAATATTCTACTGATAAAGGCTGCAATTTCTCTGTTGCTCCCAGTAAATTTGCTATTTGCGGTGTAAATACAGCACCAATTATACTTATTCCAATACTAATTATTAGTAGAAATTTAAATACTTGTCTAAATATATTTACTGCCTTTTCAGTATTATTTGCTCCAAAATTTTTAGAGACTAGAGCTCCACCACCTATTGCAAACATAGAAGCGAGTCCAAATAATAAAACTGTAAATGGTAACACTATGTTAACTGCCGCTAATGCTGAATCCCCAACACCTTGTCCTACGAATATTCCATCAATAACTGTATATAAAGAAGAAATAAACATAGCAAGTGCTGATGGAACCGCGTATTTAAAAAATTGTTTTGTCATACATATCCACCTTTTTCTATTATTTTCACACTTTTCTATTATAAACTATGTTGTTACTATAGAGTCAAATTCTTTTATTTATATGCACTCAACAATTAAATTATCAAAATATTTAGAATTATTAACTAACTATATTTTATATTCACTAATAATTAATATTGACATTTCTACAATTTCGATGTATTATATAAAAAAGAAGTAATTTTAGATAGCGGAGGATAGTCCAATGGTTATTTGCAGCTAAAAAAGGAGTTTTAATTTGGTAACATATAAATATATAAAATACCAGTAAATCATTATTATTTATTAATAAGATTTGCTGGTATTTTATTTTTAACAATGTTGGCGTGCCTGTAACCCTATTCCTCGTCACTATTATTATATTGGTTAAAATACATATTATAGTATTTCCCTTTTTTATTTATAAGCTCCGCGTGATTTCCCATCTCTATAATTTGTCCCTCATCTATAACCATTATTTTATTTGCATCTCTTATAGTGCTTAGCCTGTGAGCTATAATAAAGCTAGTTCTTCCATGCATTAATTTAAGCATTGCTTCCTGTATTCTAAGTTCAGTTCTAGTATCAACACTGCTGGTAGCCTCATCCAATATCAATATACATGGATTTGTTAAAATTGCCCGGGCAATGGCCAAAAGCTGTCTTTGTCCTTGACTGAGATTACTTCCACTCTCAGAAAGTAGTGTTTCGTAACCCTTAGGAAGCCTTTTAATAAATTCATGTGCATTCGCCATTTTAGCTGCATTTTGTATTTCTATATCTGTTGCATCTAGGTTTCCATATTTTATATTTTCTTTTATAGTTCCTGTAAAGAGATAGGTATCTTGAAGAACTATGCCAAAACACCTTCTAAGGCTGTCTCTTGTATATTCCCTTATGTCAACCCCATCAATATATATTATTCCACTTGTAACATCATAAAATCTTGTAAGTAAATTTACAATTGTAGTCTTCCCTGCTCCTGTTGGTCCTACAAGGGCTATACTTTCACCACTCTGGACTTCAAAATTAATATCTTTAAGAATGTTTGTGTCTTCTTTATATCCAAAATACACATTATTAAATTGAACATGTCCTATGGATTCAACAATTTCTTTTGGCTCTTTTACATCTTCTGTTTCTTCCTCCGCGTCAAGTATTTCAAATACTCTTTCAGCTCCTGCTACAGCGGATTGCAGTGTATTAAATATATTTGCCAAGCTATTAAGTGGGCGTACGAATTGCCTTGAATAACTTAAAAAGCTGGCAATTACACCTACTGTAATCATATTTTCTACTGCTAGAATTCCACCTACTCCAGCTACTGCTGCAAACCCAATGTTATTTATAACATTCATAATGGGCATTAAAAACCCAGAATATATTTGAGCTTTGAGTCCCACCGTGCATAATCTTTCATTTATTTCATCAAATTCACTCATTGTTTTAGCTTCATGATTAAAAGCTTTTATTATATAATTTCCAGAGATAGTTTCTTCAATATGTCCATTAAGCTTACCAAGTTCCATCTGCTGAGCTTTAAAAAGCTTACCTGTCTTTCTTGCAATGGAGCCAGTTAACAAAAATACCAGTGGTACTGTAATTAAACTTGCCACAGTTAATATAGGGCTTAAAATTATCATCATAATAAAAGACCCTACTATAGTTATAGCTCCTGCCATGAGCTGGATAACAGATTGAGAAATAGTAGAACTAACATTGTCAATATCATTTGACAATCTACTCATAATATCTCCATGACTGTTTGTATCGAAAAAAACCATTGGAAGATTTTGGAGCTTTAAAAATAAATTATTTCTCATAGTCTTAACTATTCTTTGACTGGAACTTGCCATGGCAAACCCTTGAAATAGATTTATAGCTGCATCTGCTAAATAGGATATTAATAGTGCAATTACAATTATACTCAAAAGATTAAAATCTACCTTTCCATTTTGGGAATGCATTGCATTCACTGCGCGTCCTATTAGATAGGGCCCCATAAGTACTATGGCAGAATCAATTATTATAAATATAAATATTATTATTAATGTTTTTCTTTCAGCTCCAAAATAGCTCCACAGTCTTCTAACCGTCTTTAAGAATTTTTTAGGTTTTACTACTGGTGCCATATTTCTTTTTCCAAAGCCACCAGCTGTAAATGGCATATTAACACTATTATTTTTATCTTTATATTTGTTATCTTGCATCTACAGCATCTCCTTTCCAATTTGAGAAAGGAAGATATCATTATAGATATCACAGCTCTTTAAAAGCTGTGCGTGGCTTCCAATACCCTTAATTTCCCCGTTATCTAAAACTATTATTTTATCAGCTCCCATTACAGAGGTTATTCTATGTGCTATTAAAATGCAGGTTAAATCCTTAGCATATTCTTTTAAACCATTCCTTATTCTCACCTCTGTATCTGTATCCACAGCGCTGGTTGCATCGTCAAGTATTAGAATTTCAGCCTTTTTTATCAATGCTCTTGCTATAGATATACGTTGCTTTTGGCCCCCAGAAAAATTGACACCCCCCTGTCCAATTTTTGCATTATATCCTTCTGGAAGTTTATCAATAAATTCATGTGCCTCAGCCACTATAGACGCCGCTTGAATTTCTTCAAAACTTGCCTTCTCACTTCCCCATTTTATATTGCCCAGTATTGTACCTGAAAACAGCAGAGCTTTTTGTGGTACTACTGCAATCTTCTCCCTTAATGACTTCTTATCTAATTTTTTAATATTCACACCATTAATTTTTATTTCTCCACTTAAAGTATCATAAAATCTTGGAATTAAATTCACAAGAGTACTTTTACCGGAGCCTGTTGATCCTATTATTCCAACAGTTTCTCCCGGTTGGCAAGTAAATGATATATCCTTTAATATGGGTTCCTTATCTTTATTATATGAAAAAAATACATGTTCAAAGTCAACTCTTCCTCTGCACTTAGAATCTTCCATAATTTCCTTTCCGTTAATCATGCTATCCACTTCAGAAAATACTTCACTAATACGCTGCGAAGATGCTTTAGCGCGTACAAACATTGTAAAAACATTAGTTACCATCATAAGTGAAAATAATATTTGTGTCATATAACTTGTAAATGCAATTATTTGTCCCACCTGCATATTACCTTTGTTTACATTTATGCCACCTATCCAAATCACGAGTACTATTCCAATATTTACTACGAGTCCAATCATTGGGGTAAAAACAGCTGTTACTTTCAGAGCTGCTGTAGAAGACTGTGTAAGTTGTACATTCTTCTTTTGGAACCTATCTATTTCATAATCAAATCTATTAAAAGCTTTAACTACCCTTACTCCTGATAAATACTCTCGCATTACTCTATTTACACTATCAAGTGATTTCTGTACTTTAATAAAATAAGGATATCCAAGTTTCATATTACCAAATATAAGAATAGCTACAACTGGTACAATTGCAACCAAAATCATAGATAGCCGTAAGTTTAGTCTCACAGCCATTATAATACTTCCAATACCTACAATAGGTGCTTTAACTAATATCCTCATAAGTCCATTAAGGAAATTTTGAACCTGTGTCACATCATTTGTAAGCCTTGTCACTAGAGTAGCTCCTTCAAATTTATCAGCATTTTCAAAAGAAAACCCTTGAATTTTCTTAAACAAATCAGATCTCATTTCGGTGCCAAATTTTTGTGAAACATTGCTTGCAACAACATTACGAATAGATGCAGCTATTGCTCCAAATCCAGCGATAACCAGCATAATAATCCCCATTCTGATTACATAATTTAAATCTTTATTCGCAACTCCAACATCCACAATTTTAGACATTATTGTTGGTTGCATCAAATCACAAAATGCTTCTAGTGTTACAAAAAACACTGCCGTACAAAATCCCATACTATACTTACGAGCATATACTTTAAAATACCCCAAAGTTGATTCCCCCCAAATGGTGCCACCCACGTGGCAAGTGGCAAGTTGCTATTCTTAATCGCATTTATTTGTTTGATAATTTTTTATTTTAAATTCTTCTTAAACTCATTTTATCACAATAGCTTTGCTAAATTAATATAAATTTGTTTATATGCTTCTAGAAGAAAATCATAAAAAAATACTTATAAGAAGAAAAAAAGCCCCTAATGAAATAACACATTCATTAGGGACTTTTGTCTTTATATTTTTATATTAGATATAAGTTACCTCTAATGGATTTCTATCAACTAGTTTCTTATAGCTATACTTAGGATATCCAACCATAACAGCAGCCGTTATGATTTTTCCTTCTGGAATATTAAATAATTTAAGCAGTGGAGAACCCTTAATGGATGCACAATACTCAAAAAATCCAGCCCAACAAGTTCCAAGTCCTAGTGATGGAGCAAATAATTCTAAATAAGTCAAACAAGAAATAGAGTTAGCCCTACCATTTGAAAAGTCTTTGTCCGCAGTAGTTATAATTAAGTTTGGAGCACCACGCAAAATTGAATCAACTCCGCCTTCCCTATAGATACTGATTAATCCTTTTAATGCATCCTTTAGTGGAGAATTCTCTATCATCACAATAGTAAGTTCAGCAGCTTTTTCAACTAATTTCTTATCCTCAACTACCACAAATGATATACCTTGACTATTACTTCCAGTAGGCGCTAGCCTTGCAATATCAACTAATTTTGTTAATTTTTCTCTTGATACAGATTTATCCTTATAATTTCTTATAGAACGACGTGCCCTTATAAAATGCTCCGCCTGCTCTGCACTTAGTTTAGGAAAATCCTTTCCATCAACTTGCTTTTCTAATGGTGTTTTTTTATTATCTATAGCATCAGTGGGGCATATAGCAACGCAGTGTCCACAGGCAATACAAGTGGTATTTGCTACTTCCTCTGGTCCCTTTTCTCCCATCTTTAGAACATATGCTGGACATTCCTTAATGCATTGCTCACATTTAATACATTTTTCTTCATTTACAGTTATAAGATCCATTCTTTTCATCCCCTTGTTAAAATTAAGTTTTAGCTGTATAGCCTAAAATAGACTATCATAATTATTAGTTATCCAGTTTGCTATATTTCATATGTATATACATACATTATGCTAAAAAAATTTACTCTACTAATTTTTCAATATCCTTTAATGTGTTTAATAACTCCTCAATTCTTTCTTTGCCAATACCATCTTCAATCTTATTTTGTGCTTTCTTTAATAGAGGTATAGCCACTTCAAGAGTCTTTAATCCTTTATTAGTTATAGTTATGCACTTTTTCCTAGAGTCCTGCTCTTCTTTCTTAATATCAATATAACCACTCTTTATAAGTAACTTAACATTTCTTGTTACAGTACTTTGATCCATGAGTAAGATGTTACCAAGACTCGAAACAGAAATATTTTCATTCAGTGAAATATCCAGCAATAACAAACATTGAGTACTCTTAAGTCCAGTTGGTTTAAGCATTTTGTCATAAAATTGAGTAATTGCACGGGTTGTTTTTCTTAGGTTACCACAAGCACAACTCTTGGTATTTTTATTAGTAGACGAAATTAAGCAGCACATAAATTCAACTCCAGTACAATATATATGTATATACATATACTATAGTCAAGTTGAATTTATGTCAAGTATATGTTAATTAAAAGAATTTATAGATTTACCATTTTCATTATATCCATGAAGTCTTTATATAGCTGACCTCCTTCTAAATTGCTTTTATCTTTTGCTTTTTTCAATACAATATCTTTAACATTATGGCTACATTTACAATATTATATAATATGGTTTTTTTATTTATATTAAAATATAGAATAAAAAATGAAGGAGGGATTATATGTATTTAGATAATATCTATAGCTCAAATTTTTCAAAGATTCAATATTTATATTCTAAACATATGGAGCTAGGATATCCTACTTTGAAAGGTATGTTTGAAAGAGGTATCCCTGAGCATGGGTTAAGCAATGAACATGATGAATTTTTAGATGTTGTTGCCCTACTTTTAATAAAGATTCACAAGGATAAAGAAATTTTACCTCTTATAGTAGACATAATTTTTTTTAGAAACAGAAAAGGTCTTTTTACTCATGATTTGATCTGGGCTTTTTTTCAAGCAAGAGATCCACATAGCTTGATGTTAATCGCTAATTATTTAATTTCAGAAGATGTAAATGATGTTAGGTTAGCATGCAAGCTTCTAGATTTTGTACCTTCCATAGATATGACTATGGGAAAAAGTAGTGAAAAGCAATATATAGCCTTTTATTATTGGCTTGAAGAGAATTATCCCTTTTTATATTTTACGGGGGAAAGCTTTCAGAGAACCAGTAAGCCTATACCCTATATTGTAGCTTTAGATGCCAAATATCTATGCAAACAGGTATCACTTTATACTTCAAAAACCTTCATACCAAACACTGTAAAAGAAAACAGCTTACTATATTATTTTAACGACTTAGATGAAAGTAACAAGCTGCTTCTATCAAGCTTCTCACGTGCAATGCATTATGAAAATATATATTTATGGAAATCATGGATTAACCAATCCATGACTAAGCAAATAAGCATCGCTGAAGCTAGGTTAGGCTCGGAACCTAACAATTGATAATTGTTATAACTAATTAAGGAGGCTTGCAAATGATCATAATTTCTAACAATACACTTAACGTCGATACTTTTATAAATAAATATAAACCAAATGATATTGAGCTAGATATCATTACTAAGATGAGTTTAAGCAAAGAGCAATATGAGTATGATTCATTAAAACAATTGCAGTTTGAGTTGAAATTACGAAATAATATTGTTATTGCTGCCCAAAAACTCAATGAAAGCGATATGTCCTTTAAAACCTTTCGTAAATCAATCTGTAATCTTGATTATTGGGATCGTACTGATGAAGGTGGATTTATATTAAAAAAAGGAATAACTCCCAGTGCAGCTATAAATGATATTTCTATAAATAGTTCAAAATATGGTACTGAATGCGCTACCGCAATGATTATTATTTATTATCAAGCATTGCTTAATATATTTCCCGAAAAAAATTTCAATGAGTTATTTCCTAAAATACAATTAATGAATTGGCATTATATAGATGATTTGCTGGAGGATGCAGGTTATTTAGAAAAACGAAGTGATTATTTACCAGGGGATAGAAGATACTTTGATAACCCTGATGTAAACCCAGTAAAACCTGAATGGCAAGGAGAAAATGTTATAGACCTAAGCAATGGAATTTATTTTGGGCATGGTATAGGAATAGGAAATGCTGAGGAAATAATTAGTGAATTAAATAAATTTAGAATAGCGGGAGCAAAATCATCCGCTTATTTACTTGATTCAGCTGCACGCCTAGATTTTAAAAATTTAGCTGATATATATCTTAAATTTCCTTCATCATCTACCAATTAAAATTCCAATTGGATTTAAAGGTACAATTAAATTTCTTATTAAAATTAGTGAGAATAAAACTAGATATTCTAAGTAGGAAACTATTAAAATTTCTAAAATATTAAATCAGAGATTTACTTGGAAGAAGAAGGCACCGCCTTTACAGCAATCCCTTAACTACTTCCCTTAAAACAGGGTGTGTTGGACTTCTGTGTTGCCTAGGATGGCAGGTTAAAAATGAACAACATCCATGGTAACAAAACAATAAAAACAGAATAGTATAAAGGGTAAAGATTATTTTGGAGGTACTTATGTACGACTACCGTAGTAAAGATTTTGAAAATCTTGGACAGAATATGCCTATGAAGGATATGCCCATGAAGGATATGCCTATGACGAATATGCCTATGCCGAATATGCCTATGATGTGTATGCCTATGATATGTATGCCTATGATGTATATGCCTATGATGAATATGCCTATGTATGATGAAGATGATGAATATGATGAAGATGATAAAGATTTAAAAAGCATGTATCCTAAGATTTATATGAGGATACATCCCATGGTAAAGCATCATTGTGATATGCTGGAGTCCATACATGGCACAATGTATTGCCCTAGTAAGGAAGAAATGGATCATATGTGTAAAGAAATATGTGACAAGTACGAAGAGAAGCATAAAGATGACGATGATCGAAATGATAATAATGATATGAGACAAATACTCGGACTAGGCAGGAGAGGTCCAATTGAGGATTTAACTAGAGTACTGTTTATCAGAGATTTACTTGGAAGAAGAAGAAGACGGAGAAGAATGTTCGATCATGGATCCCATCATGGATCCCATCATGGATATTAGGATTAACTGCTGCTAATATGATGAAATAAACCCAGTCATCCTATGGCGTAGGAATGAATTAAGCATTATAAAAGTAGCCATTCTCCTCAAGATATTGGCTACTTTTATAATGCTATTCTGGCACTACCTTTAGTTAACATAAAAAATTGACTCGTAACCTTCTACTTATTAAAATTACAATGAATAAGAATAAAAAATAAATATATACACACACTGAATTAAAATGAGGTGTTGTAAATAATGGATAAAAAGCTAAGCCTTATAATGTTTAGTGGGGAGTATGACAAAGCTTTAGCCGGATTAATACTGGCAAATTCAGCTAAAGAATTAGGAATGGAAGTATCTGTGTTTTTTGCCTTTTGGGGTTTACTTCTATTGAGAGACCCCCATGTAACCATAAGCGAAGGCAAGTCTTCACTTGAGAAACTTATGGGAACGATGACTCCAAAAGGTCCAGATGAATTACCCCTTTCCAATATAAATTTTAGTGGTTATGAGGTTGCAAAAAAATGGTTTTACAAAATTGTGAAAAACTAAAATATAGAAGTTACTTTAAATGATAAATATATATAAATAGTCCCGATATAATATCAACTGGTTCCGTTTTGAGGTGCAAAACAATAAAATATCATAAATAATAACATAAAAGCAGCATTAATATTCACAGGTATTAATGCTGTTTTTTATCTGTTATTTTTTAGTAACATTAGTATTGGTATTTTGTATATAATTGTAATATAATATAAGTACACACTTGTATTTGATAACGAATAAATCATAGTTGAGGAGATTAACGATATATACTCAATTTACAGTCCACATAACTAATACCTTCATCTTTATGAGGAAATGGGTGTTCTATCGGGTTTACTGAGGGTAACTTATAATTAATTTATTTTTAACTTTCAAGTAGAAATATATGGAATTTATGCAATAATGTTTATTGAATTGGTGGTAAGAAAATTATAAAAGACTATTTCGTCACTTTTACTTATAAATAATTATGATATACGTTTTTTGCGTCCGTTCATCATATAAAAAACCATACTATTTTTATTGTATTTTGCATTTTTAATATCAGATAAATATAATACTTTTTTCTTAAATATTAAACCACAGTTTTCAATTATACTATCATTTTTAAGGGTTAAAAAATCCTTATATAACATATAGAAGTTAATACTGTTTACTATTGCACCAGCAAATGTTAGTATAATTATTGGTGCAACAATTATTAAAAAAGATGGATTTTTAGACAATATCATAATTTAAACAATACACATTACTGCAACTATTATCCATATGAAAGCTACAATTAAAATATTTGATGACATTTTTATTTTAATAAGCAGTTATTCCTCCCATTATGCAATGTGTTGTTTCTACTTAGTTAAATTTTTCTTACAATTGTGAAACAACTTTTATAAATATTGTACCATTATTTTACATGAAACTATATACTTTTATAAATATCTCCATAACTGATTTAAACCTGTTTTTTTAATTATACCTTATTGCTCTCATAAGGATTTCTTAACCAACCAACCAACCAAATTAGAAAAATCATTTAAATTCACTAGTGGTTACAATATTTCAAAGATGATAAAGACATAATAAAAAGCAAAAATATTATAGTTCATAGTACAACTAACTTTGTAGATACCAGAATTGCTACTTACAAAGGTAGAGAACCTATTTTCAGATAATTAAATCCCTTATACTTGAAATTTATGTTATAATTAGTATATAAATAACTATAATTTAGTAAACACTTGTATAAAATTATAGACTATTATAATGGGGGAGTAAAAAGATGAGTAATGATAAAACAAGCAATTATGGAATACCATTTTTATATGTAATAATACTTTGCACTATTGGTCTTTTCACAATAGGATATGGGTTAATAGTTGGAGTAATAATTGGACTGTTAGTTGCAATTTTAATCGCTTTGGAAAGAATTTTAAATATATTAAATAAGGAATACAAATCTAAAATTTAAAAGTAACCCCATATCATTAGATGTGGGGTTACTACTGCGATTGCAACGATGTTAATATTAAAAAATGTCGTAAAATGAGTACTATGTGATATTAAGTTAATTCGCGCTCTTGTTATATAGTTCTTCTATCCTCTAACCCTTCCCCCATGAACCACTCTGCCAATGACACTTCCAAGTTTCCCCTTTTCGTCCTCTTCATTAATTTGTAGCGCCCAAAATACAGGGAATCTTTCACTGATTTCTGTCTTTATAATTTCTGGTGCAGCAAAGGCTATTATTTGGAAATTTAGCTTGTTTGCAATAGTAAATATAGGATCAAGTACATGGCTTCCTGAAGCCTTTCCAAAAGGATTATCCAGCATGTGGCACTTTGATTGCGAGTCCTATCATGCCATGCTTTTGATAAGCCCTGCTCCAATCCTTAAAATATCCATTTAAAGAATTCTATCACATTACCCTTGCTGAATTAATCAAATACCGTCATATTGCAAGTTGCAAAAAAAATAGATAGGCACCAAATACCTATCCATTTTCTTAATATCCCGTAATCTTAATATTTAGTTATAGTTACTTAATTATTAAGTTTTGTAAGTGCCTGTGCATCTAGTTTTGTAGAAACTCCTTCAGATGAATACTGATAAAGATTCACAAAGCTAGGCATTGAATATTTGGTTTTTTGTGGTATCAGCACTACAAATGTCATAGTTGGATATGTATTCTTATCTATCCAAGTACCAGAGTTAGCATAAATAGCTTTTTGGTTATTAACAGTGTTATATGACAGTATGCGAGCCTCATGTGTGTGTCCAAATACTACAATTCTTTTATCAGAGTTAGGGTTACTGAAGTACTGAATATTAGACATTTCATCTGAATCACTAGCTAATCCACCGTTTGTAATAGCATTTTTCACAGAAGTTTTTATAGGTACTTTATTCAAAGTTTGTCTTGCTTCCCAGGAATCTTGACTTCCTTTGAATAAATTCACGTTAATAGCACCATTTTTCATAGTTTGGTAAGGCATGATTTCATTTATTGAGTAATCTTCCTTAAATCCATCTATATTAGTGGTAATAAATTTTTCATCAAAACTCTCTTTTGCCGGTAAGGCAGTCATAAGTCCCTTCCATTGTTGCCAATAGCTATAAGCCAAATCTTGACTTACTCCTATATTATTAGGGGTAACTTCTGGCATTATTCCACCTGCTTTAGGATGTCCTTCTATAACAGAAGTTGTTGCTATACGTGTGAAAAAATATCCTGGCGGAAGGATTGAGCCAGGTGCAATTTTAGCATTTGAAATAGGGTCAGGTGCACAAAAAAAATTATATCTATGCCCATGTTCAATTACAGCCTTTGGAAAATTCTCTGGTGAATATGCTCCTAGTCCTTGTACATCACGTGCTTGCGATATCCCTGGAAGTACACTCTGCACGTCAGAAGCTGTAAATAACAGGTCATGATTACCTGGTACATAAGTCACTTTAATTTTTTTATCTGTGATTATATTGTTAAAAGCATCAATTATTGTTTTATTGTTTTTAGCAATTAGTTTTATAAAATCAAGTTGTGTTTTTCCATTGAAAGTATCTAATTGTGCTGGAATAAACCATTCGTCAAATAAGTCACCAGCGATAACCAGTTCTTTAACATTAGGTGAATACCTTATTTGTTCAAGAAATTTTTTAAGATCCTCTCTGTTCTTTTTAATTTCGGCATATTTATCATCTATTCCAAGATGTATATCACTTATACAAACTACTAGTTCTCTTTTTGAATCTAATTGAGCTATTCCTTCTTTTGCAAGAGTAAAAGAATAGTTTACAGCAAAATATTCAATATTATTACTTAATGAAAGGCCCTTTGATGATTTCAATTCAGGACTTACTACAATTTTAAATTCTTCTCCTTGCGTAAATGGGACACTGTCTTTTGTTTTAATTTGCAGTATTGATGGATTAATTTTGTCTATAACTGAATTAACAGGTACTTCAGTTTCTAAGCCTTTTGTGCTTACTTTAAATACTTTCACTGCATTTGTAACAGTATTTCCATCAAGGATTGTCCCAAAGTCAAGCAATAATGAATTAGTAGAGCTTACAACAACGGGGTTATCTGCATTATTTGCAAGGGTTGTGCTTGTTTTCATTACCAGAGTAGGCTGCACAACTGGGTTTACCTCTGCAAATGCAACTGTAGGTAAAATAAATGTTAATAGAGTAATTAATAAAACTAGATATTTTTTCATAAAATCCTCCTTTAATTTTTAGCCATCAATAGATAACCAAATCTTTAAACTTTTCTCTTTAAAATAGTAAGTTACACATATTATAAAACATCAACCCTAAATGAACCCTAAATGAGAAGTGCCCTATAGGATTTATTCTCCTATAGGGCACTTCTTATAAATGCTTGTACATCAATGGTTTTAGCGTTTTTTATCTAAATAGATAAAATACTGTCGAAAAATATTTTATTAATTTATTTTTAAGTTTCTTATCATTTTCTAAATTCCCCATAAAATTTTTATACATTTCCTGGAGTTCTGCATCTCTTGGCTGTGCCCAGGCATACCCACTCTCTTCCATATACCCTCTTTGATTCAACTTCTCAAGTAAATTAAATTCTTCTTTTCTTTTTATCTTATTGCTTTTAACCAGATCTTCAAAGTTATAACTATCACAGTCAACTTGCTCTGTAACTATTTTATAATTTCCACTTCAAATAAGAAATAAAATTGTAATAGCTAACTTTATATGGTAAAATATTAAGGTAAATATATAATATTATAAGGAAATATAGGTTATTTTTGTTTTAAAAGGGATATTTTACTGTGCATAACGGTATGTATGGCGATCCTAAAGACAGGAGGTGATATATGGATAATCGTGATTGGGATACAATTAGTATAATTCAGAATAGTATTGTTAATAACCGATTGGTTGAATCCTGGGATGAGAAGGATAGTAGCTTAGATTATACATCCGATGATCAATCCTTCCATATTATATGTAGCTTTAACCCGTGGCAGATTGTACCAGAAGGTAGTGGTAAAAATATAAGAATAAGACTGCCAATTCAGGAAGGTTTATTGACAGTGGATGAAACTGCCAATGATATATCTGGAATTAGCATTATTATTTCTTGTACGTTAGATTTTGTTAATTTACCAGATAACAAAAAATCCTCCATACTAACTTTTGATTTTTCTTATGTTGCTACCAGTGAAAAAGATGGTTTTACGCAAGGTGCAGTATATCCAATTGTGGTAGAAGATAAAACAGACAAGCTTGGCATAATAAAAGAACAACTACTGATTAATGGAATATGCGACTATTTAGTGGAAAATCCTAACAAGGTTAGATATATTTTTGCACAAGTCGGTTCTTTGAATGAAGCGCTTGCTGAGTGGATACGGCCAGTGCAAAATAAATATGTCTTTTTAGATCAGGACAATGGATATTTTGCAATTTGTTCTGTATGTGACGAACGCGACGTTTCCGGTTATTCAATAGATATTGATGTGCAAAATAAGGACATGTATAGTACTGCACTTTTCTCAATTAACAGAGACAAGGTTTTATGGAATATTGTTTTAACAAGTCTTTTATCTACCTTTGAAAACTCCACTGCTGATTTCAATTTACAGGATTCAGTACTACTAAATAATAAAACTCTAAATCTACATAAAATTCACAATGGTGCAATTGATTATTATCCTAAAGTAAAAAGTTTTCGTGGAGTCATAACTGGGGAATACTTAAACATTACGTGTAGTGGTAATTGCAATCTTTATGTGGGCATTGATATGACATTTAGCATAGAAGCAACCATCAAGCCTGAGAAAAAGAATAATAATACAATTGCCTTTGTCATAGGAGATATTAATGTTTCTAAAGACTCTCATGTACCATGGTATTGGAAATTTCTTTTGGGCTTAGTTGATGTTGCGGTGAATATAATATCAGAGGATTTAATCAATCAAATTAGTTCGGCATTTCAATCTAGTATAAATGTGATGGAGATTGATGCTATAAAATGGAATGATGGTAACAATGAAACAGTATTAACTAATTGCTTTTTTTCAAATGAATTAATATTACAGTATAAATTATAAGTGCGATTATGAGGGGGAATAACAAATGAGTGATAATTTAAAAATCAAAAATCACAGTGTAAGTTTAGAGGTTGAAAATCTAGATAATATCCTTAAGGACGCAGTGTTAAATACAGGTCTATATAAAAATGCTGTAATGCTTCAGAAATCAGAGGAACAATTAGAAAACCCTAATATACTATTAGGTGATAGTGTCACCACGAATGGTTGGGATAGCGTATATGCTATACGTGCTAATTATTTAAATTTAGCTATCCAAGAAAAACATACTTCACCACCTAATTTCTCACAAGATTTAGATGATAGTGGGGATATATTTAAAGTTGATGGAAACTTTGGGGATTGGCAAATCATAGAAGGTGGAGATGGCTCCAATGTTAATATGAAAATACCTATTAAGGATGGAATATATACTTCTTCAACAGGCAAGCAAATTTCTTTGAATGATGTGAGTGCTGTTGTACAAGTTAAGCTTGCATATTTTCCAGAAGTGTTATCTGAACAATTTGAGGATGGAAGTTATGACTTAAAGATTAATACTACTCAGACGAATCAACAGAATCCTGTTGTATCCTTACTCTATATGAACTTTCCACCTGATTCAAAAATTAGTACAATAAATAAAGCAATTATACAAAGCATGCTACAGCTGTGGCTAAATGACAATTTAAAAGCCTTTGATAATGTGTTTTCTACGGTGTATCTTAAAAACTTGTCTTCTGGTGAAGATTTTAAATGGTTAAAAACTACGTATATGTCATACGCATATACTGACAATGGAACCTTAAATAGTAGTGTTTTTGGAGTATTGTGTATGACAAATAATAGAAGTGCAGATGCACTATCACACCAAATTACTTCGGTAGCCTTTGAAAAAGATGATAGTAGTGTATTTATTATTAACACCCAGCTATTTTTAAAATATCAATTCCTACCAGGAGTACAGCAAGATTTTTCAAAAGATAAAGATAAGTTTGTCTTAAATGAGAATATGATTACCGCAAAGAATCTTTCCATGGAAGGAATAAAATATGGTTGCATTACGTATCATCCAAAGATTGACAACTTTATGGTGTCCTTTGAACCGACTCAAATTAGAACTACAACACATATAAGCGTTAATATTTCGCCTGGTATTGATGCTTATATAGATATGGACTCATTCCAAACATTAGAGCTAACGGTGAATGATAAAGGGGAGCAATGTCTTACCTATGCGAATTTGGGAGAGCCTATAGTGATTCATCGTGTGGTTACAGATCCTGCTATTATCATCACGGAGATTATATTATCGGGGATTGTAGCAATATGTGGCATCCTTATAGAGAGGGTAGTTAAAGATGTGGTAAATAGAGTTATTGTTGGAATTGTAGTTGCTGTTGTAATAGCAGCTATAAATGGTATATCACAAATTATTAGCAACTGTATTGCAAATGGAGTTGCTAATAATGTTCCGAGTATTTCTACTTTAGTTAAAATTGCTACAAATCAAATCGCCTGGCCATTATGTGATCCAAATGATCCGGACCGTTATGTACTAAGAACTGTTGTCTATAATGGTGGCATTATTTTAAAAGGTGACCCAGGCTTTATAGAATCATCTAATACAAATCAGGAGGCTTCAAATTATTAAATAAAAAAATAAATAGTAATATCAATAGTTAAGGACCTATTAATTTAAAGGGATTAATAGGTCCTTAACTGTTGATATTACTAGATGCCGTATAAAAATATTCCTTAATAACTATATAATCAAATGTAAAAAGGCATGTTAATTTCACCTTATTAACATGCTTTTACTATTTCAAAAATGCTTGTAAATTTTTTTTATAAATCAAACAATGCGTGGACTAGTGCAATATCACATTTTGCTGCCAATCTATTTAGTGTTATCGTCCTAGTATTCCTTTAATACCAATTCAGGGATTAATTATTTTTATTATTAAATTTGTGTAAATGACAATAAATAAAAATTGAAAAACTAAGAGAAGCCCATAAAAATATCAGTGCACCTATCCTGGTATTTTTATCTATTGCTCTATATTCAGATAGCTATATATGTAAGTACCGAAAATGCTATGATCTACTCCACCATTATAATTCCTTTTATATGTAATATGATTTAGCAGCTTTTTTACATCATTCAATAATTAACTTATATTCCCTTTATTTATTATAAATTCTCTTTTAATTTAACTCCATATTGTACTAAACACGTAATTTACATCATATTATTTATGAACAAGGAGAAGCCACTTTAAATTAATGTATTTTAAAAAAATATTGTTTTTCACTTTATAGGAGGTGCATTAAGAATCATAGATAAATTGGCATTGCAGCTTACCTCCTTCATTTGTACGCAGGCCTACAATAATGTTAAAGATAGAGCAAGGATACAGTATGGCTTAAGTATACTTTTAAGTGAAGGATTCAAGATTGTTTTTCTAGTATTATTTTTTAATATAATACATGTTCAGAAGTATTTCTATTTTTCATTACTCGTACTATTGTCAACAAGGGTATTTGCTGGAGGAGTACACGTAAAGGGAGCCTTGAATTGTTTACTTCTAACAACTCTGCTCTTTATCTTCACCAGTGTGCTCGCTCCCTTAATGCCTAGACTTCTGGCAGTATATTATCTACCTGTGAGCATAGCTAGTTTTGTGATAGTTTTAATCCGTGCTCCAATATGCTGTGTTCGTAGTCCTGTAAAAGATAATAAAAAAAAGCTGCAATATAAGTATACGGCAGCTCTGTCTATAGTTTTATGGACCACTATTTTATTATTTTTAAAAAGCCCTTCCTATATAAACTGCGGCTTCAGCACTATATTAATACAAAATATACAGCTTGTGCTGGTTAAAAAGCCGACGTTATAACCCATTTGTGAATTCTATAAAAAAGGAGGACATTATGAGAAAATTAGTTAACAGTTTTAAAGGAAAATCCATGTTATGCGCACTTTGCCTCACTGTAACTTCATTTGTATTTCCATGGTATGGCTCCTTCCTCTTTCTTGGAGAGCCTGAAATCCCAGAATGCCTAAAAGAAGAATAGTCACATACCTACGACAATTTAATGCTGAAAATTGTATAATTGTTTTCAAATGATAGTTGAATCCTAGCACCATAGGATTCAACTGTTTTTTTTACATTATACAGCCCGTATCCGCGATTTTCTCCTCCTTTAGTAGTATATCCTGCACTAAAGATCTTTCCGATTTCATTAAATTCTATTCTTTCACCTGTATTTCCGATTTCTATAATACAATTGTCTTCAAGGTAACCTATATTTAAGAATACTTTTTTCAAATCACCTTTTGAATTTATAACAGCGTCAAAAGCATTATCTACAAGATTATTTAAAAGCTCTGATAATTCATAATCCTTGAAAGGAAACTTAGAGCCCCCTTGAATCATAAACTTAAACTCAATATTATTTTTGGCTGCCTCATTAATTTTATTGTAAATAATGGCCGTTACCACTGTATTGTCTATTTGAAGTACCTTCTCCATATCTTCTAAGGAAATATTAAGAGAATCTATATATTTTGTTATAGTTTCCTTTAAATTCTTTTCATCAGATACTAGGAGAAGGCTGTAAACTGTATTCAAATGATTTTTAAAATCGTGCTGTCTCCTTCTTACGTCCTCGAGTAACTTCGATATTACAGGAGAGTATTTCTGATATTCCTCCAGTGATTTCTTTATTTCGTTATTTTTCATTTGATACTCAAGAAAAAACAAATTTGCCAGAATGTATACTATAGGAATGGCAAGATACAGCGCTATTTCATCCAAAAATTCATGTCTTTTAAAATTCCATACCCACTTTGCCGTAACTATATATATTAGAAGGTTCACAGAAAAAAAGTATATTTTAGAACTTTTTTGCTTAAAAAAAATTATTAGCTTATCATCAGATACATATCTATATATACAAAAAGAAAAGACCATGCAAACGAGGTTTGCAATAAGTAAATATATAAAATCTCCTTTTTCCATAAAAGTTGGAGTAGCCAATCTAAACACAATTATTATAATCAACTGCATTATACCAAAAATGGCCAGAACCAAACCGAACTCTAATAATAAATACTTTATTTTTTTCTTAAATACCAGCTTAATAGCTAAAAGTAAAAACAGGTAATTAACAAAAAACTGCAAGGGAGGATAAATATAGTTTGTAATTAGAACTACTAATGAAGTAAAAATTACTATGATAGCACTTTTATAAAATCTCTTTTCATATTTTTTATTAAACATATTCCATAGCAACATAAAGCTTCCTACTTCCAGGAATATCAAAACAAATATCTTATAATCCTTCATTTGTCTCCCCACCCACAACATTATTAAACCTGTCCATTATACTTTTCTTATAGTTATTTCCGAGTAATGCAGTTTTATCAGTATTGCAAAAATAAATTTTGTAAGAAGTTTTATCATTAGTTTTTTCAATTTTATTGATATATTTTACATTAACTAAATAGGACCTATGGCTTTGAAGGATATTCTTATGTTCCATAACTGAATTTATTTTCTTAAGGGATAAATAATCTATAGTGAAGGACCCGTTTATAGTATGAATTATTGAAGTTCTAATAAAGACTTCCACGAATATTATTTCATTAATAAATATTTTTACCTGGACGTTCTTTACAGGAACTATTATGAATTTTTCCCTAATTTCTGTAACAGCAACCTGTGCACTACTTTCTGATAGCAAAAGCTTTGTTATCATTTGGATGTTTTCCTTATTATAAGGCTTTAATATATAATCATAACAGTGAATTTTCTTAAAGGCTGAAAGCATATACTCCTTGTAAATTGTCACAAATATTATCCAGTTTAATCTATATCTTTCTATTTTTCTTATTTCCTGAGCAAATACAAGACCTGATTCATTTTTTAAATTAATATCTATATAGAAAAGATCAATCATCTCCTGCTGGGCTATTTTAAGAGCCTCTGCAGTATTGGTGGTTTCATATACTTGATACATGTCCCCAGACTGTTTTATAATATCTGACAGGGTTTTCAACTGAATACAATCGTCTTCTAAAACTAATATATTGTACATATAGTTATCATCCCCCCTTTGTATTGATTTACCCTTAATTACATATTCTATATTAATTTGAAAATACCTTCTAGTAATTTGAATATTTTAGTTAATCAAATTAAATAACACATTGATATTAATGACAAAAATTAGGTGTTTTATGCAATGTTCAATACATCCTAAAATATATATGATACAATTAGTGTACAACCTTATATCATTTCCAAACTCTATTCAAAAAGTGAGCGGAT
This sequence comes from Clostridium sp. CF012, assembly GCF_018861755.1. Taxonomy (GTDB): domain Bacteria; phylum Bacillota; class Clostridia; order Clostridiales; family Clostridiaceae; genus Clostridium_AD. Next base: position 6,153 of record NZ_JAHLEF010000039.1, on the reverse strand, counting down.
TGCACCTAAAATAAATTTAAAAAGGAGTGTGGTCTTGTGAATCTAGATTTTATTATTATTGTTCTCTGTCTAACAATGTTGGGTATTGTTGCTATGCTGCTTGGTTTCTGCTACAAACAAGAGATAATGAAAGCTATGTTTCAATCAAAAACAACTATAAAAAATAATGAGCTTTCCGCTGAAACCTCATTAAGTATTGACAAAAAAGAAAGCAATAAGTAGCTCCGGCGAGCTTCCTATTGCATCTAAACACAATTATATCTAATCTCATAAGCAAATTGAACAGTACAGCAATCCGCTCACTCAATAAGTGTATCATGATTTTTATAACAAATCAATAGTAATTTAGAAATTATTCCCTTTTAAGGTTTATGATTCCATATTATAGTACAGTTTTACGTAAGGAGTATAATGTATACTCTATAATAATAAAAGCTGCGAATTTAAAATTCACAGCTTTTATCTCTTTAAACAGATCTCTTATTCTAAAAAATCATACACAATTTTAGAAATATTTGGAATAATAAAAATTGTAAAACTAAGAGAAGCCCATAAAAATATCAGTGCACCTATCCTTGTAATTTTAGATAATTAAATAAGCTTGTTTTATATTGCACTCTACGTATACTTTTATGATTTTATCAATTATATGTTTTCTTTATCTAGCCTTTTATTTACTATGTCTAAAAATTCTTCTGGTTTCATTCCTGATAGTTCCTTTTTTTATTTCTTCTATAATCTGCTTTTTAATTTGAATGTATAGTGGTACCCCACTTTCTTTACTTATTTTAAAGTTAATAAAAATTCCACTCAAAGCATATTTCTCATTTCTATCATCCTTTACTTTTTTTTAAAAGTTTCTTTGAATTTCTTCCATAAAATCTTTTTTAATTGAACCTTATTTACAACATAGTTTTTGTTGAATTCCTCTACAATAATCCTATCGGCTTCTCTATTTCCTGTTATATTGACTTGAAATTTCTTATCTAAGTTTTTGTACATATCCATAATAATTCTCCCTTCAAACTCTAAATATTATTTAAGCATAATTTTAGAATTTGAGGTGGTTCCGGAAAGCAGCCATATGCACTTGCTCTTTTTAAGTTTAAATACGTAGCTGTAAATAAATCATCCAATGAAAATTTTATTAATTTATTTATTTTGCCCATATTTATAATACCTCCTAGCATTTATCTCAAGTTTAGGCCCATTAGGTAAACAAATAACTTAGGCACTTTAAGCTTTCTTAGTACAATTAAAAATTTCTGCTTCCAACTACCTTTATTGCTGTTAAAAGAATATATTAAAAAAACATTATTCAGTTTTATTCTCCTGATTTTCTTTTTTAGTTCTCTCTACGAATCTTCCGAGGAAAAAGAAAAGAACACCTACTCCAATACCTGTCTGTAGACAAAAGAGTAAACTCTCAATTTCGCCTGGTAATTCTCCGCCAATCCAAGTTTCCATAACAGGTGTAGCCCAAGGTTTATAATCAGTACCTGTAATCTCGGAAACAACTTTGCTTCCTGCATCATCTGAGCCACCAAATTCAGCACCTTTTAACGTGAATAATGGTATAATGGCAATTAATGCAGCAATAATTAATAGAATGATAACTTTTTTTTTCGTCTTTACCATTAATTTTCTCCTCCTTTTAGGAATCCAAGATCTGTGAGTTCGGATTTTGCATATGTTTCAAGACCCATAATGATAACAACTGTCAAAATTCCTTCGATAATTGCCAATGGAAGCTGTGTCGGTGCAAATACTGCAAGGAATTTAGCTGCAGAGGCTGCGATACCACCGCTGGCTGACGGATATGCAAGTGCAAGCTGAATACTAGTTACACAGTAGGTAAATAAGTCGCCAATTGATGCTGCAAGAAAAATACCTACATATTTATTGACTTTCAGCTTTTGGCATAATTTATAGATTCCATAAGTAATAAGCGGTCCTGCAATAGCCATAGAAAACGTATTAGCACCAAGAGAGGTCAGGCCGCCATGAGCAAGCAGGATTGCCTGAAAAAGCAGCACAATGATCCCCAGGATACTGACAGCCATAGGTCCAAATAAAATTGCACCAAGTCCGGTACCAGTCATATGTGAGCAACTTCCTGTTACTGACGGAATCTTTAAAGATGAAATTACGAAAATGAAGGCACCCGCCATAGCAAGAATAGAAATCGATTTACGATTTAATGACAATGTTTTCTTAATTGAAATGTAACCTGCTAGTAAAAACGGAACACAGATAACACCCCATACTATACAGAATTTAAGTGGTAGATATCCTTCCATGATGTGCATTGCGTTTGCTACGGGAGTTACTCCGAAAATTAATGCAAAAGCTATGGCAATAAAGACAATTTTCTTTTCTTTTTGATTCATTTTTATTTCCCCCTTTGTTTTTTTAAATTTATATTAATCTAAGTTAAAACACCTAGAAAAACTAACTATTTTTCAAGCATTTCCTTGAATTCCTGTGTACTTTTCGGATAGGCTTTAGTATCTTCCAGCAGATGTTTTTCTACAAGCAATTCATAGACATCCAGCATGGCTGGCTGTTTTAGATTTGCCTGTTTTAAAATTTCAGTGTTTCGGAAAATTTCTAGCGGTGTTCCATCTGCGATAATTTTCCCCTGGCAGAATACAAGGACTCGCTTAGCCCATCTGTATGCGAAATCTACATCATGGGTGGAAATCAGCATTGTCTTACCCTCCAAAGCAAGCTTGTCCAAAACTTCTTCTAACATCAGTGCATTTAAAGGGTCCAGTGATGCAGTCGGTTCATCAAAGATAATGATTTCCGATTTCATAGCAATTATACCGGCAATGGTGACACGCTTCTTTTCACCCCCACTCAAATAGTGTGGCGGACGATCTTTAAAATTTGAGATGTTCATATATGCCAGTGCTTCCTCAACCCGTTCCAATACTTCCTCTTTGGGAAGTTTTAAATTCATCGGCCCGAATCCAACTTCTGCCCTAACTGTAGATGCAATTATTTGATTGTCCGCATCCTGAAATACGATTCCGATTTTTTTTCTAAGCCCTTTTAAATTCTTTTTATTGACCACAGTACCCCGGTAAATGATTTTTCCCTGTTCCGGTGTAAATACACCGTTTATGTTCAAGAAAAATGTGGATTTTCCAGATCCATTGGAACCAATGACAGCGATTTTCTCACCTTCATGGATATCCACGCTTACGCCGTCTAGTGCAGACTTTCCATTTCCGTAGGTGTAGTATAGATCTTCGACCATTAATATTGGTTTTTCCATAATAGCTCCTTTCTATCTTGTAAAGCACCAGAGCAGAATCAAAGAACTTATGAAGGCTACTGCAGAGGCAATCTGTATTATCTCTACCTTTTTATCTTCCTCCAAAAATATAAGATCTCCATCATAACATCTGGCCTCCATGGCATCATAATAAGTGTTTGCCTTTTTAAGCGAAATAACCAGCATATTGCTTGCAATGCTTCCAAATGTATAACAGGAAGTTTTAAAATCACAGTAACCTAGGCGTGATTCTGCAGAGTTTTTCATTTTGGCATAGACATCCATTAAAATGAAAATGTAACGGTAAATGAGGTTCATCAGTTCTACAATAAGCTTTGGCACATGTGCCTTTCGAAGCACATAGATAATCTCAGAAGATGGTGTCGACAGTGTCATCATCTGTAGGGCACTGATAGCTGCAAACACCTTCAGAATCAAAAATACCACTTCCTTAAGCTTTGCCTGAGAAGTAAACACATAGCAGAAACCAAGATACAGGTTATACTGCCCCATGGGCTGCTTTGAAAAATCAATGGCAATGGTAAAAGTGCCAAGGAGAATAAAGACGATTGGAATCGCCAGTATTGACAAATATTCATTTACTGGAAGCTCTCCTCTTACAATGGTCAAATATGCCATTGCAATAATGACCACAACAGATACATAGGGGTTTTCCAATGCAATACAAAGAATCAGTATTAGAACAGAAAGAGATACTTTAAAAGTAGCATTCCAGTGTCTGATTTTGGAACTGTAAGCATAAAAATCAATTGAAAACCCTTCGCCATGTTTATGTCCTATTCTATGTTGATGATGATGTTTACCATCGCCATTGGTGTGCCCCTTCCCATGTTTCCATTTGAAGAAAAAGACAGCCACCAGAAACATGGCACATAAAATAATAATTTTTTCCATGTAACACCTCCTTTGAATTTTTACCTCACGTCAGCATTCTTGAAGAATTTAGAACCATGAAAATGCAGGAAACATTGTGAACAATTGAACCTACAGTAGGATTTAAAAATTCTAGGCCGAATAATGTGAATTTTAAAACTATAATCCAAAAAAATAAAAATACTCGACCTACAAAAGGTGGAGCAAAAGATTTTATAAAATAAAATGCCTTCACATCCCATGTGAAAGCAATATAATGCAAAAAGGCATATATAATTGCAATCCCGTCCCTCCGTAGGATAAAGCTGTATATCATCTAGGCAGGTCTCCTGGCTTGCGGGTCACTCTCCTCCAACCTTCCCAGCGCTTGCCAGTGGTATAGATTTGTCTCCGTGTACAGTAGCGGGGGCTGCAGTGGATTTAGACCACTTTCCCTATTAAACCTTTAAAAGGTACCTTAGATAATTTCTTATTAAGTTATTAATGTTATTACAGAGTATATTTTCTTTTTTTATAATAATTAAAATTGTATGTCCTCTCAAGATGGAACCCCTTGGTTAAAATAATGCTTTATGTCCTTCATCTCAGGTCTAGATTATGTTTTTTTATTTTATATTGCAAATCTTGTCTTGAAATACTCAGTTCTCTTGAAGTTTTGCTAATATTATAAGCATTCTTTCTTAATGTTTTTTCAATAATTGCCCTTTCAATATTAGCCATATAAGTGCCCAGTTCGAATTTTTCATCTAAACTTGTCACCATATACTATAAACGCCTCCCTATCTCGTATATACTTTCTAATTAAAATAATAAATTTCCGTGAAAAAAACAGCAAATAAAAAACCACACCCTAAGGATGTGGAATAATGCAATTAACTTTTTGGCGCATTGAATAACCCAATATTATTGTTAATTTACGTATTTCCGTCCCCCCTCCGAAGACTAAAATTTTACACAGTAGGCAGGTTTACTGGCTTTAGCATCATCTTACTCTCCAACCTTCTCAGTTTCCCAATGGTTTTCTGGATTTCATCCTCTAATACAGTAGCGGTGGGCTGCAGTGGTTTTTATCCACTTTCCCTTTTAACCCTAGTTATAGGGCACCTAAAGCTAATATTCAATTTTTATTATATTACAATTACTATATTAGCATCAAAGAAATGTAAAAGCAATAGAAATTTAGCCCTTCAAAATGCTAATATAGCAGTTGATTTTTTATATTAACAATATTATACTTATACAATAAGCACATGTTTGAAACAATTTAAAAATTAAATAATAAAATATAGGTTTAATTAAAATTAATTAATGAAAAGGGAATCAGGTTAAAATCCTGAACTATCTCGTAGCTGTAATAGATGAATTTTAGTACATTATGCCACTTGGAAACGGGGAAGGCGTACTTAAATAATGATTCTTGAGTCAGAAGACCTGCCTATATTAATGCACCACAAACTCTACGAGTGATAGGGGGTGACGTATAATTGTATAACACGCATTTTATTTTTGCGCTTTTTACAATTATGGTCAGTATTATTGTCATACCCTTTAGCAGAAATGCTAAAGGGATTAATTTTTTGTTAGAGAAAAATTTCTAATTATACTATAGATTTTTTATAAAATAGAATAAAGAAAACACAATATAATGTGTTCGAGGAGGCCTAGTTATGCTACATGTACTCAAAAGAGATGGACGAGAGGTTCAATTTGATTCGATAAAAATTACAAATGCCATAAGAGGAGCTGCGGATGAGATAGCTTTTAATTTAAGAGAAAGTGAAATTATAGAGCTAACTCAAAAGGTGTTAGAAAGAATTGAGGATTTGGACAAGCAGCAACTTTCTGTGGAGGAAATACAAAATATTGTTGAAGATAAACTTTTAGAAAATGGACATAAGCCTATTGGAGTGGCTTATTCTAATTATAGGCGTGAACGTAACAAGATTAGAGAAATAAAATCAGACCTTATGAAAGCT
>NZ_JAHLEF010000038.1 GCF_018861755.1 Clostridium sp. CF012 | reverse complement strand
AACAATTATACCAAAAAGAGGGGGTCATTGTTTTTTTGTTATAAAAACAGTTTAAACCCTTGCTAAAGCAGGGATTTATATAAATAAAACAAAGATAGTGTTAACACTATCAAACAATGCTAGGAGGATATAAAATGAAAGTACCAGTTAAATGGCTTAAAGATTATGTTGATATAGATATTTCACCAAAGGAGCTTTCCGATAAACTAACTATGTCCGGTTCAAAAGTAGAAGAGATTATTATATCCGGTGCTGAAATTGAAAATGTAGTTACGGGTAAGATAATAGAAATAGTAAAACATCCGGATGCCGACGCATTAGTTGTATGTCAAGTAAATATAGGACTAGACCTGCCAATACAAATTGTTACTGCAGCTACTAATATGAAGGAGCAGGATATTATACCAGTAGCGCTTCATGGATCAAGTTTGCACGGAGGATTAAAGATAAAAAAAGGGAAGCTTCGTGGTATACTTTCTAATGGTATGTTCTGCTCTGAGGAAGAGCTAGGAATTGCTGGGGATGAACCCGTTCATGGACTAATGATTCTTCCAGGGGATACACCTATTGGAAAAGACATAAAAGAAGTTTTAAATCTTCAAAGTGTATTAATAGATTTTGAAATAACTTCAAATAGGCCAGATTGCTTAAGTGTTCTAGGCATAGCTAGAGAAACAGCTGCAACTTTGGGAATTGAATATAGAAAACCAGCTCTTGATTACACTGCTACTTGCGTCGAGAATGTGGAAGATGCTTATAAAGTTAATATTAAAGATGAACTTTGCAGAAGATACATGTTAAAGGGTATAAGAAATGTAAAAATAGAGCCATCTCCACAATGGATGCAAGAAAGACTAATAGAGGCGGAACTTAGACCTATAAATAATATAGTTGATATTACAAACTTTGTAATGCTTGAGCTTGGTCAACCTATGCATGCTTTTGATGCTAGGCAAATTACTACTAATAATATAGTGGTTGAAAGAGCTAACCCTAACGAAAAATTTATTACGTTGGATGAAGTAGAGAGAGAATTAGATGAAAGCATTTTAAATATTAAAGATGGAGATATAACTATAGGTCTTGCAGGCATAATGGGAGGCTTAAATTCCGAAATTAAAGAGGATAGCAGTAGCATAATATTTGAGAGTGCAAACTTTGATGGGGTAAATATAAGGCTCGCTTCTAAAAAATTATCACTAAGAACTGATGCCTCTTCAAAATTTGAAAAAGATTTAGATCCTAATATGGTACAAATGGCTATGGATAGAGCTTGTCATTTAGTACAAGAATTAGGTGCGGGTGAAATAATGGAAGGATGTATAGATGTATATCCAAAAATTTTAAAACCTCATACACTAGAAGTAGATTCAAATTGGATAAATTATTTTTTAGGAACTGATATATCAAAAGGTTATATGAAAATATACCTCGATAGATTGGAACTAGCTACAGAAATACTAGGTGACTTACTAATAATAAAGGTACCTACAAATAGAGCTGACATTAATATCAGAGAAGACATCGCCGAAGAAATAGCTAGAATATATGGCTATGATAGTATACCATCAACTGTACCTAATTGTGCAACTTCAAAAAGTGGAAAAAGTGAAAAGCAGAAATTAGAAGATAAAGTGGTACTTTCTTTAATTTCCAGTGCGCTTAATCAATCCATAAGCTATTCCTTTGTAAGTCCTAAAATATTTAATAAAATTCTAGTGCCAGAAGATAGCCAGCTTAGAAAAGTAGTTACTATAAAAAATCCTCTAGGAGAAGATTATAGTATAATGAGAACTACTACCATAGCGTCTATGATGGAATGTTTAGGTCGGAATTATTCAAGAAATAATGAAGAAGCTAGATTATTCGAAATAGGAAAAGTTTATATACCTAATGAAGATTCTACGATGCTCCCAGAAGAGAGAAATATATTAACTATAGGAATGTATGGAAATGTTGATTATTTGGATTTAAAAGGGGTTGTGGAAAATGTAATAGATAGTTTGGGACTAAGAAATATTTCATTTAAAAGAGAAAGTGAGAATTCGACTTATCACCCTGGAAAAACCTCGAATTTATATGTAAAGAGAGAACTTATAGGTGTTGTTGGTGAAATTCATCCTAAAGTGTCAGAGAATTATGAAGTGGAACAAAGATGTTATATAGCAGAATTAAACCTAGATATTCTTTATAAATATGCTGACTTAAATAAGAAATATACTTCACTTCCAAAATTCCCTGCTGTAACAAGAGATATTGCACTTATAGTTGATGATGAAATTCTAGTTCAAGATATTGAGGATGTAATTGTAAAACAAGGTGGAAATATTTTAGAAAGTACTAAGTTGTTTGATGTATATAAAGGCATACAAATAGCTGAAGGTAAAAAAAGTATTGCCTATGCTATTGTGTATAGACGTGAAGATAAGACTTTAACGGATGAGGAAGTAAACAAAGTGCACGAAAAAATATTAAGAACTTTAGAACATAAATTAGGTGCTCAGCTTAGATAATAATCTCAAATAAAAACTCTCTTAGGAATAAGAGGGTTTTTATTATTACTAGGAATATTAAAGAAATATTCTGTTAATTAATTTCAAGATATGGTTTTATTAAAAGGTATATTGTGGTACAATGAATATAACTAATCTGTCTAAGAGGGTGTTTTAGATGAACGTTGTAACAATAAAGATAAATGGCAATGAATATAACTTAAAAGGTGAAGAAAGAGAAGAATATTTACATATGGTAGCTAGCTATGTGGATAAAAAAATTAAGGGCATAATGGGTAACAATGAAAAGCTTAGCACTTCTTCCGCAGCAATTTTAACTGCTTTAAACTTAGGCGATGATTTGTTTAAAAGTCATTCACTTTGCAAGGAGCTTTCAAATAAAAGTGAATCTTTAGAGAAGCATGATAAGGAATCTGTTCTGCAACTAGAAGATTTTAAAAAACAATTAAATCATATGGAAGCATATAATGAGGAATTGCACAATAAATTCAAAAATATAGAAAATGGTGAGTATATAAAAACCTTAGAGCAAGAAAATATAAGGATTGGGAAAGAATTAGAAGCAATGAAAGAGTCTACGAAATTTTGTATTGAAGAAAATAGAAAAATAAAAGTAGAGAATAAAGACATGAGATTTAAGCTCCAATCTTCTAAGTACAAAATAATTGATTTACAAAACAAATTGATAGAGTACCAAATTAGTTTAGCTAAACAAAGAAAAATTAGTAATCCGCTTTTAACTAAGGATCAAAAATAAATTTATTTCATAGAATACAGCTAAATTATCGCCGAAAGGCGGTTTTTTTTATTGGATATTATACACAGATATACAATGTTTAAACTAATATAAAATCCGTAAAAATTGTGAAAAAACAATTAAAAAAATTAACGTAATGGAGTAATAGAGGCCTTGTGACATAATATAATTTATAAATATTAAAAATATGTATTGCATATTTATGCAATGTAATGTATTCTTATAGAGGTAATATATATACAAGGGGGAATAACATATGAAGAATATTAATAGTAAAAAGATAATTAGTATGATAATAACAATTCTTATAGCCTTTAGTTTGTCTGGGTGCGCACAAGGAAAAGCGTCCGCTGGACTTTCAAAAATGGACAAGCTCAAAGAGAAGGGGAAAATAGTAATTGGTACAAGTGCAGATTATCCACCCTATGAATTTCATAAATCAATTGATGGCAAGGACACAATTGTGGGTTTTGATATTGAAGTAGCAAAAGAAATAGCAAAGGATTTAGGCGTTGAGCTTGAAATAAAGGATATGAAGTTTGATGGCTTGCTTGCAGCCTTGCAAACAGGAAATGTTGATTTTGTTGGCGCAGGTATGAATCCTACAGAAGATAGAAAAAAGAATGTAGATTTTTCTAAAATCTATTATACTGCGGTACAATGCGTTGTTATAAGAGCGGAAGATGAGGGAAAAATTAAGTCTATAGAAGATTTAAAGAGTAAAAAAGTAGGAGTTCAAATGGGTGCGACACAAGAGCAGTTAGCAAAAAAACTACTTTCAGGTTCAGAAATAAAACCATTAGGAAAGGTATCAGACCTTATACTGTCTTTGAAGACTAAAAAGGTGGATGCGGTAATTGTTGAATCACCAGTTGCAAAATCATACATTCAACAGAATCCTTCGCTAATAATATCAACAGTACAGATTAAAAGTGAGGAATCTGGTTCAGCCATAGCAGTAAAAAAAGGAAATGAAGATTTAGTAAATTCTGTAAATAAAACTATTGATAGATTAATCAAGGCTAAAGCTATTGATAAATTCGTTGCAGATGCTGATAAAATTTCTGAATAAGGCAATTAAATAAATAACTAATATAAAATAATTATTTAAATTATAGGAGAAGAGGAATATATGGATTTTTCATTTTTGAGTGAATACTACATGTTTTTTATAAATGGTGCTAAATTTACCTTGATAATTGCATTTTTTTCTGTGTTACTCGGAGTTATAGGTGGAACTATTTTTGCACTAATGAAAATATCTAAAAGTGTAATTTTAAACATTATAGCATCAATATATATTGAGATTATAAGAGGAACACCGGTTTTAGTGCAGTTATATATTATTTTTTATGGCTTGCCATATGCTGGAGTACAATTGCCAGATATGGTAGCAGGAATTATCGCTCTTTCTATAAATAGTTCTGCTTATGTAGCAGAGATTATTCGTGGAGGAATAAATTCTATTGATAAGGGACAAATGGAAGCGGCTAGGTCACTTGGGATGTCTTATAACATGGCTATGATAAGTATTATAATTCCACAAGCTGTTAAGACTATAATACCAGTGCTAGGGAATGAATTTATAGTAATTATTAAGGAATCTTCTATAGTTTCCATAATAGGAATTCATGAGTTATCTTATAATGCAGATACGGTAAGAGGGAACATATTCAAACCCTTTGAGCCATTACTAGTCTCAGCTTTTATATATTTTGTTATGACATTTACACTTTCTAAATTTATGAAACGTGTGGAAGAGAGGTTGAAAATTAGTGATTAAAGTTTGTAACTTAAAGAAAAGTTTCGGAAAATTGGAAGTACTTAAGGGTATTGATATTCATGTAGAAAAAGGAGAAGTTGTTGTAGTTATTGGGCCAAGTGGTTCAGGAAAAAGCACTTTTTTAAGATGCTTAAATTTACTAGAACAGCCAACTTCTGGTGATATATATTTCCAAGAGGTTTCAATAATAAGTAAACATAATAATATTGATATGCAAAGACAAAAGATGGGTATGGTTTTTCAAGGATTTAATCTCTTTCCGCACATGACAATACTAGATAACGTAGCTTTTTCTCCTATTAAGGTTAAAAAACTCTCAAAACAAAGTGCAGAAAAATTAGCCTTTGAATTACTTGAAAAAGTTGGACTGGAAGGTAAAGCGAGCAGTTACCCAGCTCAATTATCAGGAGGGCAAAAACAAAGAATAGCAATTGTTAGAGCTCTTGCTATGAAACCAGATGTAATGCTATTTGATGAGCCAACCTCTTCTCTAGATCCTGAAATGGTAGGAGAAGTTCTGGAAGTTATGAAGGATCTAGCCGTGGATGGAATGACTATGGTAGTTGTAACTCATGAAATGGGCTTCGCTAAAGAAGTAGGAAGTAGAGTGTTATTTATGGACGATGGATATATTGTTGAAGATGGAACACCAGAAGAAGTTTTTAATAACCCTACCAATCAACGAACAAAAGAATTTTTAGCGAAAATTTTATAATAATTTTAAAGTCATATATTAAAAAGAACTAGAAATAGTTCTTTTTTTATTTATGCACTTTTATAAGCAGCAACCTTCATGATTATAATTTATCTCCATAAATACAAATAAAATATATTTTAAATATTTACATTTACTCTATATAATTAATTGTAGTATTATATATTTATAGCTATTTATTGGGTTATAAAGATAGTTAAGTATTAAAAGGAAAAGTATTGAATACAATAAAGAAAAAAATATTATTTGACAGGAGATAGAGTATGAAAAAGCAATCATTTATAAATATTAAAAAGTTTCAAAAGGTATTAAGCGTATTCCTAATATTATTATTTTTAAATCCCATATACGCTAAGGTACTAGCCCAGCCTAATGTACTTCAAGAGGGGAAGGCTATTATACAAAGCAATTATGTAAATACAGTGTCAGATTACGTATTAAATGCACCGGATTTAACAGAAATGGTGAAGAGACTCGATGATCCTTATTCTGATTATTTTACAAAGAAGGAGTATACGGAATTTGTAGATAGTATAAACAATACAGTTAGTGGAATAGGTATTGGAATTGACCTAGTGCCTGAAGGAATAAGGGTATCTAAGGTTATGGAGAATTCTCCAGCAATAGATGCGGGACTCGTGGCAGGAGATATTATTGTACAAGTAGATAACAATAGTTTAGTTGGAATTTCGTCTACTGAAGAAGCAATAAAATTTATAAAAGGCGTTGTAGGTACTTATGTGAAAATTACAGTTAGAAGAGGCTCAGAAGTACTTAATTTTAATATTCAACGTAGAGAAATAAAGTCACCAACAATAAGCAGCGAAATGCTAGCGGGTAAGGTAGCGTATATATCTATCCTGTCTTTTGGAGAGGATACTGGTGATTTGTTTTCAGCAGCAGTAAAGAAAATGAAGGACTTGGGAGCTAACAGTTACATTATAGACCTTAGGTATAATGGTGGGGGGTATTTGGGTACAGCACTAGATATAGCGGGCCACTTTATTGGAAATGTCCCTGGGATTATTATAGAAGAAAGGGATTTAGTAAAATATAATATTAAAGCTATAGATCATGGAAAAATTATAGACAAGCCAATAATTTTTTTAATAAATGAATATTCTGCTAGTGCATCGGAGATATTAGCAGCTGCTGTTAAGGATTATGATAAGGCCACTTTTATAGGCACAACAACCTATGGAAAAGGAGTTGCTCAGCAACTCTTCCCATTGTCTGACGGTAGCTATCTTAAGCTTACTGTGGAAAAATTTTACTCTCCCTATGGAAATATAATTCATAAGACGGGAGTGTCTCCAGATTTTGAAGTAGTTGCTGATGGGATTGATTCTTTGAAGGTAGCAAATTTACTTCTAAGTAGTACAAGTGTGCCTAAAGACAAAAGCGGTTATATGAAAATTGATTTGGATGGCAAAGAGTTTTATATTAACCTTAAAATGGCTAGAAGTGAGGAATATTGGACTGAATTTAAGTACATGCTGAGCAAAAATTTATCTTACAATGCTTATCGTGGAAGTAAAGTAGGTTGGGAAAAAATAACCAAGGAAGAGTTAAGTAATAAAATTATTCAGGGTTTTTCTAACTATAAGATATTAGCTGACTTAAAAAAAGATATAAATGTAGATAAGCATTTTACCATCAATTTTAATATGCCTATAGATTACGATAGTATAAAGTCACAAGGAATTGAACTTATGAATGAGACAACGGGAAAAAGAATTCCAATAAAATTAGATGTTAATAATAAGTCCGTAATAGTAACGCCAAATGAACAGCTAGAAAAAGGTCAAACATATTATTTAATAGTCAATGATAGCGTATTGGATGCAAAGGGAAAAAACATTGAACGAGGTACTGTAATTAAATATATTGTACCTTAAAGCACATGGTATTTTTAAAATTCATATAAGGTTTAAAACTTTAGAAAACAAATGAATATAAGGATAAGGGTATATTCCTAAAAGACTCACAATTTTAAAAAAATTGTGAGTCTTTTTTATATTACAGTGAACCGATAAATTTTATACTAGGCTAGGTGGTACAGCGCTTTGTAGATAGAGTGTTAAGAGAATGGAATTAGTTGAAAAAATCTTATGAGGTAATCCTTACATTTTTTAACTTAGTATTTGTACAATATAAAGACTGAATATTGCAAAAACAATCACATTTCCCAAAAATGTGTAAATGAAGAAGGGAAATAGAAGTCGAAGGAAAAATATTGCCATTGTATACCAATAACATTATAATTTAGTTAAATTGTAATGAAATAACATTAAATTATTTACTAACCCATATAATTATATGGGTAGCAAAATTAGAGTCTATTAAATTAAAAGGGGGAAAAAGCATTGAAAAAGAAAATTGTTGGATTTTTAAGTTTAGCTATGTCAATGACCCTATTATTTTCGGGTTGTGGTCAAAGCGGTAATGGAGGAGCAGGAAAGGATTTGAAGGCATCAGAAGTCATAGCTGCCGTAAATCCAGAAAAATTGCCAGCTACAGCAGCAAATAGAAAAGATACTATAATTATTGGATTTACAGCACCAGAAGGAAAGTTCAATCCAATATATGGGGGCTCAACAGATGATGGTTATGTTTATGAGCTAGTTTTTGAGGGATTAATGTCAAATGATGTTCAGGGAAATCCTATAGGGCTTGTAGCTAAGAAGTGGAAGATTTCAGAGGATAATAAAACCTATACCTTCACTTTAAATAAGGGAATTAAGTTTAGCAATGGGGAAGAATTAACTGCGAAAGATGTTGAATTTACTTATACAGCTATTTGTGACCCGAAGTATGATGGGCCAAGAGCAGATGCAGTAGAAAAATTAGCTGGATACAAGGAATACAATAAAGGTGATGCTAAAACTGTCACAGGAATAAAGGTTATAGATGATTATACAATTTCCTTTACTTTAACGGAAGTTAAAGCACCAGCTCTAAGTGGTGATTTTGGTTATGGAATTATGTGTAAAAGCTATTACACTTTTGAAAAGGGTAATGTAGCCAGATTAAAAGAATTATTTTTAAAACCAATGGGCTCTGGTCCATATGTTTTTAAAAATTATAAGGCAGGTCAAGAAGCTGACTTTGAGAAAAACCCTACTTATTGGAAGGGTGAGCCTAAGATTAATAAGTTAATACTAAAAGTTACTAATGCACAGACTGCCATTCAATCATTATCAGCTGGTGAAGTAGATATTGATAGAATTGGAACTTCACCAGAAAACATTCAAATGCTTAAAACTGCAGCATTTGTAAATATGCAACTATATCCAGGAAATTCATATGGATATATGGGTTTAAACCTTAAGGATGAAAAATTAAAAGATGTTAAAGTACGTCAGGCGCTTACTTATGGTTTAAATAGAAAAGGCTTTATAGATGCTAGATATAAAGGCTATGCTGAAATTTGCAATGCACCAGTGTCACAAGTTTCTTGGGCATATACTGATGATGTAACCAAATATGCATACGATCCCGTAAAAGCAAATGCTTTATTAGAAGAAGCAGGTTGGCTTAAAAAGGATGATGGCTTTAGATATAAGGATGGCAAAAAGTTCACAATTCATTGGATGACTTACAAAGGAAGTAAATACGTTGATATGTTAATCCCAATAGTAAAAGAGAATTGGAAGGCTATAGGAGTAGATGTTATTCCTGAATTAATGGAATTCAATACTTTATGTACAAAGGTTTATGACGAGCAAAAATTTGAAATGTTCAATATGTCTTGGAGTTTAAGTATAGACCCAGATCCATCAGGAATTTTTTCAGCTAAACAAGCAGAACTAGGTGGATACAATGCAGGAAACTGGATAAATCCACAAAGTCAAAAATTAATGGCAGACGCTCTTAAGACTACGGATACAAAAGAAAGAATGAAATTATATGGAGAGTGGTTTAAACTATTTACAGAGGAAGTTCCATATATTTTATTAGACCAAAGTAAAGAGATGTGGGCTGTGAGTTCAAGAGTTAAAGGTATAAGCTTATCTCCATATATTAAGTTTACTTATCAAATTGCAGAGGCAGAATTAATTGTGCCTAAGGCTAAATAGTTAAATAAAACTTTAATTATGTTAATATATTTTACTATGCTTGGTTAAACCCAAGCATAGTTTAAAAGGGGGATTATCATGAGGCAATATATAACTAGAAGATTGCTGCAAATGATACCAGTTTTAATAGGGGTATCTATAGTAATATTCTTAATAGTGCAGTTGGCTCCAGGTGATGCATTAACAGGCAAAATGGATAAAGGATTAACAGCAGAAAGAAAGCAAGAATTAAGACACCAAATGGGTCTAGATCTACGATTGGACAAACAGTACCTTAGATGGGCAGGTGGAGTGATTCAGGGGGATTTTGGCGAGTCTACTAACTTTAAACAACCAGTAGGAAAAGTTATGAACACATATATATGGAATTCTTTTTTATTAGCTGTACTTTCATTAATACTAAGTGTATTAATTTCAATTCCAATCGGGGTAGTTTCTGCTACAAAACAGTACTCAAAATTTGATGGATTTTTCACCGTATTTGCCTTGATAGGGATTTCTATGCCCTCTTTCTTTTTTGGAATGCTTCTCATTAAAATATTCGCTGTAGATCTTGCAATACTCCCAGTTACTGGCATGACAACAGCAGGAAATGTATCAACAGGTCTTTCCTATGGGCTAGATGTAGCCCGTCATATGCTACTTCCATTAATTGTGCTTACGTTAGGTAGTGTTGCAGGTCTTATGAGATACACAAGGTCTAGTATGCTAGAGGTTATAAGGCAGGATTACATAAGAACTGCTAGAGCTAAAGGCCTTAAGGAAAAAGTGGTTATATATAGACATGCACTTAGAAATGGTATGATTCCTGTTATTACATTACTTGGATTTTGGCTTCCTGGATTATTTTCTGGAGCCTTTATTACAGAGACAATTTTTGGGTGGCCTGGTATAGGACCTATAGCAATTGGTGCAGTAAGTAACCGCGATTATCCACTGCTTATGGGTATAAATATCTTACTTGCAGCGTTAACGTTGTTTGGGAACTTAATTGCAGACGTTACTTATGCTGTAGTTGATCCGAGAATAAGGCTTAAATAGGAGGTATCAAAATGCAATTAGAAGTAAAACCAAAAGTGAAGGTAATTAAAAAAGAAGAAATTTTAAGCCCTTGGAAGATAATAAGAAAAAGATTAAAAAAGAATAAGCTAGCTATGTTTGGAATGTATATACTGCTTTTTATGATACTTATGGCGGTTTTTGGTCCAATCATATCTCATTATAAAATGGAAACCATAGACTTATATAATGTATCGGCACCTCCATCTTTTAAACATATTTTGGGTACGGATGATGTGGGAAGGGATGTTTTAGTAAGAGTTATGTATGGTGGTAGAATATCTCTTTCAGTAGGAGTACTTGCAGTACTAGTTGAAGTGATAATTGGTAGTATATTAGGGGGAATAGCAGGCTTTTATGGTGGAATGGTGGATAGCATAATAATGAGGATAGTTGATATATTTTTATGTTTTCCATCACTTCCACTACTTATAATGCTGGCGGCAGTAATGTCAGATTTACAAGTTCCAACACAGTATAGGATGTATGTGGTTATGTTTATTATAGGATTACTTGGATGGCCAGGGCTTTGTCGTATTGTTCGTGGTCAAATATTATCCCTTAGGGAACAAGAATTTATGCAGGCAGCAGAAGCTTTAGGTCTTAAAGACAGAAGAAAAATATTTAGTCATCTACTACCAAATACTTTTTCGTCTATTATAGTTTCAGCTACTTTGGGTATAGGCGGTGCAATACTAACGGAGTCAGCATTGAGTTTTCTAGGACTTGGAGTTACTCCACCAACACCATCTTGGGGTCAAATGATTCAGTCAGTTAACGATGCATATATATTACAATTTCAACCTTGGGTTTGGGCGCCACCTGGTATATGTATTTTCTTAACGGTAATGGGTATAAATTTATTTGGAGATGGACTTCGGGATGCCATCGATCCAAAACTAAAGGTTTAGGAGGCATGCTATGAGTAAAAATTTAGTTGAAATAAAGAATTTAAAAACCTATTTTTATACGGAAGATGGCATTGTAAAAGCAGTTGACGATGTTAGCTTTAACATTAGAAAAGGTGAAATTATAGGTGTGGTTGGAGAATCAGGTTGTGGCAAAAGTGTTACAGCAATGTCCATAATGAAATTAATTCCGTCACCACCAGGAAAAATAGTTGGGGGAGAAATTATATTTGAGGACAAAAAGATATTAGAACTTAAGGATGATGAAATGAGAAAAATTAGGGGCAATGACATAGCCGTAATATTTCAAGAACCTATGACCTCCTTAAACCCTATATTTACTATAGGCTACCAAATAGAAGAAGTAATTCTGCTCCATCAAAAATTAAGTAAAGTTGAAACTAAGAAAAAGGCAATAGAAATGTTAAAGCTAGTTGGGGTACCAAGACCAGATGAAATAGTGAGGTGCTATCCTCATGAACTTAGTGGGGGCATGCGTCAAAGGGCAATGATTGCCATGGCAGTGTCATGTAATCCAAAGCTTTTAATAGCAGATGAGCCAACAACTGCCTTAGATGTAACCATTCAAGCACAGATACTTGATATTATGAAGGATTTAAAGAAAAAGCTTAATACTTCAATAATGCTTATTACTCATGACCTTGGAGTAATAGCTGAAATGGCAGAGTATGTAGTAGTAATGTATGCTGGTAAGGTTGTTGAGGAAGCATCTGTAATTGAATTATTCAAAAATCCAATGCATCCATATACTGATGGCTTAATGAAATCTAAACCTTCACTAGATAAAGAGGTAGATAGATTATACTCAATACCAGGACAAGTTCCAAATCCAATTGATATGCCAGAAGAATGTCATTTTTGTCCAAGGTGTCCAAAGGCTTTAGATATTTGTAGAAAGCAGCAACCACCTATTAAAGAGATAAGACCAGGACATAAGGTAGCCTGCTTTTTATATGAGGAACAAAGCAACCTATAATTGTTTTGTACTACGGAGTAACGCATGCAATGTAATGCAAGGGGGGGAAAGTAAGTGCAAGAATCATTAGTTAGAGTAGAGAATTTAAAAACATATTTTCCTATTAGAGGTGGAATACTTCAAAAGACTGTAGGTTATGTTAAAGCTGTAGATGGAGTATCTCTATATATAAATAAAGGAGAGACTTTGGGACTAGTTGGTGAATCTGGTTGTGGTAAAACTACAGTTGGTAGAACTATGTTAAGACTTTTAAACAAAACAGATGGAAATGTTTATTTTAAAGATCAAAATGTATTTGAACTTTCAAAAAAAGATTTAAGAAAAATAAGACCAAAGATGCAAATAATTTTTCAAGACCCATATAGTTCTCTTAATCCAAGACTTACTGTAGGGCAAATAGTTGGAGAAGCACTAATAGATCATGGGATATTACCTAAGAGTGAAATCGCAGGTAGAGTTCAAGAAGTTCTAGAAATTTGTGGACTTGCGCCTTACCATATAAGAAGGTACCCCCATGAATTTTCAGGTGGGCAAAGGCAAAGAATAGGAATAGCAAGAGCTCTTATATTAAATCCAGAATTTATAGTGGCAGATGAACCGGTATCGGCACTGGATGTTTCTATTCAATCTCAAATAGTAAACTTAATGTGCGAACTTCAAGAAAAAATGGGCTTTTCATATTTATTTATTTCACATGATTTAAGCGTAGTAAAGCATATTAGTCATAGAATAGGGGTTATGTATTTAGGATCTTTGGTGGAATTGGCATCGAAAAATGAATTGTATAATAATCCTCTTCATCCATATACAAAGGCATTGTTATCTGCTGTACCAATGCCAGATCCAACAATAAAGAGGGAGAGAATTATATTGCAAGGGGATATACCAAGTCCCGCAAATCCACCGTCTGGCTGTAAATTTCACACCCGATGCCAATATGCCATGGAAAGGTGCAAAAATGAGTGCCCACAGTATAAAGATGTAGGTGGAGAACATTTTGTAGCTTGTCATCTATTGTAAGGTAGCAATTATGAACTGCTATTTATTTCAATGGCATTAAATACAAGGGGGAGAAGTGTATGAGAAAGGCAAAAGAAGTTGAAAGGATAAAATATATCAATTTACAATGTAAGGACATGCAATTTAATGAGACTATAGGTTGGAAGGATATTGTAGGAATTATTATAGCACAATTTCAAATATTGATGCCTATAATGATTGGAGCAGCCTTTGTTATGGGCTTCTTATTATTTATTATAATGAAAGTATGGATTAGAAGTTAATAAGAGAAAATAAATATACGTATCATAACCCTGTAAAATGGAGTTTGAACTTAAATAAATACGCCCCAGTGATAGCGGAAATTTGCCTATTATAAATTTCCACTATCACTGGGGTGTTTATTTGGGTATAATTAAAGTATAAAGTTATAACATGAAAAGGGTGGTACGTATGAATATATTAACAATTGAAGAAGTGAGTAAAAGTTATAGTGAGAGAATACTCATTAATAAGGCATCACTGGGTATAAGTGATGGTGATAAAATTGGATTAATCGGAGTTAATGGTACGGGAAAATCCACTTTTTTAAAAATAATAGCTGGACTTGAAGTTCCTGACGCCGGAAGAATTTTAAAAGGAAGTATGATCAATATAGAATATTTACCTCAAGATCCTGAATTTGACCCAGAAGCTACAGTGCTGGAGCAGATTTTTAAAAGTGATACTGATGTTATGAAGGTAATTAGAGGATATGAAGTTGCTATAGAAAAATTACAAGAGAACCCAGAGGAGGAAATACTCCAAAGGTCTTTAATGAGCCTCAATAATAAAATGGATGCTTGTAATGGATGGCAAGTTCAAAATGAAGCTAAAATTATATTAACAAAGCTTGGCATAACAAATTTTAAGGAGCGCATTGGAAACCTTTCTGGTGGACAAAGAAAGAGAGTTGCCCTATGTAGTGCACTAATTACTCCTTCGGATTTATTAATTTTAGATGAGCCTACAAACCACATGGATAATGAAATAATAGATTGGCTAGAGAACTTTCTAAACAATAGAAAAGGCGCACTGCTTATGATTACCCATGATAGATATTTTCTGGATAGGATAACAAATAAGATTCTGGAACTTGATCGTGGCAATTTATATAGTTACCAGGGAAATTATAGTGTGTTTCTGGAAAAGAAAGTTGAAAGAATGGCTTTAATGGATGCACTAGAGAGAAAAAGAGAGAGTTTATTTAAAAAGGAACTAGCGTGGATAAGACGTGGGGCAAAAGCTAGAACTACAAAACAAAAGGCTAGAATAGATCGCTTCGAAGAGCTTCAAGATGGGAAAATAGACATTTCAAATGATAAATTAGAACTATCTTCTGCATCAACTAGGCTTGGGAAAAAGATTATTAATGTAGAGAGCATTTATAAAGCCTATGGGGAAAAAAAGTTAATTGCAGATTTTAGTCATATATTTACCAAGAGAGATAAAGTTGGAATTATAGGACCTAATGGTATTGGAAAGTCCACTCTTATGAATATTTTAAGTGGAATGATAAGTCAGGACGCAGGCCAAATAGAATGGGGAGAAACAGTTAAAATTGGCTATTTCCATCAAGAAAATGGTGCTATGGATGAAAATATGAGAGCCATTGATTATATTCGTGAAGGAGCAGAATATGTATCTACAGGGGATGGGGAAAAGATTACAGCGTCTCAAATGCTGGAGAGATTTTTATTTGATGGAACTACCCAATATTCTTTTATTTCTAAATTATCTGGTGGGGAAAAAAGAAGATTGTACTTATCAAGAATTCTTATGGAAGCTCCAAATGTACTGTTTTTAGATGAGCCCACCAATGACTTCGATATTCAGACCCTAGCAATACTAGAAGATTATTTAGATGGGTTTGCAGGTGTGGTTATAGCTGTATCACACGATAGATACTTTTTAGATAGAGTTTCAGAGAAAATATTTAGTTTTGAAGGTAATGAAAAAATAATTCAATTTGTAGGAAACTATTCTGAGTATCAAGAATATATAGAAAAAAATTCAAATTTACTCCAAGATAATAGTATAGTAATTAAAGAAGATAAAAAGACTAAAAATTACGATGCGCAAAAGGATAAGCCTTTGAAGTTTACTTTTAAAGAGCAGAAGGAATTCCAGGAAATTGATGAAAAAATTGAGGAAAAAGAAGCAGAACTAGAAGAGATGAATAAAAAAATTAATGGTGGTAGTAGTGATTTTGAATATTTGCAAAAACTAGTGGGCCAGCAAAAGGAAATAGTAGCAGAACTTGAACACTTGATGGTGAGATGGACTTACCTAAATGAATTAGATGAAGAAATAGAGTCTCAGAAAAACAACTAAAACTTATTGATAGTAAAACTTATTAAGAAGGTAAAATTAATGGAGAAAAATAGAGATATAAAGATATCTGTGCGTAATTTAGTAGAGTTTGTACTGCGTGCTGGTGATTTAGATATGAGATTTATGGGCAGTAATAGAGCTGTAGAGGGTACCAAAGCTCATCAGAAAATTCAAAAGGAAAACAGAGAAAAATATTCTGTATTTCTTGGAGAAGAATATTTGTCTGAAGTGAGTTTAAAGCATAGTGTACCTTATAATGGTGGCAATATTCTAATTGATGGGCGTGCTGATGGTATTCTAATAGAAAATAAGGTCGTAACTATAGATGAAATCAAAACAGTTACTAAAGATTTAGAATTGCTTCGTGAGGATCATAATAGTCTTCATTGGGCTCAAGCCAAGTGTTATGCATATATATATGGAATTCAAAATAATCTACAGGTTATTAATGTGCAATTAACCTATTACCAAATAGATAATGAAAAAATTAAAAGATTTATTAAAGTTCTTTCAATTAAAGAACTTCAAGAATTTTTCGATGAAATTATATCTAATTATTTTATATGGGCAAATATTACAAGTGATTGGAATGAAACAAGAGATAACACTATAAAAAATTTGAAATTTCCTTTTGATAATTACAGGGAAGGTCAGAGGGAACTGGCTGTTTCTGTATATAAGACAGTAGTAGAACATAAGAAAATGTTCCTGCAAGCCCCTACTGGAGTAGGTAAAACAATATCTACACTGTTTCCAGCTGTTAAAGCAATGGGAGAAGGCTATACTTCAAAAATTTTTTACTTAACAGCTAAAACGATAACAAGGCAGGTTGCAGAGGATGCCTTCAGTAAAATGAAGGACAATGGGCTAAAATTTAAGACTATTACAATAACGGCAAAGGATAAAGTCTGTTTTAGTAAGGGGAGTGCCTGTAATCCTGAGCAGTGTAAATTTGCAAAAGGACATTTCGACAGAGTTAATGAAGCTCTGCTGGATATTCTAGAGAATGAAAATACATTTAGTAGAGAAATCATTGAGATTTATTCAAATAAGTATAATGTTTGTCCCTTTGAATTTTCATTGGATTTAACGATATGGTCTGATTGTGTTATATGTGATTATAACTATGTATTTGACCCAAGAGTTTACCTGAAGAGATTTTTTATGGATAATAATGGGGATTATACTTTTTTAGTTGATGAGGCTCATAACCTAGTGGATAGAGCTCGTGAAATGTTTTCGGCAGAGTTTCATAAAAAACCGCTTCTAGGATTAAAAAGAGAAATAAAAGGTCGCGACGACAACTTGTATAAAGTTTTGAATAAGTTAAATGCTTTTATGCTCAGTATGAAGAAAATGTGTAATGAAGATGGATATTACAAACAAAATTCTCAGCCTGTGGATTTATATAATCTTCTTAATAACCTTACTAAAATATTAGAAGTATGGCTGACAAAGAACGAAAAATCTGAAATGTTTGATAATTTTTTAGACTTGTATTTTAATTCTTTGAGCTTTATTCGCATAGCCGAGCTTTATGATGATAAATATGTAACCTATGTAGAGAGTACTGCGGAAGACGTAGTATTAAAGATGTTTTGCTTGGATCCATCTAAGCTTTTGAGAGAAGCCTCGAAAAGAGGGAAATCAGTGGTATATTTCTCTGCAACTTTGCTACCATTATTATACTTTAAAGAAATTTTAGGTGGAGAAAATGAAGATTACCATCTAACGTTAGATTCTCCCTTCGATAAAAAAAACCTTAAAGTAATGATAGCTAAGGATATTTCTACTAAATATAAATGTAGAGAAAATAGTTACTCCAAAATAGTAGAATACATATATGCTGTAACAAGTGCTAAAAATGGAAATTATATGGTATTTTTCCCTTCATATAAGTATATGGAGGGAGTTAGTGATATGTTTGTTCTAAAATACCCACAAATTAAAGTAAGGATTCAAACTAGTTTTATGACTGAAGAGGCCAGAGAAGCTTTCCTACAAAATTTTAGTGATATTGATTCTGAAAATATTTTGGGTTTTGGAGTTTTAGGTGGTATATTTTCGGAAGGCATTGATTTAAAAGGTGACAGGCTAATTGGTGCAATAATAATTGGTGTAGGACTTCCTATGATTTGTTTTGAAAAAAAAATTATTGCGGAATACTATGATAAAAAAAGCAATTGTGGTTATGAATATTCTTATATGTACCCAGGAATGAATAAAGTACTACAGGCAGCGGGACGAGTAATTAGAACAGAAGAAGATAAAGGCACTGTGCTCTTAATAGATGATAGGTTTCTTCACCAAAGGTATAGGCGACTATTTCCAAAGCAATGGGATGATTATCTTAAAATAAATAATAAGGCTGATGCCAAAAGACAGATTTGTGAATTTTGGGAATAAAAAAAACTTGAGCATTCGCTCAAGTTTTTTTATAATAATTTTAAATTATCTACAAAATATATTGGGGGGGATAAAGAAAAGGAAACTAGTTACTCATAATTGCTACAAATATATCTACATTAATATAAGATATTTACAACCATGAATACGATAATAGTTCTCTGTTTGTTAGCACCAATATTAGTACAAATAATCACCATCATTGCTAAATATTTATAAGTAACAGTTTCCTTCTTATCTTTTGTTTTTGGGGAATATTAATCTTTGTAGGTTTTTATCGAAATAAGATTTATCTTTAGTAGTTACACTGTTGCTGTGTTTCGACTTATTTCTTATTTAAAGAATAACATCATTAGCACAAATAGTCAATAGATTTTTGTAAAATTTAATATGATAAAGAGTATAAATAAAAAACTATAAATATCTTCGACAAAAAATATAAAATTTGGAAAACAAACATCGTAAGTTGAGATTTCATTAATATATTTCAACAATTTACTTACTACAATGTTTGGAAAAAAATGTTGAAATATGCTATCTGCTTCTGAAAATCATTCTGAAAGGGTAATTATAGGAGTATTTTTTTTATTTCTAATAAAGAATGAGATACTACCAATAAGTCTAAAGAAGCCAGAAGCGCATAGTACAAAATAAATATTTGTGTGGCTAAGCATGAAATCACCCAAGGTGGGTGCTAAAAATAATGTAATATTTGTTAATGTAACATGAACTCCAATATATAAAATTCTATTTTTCTCGGGGGTAACTTCTAAAAGGGAGGTGAGTAAACCAGTAATAGTACCAGCAGTAAAAAATCCCGTTATTAATCCCGTTATTGTAATTATGTATAAGTTTGGAGATAGCGCAAAAAGTATAGGGGTTGCGGCCATTCCAAGGGTGGCAGTGGACATAACAAAAGAGTTTCCCTTTTGGTGAATCAGTTTTTTCCAAAATCCAAAACTGAAGAACATAACTATAGATGAAGATACAGTAAGGAGGGTAAGCCACCATTCATCTGCGCCTAAGTATTTTATTTGATAAATACTGAAGAGTGGCCAGCCCATTTGCCAACCAAAATGAAAAAGTAATGAACAAATAAGAAAAATATTAAATTGTTTATTCCTAAAAATTTCTGAAAATGCACTTTTTAAATCTATATTTAACTTTGGAGAACATGAGGTTTCCTTTATTTTATTGAAAGTATATATTTCAAATAAGCCAATTATAAAAGCTAACACAAAAAATATTTGATACATCATAATAATTCCATTGCCTGAATCTCCAAAACCTTTAAGGATTCTACCAACTATAAGTACGCTAATAATTTGGGCCAATGTAGAAAATTTATTTCGCGCAGATATAGCTGTAGGGCGCATTTCTTCTATGAAGATGTCTCCAGAAAAACTTTGCAATGCGGTTGAAGATACAGATTCAGGAAAATTCATCAAAGAAGATAAAATTACAAAAGCCATAGGCTGTAAAGATTTTGGAAAAAAGGGAATTGTGGCGAAGGATAAAATAAATAATCTGCTACCTAAAAAAAAATTAATCATAATTCTTTTCTTGTTTGATGCATTAGTCATGAGTATTAATGAAGGTATTGTAACAAATACAGCTATTAAACCTGGTAATGAAGTAGAAAGAGCTACATGAGAGTCAGTTCCGCCAAGCCTAAATATAAATTTGCTGGCAAAGGGTTTGTATAGATTGACTACTATAGTAAATAATATGCCGTTTAGCGCATAATACATAATATTGTAGTCTTGAATGGAAAATTTATGTTTTTTATTGAAAAATTTTTCAAACATAGTTACCATAATCACACCTCTAAATTTTTTTAAAATAGTAAATTATTTTTTTTCACAAGAACAAAAAGAAGAATTATATATTATGTCTAAATATTTTATGAATTCTATTCTATTATCAGAATCTGTCGATTTCAACGCTTCATTTACAAATTCACATCTTTCATTTACCACTTTATCAATAATATTGTAGCCTTTTGGCAGCACAGTAACTCTAACTACCCTTCTATCCTTTATATCTCGAGACCTTTCTACAAGTTGACTACTTTCCATTCTGTCCACTAAATCAGTAATTGTACTAGGAGCTTGAAAGAGTTTTAAGCTAAGGTCGCTTATAGTTAATCCTCCATTATTTATTAAACACTGTAGGGCATCAAATTGAGGTGGAGTAATTTTATATTCTTCAAGGATAGCTCTACCTCTTTTTTTAATGCCAAAACATACTTTTCTTAATAAAAATTCGATTTTAATTATATTTTCATCATAATGTTCATCCATATTTAACCCTCCTCGTAATTTTTTATAGAGTGACAAAATTTAATCATAGCCTTTTGAATATATTTCGTTACACGAATAATTATATACCCTCAAATTTAGACAGTCAATTAAAATCTTACTGTGATTCCTTAATTAACCAAATACATCTTAAATGTAATTAAATTAAAATTTTTACATAAATTTGTGAACTTTTACCAATATTTTTTACAGAAAATTAATAATGATTCATGCATTATAGTGCTAAAATATAAGTATGAATAAGAAGGATAATAGCAATTGTGAATTGTTATTGACTCCAGAAAATAATAGGAGGAATAGTATAAATGTCTGTTAATTTTGCTAGAGAATTTTATGGCTGGGATGGATTTTCAAAAGTAATCTTATTTGTAGGAATACTTTTGTTAGTAACTGGATATGCAGGGGTTTTAGGAACAGCACTTATTATCTATTCAATTTGGAGAAGCAAATCACTTAAAGCAAATGGTAGAAATAATAAAAAATTTGTTTTTGAGAGTACGAAAAGAGGTTTTGATCATAAAATGAGTAATATCAAAAAAAACATGAAATTAATCAATATCAAGAAAAATATTGAATTACTTAATATTAAGGAAAGTATGGAACTACTTAATGCTAAAATTAAGAAATATAAACCTATTGAAAAATTAAAAGAAAGAAGAAAGTATATAGTCACTAGTTGTCCTAAATGTGCGCAAAAGTTAAGGCTACCAAAAGGAAAAGGTAAAATCATTGTAACTTGCTCTAAGTGTTGTAGTGAGTTTAGGCTGAAAACATAAAAAAGACAAAAGAGATTTCCTAGTTAAAGAAATCTCTTTTGTCTTTTTTACTTTATGACCTAGTTTATTTAAGTCATGGTTTAAATAAACTAAAAAATTTTTAAATTATTTACCTGAACCTAATTCAGCAAGACAATCTTTACAAATATTCTTACCTTTGTAGTTGACAACATCTCTTGCGTTTTGACAGAAAATACAAGCTGGCTCATATTTTTTAAGGATGATTTGTTCACCATCTACATAGATTTCTAAAGCATCTTTGATATCTATATCCAAAGTCCTTCTTAATTCTATAGGAATAACAATTCTTCCAAGTTCGTCCACTTTTCTTACTATACCTGTTGATTTCATATAATTTCCTCCTCAAACATCTTTCGACTTATTTATAATTAAATTATAGCAAAACTAACATAAAACGTCAATAGGTTTATGAAAATATTTAATAATAATAATGATATTAAATAAACTTTTACGTATTATGCAAAAAGACCATAATAGTCTGTCATTTTTAATAGTATTATAATGCCATCTACATTATACATAATTTTTTATATAAATACAATATATATAATGAATTGTAATTAGTGTAAAATATTAAAGTATATAAAATTAAAATAGCATTAAAACAAAAGTAAATAAAAAGGTTAGTACCAGAGGTACTAACCTTTGAGCATATAACTATCTATAATTAGTGAACTGAAGGGCAATATCAAAATCTTTTGATTTTACCAGTGTCATTACTTCTTGCAAATCATCAAGGTCCTTACCAGAAATTCTTAGTTGGTTATCCATAATTTGAGCTTGAACTTTGATTTTACTAGCTTTAATTTCTGCAATTATTTTTTTTGCTTTTTCTGTAGAAATGCCTTTTACAATTTTAGCGGTTTGTCTTGCAGAACCTAAGGTAGCAGGCTCTTGCTTACCTAGATCTAATGCTTTCCCAGATATACCTCTTTTAATTAATTTACTTACAAGAACTTCTATAACTGATTTCAATTTAAAATCATCATCAGATATTATTTTAATATCTTCTTTCACTAAGTTGATCTCAGTAATAGTGTTTTTAAAATCATATCTCTGTTTGATTTCTTTCAATGCCTGATTAATCGCATTGTCTACCTCTTGTAAATCTACATCAGATACTATGTCAAACGAATGTGCAGCTGCCATAATTAAAAACCTCCTCTATACTTAATAGAATTCATCTATTAATAGAATTCTCTTAATTAATAGTAAATTAATAATAAGAAAATGTAAAGGAGTTAATTAATAAAGATTATAATTCACATGAATTTAAAACAATCTTCAAGTTTTTTTAAGAAAATTTAGCGGTGAGAAATGTATTGGTAGAATATATAATTTTTTTCCTAAGGTATTTACAAAATTTATCGATATACTTACTAGATATAAAAACAAGATATAAAAACAAGATATCTTAAAACTGCACAGATCATGGAATACGTAATATGCATAATAATGTGTAGCATAAATAGCAATAAGGAGAAAAAATGGGTGAGAGTACATGAAAAAAATTAAATTAAATAGCATAAGCAATATTCAAATCGATAAGGACCCTAAACAAATGCTACCTTCCATAAATCAACATTTCTTGTTTAATACATTAAATAGCATACTATCCTTGTGTAGGGAAAATTCTGAAGAAGCTAGGAAAGTTGTTTTAGAGCTTAGTAGCTATCTAAGATTTAATTTTGATGTAACTGATGGAATCGTTTTTTTGCATGAGGAAATAGAGTGTATAAAATCTTACTTATATATTCAAAAGGTAAGGTTTGGTCACAGATTAAAAATTGTGTGTGATATCCAAGGAGATGTAAATTTTTTAATCCCTAAAAATTCACTATACGGTATAATAGAAAATGCAATTAACCATGGAATTTTAAAGAAAAATCATGGAGGAACAATAATTTTTATGGTTATGCGTGACAGTGAAAAAATAATAATAAAAATTAGTGATGATGGTGTTGGTATGGATGATACGCAAATAAGAGGCTTATTTAAGGATGAAAATAGAGGCTCAATTTCAACTTTAAATTCTCAATATAAAAATTTGTATAATGCAAAATTAGAAGTAGTTAGTAAATTAAACATTGGTACCTACATAACAATATATATACCAATAGAAAATATAAAATATGAATAGCTTTACTTTTATTATTTTAATGAAATTTAAATGTGGGTGGGGTTTATATGTTAAGAGTAGTTTTAGTAGATGATGAAAAATTGTCCTTAGAGGAACTAAGTTTTATTTTAAGTAAAAACAATGAGATAGAAATTATAGGTAAGTACGTGGACCCATTAACTGCTTTAGAATTTATAAAAAAATCTAAACCGGAAATTGTGTTTCTCGACATAGAGATGCCAGAGATTGATGGGTTTACCTTAGCTGAAGAAATATGTAATATGGATTTTCCAGTGAGTATTGTATTTGCAACAGTATTTGATAAGTATGCCGTAAAAGCTTTTGAAATTAATGCTGTTGATTATGTTTTAAAACCATTTTCTGAGAAAAGGCTACAGATTACCATGGAAAAAATAAATGACCGATATAATTGTGATGAAAATATACCTGAATGTAGCTATAATAATATAATTCCTGAAAAACAAGAAATTAAAGGGATGAAAAAGATACCGCTTTGGAAGGATGAATGCATATATCTTGTGCATCCACAAGATATATTATATTGTACGGTGTTAAATAAAGAAGTGCTTGTTTTAACTAAGGATACGAATTTTACAACACAATATACTTTAAATCAATTAGGAAATAAATTGAGCAATCATAATTTCTTCAGGAGTCATAAAAGTTATTTAGTTAATTTAGACAAAATTCATAAAATAGTGCCTTGGTTTAATAGTACCTTTGTCTTGAAAATAGAAGGATGGAAAGAAGAAGTGCCTGTAAGTAGACACTACGTTAAGGATTTTAAAAAGTTAATTGATATGTAAAGTTAATTGATATGTAATGTATAGTTAATTTTTTGATTTTTATAATTATTATCATGAATAAAGGTAGTGAGAGATAAATGAAAAAGATACTAATAGTAGATGATGAAGTTAATAATAGATTATTATTAGAGGAAATACTTGAAGAATTTAAAGAACAAGGAGTAGAAATACTTCTTGCGGAAGATGGAAGGCAAGCACTTGGTATAATACTAAGTGAGAGACCAAATTTGGTATTTTTAGATATTATGATGCCTGAAATAAATGGTTATGAGGTATGTTATATAGTGAAAAAGGAATTAAAGCTACTCCATACCTATATAGTCCTCCTAACTGCAAAGGGACAAACAGAAGATAAAAATAGAGGTAAAGACGTGTTATGTGATAAATACCTTACTAAGCCTTTTTATTTTGATGAAGTTTTAGCTATAGCTGAAAAGGTATTGGGATTAAAACTTAATTAGAATCACTATAGATTTTTAGATTTATTCTTTCATTTTCGCAATGTGAAAATGAAAGAATAAGTCTTTTTTATTGGGTTATATTATTTTCGTGTGCATTAAAGGATAAAAATTCAATGCTAGCTATGTTTTAAAAATATAAAATTGGCGAAAATAATTATGAATAGTTTTTTTGTTTACAACAAATGCAAAGTTTGCCACCATAGTGGTACAAAGTTTTAAAAACAATGTTATACTATTATAAGAAATTATTACGGATGAGAGGTAGGATTATATGTTACTGAAGGCACAAGAAAAATTAAAGAAGTATTATGGATATGATAGTTTTAGAAAAGGACAAGAAAGTGTAATTGAAAGTATCATAAGTGGGAAGGATACTTTTGCTGTAATGCCTACAGGTGCAGGTAAATCAGTTTGCTATCAGATACCGGCACTACTCCTACCAGGAGTAACTCTTGTAGTATCACCACTTATATCTCTTATGAAGGATCAAGTAGATACCTTAAATAGTGTAGGTATAGCGGCTACATATATAAATAGCTCACTCAGTATTAATGAAGTTAATGAAAGAATTGATAAGACTTCCAGAGGAGAATTTAAACTTCTTTACGTTGCCCCTGAAAGGCTAGAATCAGAATTCTTTTGCAGTATGTTAAATAGATTAACAATATCGCTTTTAGCAGTGGATGAAGCTCATTGTGTATCTCAATGGGGACATGATTTCAGGCCTAGTTATTCAGCAATTTCTAGTTTGATAAAAAAACTTTCTGTAAGACCAATTATAGCAGCTTTTACTGCCACAGCAACAGAGGCGGTAAGAAAAGACGTTATAAAATTATTAGAACTTAGACAGCCAGATGTTTATGTAACTGGTTTTAATAGAGAGAATTTAAGCTTTACTGTTATTCGTGGAGAAAACAAAAGAGATTTTGTATTTAAATATATTGAAGATAACAAAGACAAAGTAGGTATAATATACACTGCTACAAGAAAAGAAACAGATAATCTTTATGAACTTTTGAATAAAAAGGGATATAATGTTGGTAAATATCATGCGGGGCTAGGAGATGCAGATCGGAAACAAAATCAAGAAAAGTTTTTGTATGATGATATAAACATTATTATAGCTACAAATGCTTTTGGAATGGGAATCGATAAATCAAATGTTCGATATGTAATCCATTATAATTTAACGAAAAGCATGGAGGCTTATTATCAAGAGGCAGGGCGTGGAGGCCGTGATGGAGAACCAAGTGAATGCATATTATTGTTTTCGGCTGCAGATGTACTTCTTCAAAAGTTTTTTATAGAACAAAGTGTTGTATCACCTGAAAGAAAAATAAGTGAATATAAGAAACTTCAAGCCATGGTGGATTATTCGCACACCAGTAGATGCCTTAGACAGTTTATTTTAGAATATTTTGGGGAAGAAAATGTTAGAGATATTTGTGGTAATTGCAGTACCTGCAATGATGAAAGTGAACTGGTAGATATAACAATTGAGGCTCAAAAAATATTTTCTTGTATCTTTAGGATGAAGGAGAGGTTTGGTACCACATTAATTGCAGAGGTGCTCCGTGGTTCTAAGAATAAAAAAGTTTTGGAGCTGGGATTTGACAAGCTATCTACTTATGGAATAATAAAGCAATATACTGTTAAAGAGATAAGAGATCTTATAAATGTGCTTACGGCAGAAGACTATTTGTCCCTTGCAGATGGTCAATTTCCAGTGGTTCATCTAAAAGATAAGGCTGTGGCAGTACTCAAAAATCAAGAAAAAGTCTATCAGAAGGTTGAGAAGAAAAAAGCTAAGGTAGCTCGAGATACTGGCTTATTTGAAATATTGCGTTCACTTCGAAAAGAAATTTCAGAGAGAGAAAAAGTTCCACCATATATTGTTTTTGCAGATAGTGCCCTAAGAGAAATGAGCGAATATTTCCCAGTAAATAAGAGTGAGATGCTTAATATCAAAGGGGTAGGTGAATCTAAGCTTAATAAATATGGCGAGGAATTTATTGCAGTTATAAAAAAATATATGAATGAAAATAATATAGAATTCAAGGAAGAAATACTATATAATGAAGAGGGTGATAGCCCGGCTTTAAATGAATTCGAGGTAGAACAGAAAAGTGAAAATGATGATAAGGTGCCTAGCTATCTTATTACTTATAATATGTATAAAGAGGGTAAAAGCATAAATGAGATAATTTTAGAGAGGCAATTGAAAAGTCTTACAGTACAAGATCATATATTAAAATGTGCTTATGAGGGTTTTGAAGTGAATTTAGATGATTTTATTCCGGAAAATCATGAAGCACTTATTATAGAGGTCATAGAAAAAATTGGAGCTTCAAAGTTAAAACCTATTAAAGACGCTCTGCCAAAGGAAGTAGATTATTTAGCTATAAAAGCAGCTATATTTAAGCATGCAAACAATAAAATTTCTTAGAAAAAAGGAGAAAATATGGAAAAAACATTTACGGAATTAGGATTACAAGAAAGTCTTATAGGAGGTTTAAAAAAACAAGGAATTGAAAGCCCTACAGAAATTCAAGAAAAGGCTATTCCCTTAGGACTTGAAAACAAAGATATCATAGGAGAATCAGAAACGGGCACGGGTAAAACACTAGCGTACCTTTTGCCTATATTTCAAAAGATAGACATAACATCAAAGGATATTCAAGCAATTATACTTGCGCCTACTCATGAACTTGCAATGCAAATACATAAGCAGATAGAACTTCTATCGGAAAACTCAAATAGTTTAATAAAATCTACTAGTATAATAGGAAATGTTAACATCAAAAGGCAGCTAGAGTCACTTAAGGAAAAACCGCATATAATAGTTGGATCTGCAGGAAGAATTTTAGAACTTATAACAATGAAGAAACTAAAATCACACTTCGTTAAAACTATTGTAATAGATGAAGGCGATAGAATGATAGATGAAAATAACATAGAGGGTGTAAAGGCTATAATAAAAACTACCCTTAGAGATAGACAAATCATGTTATTTTCAGCAACGGTGTCACCTAAAGCAGTAGAAATTGCTAAAACATTGATGAAGGATGCAGAGGTTATTAAAGTAGGGGATAAAAGCGTTGTAAACCCTAACATAGAGCATATGTATTTCCTAGTTGAAAAGAGAGAAAAATTGATTCTTTTAAGGAAACTTATAAGTGCCACAAACCCTGAAAAGGCAATAATATTTATAAACAAAAGCGATGAGGTAGAAATTACAACTTCAAAGCTTAGCTATCATGGATTAAAAGTAGAAGGAATTCACGGAACCTCTGAAAAAGAAAATAGAAAAAAAGCCATTGAGGACTTCAATGCAGGGAAAATTCAACTTTTGGTGGCTTCTGATTTAGCAGCTAGAGGGCTTGATATACAAGGAGTAACACATATATTTAACCTTGATATACCAGAGAACTCTAAGGATTATTTACATAGAGTGGGTAGAACCGCAAGAATGGGTAAAAATGGCCTAGCACTATCTATAGCAGAAGAGAGAGAGCTTGATCTTATTAAAACCTATGAAAAAGATTTTAATATTGAAATTCTGCAAAAGGATATCTACATGGGAAGAATTATTGATCCAAAGGATGCGCCTAAAGCTAAACGCGCAGAAAGGATCCAAAATCAAATATCCAACGCTAATAAATTCAATAAAAATAAATAAGTTAGGAATAAATTTCATTAGCCTACTATCCTTGCATGTGGTATAATGGCTTGGTAGTTTCGACTATAATGGAATTACTTAATGTATGGAGGTATTTATAAAGATATGATTAGTACAAACAATGTAAGTTTAAGATATGGTGCACGTAAATTATTTGATAATGTTAATATAAAATTTATACCAGGTAATTGTTATGGATTAATTGGTGCTAACGGTTCCGGTAAATCAACTTTTCTAAAAATATTATCAGGTGAAATTGAACCTAATACTGGGGAAGTTATCATTCCACCAAGAGAAAGATTAGCAGTTTTAAAGCAGGATCATTTTGAATTTGATGAACATGAAGTTATTAAAACTGTAATGATGGGACATGTAAGACTTTTTGAAATAATGAAAGAAAAAGATGACCTATATGCAAAACCAGATTTTACTGATGAAGATGGAATTAGAGCTGCAGAACTAGAAGGTGAATTTGCAGAACTTAATGGATGGGAAGCGGAATCAGAAGCTTCAACTCTTTTAATGGGACTTGGCATAACTGAAGATCTTCAAGACAAAAAAATGAAGGAACTAACAGGATCAGAAAAGGTGAAGGTATTGCTTGCTCAAACACTATTTGGTAAGCCAGATATTTTATTACTGGATGAGCCTACAAACAATTTAGATGCAAAATCTAAAAAGTGGCTTGAAAACTTCTTACTGAATTTTGACAGCACTGTTATAGTTGTTTCTCATGATAGACATTTTTTAAATAAAATATGTACTCATGTTGCAGATATAGACTTTAGTAAAATTCAACTATTTGTTGGAAATTATGATTTTTGGTATGAGTCTAGTCAGTTGGCTCTTCAAATGGCTAAAGATTCAAATAAGAAAAAAGAAGAAAAAATTGCAGAACTTCAAAACTTTATTGCTAGATTTAGTTCTAATGCTTCTAAAGCAAAACAGGCTACTTCTCGTAAAAAACAATTAGATAAATTGACTTTAGATGATATAAAACCTTCTTCACGTAAATATCCTTTTGTTGGGTTTAAACCAGAAAGAGAAGCTGGAAATGATTTATTAGTAGTCGAAAATCTAACTAAAATTGTAGATGGAGTAACACTTCTTGATAATTTGTCTTTTATAGTTAACAAGGGAGATAAGATTGCATTTACAGGCGCTGATGAAATAGCTAAAACTACACTATTTAAGATATTAATGGGTGAAATGGAGCCAGATAGTGGTGAATTTAAATGGGGAGTTACTACCTCTCAAGCTTATTTACCAAAGGATAACTCAGAGTATTTTAATGCTGTAGATTGTAGCTTAGTAGATTGGCTTAGACAATTTTCAGAGGAAAAAGCAGAGAGCTTTATTAGAGGCTTTTTAGGCAGAATGCTTTTTTCAGGAGAAGAAGCCCTTAAACAATCTAGTGTCTTGTCTGGTGGAGAAAAGGTTAGATGCATGCTTTCTAAAATGATGCTTAGTAATGCTAATGTATTAATATTAGACGAGCCTACTAACCATTTAGACTTAGAATCTATTACTGCTATAAATAACGGGTTAACTAGCTTTACTGGGACGATTTTGTTTACGTCACATGACTATCAGCTAGTTGAAACAGTAGCGAATAGAATAATAGAAATTACACCTAAGGGTATAATGGATAAACAAATGTCTTATGAGGAATTCCAAGAAAGCGAAGATGTTCAAAAAGAATTAGAACTTATGTACAAATAAAGAGAAGCACTTCTAATAGAATTCTATTAGAAGTGCTTTTTAAATCAACTATAGACCAAAGCCACCAAAGCCGCCACCGCAACCGCAACCGCCGCCTCGACCACCAATGCCACCACATCCCAAAAGTAAAAGAACTAACCAGATGCCACTTCCGCCGCCGCATCCATTTCCAAAACCGCCTCCACAGCCGTTTCCACAGTTATTACCGCAACTATTTCCACAGTTGCAAGCAGGCTTACAGCAACATTTATTATTACAACAGCAGTTATTATGTCTATGACTCATATAAATAACCTCCTTATTTATTAAGGTACATTCAATAAATAACAGGCTATTATCTTGTTATTTATTATCCTGTGCCTAAGTAAAAGTGTTAAAATCTACTAAGTGATGTACTTCATTTTTAAAAATCGTCAAATAAAAGAAGTTATAGCTGGTACTTTAATATATTCTGAATTTTACCAAGTGTGAATGAAATAAAGGGTGCCACCCACGTGGCAAGTGGCAAGTTTATATCCAAGAAGGTCTGCATGTAGAATTATACCCAAACATTAAAAAGCACATGGAATTCCATGTGCTTTTTAATATTTGGGTATGTTAGTAATAAATAGTTATATTATACATGAATTTAATATATTATGATATAATTGAGAAAAAAGAAAATGTGAATTATTATGGAAAATTATCCATAAAGGAGGATTTGCATGGGAATTAACTATTTTAATATTATTGCTGCAGTTATTAATTTTGCTATAATATTTGCAATTATAATAATGATATATAAAGCAATAGGCGTTTTTAAAAATTTTATTAATAGAAACAAAAGGATGGAGAAGAAGATAGATATTATTCTAAGCAAAGTAGAAGGTAGAGAGGATAATGTTTAGCAATGATTTTCGAATGGAATAAATAAGAGAAGAAGTTATTTATAAAAAGTGAAATTTTTAGGATTTTATTTTCTTAGTATTGTTCATTATTATTGGAATTACATCCACTTATTGTAAATTAATGTTATAATGTTTGTAGAATGCAATTATACGTAGTAGATTATTCAAAATAAGTATTATATTTATTTTATTTCTACAAAAAAAGGATTTTTTTAAAATGTATAGAATATAATAACAAACTAAAAAAAATTATTAATAAACGGAGGTAAAGGATATGAAAAAAGATAGTAATTTAACATCTGCTAAAGAGGCTGTAAAGTCAACAGCAGAAAAAGTTATAAAGTCTACGGAAGAAAAAGCAGAAGCAGCAATAAAATTGGCTTCGGATGTTGTCAAAAAAGAAAATGTGGAAAAAACTATTAATGCGGTGAAGGATACAGCTAAAAATGTTAAATCAAAGGCTACTAAGGTGGCGACCGCTGCAACAACTGCTGCAAAAAAAACAAGAGCAAAGAAAGTGGATGTTGCATTCTACGTTCAGTATCAGGGCAAAGAGATTAGCAAACATGCAATACTAGAAAAAATTCATGATGAGTGGGTTAAATCTAATAAACTTTCAGAACTTAAGACTTTAGATGTATATCTAAAAGTTGAAGATGATACTGCTTATTGTTTGGTAAATGGAGAAATCAAAATTGAATTGAAATTATCTTAATTTAATCTAAAAAAGAAGGCTAACGGCCTTCTTTTTTTATGCTATTAGAAGATTAATGGAGTAGTGATACTAAGCAATTTTGTCTTTTGATTAAGTGGGTTTACCCATGAATGATCGGTAGTTGAAGGATATTGTATTGAATCGCCTGCCTTTACTAAATAATCGGTTCCAGAAAGATTTACAATTAATGCTCCTTCAAGTACATAAACAAACTCTTCACCGGGATGACTAGATATGTTTCCATGCATTTTCTCAGGAGGAATAATGATTATTAGAGATTCTATTCTTCTTCCAGTAAAATCTCCGCTAATTCTAACAAATTCTGAATTTGATCCTTCTATTGTAAACACTTTTTCTTCTTCAGCCTTAACTAAAAAGTTGTGTATTTCAGGAGGCTTGAAGAAATAGTTCATTGGAACATTTAATGATTCTGCAATTTTTTTTAGTGAAGTTATTGCAAGTGAAGAGTAGCCATTTTCTACCTGAGATAGAAAGCTTACTGAAAGGCCAGTCTTCATGCTCAAATCTTTTAAGGTTAAGTCCTTTTCTTTTCTTAAATTACGAATTTTTCCTGATATTTCAGCTATCATTATTTTCCCCCAAACTTAACTGTTTATTACGATAGACAATAATATATTATTTAAAAGTTTTTTATTGTTTTACAAAAGGTGAGCTTAGCTATTATTTATTATAGTACCATACTAAAAAAATTCTTCAATATAAAATAGTACCTATTTATTATAACATAGACCATAATTATTATAATACTAAAATAATTATGGCATTAATAAAAAATATTGTTCTATTTAAATAATTAATGTAATATTTAAATGTGTGTTTGTATTACTTAAAAAAATTACTGTTATACTTAAAAAGTTATGTATATTATTATCTTTTATGATATAATGTATTACAAATAACACAATATACTGACTATTAGAATTGCTTATATGGTATTAGTTGTAGTAATAGTTAGTATAGGTCTATCAGTAGCATCTGTAATGCTTACTTTGAAAGAAAATACAATCATAATATTTTAGGAGGGATTTTTAATGATACAGGAAAGACTTAACAAAGTTTTGAAAATTATGGGGGATAAAAAAATACCTCAAATGATAGTTTCTGATTCAAATGCTATTTTCTATCTTACGGGCAAGTGGATACTAGCTGGAGAGAGAATGCTGGTACTTTATCTCAATACAAATGGAAACAACAAATTATTTGTTAATGAGCTATTCCCTATAAGTGAAGATTTAGGCGTAGAAAAAATATGGTATAGCGATACTGACAAACCAATAGATATTCTTTCAAGACATATTGATAAAGATTTGCCAATGGGTATAGATAAAGACTGGCCTGCTCATTTCTTATTAAGATTAATGGAGTTAAAGGGCGGTAGCGCTTTTGTTAATGGTTCTAAAATTATTGATAAAGTAAGAAGCTTAAAGGATGAAAAAGAAAAAGAATTTTTGAGAGCATCATCAAAGCTTAATGATATTGCCGTTGAAAAGATGATTAAACTTGTTTCTAAAAAATATACTGAAAAGAAAATGGGCAAAATGCTTGGTGATATGTGGGAGGAGCTTGGAGCGGAAGGGCATTCTTTTGACCCAATAGTAGGTTATGGTGCTAATTCAGCGGATCCTCATCATGAGATGGACAACTCAAAGGTTAAAGCAGGCGATAGTGTAGTTATTGATATTGGCTGTATTAAAGACTCATATTGTTCAGATATGACAAGAACTGTTTTCTACAAAAGTGTATCAGACCACAGTAGAGAAGTTTATGACATAGTCAGAGAAGCTAACAAAAGAGGAATCGAGAAAGTTAAACCAGGAGTTAGATTCTGCGACATTGATGCTGCGGCAAGAGATTATATTACAGAAAAAGGGTATGGAAAATACTTCACTCATAGGTTAGGACATTCTATAGGACTTCAAGACCATGAGTTTGGAGATGTTTCTTCTGCTAATACTGACAAAGTGGAAGTAGGGATGTGCTTTTCAATAGAACCAGGGATTTATATACCAGGTGATGTAGGCGTACGTATAGAAGATTTAGTAATAGTGACGCTGGATGGTTGTGAAGTACTAAATCATTATTCAAAAGACTTAATTATTGTAGAATAGTATAAAAATACCATTTAAAAAAGGTGGGAGGCTCATATAAAGTGAGACTCCCACCTTTTTTTATAACATTAATTTTATATTGAGGTAATGTGAACTATGTGCTACAATGTGTATAGGATTAAAAAGGTATTTAAGGGAAAATATAGAATATAGTAAAAACATTTAAAATATTTATAAATGGGGGTAAAGTATATGGAAAAAGATAATACTTTAATTTTGCCTAAACAAGCTATAAGCTCAACAGAAGAAACGGCAATTACAAAAGAAAATGTGGGAAAGACTATAAATGCATTGAAAGATATTGTTAAAGGTGTTAAATCAAAAGCTACTAGAACGGCTACTATAGCAAGCACTACTGCAAAAAAAACAGTAGCTAAGAAGACGATTACTAAGAAAACTGATGTTGCTTTCTATGTTCAATACCAAGGAAA
Source organism: Clostridium sp. CF012 (assembly GCF_018861755.1). Classification (GTDB taxonomy): domain Bacteria; phylum Bacillota; class Clostridia; order Clostridiales; family Clostridiaceae; genus Clostridium_AD. Next base: position 14,754 of record NZ_JAHLEF010000038.1, on the reverse strand, counting down.
AGAGGTTAGCAAGCAATTAGTACAAGAAAAGATTTATGATGAATGGTTGAAATCTCATAAACTTTCTGAAATTAAAACCATAGATATATATCTAAAGGTTGAAGAAAATACAGCTTATTGTTTGGTGAATGGAGAAATTAACATAGACGTGAAATTATCTTAACATAATTCTACAAAAATTAAAAAAGGCTTATGGCCTTCTTTTTTATTTTATTAGAATGTTTTTATTAGGTCAGCAGATTAAAGAGCTTCCAGAAATTTAATTTTTATGGGGGCTCTTATACATATTAATATATAAGTTTCGGATACACTAATTATTGATAATACATTTGACAAATTTAAACTTGAGGTGTTTAATCATTGATAAGCAGGATTACTACCTAATAAAATCGAATTTACTAAGTAGTAACAAAACAAAATGAGTAATGAAAAATTCTGAAGCGTAAATAGTTAATTAAGTAAAATTGATTTCTTAAGAGTATGCGGCGTGAGATATACTAAGGAGGGATGCAAATGACAAAGAGTTTTCCAAAAGGATTTCTATGGGGAGGCGCTGTAGCAGCCAACCAATGTGAAGGTGCATATAACGAAGACGGTAAAGGTTTCTCAACACAAGATATTGCACCTAAGGGTATAATGGGGGGAGTTACGCAGGAGCCTACAGAAGATAATATGAAATTAATAGGTATTGATTTTTATCATAGATATAAAGAGGATATTAAATTATTTGCTGAAATGGGCTTTAAAGTATTTAGAACATCTATTGCATGGTCTAGAATATTTCCAAATGGCGATGATGCAAAACCAAATGAGAAGGGCTTACAATTTTATGATGACCTATTCGATGAATGCTTAAAATATGGAATTGAGCCACTTGTTACAATTTCACATTATGAAACTCCGCTTGCTCTTGCTAAGAACTATGATGGCTGGGTAAACCGCAAGTTAATAGGCTTTTTCGAGAATTATGTAAGAACAATTTATGATAGATATAAAGACAAGGTAAAATATTGGCTTACATTTAATGAAATTAATTCAGTGTTAAATGCACCCTATATGAGCGGGGGCATATTCACAGATAAAGATAAATTAACAAAGCAAGATTTATATCAGGCAATTCATCATGAATTAGTAGCAAGTGCAATGGCAGTTAAAATTGGTCATGAAATGATTCCCGGTGCGAAATTTGGATGTATGATTCTTGGTGTACCAAATTATCCATTAACTCCTCATCCAAGTGATATAATTGAAGCAATGAAGCAGGATAGAGAGAATTTATATTTTGCAGATGTTCATGCAAGAGGGGCATATCCCAAATATATGGATAGATATTTTAAAGAAAATAATATTGAAATTCATAAGTCACCGGGGGATAAAGAGATTCTTAAAAATACAGTGGACTTTATTTCCTTTAGCTATTATATGAGTTCTTGTGCAACAGCTGATCCAAAAAAGAAGAAGGTTTCCAAGGGAAACATTATTTCCGGCGTTGCAAATCCATATTTAGAAGCTTCAGAGTGGGGATGGCAAATTGATCCACAGGGATTACGTTACATTCTTAATCTTTTTTATGACCGTTATGAAAAACCACTATTTATTGTGGAAAATGGTTTAGGTGCTGTGGATGAATTAATAACAGATGAAAATGGAAATAAAACAGTAATCGACGATTATAGAATTAATTATCTAAATGATCATTTACTTCAAGTTGCTGAGGCGATAGAAGATGGTGTAGAGATAATGGGATATACCTCCTGGGGATGTATTGACCTTGTTAGCGCGACAACTGCAGAGCTTAGAAAGCGCTACGGCTTTATATATGTAGACCGTAATGATGATGGTACAGGTACTTTAGACAGATATAGGAAAAAAAGCTTTCATTGGTATAAACAAGTAATTTCAACAAATGGGGCAAGTTTAGTAAAAAAACAAAACATTGATAGTGATAATACTATCAATACACTACTGGAGGAATAATTATGTTAAATATAGGTTGTCATTTATCAGTATCAAAAGGCTATAAAGCTATGGGAGAAGAAGCTCTTAAAATAGGAGCAAATACATTTCAGTTTTTCACCCGTAATCCTAGAGGTAGTAAAGCAAAAGAAATTGATCCAAAAGATGTAGAAGCACTATTAGAAATAGCAAAAGAAAATAAATTTGCTATAATTTTAGCACATGCACCATACACCCTAAATGCTTGTTCTGCTGATGAAGGTACAAGAGAATTTGCAATTAATGTTATGACAGATGATTTAAAAAGAATGGAATATTTACCGAATAGTCTTTATAATTTCCATCCAGGTAGTCATGTAAGACAAGGTGCAGAGGTGGGCATTGAATATATTATAAATATGCTGAACATCGTACTAAAACCAGAACAAACGACCACTGTACTTCTTGAAACAATGTCAGGAAAAGGCTCAGAGGTAGGCCGAACTTTCGAAGAACTAAAACAAATTCTTGATGGAGTCACTCTTTCTGATAAAATGGGCGTATGCCTTGATACTTGTCACATTTACGATGCTGGTTATGATATAGTTAATGATTTAGATGGAGTCATAGATGAATTCGATAGAGTAATCGGTCTTGATAAGCTATATGCAATTCACTTAAATGATAGCAAAAATCCTTTTGAAAGTCATAAGGACCGTCATGAAAAAATTGGTGAAGGGTCTATTGGAAAAGAAGTGATTATTAAAGTTATTAATCACCCAAAACTACGTCACTTACCATTCTTCTTAGAAACTCCAAATGAATTACCTGGTTATGCCCAGGAAATTAAGATTTTAAGAGAAGCATATATAGAGTAGTATGGTGCCACCACGTGGCAAGTGGCAAGTTCTAATGTTATTAAACTGTGGATAATTCACTATAAATAGATATGAAATGTGTGCAATTTTCTATGTATATTGAGTTTTCAAAGGAGAAATTATGTTAAATATAGGTTGTCATTTATCAGTATCAAAAGGATATAAAGCTATGGGAGAAGAAGCTCTTAAAATAGGGGCTAATACATTTCAGTTTTTCACCTGCAATCCTAGAGGTAGTAAAGCAAAAGAAATTGATCCGAAAGATGCAGAAGCACTTTTAAAACTAGCAAAAGAAAACAAATTTGCTATATTGCTAGCACATGCGCCATACACTCTAAATGCTTGTTCTGCTGATGAGAGTACAAGAGAATTTGCATTGAAAATTATGGCAGATGATTTAAAAAGAATGGAATATATGCCAAATAATCTTTATAACTTCCATCCAGGCAATCATGTAAAACAAGGTGCCAAGAAGGGCATAGAATATATTAGAAACGTGCTTAACACAGTACTAAAACCAGAACAAACTACCACAGTACTTCTTGAAACAATGTCAGGTAAAGGAACCGAGGTAGGCAGAAGTTTTGAAGAATTAAAACAAATTCTTGATGGAGTTTTGCTTTCAGATAAAATGGGGGTATGTCTTGATACTTGTCATGTTTATGATGCTGGGTATGATATAGTTAATGATTTAGATGGAGTAATACATGAATTTGATAGAATTATTGGTCTTGACAAGCTATATGCAATTCATTTAAATGATAGTAAAAATCCCTTTGAAAGTCATAAAGATCGCCATGAAGAAATTGGTGAAGGTTCTATTGGAAAAGAAGTGTTTGTTAAAATCATTAATCACCCAAAACTGCGTCACTTACCATTTTTCTTAGAAACTCCAATTGAATTATCTGGTCATGCGCAGGAAATTAAGTTTTTAAGAGAAGCATATGTAGAATAAGGTGTCGCCCACGTGGCAAGTTCCAACATGCTTAAAAACAAATAAACAGCTATGAGAGAGCCCTCATGGCTGTTTATTTAATGAAAACAAACTAATAGTACTTGCTACCATTTGATTTACATTTATCGCATATTCAAAATCAGGGATAGACACAAGGCTTACAGCAACTACCCTAAAGGGATAGTGGCTATAAGACCAAGGTTATAAAAAGAGCCTCCTAAGGTGCTTTGTTACACTTTAGGAGGCTCGTCTTAATTAAAGATGCCACTTGCCACGTGAGTGGCACCACAGATTCTATTTAAGAATTATAGGATTAGATAAATTCGTTCCAATATCAATAATTGGCTTTAGCAGCTGTAAAAGCGCACTTAGAATATCCGTTAAAATAGGAATTGTAATACCTACTTGTTGAAGCACATATGTTAAAAGGAATATACCAATTGTAATACTTATTATCCTTCCAATAATTTTAAATACCGCAATACCAAGATAAGCAAGTAATATAGCTAATGCAAACATAATAATGGTATTCAGATTAATATTCGAAAAATCAACGTTCATAAAAACACCTCCATTATTAATAAAATTATAACTTAAACAGTATGTATTAGCAAAGTAAAAATTTTCTGGAACTCAAGGTAAGATTATGTGAAAATAAAAAAACACCATATACGATATACAGCTTTTACTGCAATAGTAAATGATGATATTACTGTAACAGGCATTAACGATACAACAAGGAACTAGGTTCCTTTTATAGATTTTTCCTATATGTCTTTATAGTAATTAGCTAGAATATTCCTGACAGTAATTGCAACGTTATTAATTAATAACATTTTAAATATATCACTTGGCTACATAGCTGTTAAAAGTATTTTAATCCCAACCAGTGATAGAACAGAAGCACCAACACTCAGAGCAATTAAGATAGAAGATAATCTCGACATTTCATGCACATTTTCGTATTCAGATTTCATAATAAACTGTCTCCATTTCGGCCCTTAAAGGCTATAATATAAAATTCAATCTAATACTGACATGATGCAACTTTTTTAGTAACAGCACCATCTATTAACATAATACTAGATAATTGTTGCATTTACGTGTCAATAATGTAAACAATTTATAACTATTAGGGTGAAATATTGTGATATTATCTATGTATGATTGCATTAGCTTTCTTAAAGATGATACTTGGCATGTGGATGGTACCTTGAATTTTTTTATTGCATACTTTTAACAGCTATGGTATAAGCTTATAATAATAACATTTCATATACTTATAGGTGGTGGAAGTTTGGACATTAGAGAGTTAATAGAAAAAAATATTGATGCTATAAAAGACTTAAGAAAAAAATTAAATATTAACGCTGAATTATCCTTTGAGGAGAAGAAGACTCAAGGTATTATTATTGATTTTTTAAAAGATTTAAATATAGATACAAAAGTAGTAGCAAAGACCGGAGTGGTTGCTACTTTAAATTCTGGGGGTACCTGTATTGCAATTAGAGCGGATATGGATGCTTTACCTGTAAATGGTGTTTCTCATGCTTGTGGCCATGATTATCATATGGCTATTGTTTTAGGAACGGCACTAATACTGAAAAAATTGGGTTTTGATAAAACTGTAAAGTTTATTTTCCAGCCAGGTGAAGAAACAGAAGGTGGAGCTATGCCGATGATAAAAGAGGGGGTGCTTGAAAACCCACGGGTTAAATATATGATTGGATTTCATGTATGGCCCAATGTACCCGTAGGAACAATTGAAGTAGCGAGTGGTGCATCTATGGCCTCAGTTGATAATTTTTATGTGCGATTTATAGGTAAAGGAGGGCATGCTGCTATGCCTCATTTATGTAAAAACCCCCTATATCCTGCCATAGAATTCATTCAAAGCATGAACATACAATCCAGAATAGAAAATAATCCTTTGGATTCACATATAATCACTTTTGCTTCTATACAATGTGGCAATGTCAATAATGTAATAGCAGGAGAATGTGAGGTTCTAGGTACTGTTAGAACTTTTAATAGTGAACTTAGAAATAAGTTACATGATGATATATTAAAGAATACGCAGTTATCTGCAGAAAAATATGGTTGTACGCTGGAAGTGGAATATGATTTTCAATATCCTCCACTAATAAGTAACGAATTACTAACTAATAAATTTATTGAGATTACGAAAAAACTCATAGGGGTAGAGAAGGTTTTACCGCTAATAAAAACCTTTGCTGCAGAAGATTTCGCGTTTTTTGCTGAAAAGGTTCCGGCAGTACATTTTAGACTAGGTATAGAAGAGGGGCCGAAGGGAATTCATCCACTACATTCTCCAGACTTTAATGCTTCTGAGGATGCAATTTTAAATGGGATTTATATAATAACAAATTTTATAATTTCTATGTAGTACTAAGTAAATAGGATGTTTAACAAAGATGCCACCCACTTGTCATGTGGGTGGCACCTTAAGATTTATTTGTCCTCATATTTTTTTGTTTCGTGAATATAAATTGAAATTTGAATATTTAATTGTGAGTATTAGTAATAAAAGTGATATTATTATAGATGCTGTTGGGATCATTATTAAATACAATAATTCTTTGTGAAATACAACTGCATCCCAAACTGACACTGCTGCAGTAGCTCCAATAGCTATATTTTTCATGAGGTTCCTCATAATGATTAACAATGTTGTCTTTATTTTTATTTTGTTATAAATATAATCTCATTCATAATTGTATCACTATACATAATGAAAAAAAAAGGTATAGAATTGCAATAAAAGTCAAATAGTAAAGGATACCTCAAAATTTTAAAAGGAGATGATTTGTACAATAATTAAGTTTCTTTAAAATAAAATTAAGGAGGTTTTTATAATGAATACTACAATTATGGCTATAGCCTTAGAAAAAAGAAATAGGTTTGCCCCAGAGTTACAAGAAATTTTAACAAAACATGGTTGCATTATTAGCATGAGACTAGGACTACATGAAACATCCAAGGATTTATGTACAGAAAGAGGTTTAATTCTATTGCAACTTTGTGGTGAAGAAGGAGAAATATCTGCTTTAAAAGAAGATTTAAGTAAGATTGAAGATATTAAGGTAAACACAATGGCAATATAAAAATGTAAAATAAGGGGGCCTGTATTTTGAAAAAAATATTGTCACATATTTCCGTTATTTTATTTATAGTAGCGATGAGTATTGGGAGTAGTTTAAATATTAGTAACATTGCGTCGGGTGCTCCTATTATTGAAACCAAAACACAAGAAAACAAAGAGATAAAAAAGCCAGAGGTTTCCTTAAAGCTATTAAAAGACGGAAATGAAAGGTTTCAGAAAAATGCGCTAATGCAAGTTAACATAAGCAGTACAAAGCGGGAAGAATTAATAAGTGGTCAGCATCCTTTTGCAGTAATTATCACTTGCTCAGATTCTCGAGTACCACCAGAATTTATTTTTAATCAGGGACTTGGCGATTTGTTTGTTGTTCGGGTAGCGGGTAATGTAATAGATAAGATAGAACTCGGAAGTGTTGAATATGCGGTGGAACATTTAAAGACTCCTCTTATAGTTGTAATGGGACATGAATATTGTGGTGCTGTTGAAGCGGCAGTAAAAGAAAGCGGAAAAAAACAACATGGAAATATTGGAGCTATAATAGATAAGATACAACCTTCTGTTAAAAAAGTAAAATCTAATAATTTGCAAGGTGAAAATCTAGTTGAACAAGTGACCAATGAAAATATTAATAATTCTAGTCGTGAAATAAAACATTCAAAAATCATTAAAGAAGAACTACAAAAGGGTAACATAAAGATAGTAGAGGCTAAATATATGCTAAAATCAGGTGTGGTTCAGTGGTTTAGTAATTAATGCTTTCAATATATAGACAAAGAGGCAAGTCATTATTTAATGTGCTTGTCTCTTTGCAATGTTGTTTACAATGTTATAATTTTTACTTGGATTGTAATACTTATATTACAATAAAATCATGTCACTTGCCACGTGGGTGGCACTAGTGAAATGTATTGTTTTAATTCCGAGTTTATTAGCTGCTTCAACATTTACTAAGGTATCATCAATAAATAAGCACTCATCTGCATTTAGCTTATAAGTTTCTAAAAGTTTAGTGTAAATTTCAGCTTCTGGCTTTAAGAGGTTTTCTTTATAGGATATTATTTCTCCATCAAAATGATTGAAAAAATCATATTTAGAACAAATAGTTTCAAAAGCTAATGAGTGAAAGTTTGAAAGCAGATATAATTTATAACCTTTTTCTTTTAGCTGGCTGAGGATTTTTACGGTGTCTTCAATAGGTGTCAATATTTCAATCCAATTATCCATACACTTCTTAATATGTATTTCATTATTAGGGTTTCTTAAAGATATAATTTTTATTGCTTCATCTTGAGTTAATGTGCCTCTATCTAGGTGAAGCCATTCTTCACTTTGAAAAATTTCTTTGTAAAGGAACTTTTCAATATTATCATCGTTGAAAGTTCTTTTAAGATAAGCTAGTGGTTTAAATTCTAGTAATACATTTCCAATGTCAAAGATTATATTTTTAACCATTTTGTCCTCCGTAATAAGTTGTTGATTATATTTATAATACAGTTATTAGATAAATACTAACACAAATAGAATATGAATTCAGTAAAAATTTAATCATTATATTTTAGTTTTAGATGATTCTCTATAAACAATCTATATCCTATGCATGTATAGGATATAGAAATAAGAAGACAAAAGCACTACCTCACAAATTCACCATTCACGAAGCTACCCTTATTTTGTACGTTTTTATTATAATCATAATATATTCCTAAACCATGAAAATGATTATTTCTAAAACCGCCCTCGTAAATTACCTGTCCATTATGTTTATAATACATTTTGCCTTCTCCATCAGCGGCTTCTTCATTAATATCTCCAACATAAATAAAGTTGCCCCAATCTAAAAAAAACTTATTGTTTAGTATTTTATAAAGGACTATTTCACAGGTGTTTCTTACCGCTGTTGATTCTTTTTCTATATTATATAACTGTTGAACTGGCTGAATTGAGCTGCTATTACCTACACACAGAAGTGATTGCACAAGTGCTAGTCTAAATGCCGTACAATTATCAAATATATGATTATGTAAGGTATCAAGAACCTCTTGAGTGATTTTACTGCTGGTTACATGGGCTATTTTTAAAATTGTATCAGCCGTACTCATTCTAATGTATCTATTATTAAATGTTAAGGGGCTATTTGGGTATAGCGAATGTAACCGAGGTATATTAGTATGCTCTTTTAAAAGCATTTTATTTCCAATATTTAAAGCCTCATCATATTTTTGTAGCGGCATGAATCTCAAACTGAGATTTTGAAGTACATTATCCATTGCATTAAATTCATTCATCATAATAATTCATCACTCCTATAAAAAATTACAACAATTTTCTAACAACAATATCAATATTTATTAAAAATTTCCTTTATTCATAAAAAACACTATAAACAAGTTCTTTATATTCTTGATATTCTTTATACTCATGCAAGCTACTTAAACTTTCAGCCAATCCTTTATAATACCATCCATGCATGTTTTTATTCTTAACGTTAAACCTTTGCCATAGGTTTTCTTTTTCTATTTCATAGTTATTGTATAAGGATCTTATGTTTGAGAGCTTATCTCCTAGGCAAATTATCTTTATATCTTCATCTTTTTCATCTCGCATTGATTCTATTGTGTGTTTCTTTCTGTCAATCCAACTCTTTGTTTTATCTTCACTCTGTGACTGGACAAGGTCTGCTATTCTTTTACCAAACATCTTTTCAATTGTTTCATAACTAACATGCACGTCTTCAGTAATGTCATGAAGTATTGCGGCACAGATAAGATTCTCGTCATACTTTATCTGTGAAACAATAATGCCGGCTTCAAGTGGATGTAAAATATATGGGATAGTCGTACCCTTTCTACACTGATTGCTATGTGAAATAGTTGCAAACATTATAGCCTTATTAATCATTACTAATCTAACTCCCTTCTAAATTAACAATTACTCTTTAATTAGTTTTACCTTAAAATATATATTATTTTAGAGATAGGTCTATTAAACTTCTAAATATGTTTATTACCCTTAATTTTAATTAAAAAAATAAATTATAGATAAGCAAAATATACTTATGTATAACTGTATACTTCTACAAACGATTACATTTTCCTCCAAATAAAAAAAATAAATCAATAAATCAAATGTTACCAAAAAATAGAGATAGTGATCATAGGCAAGTTTAATATATAGGGCCAGGTAGATGACCTTTTGTCATCTACCTGGCCCTAGCCATATAAGGTTTATTTTATATCCTCTAAAATATTAACTACTCTTTTTAACTCTTCTCTAACTTTAAGGTGCTGAGGACATTTTGCTTCGCACATACCACAATCTACACAGGTATCTGGCATTGCACCCTTTTCTGGGTTCTTTTTATAGTCTTCAAATTCACTCTTAGCCGCTCCTGTTAAGCCATAAACATTGTGGTAGGTGTACATATTAAATATCTTGGGGATAATTATGTTCTTAGGACATGGCTGACAGTAATTGCACCCAGTGCAATATAATTCAGAAAACTGCTTAATCTCTTCCATAGCCATACTAACTTTGTACCTTTCTGAATTATTCATATAAGTCTCAACATTTGCGATAGCAAGATTTTTCTCTAACATATCCATATTCTCCATGCCTGATAGAGCAAGACTTATATCCTCATTTCCCAAGACAAACCTTAAAGCAAGCTCATAGGTAGCTATCGATTCTTTACCTGTAAGCTTTTTATAAAGTTCCGTAGGTGCGGCAAGTCTACCGCCTGCTACGGGACCCATAGCTGCGACTCCTAGCCCCTTTTTCCTGGCATAGGCAATAGACTTTTCATTTACCCTGTCAAGAAGATTATATTGGCATAAAACAGATTCAAAGATTCCCTCTCCGGCATCTATAATATCAATCATGTTTTCAGCATCATCATGGAACGAAAAGCTCAAATGTCTTATTAGTCCTTCTTCTTTTGCTTTTCGTGCCTCATTAAAAAGTTTATTGGTTTTAATGTTATCAAGAGAGCCTTTATTTATTCCCCAAAAATGGTAGAAATCTATATAAGGTGTGTCCATGTTTTTCAAACTGTTCTCAAGAAATTTTCTCATATCAGAAGGTTTTTTAACATCATCCAAAGGGAGTTTCGTAGTTAGCTTAACCCGATCTCTCACACTTTTCAAAGCTTTTCCCACTGCATGCTCACTATTTTTGTGGCAGTAATAAGGTGCTGAATCAAAGTAATTTATACCACTTGCATAACCACTAAAAAGTAGAGGTAAAGCTTTTTCCTCATCGATATACCATTTTCCATTTATTTCAACCTCGGGTAATCTCATGCAACCGAAACCTAAAGTTGAAACCATTTCTCTTGTATTTCCATAACTTCGATACTTCATTATCTTCATTCTCCTTTATACTTAATAAATTATAAAATTATTATTTGTTGAAATTAGAGCTACATTTGAATATATATATAATTATACTGGTTATCTAAAGTAAAAGCCATTTTAAATAACCTAAAAAAATGGTATTATGTCTTATAATACTAAAAGCGCAAGTATTGCTAATATCTGATGTACTAACTAATTGAGAATTTCTTAAAATGTTCTGATATTCAATGATCATGGCACAAAAAAATAAATTTTATTTTAAAAATAGTGAATTTTATCCCCCTAGGTATCTAATGTACGCTTAGTATTGGACACTGATTAGAACTTTTTTAGCTAATATATTAGTAAAACTTGCATTATATAATAAATTGTGATATTATTAAGCCATAACTTAAATGAATAGTAGATAAAGCAACACAGATATATTTCAATTAATTAGTACTCTTTAAATAAAGTATTTTTATATCGAAATTTTATAGGTGTGGTATTACAAAATGTTTAAGAAATATAAAATTTCGGAGGTACACATATTATGAATGGTACAGTTAAATGGTTTAATTCAGAAAAAGGATTTGGATTTATTACAGGAGAAGACGGAGTAGATGTTTTCGCACATTTTTCTCAAATAAATTCAGATGGTTATAAATCACTTGAAGAAGGACAAAAGGTTTCTTACAGCATCGTTGAAGGACCAAAAGGACCACAAGCAGAAAATATTACTATTGTAAAATAATAATTTTTAGCCACTAAATAGCTTAGCTATTTAGTGGCTTTTTTTTATTTCTGTATTATTTATAAATTCACGATTATAACCTAATAAATCAAGAAAGGAGTAAACTAATGAGTATTTTAGTGAAAAAGGGTCAAAAAGTAGATATGACAAAAGCATACGCTGAACTTCAGAGAGTGCGTGTACAGATGTATTGGAAGGTAGTTGATTTAAATCCTACTGATTTTGAAATTGATGCAGCTGCGTTTCTTCTTGGGGCTACAGGTAAAGCAGAAAAGGATGAGGACTTTATATTTTACAACAATCCCTTTGGAGCAGATAATTGTGTTACTCATATAAGCAATCCCCGTATAGGTGGTAATGAGCTAATAAAAATAAATTTAAGAACTATGCCTAATGCAATTGAAAGAATAGCATTTACAATAACCATAAATGATTCTGATAAAAAAGCTCAAAGTTTCAAACAGGTTAAGGATATAGCAGTTCGAATATTTAATGAAGAAACTAATGTAGAGGTACTTTCTTATAATATAAGCGATGCATATTCAGTGGAAACAGCTATAGTTGCTGCAGAAATATATAGGTATAAGGGTGAATGGAAGTTCAATGCTATTGGAAGTGGGTTTAAGGGTGGACTCGGAGCTCTCTGTGAAAACTTTGGAATTTCTGTTGAGGAGGAAAATCTGCCAGTTAATAATGGGAAATTATCAACTGAAAAACAGAAGCAACTTGGTGCTCCGACTCAGCCCAAAATAAATCTATCAAAAATAAACATCTTAAAGAAAAAGGTAGAAATAGTATTAGAAAAGAAAAAGCTTATAGGTGTTGTAGCAAGGGTTGCATTAGTAATAGATATTTCTCGTTCCATGTTTTCTTGCTATAAGGAAGGTAAAGTGCAAAAGGTTATTGATCGTATTGCAGCGGTGGCAGCTAAGTTTGATGATGACGGCACCCTTGATATGTGGATTTTTGATCATAGATTCCATAGGCTCCCTTCAGTAAATGAGAGTAACTATGAAGATTATATCAATAGAGAGATTTTAGATAAGCATAAACAGGGCCTGTTCAATGGTAAAATTTTTGGTGCAAATGATGAGCCACCAGTAATGGAGGATGTTATTAAATACTATACTGAGGAAAATAAAAGTGAATACCCTGCCTTTGTAGTATTTATAAGTGATGGTGGGATACATAAAAATAAAGAAATAAAACAAGTAATGATTGAATCAACTAAATACCCATTATTTTGGCAATTTATAGGTATAGGTAATGCAAACTATGGAATTCTTGAAAAACTTGATATTATGCCAGGAAGAGTAGTAGACAATGCAAACTTTTTTTCACTTGATGATGTAGACAAGATTTCAGATGAAGAATTATACAACAAATTATTAAATGAATTTCCAATGTGGTTAAAAGAAGTAAAGGAAAAAGGAATATTATAACTGAATAATAATAAAGAACATTCAATCCTATTTGGCTTGAATGTTCTTTTGCATTTATATATTTTAATTAAAACTAAATGCTTAAAATGAACGTCTAATTAGCATCTCTTTCGTCATGAAAAGTCTATTTGTTTATGCTTGCTAATTCTATCTTATAATTTCCATCAGGAGATTCTACCTCTACTATAGTTCCAATTGTCTTCCCAAATAACACTCGGCCTATTGGAGACTCAATACTAAACTTGCCATTTACTATATCCACTTGCAATGTTGTTACAAGTTCAATTTCTTCTATATCATTAGTGCCGACAAATTTTATCAGTAATTTATCACCTACGTTTGCACCACTAGTATTAACAATAACATCATCTATAACTTCAGCAGTTCTAATCATTTTTATTAAATAACCCATTCTTCTGTAGTTGTCGTACATATTTGATTTAGCAGCTTTATATTCAGCATTTTCACTTCTATCACCATGAGCTGCAGCGATCATTTTTTCACGTGCAATTTCCATTGTTAAGGGACCTTTACGATAATCAAATTCCTTTTGAAGTTCTTCAACATCTTTTTTAGTAAGTTTATTATTAATTTTGTCACCTTCTTTTATTTTACATTATATTATTACCAAGTTATTAATTAGATAATGTTTGAATGATGCAGTTATATGAAAAAAAAAGTTTTCTGATAATATTTATAATTTTAGACTATTAACAAATGTAAAACAAGTGGTATTAATATTTTATTAAGATTGCAATGGAATATCTTTATTTTGTAAAAATGAAGATGATATTTTTGGAAAGTTTCGCCAGAGAATGTAGGTAAGCTTATACTTGGACAAAGTCCTCACAATTATAAATCCGTAAGAAGAGGTTCGGACTCACTGTTTTTTCACTATAGAAATATTCTAATATATCTAATACTAGGATAAATATGTATGTAACTATTATTAAAAACTAGCCATGTGTATCGAAATGAGGTATATCGACTTATTTAAACTTATAACTAGGAATATGATGGTAATCTAGTTAGAATATCTGTGCACACGGATTATGTTATTAGATATGTGGTAGAATATTATTTGTAGTCACCAATTAGTGGCGCAGTAAGCTAAAAGTTAATTACTATTTAATAAGTTTTCTAATGGAATATAATTTTAAAAAGTAGTTGACAAAACAAGAAATACCTAGTAATATAGTAGAAGTCGTCACTTGATGACAAAACAAATTGGTCTTTGAAAATTAAACAGAGAAATAGGTAAAATAGCGAAATAATATTTCGTTAGACCAGTTAATTACTTTAGATAAAGAAGTAATTTTAGTCGTAAGACTAAAA
>NZ_JAHLEF010000037.1 GCF_018861755.1 Clostridium sp. CF012 | reverse complement strand
TCAGGGTTTCCCCCATTGCGCAATATTCCCCACTGCTGCCTCCCGTAGGAGTCTGGACCGTGTCTCAGTTCCAATGTGGCCGATCACCCTCTCAGGTCGGCTACGCATCGTTGCCTTGGTGGGCCGTTACCTCACCAACTAGCTAATGCGCCGCGGGTCCATCTCAAAGTGGAATCTCCGAAGAGAATCCTTTGATGTCTCGATCATGCGATCAAAACATATTATGCGGTATTAATCTCCCTTTCGGGAGGCTATTCCCCTCTTTGAGGCAGGTTACCCACGTGTTACTCACCCGTCCGCCGCTAATCCACCCCGAAGGGTTTCATCGCTCGACTTGCATGTGTTAGGCACGCCGCCAGCGTTCGTCCTGAGCCAGGATCAAACTCTCAATTTAAAAGTTTACACTTTTTATTTGAAATGAATAATCTGCGCCAACTGTTAAGCTGGTTAGCAAGCTCATTACATACTTTTTAGTCTTACGACTAAAATTACTTCTTTATCTAAAGTAATTAACTGGTCAAGCGAAATATTATTTCGCTATTTTACCTATTTCTCTGTTTAATTTTCAAAGACCAACTGTTTGTTTTGTGTTAATCGTCAACCGACGACTTCTACTATATTACTAGGTATTGCTTGTTTTGTCAACAACTTTTTAAAATTAAGTTTTCATATGAAAACTTATTAAATAGTAATTAGTATCTAGCGTTCTTCGCCATCATTCGCGACGACAAGGAGTATTCTATCATATACATATATAAGTCACTTATACTAACTCCTCAAATACGACAATTATATGCAATATTCTTTATAATACTACTAATTTTGAAGTTTCCTTGATACTGATACACTAGGATTAGTATACTCTCTTTAGTCCTAAAAGCACTAACTGTATGAACTCTTTCCACTTAGATTCCTATATTTTTATTCCATCTATATATATGAAGCGATATAAAAAAGCCGATGATTTCTCACCGACTTATACTTTATTCTACATATATACTTACCACTCATGTTCCTTTAAAAACAATTATATCTCGTTTAAAAAAACCTTAACAATATCTTTTTTACACTGAAAGCCTAGTGCCTTTAATGAATTTTGTAATGCTAATAGAGTATATACCATTTTATCTTTTTTCGCATTTTCACCCATATGACCTATTCTTATTACTTTTCCTTGTAGATACCCAAATGAACCAGCTATAAAAACATTAAACTCATCAAGCATATATTTTAATAATTCTTTATCATCTATACCCTTAGGTATTTCTATAACTGTTACAGTATTAGAATATCCCTCATCAATGTATAGATTAAGACCTGCTGCAATTACTGCTTTCCTTGTAGCTCGACCAATAGAATTATGTCTTTTAATTACCTCTTTATCCTCCAATATATTATCAATAGCCTGCCTTAGTCCAACAATGTCACTTATTGGTGGCGTATATGGAAACCATTTGTTTTCGTAATAATCCTTCCATACAAGTAAATTGCAATAGTAAGAAGCTATAGGGGTTTTTCTCTGCTGCATTAAGTTAAATGCATCTTCACTTATACTTATAAAAGTTAGCCCCACTGGAGCCGAAACACACTTTTGGGAAGCTCCTAATGCTATGTCTATTTTCCAATCATCTACTCTTATATCTTGTCCACCCATTGCAGCTACACTGTCTACTACAGTTAGTATACCGTTTTTCTTTAGCAAAGGGCATATTTTATCAATGTCATTTAAAACTCCTGAAGGAGTATCGCAATGTACTACAGTAGCATATTTAAAATTATGATCTTTTTCTAAAAACTTCTCTAGTTCTATTATATCTATCTTACATTTCCTATCCCCTTTAAAAAAAACCACTTCTCCACTGTACATTTTAACAAAATCCGCAAACCCTTCTCCAAATATTCCATTATCAATTACGAGTACCCTATCATGAGCTTCCGTTAGGGATGCGCATGCTGCTTCAAGGCCTAAAATCCCTTCACCGCTTAGTATTCTAACTTGATTATTAGTTTTTAAAAACTGACCTATTTTCTCACACGTTTGTTTGTAAAATTCATAAAACTGTAAATCTAAATCTGGATTAGTTGTAGCTAAAGCTCTGGCCATTCTGACGTTCTCTCTTACCTCCGTAGGTCCTGGAGTCATTATTTGAGACACTTTCATAATTTTCACTCCTTAAACTGTAGTATACAATATCATATTTAAAATTATAACACTGTTAATGGATTTTAAAAAATGTATCCATACAAATAGGATTTTTAATTTTACATTCATTGTATATTTTTTATTTTTTTGGGCATATTTGGGATAAAGCTATGTATTTTAGTGTTTTGCATAGAAATATTACAAATTTAAAAGTAGGTGTAAAAATATAAGTATGAAACATAATCTTATTAATTGGAAACTTCTATTACTTACAATTATTTATAGTGTAATTTGCATAGTATTTATTAAAAATTTTACAGGCTATACTAGTATAATTTTTAATGATTTTGAAAAAGGAAATTCCAAAATCATTATTACTACCCCTGCCTATGAAACAGCGCTTTCAAATAAATTGCCATATGCCACGACCCTATCACCAAGGGATAAGAAATCTCTTACTCTAAGTCGCGGTTACATTGAACCACTAGATATGAATTTATCAAAAAAAATTGAATCCTATAATTATGAAGATGATCTCTATACATTAAATGAATCTGCCCTCCTTGAAAGTTATAATACAAAAAAGGCTAACATTAGCTCAACCAATATTATGCCTAATGAAAATCCAGTTGTTAATGCTCACCTTCCAAATTATTTAATGTACAAGAATGTTAATATAACAAGCTTAAAAGAATTTTTGAAATCTAAGAACTCCCTCTTAATTGAAGAACCCTATTTTTCAGCAATATTAGATGTAAGCAAAGATTTTAATCTTAATCCACTTGTTATGTTCGCTATTACAGGGCAAGAACAATCCTTCGTACCCAAAGATGATGAAAATGCCTATAAAATCGCTAACAATCCCTTTAATGTGTTTTATAGCTGGAAAAGATATAATACAAGCATTGAAGATTCTGCCAGTATTGCTGCAAGAACTGTAGTCAATTTATGTAAAAATAAACCTAACAACATAGATGCCTTTACTTGGATTAATAGAAAATACTCTGAAGATAAAAATTGGTCAAAAGCTGTCCGCTCGATTTTTAATCAACTTGAAGATAATATTTCTTATTGGAAATAAATTAACTCTGCTTTAATGTATCCTCATACAATTTTATTTTTTTATAGGGATACATTAATTTTTTTATAAATTATTTATATAATGTAGCTCTTCCTCGTTATCAGTTATTCTAAGGTTTGGGGCACTTTGTTAGGACTTTGCTTTAACATCAACACTCTTTTTTATTATATTCTCAATATTTATATATGTTATATATATCTTATACACTATATATAACCATAAAGTATGTAAAAAGGAGAAACTTCCACATTCCATTCTCAGGCCTCTTAATATAAATATAGAACTGATATATCAAAAACCCACATCTTATTTGATATGGGTTTTCTACTTGTGTCGCCCGTTAAGAAACATGCGACTTAAACACACCATCCAATTAATTTCATTTGGTACAGGCCATACTATAGTTCATTTCTGTTAATTCGGTATTTACGTTTAAACAGGTATTTCCCTGTTGTAACAATAATAAAATCCTTATCTACTGACAAAGCAGATATATTTACCTTTTTATTATCTTTACCATCAATAAAAATCGCAGTTGGTCCATTATTTTCTATTATTAAAGGGTTTAGCTGTTTTAATATTTCAATTAATTTTTTCCTTTTCATCATACCCTCCTCAACTTCCAGTTATATAAATAATCTTCGTATATTTATAAATAATTCACTCTTTGTCATTATTATTCAAATATCGTAGATTCACGATTAAAGAATCATTTTCTACTAATCCGGCTTAAAACCTTTTTTTATATTCACTAATAATGCTATCTCTTTCAACTCTTGAAAACCTATGTCTGTCTTCTAAACACGCTCTTAAACATAACGGCTCAGAGTTTAAAGCGTCATAATAATTTCCATTAATATGATATATAGTGAAGAAACCCTCATTTAGCAATTCATCTTCATATTCAGTCACATCACTCGGACTTATCTTTCCAATCAATTGCTCCACCATTTCACTTTTATCTATAGTAGAAATTAAATATCTGTTAATCAAGTCGCTCAAAACCTTTAACATCTCTAAGCTTATACCTTCCACATAGAGTAGAAAACCCTATACCATCTCCCCTTACTAGCATCAAGGATGAAAACATAATGTGAAAAGCTATAAATATAATCATTACATAATCCACATTCTGCACTCTTTTAGTTCACAAACTACCGTTTATGGTTGTACACGCACTTGTCCAGGACTAACATTTAACTCTGCTTCAACTTTCTCACTAGCCTTTGGTAGATTCATCCCTTTTCTCCAAATCAGTATATTATCTTTTGGATTTCCCCAATATAACGCCTTAATTTCCGCACCATTACTATTCATTTCTTGAGCTTTAATATCAAAAAAATCATTATTGTTTACAGTCATATTAAATTTTACTTCTGTCTTAATTATTGGACGCAAAGGATTTTGATAAAAGTTTCCATCCCCGTCCATATCGTATTTAACCCTACGTAACTCAAAACGGTCTGTTGATTCAATATGATAAGCGATTCGACCATCTGCCAATAGAGAAACTCCCGATACCTTTACCACATCAGTAGGAACGCTTATAATGTTCCATTTAAACAAACCTATATACCCCAAAAATAAAACCGTGAATATTACAGTAGCACCGATTAATCCTCTGGTAAACGCTTTTATTTTTGAACGGTTCCAGGAATCTGCTATGTCTTTTATCGCATTAGCATTACTACGATTTTCTTCTATAGTTTCTTTCGGTAATTTGATATCAACTCCAATTCTGTCCAATTCGTTTTTACAGTTGTTACACTCATCAAGATGTTCCTCAACTACTTTATTACTTTCATCGCTGCACACCCTGTCATAATATAAGGGCAGTAAGTCTTTAATAATTCCACAGGATACTTTGCTCATTTTTGTACCTCCTTTAGATAGTTTTGTATTTTTAGTTTAGCACGGTGAAATGTAACTCTTGCCCAACTTTCGGTTTTCCCGAAGATTAGACTTATATTGGCAAATGATAATTCTCCGAACACTCTCAAGGTAAACACCTCTTTATATGGCTCACCTAAGTAATGTAAAGCCGTATGAATATAGAAAGCGTCTTCTTTATTCAATATCACTTCATCAATGCCATTATTGATTACTTTTTCATATATATTACTGGGTTCGAAGCTCTTCTGTTTGTCAATGTAGGAAAAGTAAGTATTTTTTGCAATTTGACAAAGCCAAACACTAACTTTACAATTACCCTTGAAATTATCAATGTTTTTCAAAGCCTTAAAAAAAGTTTCTTGTGTGATTTCCTCGGCAACTGTTTCATTACGACTTAAAGACAACACAAATGAGTAAACATCTTGGAAATATTGATTATAGATGTTTTCAAAATTCGCCACATTCTCACCTCCTCACATATATAAGACTGAATTAAAGATGTTTCGTTACAAAAAATCAAAAAAAATTAAAAGTAATAAATTCTGTCTATACAATTATTATTTATTCTAGTAATATAACTAACATTCATTACGCATTTGATTACAAGTTTGAATTAACCTTTTCCCCTTAAAGTCTCAGAAACCGCCCACGCTTGATGTTTTAAAAATAAACCCTTAACACACTCAACAGATTCAATCCATATTAATTCGTGGTCCTCTTCTACTTTTTTATTGGTCATACTTTTCAAATTCACGATATAGAAATATCCTATTCCATGCAAATATTTATTTGTCTTTGATACATGGTACAATGAAGCCTTACCAATGTACTTTTCTATTGAAACTTCAAATCCCGTCTCTTCTATAAATTCTCTTTCAATGCATTCTTTATGTGTTTCTCCATCCTCAATTCCACCACCAGGTAAAAAGTATCCTGTTGGTGTTTTTATAGTAGCAATTTTACCTTCATTATCAATAACAATTCCATATACACCCACTCTATTAATGTATTCCACTCCATCAATTTTCTCTCCGAATACCTTCTGATCACTATTTACAGCATTTTCAGACATGTTTACCCTCCTAATGAATAACTAAATTATTTAATTAAATCTACATGTTTAGCATCAAATATTTACATTATTATACCATTTATTACATTAAAGCTCCATATTTACAAACAACTTTATATTAGCGTACGTAGCACCTGATTTTTCTAATTTAAAAGAATAAACAAAATTCTCGGGTTGTTTTTAGGTACATTTATTTTGGATGGGGATCTGGTTTTTTTTGAGAAAGGTAGGGGGTAAACGCGAAAAAAGCTAATCGAGTGCGGAGCCGATTAGCTTTTTTAGAAAAACTTTATTTTAATTTAGTCAGGACTTTATTCGAAGAATTAGGTCTTTTTTTTAATGTGATAATGTACATAGTCAGAAATGCCGTAAGCCCACCGCATGTATCTACCATAACATCTCTAAAGGCAGGTCCTCTGCCCGGAACAAATGCTTGATGGAACTCATCTGAGCATGCATATAAAAATACCATTATCAGAATCCCAATAAATACTTTAATGTTCAAACTTTTCTTTGTGTTTATAGCTCTATATAACAGAATATACAAAATAAAATATTCGGTAAAATGGGCTGCTTTTCTAACTATAAAATCACTGAGAGTGCCAAGTATACTATTTAAGTCCAGCCCAATAAATTTGAATATATATATAACAAATTTATTATTTTCGCTTGATACCTCCCCAGGTTGACTAGAAAAGAGAAATATCAATATCATCCAACCTATAGCCAAAAGCCAATTTATATGTTTTTTCTTCATATATGCACCCCTTAAGTATTTCAAAAGTTCTTTATTAATACTTTTATTATGATTTATGTAAATATACTTGTCAATATTCCTTCTGAAAGGACATTAGTAATTAGATTCTAGTAGAGATACGTAATTAGCCTATAAACTTAGATTTTACAATTTTGTGAATTGGCCTAAAAATATTAATTTTGCATGTTGACAAATCCTAACTTGCAAGTTAAAATAAATGTAAGTTATTTTTATAAAGACTGTGACGAGAAGAGTACATATAGGAAGTAGTTAAAGCGAGTGGATTATAGTGAAAGTTCCATATGACGCCTATATTGAAGAACATCTCTGAGTTTCCAGCTGAAATCCTTGTGAAATTAGGTCTGGACGGAGCCTAACCGTTATATATAGGGCAGTATCGAATGTTTTTCCGTACTGATTACGAGTGAGCTTTTAAAGCTAATTTAGGTGGTACCACGGAAGTTTAACCTTTCGTCCTAGAAACAAGGATGAAAGGTTTTTTGTTTTTTGTATCAATTTTGGATTTATAGCATGGCCATGCTAATCATTAGAATATATCACAAAACTACTAGGAGGTTTTATTTATGATAACATACAAAAAAGAACTTGCAATTCCAGTTGGATACAACCCGCGTCTGGGACTCAAAGATACAGAAATTGCCATTAAACAAATAAAGGATTTCTTTGAAAGTAGGATTGCTAAGGAGTTAAGTCTTACCAGAGTCTCAGCCCCTCTTTTCGTAAAATCTGATACTGGTATAAATGATAACCTAAACGGTATTGAGCGTGTAGTTTCCTTTGATATGAAAGCTTTAGCTGGTACAAATATTGAAATTGTTAATTCACTAGCTAAGTGGAAGCGTATGGCTTTGTATAGATATGGATTTGAAGTAGGAGAAGGCCTATATACTGATATGAATGCTATAAGACGTGATGAAGATTTAGATAACCTTCACTCTATATATGTGGACCAATGGGATTGGGAAAAGGTTATTTTAAGAGAAGAAAGAACTTTAGATAATTTAAAAGAAATAGTAACTGGCCTTTATAAAGTTTTTATAGATACAGAAGATCATGTCCACAAGTTATATCCTAAAATAGAAAAATTTCTACCTGAGGAAATTTTCTTTATAACTACGCAAGAGCTTGAGGATCTATACCCTTCTTTTACTCCAAAAGAAAGAGAAGATGCTATATGTAAAGAAAAACTTGCCGTATTTATCATGCAAATTGGTGGTGCATTAAAATCTGGTGAAAAGCACGATGGTAGAGCTCCGGACTATGATGATTGGTCACTTAATGGAGATATAGTATTCTGGAATCCAGTACTTGAAAAAGCCTTTGAACTTTCCTCTATGGGAATAAGAGTTGATGAAACAGCACTAAGAGAGCAGCTTAAAGTATCCGGTTGTGAGGAACGTAGTTCCTTTGAATTCCATAGGCTACTATTAGAAGGTAAACTCCCATATACCGTAGGCGGTGGTATAGGTCAATCTAGAATATGTATGTATCTCTTAAATAAAGCTCACATTGGGGAAGTTCAGGCTTCAATATGGACAGATGAAATGATTGAGGATTGTATGAATGCAAATATAGTTTTACTTTAGTAGCATTTAGAAAACCACTGAAAATAACTAATTATTTTCAGTGGTTTTAAAGTTTTTCGTGTAATTTTTATAAAATATTACTATTTAAATTAGTTTAATTTCAAATACTTTAGGCCACATTTTCCCAGTTACAAAAAATCTATTATTTTCACTATCATAGGTTATTCCATTAAGTGTACCTGCATTTTTATATTCCTTAGGAGTTAACAACCCTTTAAGCTCTATCCACCCAGTTATTTTGCCACTATGAGGACAAATTCTAGCAATTTTATTACTTTTCCATACATTAGCATAAATTTCTCCTTTAATAAACTCCAGTTCATTCAGCTTTGTAATAGGCCTGAATTCATCATGAACTCTAATACTATACACCTTTTTAAAACTTTGGGGATTTAAGAAAAATATTTCATCTGTACCATCGCTCATAATTAAATGCTCATCATTATGAGTAATTCCCCAACCCTCTGTATTATAGTAAAATTTATTAATTAGGGCAAAACTATCTTTATCGTAAATAAACCCTACCTTCGATTTCCATGTTAACTGAAAAATTTTATTATGATAAAGTGTAATCCCCTCACCAAAATAATTTTCACCTAATTTGTGTATTTTTAAAATCTCACCTGTTTGTAAATTTACTTTGCGCAGCGTGGATTCATTGTATTTTCCAGTGCTTTCATAAAGACAATCAGATTCGTACACTAACCCCTCAGTAAAAGCACTAACATCATGTGGATAAGTGTTTATAATATCGTAAGAATATATTGGGATATTATTGAAATACACTATAAACCTCACATCCCTACTTAATTAATGTGTTGTTGTGATTATTATATGTATATTTCAATACTTATGTTAATCTAAAACAAAAATGATATGTTACTCTATCTTTTTACAATATGTGCACAACTACATAAATTATAAAACTTTACGCTTAATTTTTACCCAAGGAATTCTGGTGTTTCCACATTATCAGCTCTTATAGCTTTTTTCATTATAGTAAGATCTATAGTTTGGTTATCTTTATCAATGGAGCAAGGATATTTGGTGCCACATGTGCTACATTCTATATATTCCTTGAAGCAAGTTTGTTCTCTGTTATCAAATAAAAATGGTAGATTTTCTAATTCCTCATCTTCCATATTTGTATTTACCAGGTCAATTTTATATGTATAGAGGTAAGAGGCTTCATGTTTTATTTCGAAATTTTCACTTTTACATTTTGGACACTTAAGTGATTCATTTATTTTCAATTTATTACTTCCTTTCTATCTTATTATATTTATAGTCTTTGTTTATTTTTATTTCCTATTCTTCTTATTATCCATAGATGTTTATAGTATTTTTATACATTAAATGATAAAATATGTATTATAAATTAAACACCTTCATAAAATTAATTGAAAACTAATTTAATAACTATACATAATAAAAAGGGGGATTTTTTAATGAAAATAAAAACTAAAAAAACACTATTAGTTTTAGGACTTTTAAGCCTATCTATGTTTATGGTTGCTTGTACGCCGGGTGATGGCAGTTACTCCAAAGGCAACCCTGCTAACTTCTTATCTGGTATATGGCATGGATGGATTGCACCCATATCTTTAATCTTAGGCATATTTAATAAGAGTCACAGGGTTTACGAGGTTGTAAATTCTGGTTGGTGGTATGATTTCGGATTTTATATGGCTATTATTAGTGGTTTCGGTGGGCTGTCCTTAAGTCGCAGGCGAAAAAAAGAAAAATAGTATCGCAATATTCTATTACCTAATAGTAAAATTAATGGTAAACTAGTTATAATAAATGTATTTTTTAATAAGTAAAATTGACTTTATTATTAATTTTTTATATAGGTTACATTGTATTTTTACATCTATGGTCATTGTATATCATAGATGTAAAAATAAGATTGGAGGTTTACGCTTTGATTAATACTAGAAAACAAATAAGTACATCTATCTTAGAATCTCAAAATTTATTTCAAGATATATTTGTTCCTGTAAATAAGAGGGAGGGATTTATTAAATCAAAATCCCCTAAAATACCTGTTTATTTTTATAGATATATTGGTATTAGTGAAAATAGTGAACTCTATTATGAGAATTTGCATAAACTAAATGCTAAGCTAACTTCACTTGGAAGCTTATATATAAACTTTACTTCTGGAATTCCAGTAAAAATTTTATCTACATCTATAAGCCAAATACCTTGGGAAGGACTTCTAAGTTCTAATGCTCAGCAAAGAAACACATTAATTAATATTCTTAAAAATAAAGGTCTATTCCCAGATTTTAAGAACAACTATTTTGATGAATACATCCAAAATAGCTTCGATGAAACCATGGCTCTTTATTTATCAAATGAGCCTAATAGTACAGAAACTGTACTGAAGAATTTTGCTATTAAGTTATTAGGATGGATGATGGACTTTGCTCCAAGACTACTCCATAGCTCTAATTATAATTCCAGGGAAAATATTGATATTACAAACCCTAAGGTGCTTTTTTATGGTGAGATTAAAAAACATGAAATTTATTTTTTAATATTCTTATCTAAACTAAGTTGCGATGTAATATATATTAATACGCTATCGGATATGGATTTTTCAAAAATCGATATCCGAAATATGTATTCAAAACTTATAGAGTTACCAAAAACTAAGCCCTTAACAGATCTTGATTTAAAAATAAACCTGGATTTTAAGAAAGCTATTGTGGATGATACTAGTAAATTTAAAGAAACTGATATTAAAAACGGCCACGCTGTTATAGAACATAAAAACTCGCCTGATTCTCCTGCTGATATAAGCTTTAAAGGTTCTATTAACACTTTACTTAAAAGTAGTATGAATATATTTAATGATTTAATTCTGCCTGTCAATAAAAGGATTGGATTTATAGGTGGCACTGTGCCATTCGTCCCAGTATATTTTTATAGATATATAGGAATAACCGAAAATGAAGATGATTATTATAATGACTTATTTAGATTAGATAAAAGCCTTAGTATGTTCGATGGTTTATATTTAAAATTTACAGACGCTATACCTATACGCACTGTGCCTAAATTAATCACTAGCACTCTAAATATATGGCAGCATGTAGATCCTTTTGACTCATCACAAACTACTAAAATTGCTGCACTGCTTATGGAACACAAGGTTTTTCCCACCAATAATAATACTTTAAATTGTTCTATGGCAAATAGTTTTAGTTACATATTAGATTTATACTGTAAGGAAGAGAATCATTTAAACTTATCTAAAGTTAAGAATTTTTCACTGAAATTACTTTCTTGGGTTCATTATTTTGTTCCAACACTTGTTAAGAATTTTCACTTTCAAGATACTTCTTCTGATGAAATTTCAAACCCTAAAATAATATATTATGGTGACATTAAAAAGCATGAGCTTTTATTTTTAATTTTTTTGTCTAAATTAGGCTGCGATGTATTATATATAAATTCTTTATGTGATAGAGTTTCAGAGCTTACTGAATATAGTGATATATTTTCGGAGTGCTTTGAACTCCCCTATAAATCTGATTTAAAGGAGTTTCCAATAGAAGAAAAACTAATTCGCCAGGAAACTATTGCTGTACGCGCCTCCAGAGAATTATCAAACTCGCTTTATACTGATGGAGATGGTTTTTATAGGCCTTGGCAATTTGAGGAGTATAAAACTCAGCCTGCTACCCTTACAACTACATTTCACGAGTTTAAACTTTTATGGAATGAAGACTCTAGCCTTCGCACAGGATTTAGAGTAGAGAATAATACTGTATATATACCAAACTTATTCGCAAAAATAAGCGGTGTTCCCAGTGATTTAACATTATATTGGAAGGACTTTTTTCATTTAAAATCCTCGGATAATACATTATTTATATCCGCAATTCCCTTTACTAATGTAACTTACTCTAAAACCGATTTATACTCCTTAGCCTTTGTCCTTAATAATAGTGGGTTTGTTGATAGTGAAAAACTAATAACTCATAGCTGTTATAAATTTTCTTATTTAAAAACTTCCCTGCAACATATTATTATAGAAAAAATAAATTATTTAATGAAAACTGATATGCTAAAAAAAGCTATAGATAAGGACTTCAAATTAAGGATTTTAATGACTATATTAAATACCGATAAAAAGATACTACAACTGATTCAGCAGTATGATTATCCTTCAAAAGTACCTAAACTTCTAATTTATGATAATAATGAAAGTATTTTTAGTGATGAGGATTCCATTATGTTATGCTTCTTAAACCTATTTGGACTTGACATTAGTATACTAACTCCTACTGGCTATAATAATATAGAGGAAAAAATCTCAGAAAAATTCTACGATACTCATAGATTAGAAGAAGTAAATTTCAATTTATCCTTACCTGATTTTAACGACGAAAAAAAATACACCAAAGAAAAGGGCAAAAGTTTTTTGTCTAATATTTTTAACTTTAAGTAATTTAAAAGATTTTCTTTAAAAACAACCATAAACTCATCGATTATAGCTTAAATAAAATAATAGGTAGAGTATACATAGTTTTATTCTATATATACTCTACCTATTATATTTTTATCGCATAATATATTAAGTAGTCTCTATTCCATAATTATCACACAGTGCTTCCAGTCCACCTTTAAATCCACTACCTATACAATTAATCTTCCACTCACTTTTATATCTGTATATCTCCGCTACTACCATGGCTGTTTCTACAGATAAATTATCATTAAATTTATAGTTTAAAATTTCTTGATTACTGTCACCAGCTATAATTCTAAAATATCCATCTGATAACTGTCCAAAGCTTTGAAGCCTTTCAGTAGCTTCGTAAATAGTTACAGTAAAGGCTAATTTTTGAATGTGAGCTGGTATTAGATTTAAGTCTAACTGAATGCTTTCATTGTAAGCGTCCTTAAGAGAAGTATTGTGATCCGCTTTAATAACTATCCCTCCACAAGTACTCTTGGTGTTTTCATAAAAAATAAAGTCTTTTTCTACTGTTTTATCATTTACATCCACCATAAATACTGATACATCTAAATCAAAATCATTATTACCCTTCGAAATTGCATTATAGTCTAATGTTACTATTAATTTTGAAAGATTTTTAGCATTTTGATTTAAGCTCAATTTTTGTCCTTTTCCCAGCTTAATGCTTTTAGTAACATCCACAAGTTTTCTTTTTTCCATGTCGTTATTTGGTTTTACATTGGTATTCACAGTAGGTGCTCCAGAAATTTTAGTTCCTTTATTATTTTCGCTTTGGATATTGCATTGATTTGTGTGCTGTCCTAAAATTATTGTTGAATTATTTTCTGGTCTGATGCTGGTTTCAACAGTTAAATTCCCATAATGTTTCTTTTGGGACGTTATTTTTTTATTACCATTTTCAATAATCATAGCCACAAAAACATCCCTCCCTTAATCTATTGCAACGTTAAGTCCTGAGACTCTTTCATACGGCTGGATAATTACTGTTTCCCCCTGAGAATTAAATTCTAACATATAGGATTCACCTGAGGTTTGTCCAAGGAAAGTTTTCCAATTAACATCCGTTTTGAAATGAGGGTCAGGGCCTGTCCAACATACTACTGCATCAGGATCCACTACGCAGGGTGTTTGTAAAATAATCGGGTTACCATTAGTAGTTATAGCGACCTCCGGATTATTAGAAATGGCTGTTAGATTTGATGTAAACATGCCCTTTTGAGATATTACACCTGACCCCATAAATCTAACGCCATATTTACAGCCATCGGTAAAAGCAAGTAAATTTTCTCCTTCAACCCCTATGCTCTGACCTGGCTCAAGTGTAATTATACTAACATGTTGTGCTCTATTCGCCATGTAATAGCTACCACTACCATTTACTTTCATAATAGGAATATTTTCTCCTGTGAGTTTTCTAGATGCTAGATTCAGAACGGATTTGAATAAGCTTTGATTACTATTTGTATCTAATAATACCTTTTCAGAAGTAAAACTTCCCTTATAAGCCACCATAGCACCTAATTTTGCAAAAAAGTGACCCTCTCCCTCCGCGACGCAAGTAAGTTCTTGATGATTTCTAAAATTAAACATACACGTTGTCTCCTTTCATTTTTACAATATAACTGGATCTTTGACGATATCCATTTTAATTTTTTATTGATTTACAATTTTTATGTACTATATACATATTATATCATAATATGATTAACAATTTATTAATCCTATAACTTCAACATTATTGGTTATCCTTAAAGATATTGAATAAAAAGTAACTACTTGTATATTGTGTAATTGTTCAACGAACTATGTTATAATAAAGCATTACAATCAGTAATTTATGGCCTTTGGGAATTACTGATTAATTTATTATGATAAATGGAGAAGACTTATGCGATATTTTAATAATATTAATAATTCACAAGACATTTTTTTTAAAACACCTTCATCTTACGGATTGTTTTCCTCAAGAGAAGAATTGTCCTATGCACTAGGTGCATGTTTATATATGCCAGGAACAAGGAAAAATTTACTTAAGGACGTACTTTCTAGCAAAATTATGGGGGCTCATACTATTACTCTTTGTATTGAAGATTCTGTATCAACAAACGAAGTTGTACAAGCTGAACATAATATTCTTGGCCTCTTTATGAGTATAGAAAAGCGTTTAAAAGAAGACTCTTCTTTTATGGACAGTTTGCCTCTTATTTTTATTAGAGTTCGAAATGTCTGCCAACTTCAAAAGCTGCTTAATGAATCTTTCTTAATAGGGCTTTGTGGTTTTATTTTCCCTAAATTTGATGTTGAATTTGGAGAAAAATACTTTTCTGTACTAAAAGAATATAATAGGTCTAATAAAAGAATTTTGTACGGAATGCCAATACTGGAAACACCGGCCATAATCCATAGTGAAACTCGAGTAAAAGAACTTATTCACGTAAAACAAATAATTGATTACTATAGCGAATATGTTTTAAACATTCGAATTGGAGGAACAGATTTTTCCGGATTATATAGTCTTCGGCGAAGTAAGGATTTTACCGTATACGACTTAGCCGTAGTAAAAGATTGTATTTGTGATATAATAAACATCTTTAAACGAGATAACTATGTCATTTCTGGAGTAGTTTACGAATACTATAGTAAAGTTTTAGATCTCAATAATAATATTCTTATTAAAGAAACTCTTTTAGATAGAACTAATGGATTAATTGGTAAAACAGTTATACACCCAACCCAAGTAAATTTAGTGAATTCTCTTATGGTGGTTTCTAAAGAAAATTATATAGATGCAATTAACATTTTAGATTCATCCCTGGATGGTGTAATTAAGAGCAACTACGAAAATAAAATGAATGAGGTAAAACCCCATGAAAAATGGGCTAAGGAAATATTATTAAAAGCTAAAATAATGGGGGTATTTGAAGATGAAAAATCTCACAGAGAATTATTACAACGGATCGATTGATTACAACATAGATGATAGACTAAAAATATCACTTAATATTAACGAAAACAAATGTAACATACCCCTGTCAAAGCTTTTTACTATGTCAGCTAGAGAAAATAAAAAGAGAGATTTCTTGTTTGTAAGTAAGGTTATAGGTAAACATATGCCAATGATCCCAGATACCCTAAAAATCATTGGAGGAATTTTGGCTCGCTTATGGATTAATGAAAGAGAGGGCTCTAATGATTATCCCACTACGGAATTAGTTCATAAGCTTATTTCTTTAGATGTATCTCTTAAGTTACGCGATCTTAATTTAAAAAACAGACAGGAAATTGTTAAAAATCATGATTTCTCTGTTAACGCCTGCAATTCAAATTGCATTTTAGACACCCCTATAAACCTTGCAAACAAAACTCTTTTTATAGGTTTTGCAGAAACTGCTACGGGTCTTGCTCAAGCGGTATTTCAAAACTTTTCAAACGCTTCTTATATACACACTACACGAGAAAAAATAACTTCTATAGAACCTGCACTATTTTTTAACGAAGAACATTCTCACGCAGTAGAACATTCACTTTTCCCTTATGATAAGGACTTTTTCAACGATTTTGAGGATATAGTTTTAATAGATGATGAGCTTACTACCGGTAAATCTGCATTAAATTTAATAAAATGTCTTCCTGGTAAATCTTTTGGTATATTGTCCATACTAGATTGGAGAGATACTAGCAGCTATAAAATGTTTGAAGGCGAAAAAGATATAGATGTTAGAGTTTGTTCCTTGGTAAAGGGGGATATCCAGTGCAGTAAATCAAAAAATATTGTTAGCGACGCTATAACTATGCCCCCAAGCTCTACTAAATTAATTCCCTCTAAAGAGCATGTTTTTGAAATAGCTGAGTGCATTGAGGGCTACAACAAATCTACGGGTAGATTTGGACTTAGTTCGCAAGATAATCCCAAAGTTTTCGAAGAGATTAAATCAATATCTAAAATACTAAAAAAAGAAAGAACTACTGGCAACTGTCTTTGTATAGGAACTGGAGAGTTTATATATTTACCTTGTAGTATAAGTGAAAAGCTTGGTGATAATGTATATTTTCATTCCACTACGAGAAGCCCTGTTCACGCTAGAAACATAGATTATTATGGAAATAAAAACAAGATTTCTTTTCAAAGTCCGGAAGATGGCACTATAACTAACTACCTTTACAACATCCCTGATAATTTTTATAATCAGGTATTCTTCTTTTCTGAAAAGCCTTTAACAAAAGAGAAAAAAGAAGAATTCAATAGACTTTTTTCATATTTTCATATTAAATCTATTATCTTCGTATGCTGGAAAGGCTAACAGCTTTTAATTTTCACAAATAATATATAAAAGAGGTGTATTTAAATGAATCAATGTATTTTTTCAGGAAGCTACCCCGCGGAAGATGTTACATTTCTTCTTAAAGACATATCAAGTCTTATAGTAGAACAAGATAATGAATTTAGAGAAAATGCTATCCAAAGCGGAATTCATTATTCCGAGATGTTACCAATAGAATATACTCCCTCAAAAGAATACATGGATATTTTCTATAGCACTCTACAAAGCTCAAAAACCAAACTTGCTTCTCTAGTTTCTATATTAAGCGAGAAAATTATAGAAGCTCGCGGTAAAAACATTGTTTTAGTTTCTCTTGCTAGAGCTGGTACTCCTATTGGAATATTAATTAAGAGATATCTTAAGTTTAAATATGATATCTCTACTGCTCATTACAGTATTTCCATAATACGTGATAAAGGCATAGATAAAAATGCCATTGCCCATATATTGAAAAACCATTCGCCTGAGGAAATACAATTCATTGATGGGTGGACAGGTAAAGGTGTTATCCAACATACTTTAGCAAAAGCTTGCAAAGAGCTTTATGAAGAATTTAATATAACCCTTAATTCAAACCTAGCAGTATTATCTGATCCCGCGCACTGTACACTTATTTACGGTACAAGAGAGGATTTTTTAATTCCAAGTGCTTGTCTTAATTCCACAGTTTCAGGGCTTGTAAGTAGAACTGTACTTAATGATAAATATATTTCTGGAGATGATTTTCACGGTACAAAGTTCTACCGTGAATTATTACCCGTGGATGTTTCTAATTTCTTTATTGATGAAATATCTAACTGTTTTAATGATATAGATGAAAATTATATGTCTGAGCTTTTAGATCCGCTAAATACTTCCGAAATTGCTACGGATATTGAGTTTGATGGTAATTTTTTAAACTGCAAGGGACTTCGCGATATTGAAAGTATTAAACATAAGTTTTACATTGATAATATTAATCTTATAAAACCAGGAATTGGAGAAGCCACAAGGGTACTTTTAAGGAGAATTCCTTGGAAAATATTAGTAGATTCTTTTGATAATCCTAATTTATTGCATATATATAAGTTAGCAGAGGAAAAGCATATCCCTGTAGAAATATACAATGATATGTGCTATTCTTGTTGTGGAATTATTAAATCTAAAGAAAAAGAAGATATGTAAAAAGTAATCAAAGGATGTGACTATATGATATTTGCCTCGGACCTTGATAGCACACTTATATATTCTTCAAGGCACTGCACCCTTATTAATGAGAAAAAACTTGTTCCTGTGGATTTTTATAATAATTGTAACAGTAGTTTTATTACTAAATCCATGCAGGATAAACTGGAGCATATAAATGAGACTATGCTTTTTATACCTGTCACCACCCGCTCGTCAGCGCAATATATGCGAATGAAATACTTTTATGATGTAATAAGACCTAAATACGCAGTGGTAGCCAATGGAGGTATCATACTTAAGGACGGCAAGGAACTTAAAGCTTGGTCAGATATAAGTTCTGCTAAAATCAATAGTGTTGTATCTATTTTTACTATGATAAAATTATGTAGTTTTTTTTTAGAAAGTGACTTCATAAAATCATATAAAACTTGTGAAGATTTATTTATATACTCCATCGTGGATGAAGACAAGTTAGCTAATACCTTTTTAAAGGGAGAAATATCAATAGATTATTTTGAAGTATTACGTGCCTTTTGCTCAAAGCATAATTATAGTCTATCAAAACAAGGTAAAAAGGTATATATAGTTCCGAGTTGTATAAATAAATACGATCCTATAAAGTATATAATGAACCTAGAGCATATAGATACATTTATAGCTGCTGGCGATTCCCTACTAGACTACCCTATGATTGAAGGTTCAAATTATGGGATAGTTCCCTCACATGGAGAATTGCTAAAAAACCTTCCCATGAAAAACCTTAAAGATATTGTATATATTACAAAAACATCTGGTATCTTTGCAGGTGAAGAAATTTTAGATATTGTACATGAAAAATTCCATAAAATTAAAAATATCTCACAAGATAAAGAAGATTCCAATATCGGCTAATATTATATATTTTCTTTAATATAAAAAAATCCACATTATTGATTTCACTCAATAATGTGGATTTTTACGATTTTATATCTATAAATCTACGCTGCTATCTTTTCTTCTGATTCTGATTCGATTTGTTGCTCTTTTTTTGTAAAAGGCCTCATAATTAATTTTACAATTTCATTTACCACTATTACAAGTGAAGATAAAATAATTATCTTTAGCCACATAGTAGTGCTTAATGGTACTGCATTAAAGAATTTTGCAAATACTTCAGTTACAAATATTTGTGCAACTGCTGTAGCAGTAATTATCTTTAAGAATATAGTGTTTTTTAGAAGGTTAGGTAATATGCTATTTGCTCCAAATTCTCTACAGTTAAATGCATTGAATAATGCACTAAAAGCAAATAATGCAAATAATACTGTCTGCATTTGATTTGGTCCTGTAACCCCATCTTCTGGGAATCCAGCTCCTAATATGTCAAATTTCATCTGAATCATTATAATACAAGTTATATATATAGCATTGGCTACCATGCTTTTCATCATTTGCTTTGTTATAATACTGGCATTTCTATTTGTAGGCTTTCTGTTTAAAACAGCATCTCTTACTGGTTCTAGTCCAAGGGAAAGTGCTGGTGGCCCATCCATTATAATATTTACCCATAAGAGTTGTATTGTAGTAAATGGCATTTGAAAGTCGAATACTACTGATAAAATTGCTGTTAAGAATGCAATTATGTTTACAGTTATCTGGAATTGTATAAATCTTTGGAAGTTTTCATAAATACCTCTTCCCCACTTAAGACCCTTTACAATAGTTCCAAAACTATCGTCTGTCAAAATTATATCTGCTGCATTTTTACTAACTTCTGTTCCAGCTATACCCATAGCTATACCTACATCAGCTTTTGTAAGTGCTGGAGCATCATTTATCCCATCTCCCGTTACAGCAACTACCTCTCCATTACTTTGAAGCGCTATAACTATTCTCATTTTTGTATCAGGTTTCGAACGTGCTACTATTGAAATAGTAGTTATTTCTTCTCTAAGTTCTTCGTCAGATAATGTATCTATATAAGTAGCCTCTACTGCCCTATTAGTTCCTTCAAGTAATCCTAATTCTTCACCTATAGCAATAGCTGTATTAATATTATCTCCTGTAAGCATTTTTGTAGAAACCCCTGCTTTTCTAGCAGTTTCAATGGCTTCTTTAACATCAAGTCTTAGAGGATCTCTTATTCCTACGAAGCCTGTAAACACTAAATCATCTTCTAGTGTACCTTGCTCGGTTGCCATAGCTACTTCTCCACTTATATTTCCATATGCAAAGCCAAGTACACGCATTGACTTTTTCTGAAGTATTTCAATTTCAGCTAATATCTCACGTCTTCTAGCTGCATCTAGTTCTTTTTCAACACAATTAATATGTTCATATTTACATAACTCTAGAATGATTTCTGGTGCGCCCTTTGTGAGTACTGTGGACCCTTCTTCCTCTTCTATAACGGTACTCATCCTCTTACTTTTTGAACTAAATGGAATTTGATGAGCTATGTTTGCATTTTGTCTTTCTTGTACATAATCACAAGCATCATTGTATAAAAGAAGGGCGCATTCTGTTGCACTACCTAAATATTTAACCTCTGAATCGTCCTTTTCAATGTCTGCTGTTGAATTTACAAGACAGTTATCTATAAAATAGTTATTACTTTCGGTGAGCTCACCTCTTTCTCTGAATTTACCATTTAAATAAACTTTTTCTACAGTCATTCTATTCTGAGTAAGTGTACCTGTTTTATCAGAACATATAACACTTACAGATCCTATTGTCTCGCAAGCTTCCTTTTTAGTAACAAGTGCATTTATCTTAGCCATTTTCTGCATAGTAATTGCAAGTGTCATATTTATCATTGTTGGAAGTCCTTCTGGAACAGCTGCAACAATCAGTGCAACACATACAACAAAAGCAGTTTTTATGGGTCCAACAGACTCTAAAAATGCAAATACACCTGAAGTATCTGGTGATATCTCATTTGCTACAACCATTTTTATAATCATAACTACAAATAATATAGCAGCTATTGCACTTGAAAGTTTTGAAATATTACCACCTAAATCTCCCAGCTTTGCTTGAAGAGGTGTTGGTAAATCACTATCCTCAAGATTTTTAGCTATTTCTCCCATTTGAGAGCTATCTCCTGTGGAAGTAACTACAAAGCTAGCTCTACCATAAGCAACTAGTGTCCCTCCGAAAACCATATTCAATTGTTTTGCTGGAATAGGGTCTTGTACAATATTTTTATCTTTAGCTTTTATATTTTCCATCTCAATTACCACTTGTGAATCTTTACTTACATCCTCTGATTCCCCTGTAAGCATATCCTCTCTAACCATTAAATCTATACTGCTAACAAGTCTTCCATCTGCTGGTACCATATCCCCAGTCTCAATTAGAACTATATCACCAGGTACTAAATCATTTTTATTAACTTGAACAATTTTCCCATTACGCGTTACTTTTACCTCTATATTTTCTGTCATTTTTGAAAGCGCATCTGCAGCTTTTTGTGATTTTCCCTCTGTAAAAATTCCTATACCAATTCCTATTGCTACAGCACATACTATACCAATAGCATCTGCAAACTCTCCAACTAATGCACTAATTACAGCTGCAACTAAAAGTATTATCATCATAGGTTCTGTAATTGCTTCCTTTATGCTATCCCATATAGATCCTCTTTCTTGCTTAGTAAATTCGTTAGCACCATATTTTTCTAGTCTTTGTTTAACCTCAGAACTAGATAAACCAATACTACTATCAACTTTTAGCTCATCTAGAACTTTTGGAATCTGTTCTTTAAAATATTTCATATTATCCACCTTTCAGTAATTTTTGTATTTTCTTTTACATTAAAATGTAGAAAATGATGGACATGTCATTTTCTACACAAGTATTTTTTTAAATATATAGCTATATTAGTCTATAATCCAATTAACCTTATTGGTATTTTTTTGACATTTCATTTAAGCCAGCAGAAGCATCGCCTTCGCCTACAGCTATAAATTTCCATTCTCCGTTGTTACGATAGATTTCTGCAACATATAAACCAGTTTTACCAGAATATTCTTCTGTCAAGTTAAAACGAAGCATTTCTTTGTTGTCTGAAACATTTACTAAACGTATAAAAGCATTTTGTATCATGCCAAAATGTTGTTTACGCTGAGCCGCAGCATAAATATTAACAACAAATACTAGCTTGGCTACATTTTGTGGTACTGCTGATAGGTCAACCATGATTTGCTCATCGTCCCCATCACCACTTCCAGTAAGGTTGTCTCCCATATGTTGAACACTACCACATTTGCTTTTTAAATTTCCAAAATAAACTATGTTTTCTTTTGATTTTAGCTTATCATTTTCATCTAACATAAACACAGAAGCATCGCAATCTACTTGTGCTTGACTGCCTCCAAATAAGCCCCCAAGTAACCCCTTAGATTGTTGTTTTACTGGATCCCATCCAAGGCCCACCATTGTCTTTTTTAAACCTGGATTATCTTTTGTAAGACTTATTCTTTGACCCTTTTGTAAATTTATACCCATTTTCCCCAACTCCTCTAATATATATTGTTCTTGCTTTCATTTATTAATTTAAATATTGTATACCTCTATGCATCAAGACCATAATTTTTACAAAGGGCTGAAAGACCGCCTTGAAAACCACTTCCTGTTGCACTAAATTTCCATTCTCCATTATTACGATATATTTCACAAAATACCAATGCAGTTTCTACTGAAAAATCCTCTGATAAATCATATCTTAAGATTTCTTCATTAGTTTCTTCATTCACTACTCTAACAAAGGCATTAGAAATCTGACCAAAATTTTGCGCACGAGCTATTGCATCATGTATAGTTACTGTAATTGCAATTTTCTCAATATCTGCTGGTATTTTAGAAAATTCAACGATTAATTGCTCATCGTCTCCGTCTCCCTCTCCAGTTCTATTATCACCAGTATGAATAACCCCTCCTGATGAATGTTTTAAATTGTTATAAAAAATAAAGTCTAAATCATTATTGGTTTTTCCATTTGCTCCTACTAAAAAGGCTGAGGCATCTAAATCAAAATCGCCACCACCTGAATATTTATTTGTATCCCAACCTAGTCCAATGATCGCTCTCTTTAAACTTGGGTTAGTCTTGGTTAAATCAATTTTTTGACCTTTACTTAAGTTAATAGTCATGATTATTCCCCCTTACTTATTAGTTATCATCGAAGGTGATGTTAGTCTACACTAATTCCAAAGTTACTACAAAGCGCAGATAATCCACCCTCAAATCCACTTCCTACTGCACTAAACTTCCATTCTCCATTATTACGATATAATTCTGCTACTACTACTGCAGTTTCAACACTATAATCCTCACTTAAATCATATCTTATTAATTCTTCACTACTAGCTTCATCGCAAATTCTTATAAATGCATTAGAAACTTGACCGAAATTTTGTGATCTCCCCGCAGCCTCATGAATAGTTACTGTAAAGTTGATTTTCTCAACTGAGGCCGGTACTTTACTTAGTTCAATTCTAATTTGTTCATCATCGCCCTCGCCCTCGCCAGTCTTGTTATCTCCCATATGTGTTACAGATCCTGCTGAGTCCTTTGGGTTATTATAAAAAATAAAATCATTATCAGATGATACTTTTCCATTTGCTCCAACTAAGAAAGCCGCTGCATCTAAATCAAAAGCAGCTCCTCCATCATATTTATTAGTATCCCAACCTAGTCCAACCATAACACTAACAAGACCCGGATTGGATTTAGTTAAATCCACTTTTTGACCTTTTTTCAAACTAATTGCCATAATAAATTCCTCCTCGAAAGCCACAATTGTGGCTATATTAGACTTTCATAGTATATTATATAGTACTTAAACAATAGATTTTACTCCATAAAAATAAAGAGATTCTTTTAAATTGTTTCCAGAAATCCAGACAATAATCATTTTTTGTAATCATTTTAAAAAATGCCTTATTCTAGTTTAAATTACAAAATATAATTTAACTCCAATAAAGCAAGACCAGTTATTAACATTATAGCACCATTGCACACTAAACACTAGATTATGTACCTAAATATCCTTTGCTTTTTTGTATATTTTTTGTATATTTTTAGTGAACAATTAAATATTTGACTTATTGTTTCTACCAAATACAGTAATAATCCATAAATATGCAACATTCGCTAAAAATGAATATCTCTATTATAGTCTATTTCCCTTTATTAGGCTTTTAATATTGATTTAAATAATAGTTACTATATAATATAAAGTATACTAATAATATAGGACGGATGTGTTACAGTGAATTTATTATCAAATATTAAAAAACTTTTAAAAGATGATCATAAACCTAAATTTATGGCATTAGACTTCATAAAATATATTGGACCTGGGCTGCTTGTGACTGTTGGATTTATAGACCCTGGTAACTGGGCAGCAAACGTTTCTGCTGGTGCAAGTTATGGATATACTCTACTTTGGATGGTAACCCTTTCAACTATTATGCTAATTGTTCTTCAGCATAATGCAGCCCATCTTGGAATTGTTACAGGTAATTGCATATCAGAAGCATCTACCGCTACCTTAAAACCAAAGTTAAACAAAGTGGTGCTTGGTTCAGCTGTTCTAGCTGCAATATCTACCGCTCTTGCAGAACTTCTTGGTGGTGCTATTGCCTTAAACATGCTATTTGGTATACCTATAAAATTGGGAACAGTATTAGTTTTATCATTGATATTATGGATGCTATTCACAAATTCCTACAAGAAGCTAGAAAAATGGATTATTGGTTTTGTTTCCATAATAGGAATATCTTTTATATTCGAATTAAGTCTTGTACATATAGAATGGGGAAAAGCAATGATAAGCTGGGTTAAACCTTCTTTTCCTAAGGGCTCTATTCCAATAATAATGAGTGTTCTAGGTGCAGTTGTAATGCCCCATAACTTATTTTTACACTCAGAAATAATTCAAAGTCGCCAATGGAATTTAGAAGATGAAGTTATTATCAAAAAACAATTAAAATATGAATTTATGGATACATTCTTTTCAATGATAGTAGGCTGGGCTATAAATAGTGCTATGATACTTATTGCAGCCGCTACTTTCTTTACACAAAAGATTAATGTTACGGAACTTAGTCAAGCTCAACAAATGCTTACCCCTTTGCTTGGGAGTATAGCATCAGTGGTCTTTGCACTAGCCCTACTCTTTGCAGGGATTTCCTCCTCAGTTACCGCTGGCATGGCTGGTGGCAGTATTTTCGCAGGAATATTTGGTGAACCTTATGACATTAATGATATACATACCAAACTTGGAGTAGGAATTACTTTAATTGGTGCGGCAATAGTTATATTTTTTATATCTGAGCCTTTTAAAGGTCTCATCTATTCACAAATGCTCCTTAGTATACAACTTCCTATAACTATATTCCTCCAAATATAT
Organism: Clostridium sp. CF012; assembly: GCF_018861755.1. Classification (GTDB taxonomy): domain Bacteria; phylum Bacillota; class Clostridia; order Clostridiales; family Clostridiaceae; genus Clostridium_AD. Next base: position 23,614 of record NZ_JAHLEF010000037.1, on the reverse strand, counting down.
TTAACATCCTCTAAAAAGGTTATGGGCAAATATGCCAATACTAGATTTGATAAAATTGCTCTTTGGATTATTGGACTTATAGTAACTGGACTAAACATAATGCTATTTTTAAGTTTTATATTATAACTTATACAATATATAAAAAGAATTGGGCGCATATGTGCCCAATTCTTTTTATTTGCTTCAATTACAAATGTTTGTTCGAAAAGGCATTATATCTCCTTCTTCTTAATATATATAGGTAAGTACTATAATTAAGCTTTAAGCATATTTAGAAAATAGACAAGCTACTAATTAGTTGTTTTTTGAAGATGCCTTAGATAAGGGAGGTATTAAAGATGCAAAAAAAAGAGATGATAGCTATGATTCTAGCAGGTGGACAAGGTAGTCGACTTAAGATGCTTACTAAAAATACTGCAAAGCCCGCAATACCTTTTGGGGGTAAGTATAGGATTATTGATTTTACTCTAAGTAATTGTTCAAATTCAGGAATAGATACAGTTGGAGTACTTACACAATATCAACCACTAGCACTAAATTCTCATATAGGTGTAGGAGCGCCTTGGGATTTAGATAGAAATAATGGTGGCGTCACACTGCTTCCTCCTTATATGGATGAATCAGGAGGTGACTGGTATAAAGGTACTGCTAATGCAATCTATCAAAATACTAATTTTATAGACTCCTATGACCCAGAATATGTACTTATTCTCTCTGGAGACCACGTTTATAAAATGGACTACTCCAAAATGCTCCATTTTCATAAAGAACAATGTGCTGATGCTACCATGGCCGTTATTGAAGTTCCGATAGAGGAAGCGCCTAGATTTGGGATAATGAATACAACTACAGATAATAAAATATATGAATTTGAAGAAAAACCCGAAAACCCTAAAAACAATATGGCTTCTATGGGTGTATATATTTTCAATTGGAAATTTCTTAAGACTTTTTTAAAAGAGGATGAAAACAATAAACACTCTAGCAATGATTTCGGAAAAAACATAATACCTGCTATGCTTAAAAATGAAAAAAATCTATATGCTTATCCCTTTAAAGGCTACTGGAAAGATGTAGGTACTATTAAAAGCCTATGGGAAGCAAATATGGATCTAATAGATGACAATAACGAGCTAAATATTCACGATGAAACTTGGAAAATTTATTCCATAAATCCTACAAGCCCCGCTCAATATATAGGCCCTAATGCAAAAGTTAGTAATTCACTAGTGGTGGAAGGGTGTATTGTGCTGGGGGAAGTTTATAATTCAGTACTATTCCAGGGAGTTACAGTTGGAAAAAACTCTAAAATATCAAATTCTGTTATAATGCCTAATACAAAAATAGCGGACAACGTTATTATTGATAAAGCTATAATCGGTAATAATGTTATTATAAGAGGTCACTCTCTTATAGGTATTGCAGATGACATAACTCTCATTGCAGAAGGCACTGAAATTAAATCTAATTCAGTTATAAGATGAGGTGATTAAATGCTTACTAATTATATGGGTATATTAAATCTAAATGAAAATGAAACAAATATAATAAGTCTTACTAAAAATAGACCACTGGCATCTATTCCTATAGCCGCTAGATTTCGAATTATAGATTTCGCATTATCTAACATGGTTAATTCAGGGCTTAAAAACATTGGACTTTTTACTCAAAGTAAATCTCGTTCACTAGTAGATCATTTAGGTTCAGGCAAACCTTGGGATTTAGACAGAAGGCTTAATGGGCTATTTGTTTTTAATTTTGGAATTGCGGGCACCTCTTTAAATGATGCAGAAATGGTATGGAACAACATGGAGTATCTATATAGAAGTAAAGAAAAAAATGTTATTATCTCGCCTTCTTATATGATAGGAAACATAGATTATACTGCTGCCGTAAAGTATCATGAAGAGATGAATCAAAACATAACTGTAATATATAAAAATATTAAAACTGGTACTAAAAATTTCTTAAATTGCGACGTGTTAAATATAGATGAAAAGAATAATGTACTAAGTGTGGGGAAAAATATAGGTGCTTATGATAGCTTAGATATTTCCATGGAAATGTTTATTATGAAAAAGGACCTTTTAATATCACTTATTAATAAGTGTATACAAACCGGTTCTTACTGTACTATTAAGGATGCTATATATAAAAGCATTAGTGAATTATCGGTTACGGCTTATGAATTCAAAGGCTACCTTCAATGTATTAATTCAATAAGTGCTTACTATAAAGCTAATATGGACATGTTAAACATAAAGACAACTAAAGAATTATTTTTTAATAATGGACCTATTTATACAAAAATTAAAGATGAACCTCCTACTAAATATGACCAAAAGAGCAACGTAAAAAATTCCATAATTGCTGATGGATGTATTATAGAAGGCATTATTGAAAATAGTATTATATCACGGGGAGTTGTGGTCCATAGTGGAGCTGAAATTAAAAATTGTATTATCCTTCAAAATTGTGAAATCAAAGAGAATTCTAAACTCTTTAATGTCATAATGGATAAAAACGTAATCGTCGATAAAGGCAGGCAACTTAATGGTGATGAAGAATTCCCGCTTGTAATTGAAAAAAGAGCATTATTTTAAGTAAGTATAGCAGCAATAGCTTTATAAGTTATTGCTGCTAATTAATTTTATATAAGCTCTTTAAGTAGTGTTATTGAAGCCTCTACATCCTTCATAGATACCATTTCTGATATAGAATGACTATATCTACAAGGAATTGAAAGCACTCCTGTTCTTATTCCACCATTTTCTTTATGGATATTACCACCATCTGTACTTCCTTGTGAAACCCCATATTGAACTTTTACTTCAGATTTTTGTGCTGCATGCTCTAGCATTTCTTTGATTTCATGATGCATAATTAAAGTTCTATCTTTTATCTTAATTATAGGACCTTTTCCAAGTTCCAGTTTTCCTTCTGCACCAATATAATCTCCAGCCTCCTGCGTATCTATTACTATGCAGTAATCTGGTTGCACTGCATATGCCGCTGCTCTTGCTCCCCTTCCCCCGAGTTCCTCTTGAGTAGAAAATACAAAATAGAGTTCACTTTTAGTTTCCTTAACTTCTTTTATCATTCTAAGAAGAATATAGCAGCCGATCCTATCATCTAAGCATGGACTTATTATTTTATCTTCTACTTCCATACCATCAGATAAAAGACATGCATTTTCTCCTTCTTTAATCTTCTTTAATGCTTCTTCTCTTGAAGCTACACCAAGGTCTATAAATAAGTCTTCAACTTTAGGTTCTGATTTTGAAGCACCAACTTTTCCCATAGCACCATTTTGAAATGTAACAAAATTATGTACTATTTCAGAAGGCTTAATTCCTCCTATATTACCCACTCGTACAAACCCACTATCCTCTATATATGTAGCTATAAGGCCTATCTCATCCATATGGGCACAGAACATTATCTTTTGCGCGCCACTAGCTTTAACTTCATCTTGCCCTAATTTAATTATTAAATTCCCCATCTTATCTTCTTTTATATTACAATCAATATCCTTTAATTCTTCTCTTATTACTTCTCTAACCTCTTCCTCACGGCCACTAACACCAAAGGCACTAACTAGTTTTTGTAGCATTATATCCATAATTAATCCTCACTTTCATAATACTTTATTATTTTTACAATGTTTTTAGCCATTCCACCATAAGCCTTACAGTATTTTTATAATCTACTATGCTTGCTACAGAGATAGAGGAATGTATATATCTACACGGCACTGAGACTGTAGCCACCTTCGCTCCCTCTCCAGACATAAGTATAGCTCCTGCATCATTTCCACCTGCAATAGCTCTCCTTAACTGATAGGGTATGTCCTTATAGTCCGCTACCTTTATTATGGCCTTTAAAATGTCATCATTAAAAATACTAGTCTTATCCATAATGGATAGTGCAGGTCCCATACCTATTTCCGTAGCTCTTAAATGTTTAGGAATACCCGGCATATCTGCACATATAGTTCCCTCTAGTGCGACTCCTATATCTGGTTGTATATTGAAAGCCGAAACATAGGTTCCTCTCTCTCCTACTTCCTCTTGCACATTAAAGCTAACATAAAGATCACAATTATAATTTTCTTTTAATATTTCTATAGCAACAGCACAGCCCATTCTATCATCAAAAGCTTTTCCTTTAACAAGTCCATCCCCAAACTCGCTATACTCCATATTGAATACTACAAACTCTCCAAGTTTAATGATTTCTTTAGTTTCTTCTTTAGAATTAGACCCTATATCAATGCAACACATACTTGCCTTTACGTTCTTTTTTCTTTCATCGGCATTTTGTAGATGAATTGGTTTATATCCTATAACTCCAGTTATTTTATTTTGGCCTATTAATACAACTTTAGATAGAATCACCTTGCCGTTAATTCCACCTAAGGATTCAAATCTTAAGGTCCCATCCTGGTTATATCCCGTAATAATAAAACCCACTTCATCCATATGGGCATCTATAAGTACTTTTATGCCACTACCTTTTTTGTGAGCAATAACATTTCCCATGACATCTATTTTTATCTCATCTACATAATTCACAATTTCACCTTTTATTATTTCTCTTACTTCTCCTTCAAATCCTGAAGGACCTGCAGCATTAGATAATTTTTCTAAAAGCATAGTAATTCCTCCACGTCCTTTCCACTTACCTTTTCAATAAACTTGGCTATTATTCTTCCTGTATTAATAATATCCTCCATATTAACAAGCTCAACTGAAGTATGCATGTACTTAATTGGTATAGATATTAATAGTGTAGGAATCCCTCCTCTAGTTACCTGGATATCCCATGCATCAGTTCCAGTATTGCCTGGTTCAACTTCTACGTTATAAGGAATTGCGTACTCATCAGCTATTTCCATAAGCCTAGTCCTAAATTTACTATGTATATTAGGTCCAAAACATATAACAGGACCTCCACCTAGTTTGTTCTCTCGATCCATATCTCCCATAGGACCATTGTCAAAGGTTACATCTATAGCTATAGCCATGGTTGGCAATAAATCATAACTTGCCATTTTAGCTCCTCTATGACCTACTTCCTCTTGGCAAGAAGCTACAAAATAAACATCCAAATCATGGTTTATTTTTTCTAATTCTTTGCAACAGGCATACATAGCTACTATGCCAGCCCTATCATCTATAGCCTTACAGGTTACATTATTGTTTAAGAGTTCATAAAAATCTCTTTTTAAAGTTACAAAATCGCCAATGCTTACAAGCTCTTGTAATTTTTCTGTGCTATATCCTGTATCAATTGTTAATCCCTTTATAGTAACTGATTTTTCACTTTCAGCCTCACTCATAAGATGTGGCGGCTTAATTCCTATAATACCATCTATCTGCTTTTTACCATGAATAAGAACCTCCTGTGAAACCAAGGTCTTAGGATCAATCCCATTACCAATAAACTTTAAAAATCCCTTTGGCATTATCTCCGTTATCATAAGGAAAACCTCATCAGAATGTGCCATAAGCATTATACTTTTTTTCATTTCATTTTTGCGGCCTTTTTTTACAGCATAAAGATTATTTAATTTCCCTTCCACAACTTCACAATAGGGCTCAAAGGCCTCCTTAATTAGTGGATGTATCCAATGTTCGCGTCCACTTGGAGCATTCGCTGTGCATAAGGTTTTTAACAGTTGTTTTTCGTCCATAATTTCCTCCTACTTAAGCTATTAATATAAACTTATATTATTATAAACACACACTTATTTGTATTCTATATGTAATGGTTTTTTCCTCCAATATATCTGTGTGATTTCTGAAACAATTTTCATCTACGTAATTATAAAAAGCTCTAGTGTAAAACCTAGAGCTTTTCTTCTAATATAAAATCTTCTTCTTTACTTTTACTAGGCAAGCTTTCCACATAAACACTTGTGCTTTTAAATGCCATAGAAATTCCTTGTTGCTGCAAAATCTCAACTAAAGCAAAGTTAACATTTTCCTTTATTTTAAAGTATTCATCATAATCTGCTGTATCAGTAAAGAAACATATTAAAATATCTAAACTAGTACCATTGAATTTATCAAATCTAACAAGGGTGCCTTCCTTACTAACCTGTGGGTGATTCTCTAACATGTGTCGTATGCTATCCACACAAATCTCTAGTTTTGCTCTAGAGGTTCTATAGGCTAGTTCTAAATTCAAATTAACTCTTCGTTTGCCTCTTCTACTAAAATTGATTACAGCATCATTAGTTAATTTTGAATTAGGCACTATTATTAATGACTGGTCCACAGCCCTTATTTTAGTAGTTCTAAAAGAAATATCCTCTATACTACCTTCTAAAGAGTCACTACTAACCCAGTCTCCAATAGTGAATGGTTTATCTAATATTATAAAAATACCTGCAATAATATTAGCTGCTGCATCTTTAGCTGCTAGTGCAAAAGCAAGTCCCCCTAGCCCAAGACCTGTAACAAACCCTTGAATATTATATCCCCATTTTTCTGCAATTATAGTAATAGCTAATGCTAAAACTACTAACCTTAATGTTTTTGACATAAATGGGAATAATATTTTATCCACTTTTATATCATAGGCCTTATGCATCCGCTCAAACAGCACAGAAGACTCACCAGTGAGATTATATATTCCCCAAGTAATTAGAAATATTACAGCTGAGCTAAAAAACTTATCTATAGTTATTAAACTAATTGGAATTCCTGCCCTGGTTAAAATTTTAAAAGCAAAATAAAATCCTAATACCTCAAAAAAATTAGTTACAGGTTTTTGAAACGCAGCTACTATTTTTGTATCTGCGTTAAATCTTGTCTTATTAACAAGTCTCAAGATTATTTTAAACACATATTTTGCAAATACTTTTTTTAATAATACAAATAATGCAAAAACAGCAATAGCTAAACCTACATATTTAAATTTATAGGATTCTACATCATTAAAAACATATTGTATTTTGTTTTCTACAAAAAAATCGACTATAGATTGGAACAAAAAATCACTCTCCTTTTATCTTACGTTTATATATACAATCATTTTAAGCTAATAATGTTATTTTCTCAATGGATTATTCAAGAAAAAGTGGATTCTTATTAATATATTCATAAACAAAACTTACAAATCTTCGTTGACAATAATTTAGAATCCGTATATACTGTTCGTATAGTATATATACACTATTAACAAAGGAGTAAATTATGAATATTATAATTTCTAATTCATCACAACATCCAATTTATGAGCAAATAGTAACTCAAATAAAAACTGCCATTATGAAGGAGGAACTTTCACAAGGTGATGCCCTGCCATCTATAAGAAGTTTAGCAAAAGACCTTCAGATAAGCGTTATAACAACTAAGAGGGCTTATGAAGAACTTGAAAGAGATGGTTTCATAGAAACTGTACCGGGAAAAGGTTCCTACGTTTCTGGTCAAAACAAAGACCTAATAAGAGAAAAACGATTAACAGCTATCGAAGAAAAACTTACGGAGGTCGTAACTGAGAGTAAACACTTAAATTTAAGTTTAGAAGAATTACAAAGTATGATATTGCTACTATATACAGAAGAGAATTAAAATTAAATTAAAATGGTTTAACTATTTATAATAAATGAGCATTAACAAACTAATTAAGGAGAGATAAATATGGATAATATTTTAGAAATAAAAAACCTGGGGAAATCCTATAAAAACTTTACTTTAGATGATTTGTCTTTTAATGTTGAAAGAGGCTCAGTAATGGGATTTATAGGACCAAACGGAGCTGGAAAGAGTACCACTATAAAACTTATAATGAATCTTATTAAAAGGGATAGTGGAAACATAAATATTTTCGGCCTAGACAATTTAAAACATGAGAAAGAAATCAAACAAAAAATCGGTTTTGTATATGATGAAAATTACTTCTATGAACAATTAAACATCATAGAAATGAAAAATATCCTTCGCCCTTTTTATAAAAGCTGGAATGACAGCTTGTTTGAAAAATTCGTAAAAGAATTCGAACTCCCCAAAAAAAATAAAATTAAAACCCTATCAAAAGGAATGAAAATGAAATTTTCTCTAGCACTCGCTCTTTCCCATAATGCAGAGCTAATTATAATGGATGAACCTACCTCTGGCCTGGATCCAGTATTCAGAAGTGAGCTTTTAGATATTTTATACAGTATAATTCAAGATGAAAATGTTAGTATATTCTTTTCAACTCACATCACTACTGACCTTGAAAAGATAGCAGATTATATTACTTTTATAAATAGTGGCAAATTAGTTTTCTCCCAAACTAAAGACGAAATCATTGAAAATTATGGTTTAGTCAAAGGTGGAAAAGAACTTTTAGATAATGATACTAGACGTGAATTTGTAAGTATAAAAGAAACTAGTTTTGGATTTGAGGCTTTAACAAAGGATATTAACAGTGCAAGAAAAATATTTAAAGGTAAAGGCCTTATTGAAAAGGCATCTCTTGAAGATATAATGGTATATTCAGTTAGGGGGAATGTTTAATGTTTAATTTAATTATAAAGGATATAGCTATTCAGAAAAAGACCTTATTATATGCTCTTCTTTATGCTATCTTTGCACCAATTGCTTTTTCTTCCATGGAACCCAGTGGCTTTGTTTTATATGTTTTGCCCCCTATGGCAATTACCTATATATTCATAAGTTTTGCGGCAAGCTATGACGAAAAAAACAAAAGTGAAATTATATTAAATAGTTTGCCACTTAAAAGAGATGATATTGTTATATCAAAGTATCTATCAATATTTGTATTTGCTATTATAGGCATTATATATTCTATATTAATTGGATTTATAGGAAAAGCTACTGGACTTCCAATGTTTACTAGATCAATTTCATTTTTGGACATTGTTTCAGTTTTGACCGCTGTATGTATATTTAGTTCTATGTTTTTTCCTGTATATTTTAAATTTGGGTATATAAAGATGAATTTCTTTAACGTTATATTGTTTATGTCATTTTTGTTCATACCATCAGCAGCTATTGAGTATGCTACTGAAAATCCAAACAATATTTTTGTTCAAAAAATTACTTATTTTATAAATAATACTTCCAGCTTTACACATAATTCATTGGCTCTAATAATAGGCTTAATTTTCTTTTTAATTTCTCTAATGATCTCAATACGCATATATAAAAATAAGGAGTTTTAAACTCCTTTTATTTTTAAAATAGTACTATAGTACACATTACTATTAAGAAGCTTAATAAATTAGGTTGGAGGTATTTTAATGAAAAAAGACAAATTCTTGAATATTGTAACTCGAAATTTTCATATCTATAAAGCTAGTTGTACTATTTTTCTTTTGGGGTTATCAGCCGTACTTGGTATATTAGGAAATATATTTGGTATGCTCTACTTAGTTCTTTCATTTTTACCGGTTCTTGCATGGGGAATACTTTTTAGCAATGAAAGGGAAAATACCGATTTATAATAAATAGGAGAATATTTTAAAATAGGCCTATCGTAAATGACAAGCCTATTCTACTTACATTAATCCTCAATATTGTCTACCATAGAACTTAAAACTGAATCACCACCAATTCCCAATACATACTACTTTAGATATCCCCTTACTTATAAATTAACAGGCTGACTTTCTACCTACCTGAATATTTTTTAAATTTCCAATCTGCATTCCACTATACTCTGAAAAACATAATTTCTCACATTCTTTCTCTATAGTATCGCCATAGTCTATGCTTGCTTTATTAAATATATAAAAAAATGAAGTTACTCTTTCTAAATTTTTATCTGCTGGTTTATAAGTTGGATCAAATACATATGCCGCTCTATAATATGTGCACGCCATAGACTCATCCCTTTTATATTCTGAAATAATCCCTAGTAAGTTGTATATCTCTGCCGAATGGTTGTTTTCAATCATTCCCGCATACAAATACTTACGTGCTAGATCAAATTCATTTGACTTTATTGCGTTAATAGCTTCTTTTATATTTTTTTCAAAAGAATTCTCTTCATTTATACTTCTTAACATACCATCACCTCAAGTTATCCTTTCACTCTTTATTTGATAATTATATTTTATCAAAGCCGTTATTAAGACGGTATAAAGATAAACCCTAGCGTATAAAGATTATGTTAAGATTTTATATTTTAATGTTGTTTTTCTTGACGAACCGTTCTATACCAACGCTTTTCACACCCCCCATATTGTTATTGTGTAATTTTCAAAAAATATAAATTAATTGTATAATGAATGTATGTTTTAAATTCATAACTTTTACTTAAATCCTCACCTGCGTGGCTATTCATCTTCTTCCAAGCTACAAAATCGTTAAACACCCAAAATTTTATAAATAAAGGATTGATTTAAAATGAGTAATAATTCTTTTTACCGAACTACACCTGAAGAAGCATTAAAAGTAGTAGAAAAAGAAATTTCGAAAGGACATCTTAAAATATTTTTAGGCTACGCCCCTGGTGTTGGAAAGACATATTCCATGCTTAATGAGGCTAATAGAATGTTGAAAAGAGGACAAGATATTGTTATAGGTTATCTTGAAAGCCATGGGAGAGCTGAAACTAATTCTCAAGTAGCTGCTCTTGAGGTATTACCCCGAAAAGAAATAAACTACAATAACATGATTTTAGAAGAGATCCATTTAGATGAGGTGTTAAATCGTAACCCTAAAATAGTACTTATAGATGAATTAGCACATACTAATGCACCGGGCTCTAAAAATAATAAAAGATATGAAGATGTTTTAGAAATACTAGAACATGGAATAGATGTAGTTTCTACTTTAAACATTCAACATTTAGAAAGTCTTAATGACGTTATAAAACAAATAACAGGTATAACAGTAAGAGAAACAATCCCTGATGTTATAGTTGAAAATGCCGATGAGGTGGTTGTTATCGATATTACGCCTTCAGCACTTCAGTCCAGATTAAAAAGGGGTGATATCTATAAAAACGAAAATATTGCAAGGGCATTAAAAAACTTTTTTAGAGGTGGAAATTTAAATGCCTTAAGAGAAATAACATTAAGACAGACTGCCCAAGAAGTTGATGATGATTTAGAAGAGTATATGAAGAAACACAATATTAGACAAAATTGGCACACTGCTGAAAGAGTTATGGTTTGTGTAAGTGCTAATCCTTTCGGAAAAAAATTAATAAGGAGAGGTGCCCGCATAGCAAAACGTTATAAATGCGAATGGATTGTAGCTACAGTTAACTGTACTCATGCTTTAGCTACTACACCTTCTAAAAAAGGTTTAGATATGTTAACAAGCCACTTTAAATTAGCTGAGCAACTCGGTGCTGAGACTATAACCTTAACTGGCAAAAGTGTTTCTAGAGAACTGGTAAGATTTGCCTCACAAAAGCATATAACACAAATTATAATTGGCCATGCTAACCGTTCCTTTTGGCAAATGGTATTTAGAGGTTCTCCAGTCACAAAGGTTTTACGCCATGCTAAAGATATAGAAATACACGTGATTCCTGATAATCGCAGCTTTTAACGACATTTCAGAAGGAAAGTCTCTCGCTATAGTTAGATGTTATTACCACAACTACCATTTAATCGTGCAAAAAAATAGCTAGGTCTGTTTACACAAATCTAGCTACATTCTCTTTTGTTAACCATCAACTCTCAATTAATGAAGCTTACTTCCAACTTCAATGTTAAGTTTCAATACATTAACTCTTTTATTCCCAAACACACCAAGTTGCCTTTCCTCTGTATTATTCTTAACCATTTGTTCTAAATCACTTTTAGCAATGCCTGTAGCTTTTGAAATAGCTGGTATTTGTATCTTTGCAGCTTCTGGGCTTATGTGAGGATCGAGACCAGAGCCTGAACTTGTTAAAAAATCCGCTGGAATATCTTCTTTTTTCACTTCAGGATTGGCCTTTAAAAATTCATTCATATCCTTTTGTATTCTATCTGTTAGCGACTTATTAGAAGGCGCAAGATTTGCAGACCCAGAAGACAATGAAATTTTATCTCCCTCCTTGTACGTATTATAATTTACAGCTGAAATTCTTCCATGAAAGTAACGAGCATCTGTAAAGTTTTGACCTATAAGCTCTGAACCTACTTCGCGTCCATTCACAGTAATCATGCTTCCATTAGCCTTATTATTGAAAAACAACTTACCTACCCCGGTCACTACAGTAGGAAATACAAACCCACATATAAACATCAACGTCAAACTAACTAATATTGATTTTTTTAATACTTTCATCGTTATCCTCCTCAATTATTACATTAAGTACTTATGCCACGTTAAGTACTTTGAGTAGCGGGAATATTATCATATCTATTATTTTAATTCCACCGAATGGAACCAAAATTCCACCTACACCATAAATTAATATATTTCTCAAAAGAAGAGTTTCAGCCTTTGATGGTTTATATTTTACTCCTCTCATAGCTATTGGAATTAACAGAGGTATTATTATTGCATTAAACACTAATGCTGATAATATCGCACTTGAAGGCGTAGCAAGCTTCATTACATTTAATACATTCATTGTGGGAATAGCTACAGTAAATATTGCTGGTATTATAGCAAAGTATTTCGCAACATCATTCGCTATACTAAATGTAGTTAGTGCCCCCCTTGTTATAAGTAACTGCTTACCTATTTCTACTACTTCAATTATCTTAGTAGGGTCAGAATCTAAATCCACCATATTAGCAGCTTCTTTTGCAGCAACAGTACCACTATTCATTGCAAGCCCAACATCTGCCTGAGCAAGTGCCGGCGCATCATTAGTACCATCACCGGTCATAGCAACAAGTTTTCCCTCTGATTGTTCTCTTTTTATAATATCAATTTTACCCTCTGGAGTACACTCTGCAATAAATTCATCTACCCCAGCTTCTTTTGCTATTGTAGCCGCAGTAAGTGGGTTATCCCCTGTACACATAATAGTTTTTATACCCATCTGTCTTAGTCTTTCAAATCTTTGCGTAAGTCCTGGTTTTACAGTGTCCTTTAAATAAATAACTCCAAGTATTTCACTATTTACACAAACTACTAAGGGTGTTCCTCCAAGCATTGAAATTTTTGTTGTAACTACTTCTAAATCCTTTGAAACCTTACCACCAAGTCCCTGCACCATTTTTATAATACTACTAATAGCACCTTTTCTTATAATAGTTCCATCTGCTAAATTTAATCCACTCATTTTAGTTTGAGCAGTAAATTCTATAAATTCCGCTTCTTTATAATCCTCTACATCTAAAGATACTCCAAGTTTACTCGCAAGTTCAACTACAGACCTGCCTTCAGGAGTTTCATCCTTTAGGGAAGATATTAATGCATATTTTATTAATTTATTTTGATCACACCCAGATACAGCCGTAAATTCTGCTGCAAGTCTATTACCGTAAGTTATTGTACCGGTCTTATCCAAAATCATAACGTCTACGTCTCCGCAAGCTTCAACCGCTTTACCTGACATAGCAATTACATTAAATCTTGTAACTCTATCCATACCTGCAATTCCTATAGCTGATAATAACCCCCCTATTGTAGTTGGTATTAAGCATACAAGTAATGCAATCAATGTAGACGTTGGAATGCTCGCACCTGAGTAAACACCTAATGGATGCAGCGTAACAACAACCATTAGGAAAATCATTGTTAAAACTGTTAATAAAATATTTAACGCCATCTCATTAGGAGTTTTTTGCCTTGAAGCTCCTTCAACTAAACTTATCATCTTATCAAGGAAGGACTCTCCTGGACTAGCTGTAATTTTAATTTTAAGCCAATCACTTACAACTTTAGTTCCTCCAGTAACTGAGCTAAAATCTCCACCAGACTCTTTCATAACAGGCGCTGATTCTCCTGTTATAGCGGATTCATCTACAGCTGCAAGGCCCGAAACAATTTCACCATCATTTGGTATTATATCGCCATTTTCAACAAGAACAATATCTCCCTTTTTAATTTCCGACGCATTAGTAACTGTTATTTTACCATTTTTATCTAAAAGTTTAGCCATTGTATCTTTTTTTGTTTTCTTCAAACTCTCAGCTTGAGCTTTACCGCGTCCCTCCGCCACTGCTTCTGCAAAGTTAGCAAATAAAACTGTAATGAAAAGAATCAAAGCAACTAATCCATTATATACTCTTAAATTTGTACCTGTATCACCAAAGGCTGTAGGAACAAAAGTAAGAAATAAAGTTATAAAAAATCCAACTTCAACAATGAACATAACAGGATTTTTTATCATTAATTTAGGGTTTAACTTTTTAAAAGAATCTTTAACTGCATTCTTAAAAATCTTTTCACTTATAAACTTCTTTTTACTATCTTTATTACTCATATATATTACTCCTTACATTATTAAATATTTTATTGCATTAAGTGTTCAGCTATTGGTCCTAATACTACAGCTGGCATAAATGTTAGCGCTCCTATTATTAAAACTATAAATACTAATATTATAGTAAATGTAGTGTTGTCTGTCTTAAATGTAGAATTTGATTCTGCTACAGACTTCTTTGCTGCGAGCGAACCAGCTACAGCTAAAAGAATAACCATGGCGAAAAATCTTCCTGCATACATAACAAGCCCTGTACTTAAATTCCAAAACATAGTATTATCTGCTAATCCTTCAAAACCTGAACCATTATTAGCCGCAGAGGAAGTAAATTCATAAAGTACTTGAGTTAACCCATGGAAACCTGAATTAGTTATACCTGCAAGCCCCTGGCTCGTAAGCACAGCTATGCTTGACGGCACCAGAATTATAAAAGGATGTATTAATATAGCCAAAGATATTAACTTAATTTCCTTTGCCTCAATTTTTTTACCCAAAAATTCCGGTGTCCTTCCAACCATTAGTCCACATAAGAATACCGTTAGTATCGCGTACATTATCATATTCATAAAACCTACACCTTCACCACCAAATACTACGTTAAGCATCATCTGCCATAGTGGAACCATTCCACCAAGAGGTGTTAAGGAATCGTGCATATTATTTACACTACCTGTGGTGAATGCTGTTGTAACTGTTGTAAATAGCGTTGAGCCTGGAAGTCCAAACCTTATTTCTTTCCCCTCCATATTGCCCATGGCTTGGCTTAAGTTAAGATTAGCAATTGCAGGATTCCCAGCTTTTTCAGCATTAAAGCAAACGACTAAAGACAATACAAACAATATAGACATTGCTGCAAATATAGCCCATCCTTGCTTTTTATTTTTTACCATTAAACCAAAACAATAAACTATCGCTCCGGGTATTAACATCATAGATAACATTTCTATTAAATTCGTAATCGGAGTAGGATTTTCAAATGGGTGTGATGAATTTGCTCCAAAGAAACCACCACCATTAGTACCTAAATGTTTAATAGCTTCAAAGGAAGCTACAGGTCCAAGGCCAATAACCTGCTTAGTTCCTTCTATAGTTGTAATCACTTTATTTGCTGAAAAACTCTGTGGAACTCCTTGTCCCATTAAAAGTATTGCTATTATTATTGAAAATGGAATTAGCACCCTTGTAGTAACTCTTACTAAATCGACGAAAAAATTACCTAGCATTTTAGTCTTTCCAGTAATACCTCTTATAAAAGCAGCTGCAACAGCAAATCCCGATGCTGCAGACGTAAACATAAAGAAAGTTATAACTATCATTTGACTTAAGTACGACAATCCCCATTCTCCACTATAGTGTTGAAGGTTTGTATTAGTCATAAAACTAAAAATAGTGTTGAAAATAAGTGAAGCATCCATAGCTTTGTTACCATTAGGATTTAAGAAATGAACTCCCTGAACCCTAAGCACCACGTAAGCCATTAATGTCATAACCATATTTGATACTATAAAAGCAACGGCATACTGCTTCCAAGTCATCTCTTCTTTTGTTATTCCTGTAATTTTATATATTGTGTTATCTACCTTGTCCATAACTGGATCTACAAAAGATCTCTTATTATTTATAACTTTATATATATATTTTCCAGTTGGAATAACAAGCAATACAAACATTATAAGTGTTAATACAATTTGAAAAATGTCCATAAATAACTACCCTCCATCTATTCCTTTTAAAATTTTTCGGGATTAAACAACGCATACCCTAAATACAAAAACAATAAAATTGCAATTACAATTAAAACTTTCATAAAATCCTCCATTTAATTATCACTTTAAGTGATATGTTGATTATTACTTATTTATTTGTGCTTCACACCAATTAATAAATGGCAATACTAGCAAAAAACAAAATGCTGTTACCATTATGAATATTACATCCATCATGAATTTACGTCGCCTCCTTCTGATCACCTTATGCAATTATTCTAACAAAAAAAAAATAAAGATAGTGTAAAGATGCCATCTTCTACATAAATTTTATGTTAAGAAAAATATACAGAATTTTTTTTGCAAAAAAAAATGAAGCCAAAGCTTCATCTTTAAATATTATTCATCTACTAAACGATACCCTACTCCAACCTCTGTTATTATATACTGCGGCTCAGCAGGCTTCTTTTCTATTTTCCTTCTTATATTAGCCATAAATACCCTAAGCGACTGCGTCTCACTTTCAAAATAACTTCCCCAAATCTCATCAATTATATACTTATGAGTTAACACACGTCCTGCATATCTTGACATTAACTCAATTAATTTGTACTCCATTGGTGTTAAATGTATTTCTTCATGCAAAATCATAACCCTGCGTTTTTCAAAATCTATTTTTAAATCCTTAACCACAAATACTGATTGCACACTATTTTGTGAATTGCTGTCTCCATTAAACCGTCTTAGCGCCACCCTAATTCTAGCTAAAAGCTCTGCTACACTAAAAGGCTTAGTCAAATAATCATCTGCACCACTATCTAAAGCTTCAACCTTTTCACTTTCATGCCCACGAGCCGAGACAACTATAATCCTAGCTTTTGTAGACTCTCTTACTTTCTCAATAACATTAAGACCATCAATATCTGGAAGTCCTAAGTCTAAAATTATTATATCTGGATTGTTGGAGAAAATAAGCGCTATAGCCACGTTTCCAAATTCAGTTTCAATGCATTTATACCCTTGCGCCTCAAGGGAGACTCTCATAAATTTTTTAATAGGTTTATCATCTTCAACTATTAAAATCAAAGGCTTTATATCCATTTTCATCACTCCTTATTCCAGGTAGACTAAATCTAAAAGTAGCCCCACCAGAAGAGTTATTTAAAGCTTCCATACATCCACCATGGGCTTCTATAATAGACTTACAAATAGCAAGTCCTAGTCCTATGCCTCGTTTTTCTAGGGAATCACCCTTAGTTTTTGTATAAAATCTATCGAATATAGATGTTATATCTTCTTCTGGTATACCTTTTCCATTGTCTGATATATCAAAAACCACATTATCTTCTTTTACTGTAACCTTAACTTCTATGATGGAATCATCCTGTGTATACTTTATAGCATTATCAATCAAATTAATAAGCACTTGTTCGATTAATAACCCATCCACAAATAATATAACCATACTCTGTGGTAAATCAATTACGATATTATGACTTCCTGAAAACCTTTTAACTCTCGATATGGATTCAGCAACAATTTCTTCAACAAGCTCTGTATCCTTCTTAATTTCAAGCTTACCTTCATCTATTCTCGTCATGCTTAATATATTTTCAACTGAATGTATAAGCCAGCTTGTATCTTCATAAATAATATTAAGAAGCTCTTTTTTGGTATCATTATCAAGTATATCGTAATTATCAGTAATTGTAGAAACAGATCCTAATATTCCCGTTAGTGGAGTTCTTAAATCATGTGAAATTGATCTTAAAAGATTACCCCTAACCCTCTCTCTTTCGGCCTCTAAATTTATATGTTTTTTCTTTTGATATAAATCTTCCCTTTCAATAGCTAAAGCAATTTGTGTAGAAACGGACTCTAAAAGGATTTTCTCATTTTTTGATAAGGTGTTTCCTTCTAAACAGGCTATACCAATAATTCCAAGAATTTTATTTTGTCCTTTAATTGGATGATAATGTCCAAGACTATTTGTGGGAATTTCAGCTTCAATACCTACTGACTTTACTATCTCAAAGCATTTTTTAATTGCCAGGACCTCTACATCTGAATTGAAAATATTTCCATCGAATTCTCCATTAACTCTATAAGTGGTTGGCTGTTGCAAATTGTTTTTATCATCTAATACAGCTATCATAATATCTCTGCTAAACATATCAACTAAATTGTCACCACAAAATTGAACTACTTGTTTTTTATTCCTTGCTGTAAGCAATGATTTGTTAATTTTATATAAAATTTTCATTCTTTTCTCACGTATATAAGATATCTTAACTTGCGTTTTGACTCTTGAAGTTAAGGTACTTGTAATAATTGCAGCTATAAGCATTATAATAAAAGTTACTGGATAGTCGGATCTATAAGCTAAAAAGCTATAATATGGTACAGTAAAGAAAAAATTAAATGATAGTACTCCAATTATCGCAGCCATTATACCATAAATATATCCATCAGTACTTGTTGATACAAATAATACTCCCAAAATATATACTATTATTACATTTGACTCATGAAATCCAATTTTCCTAAATATCAAAGATAATATAGTTGATAAAGTCATAATTACTATAGTTTTAAATACATTTGCAATTATCATTTCTTTAGGTTTAATTTCTTTATAGTCACTATATTCATACTCACCAAAAATTTTTAGAAACTTCTCATTTAATTTGCTTTTTTTCAAAATACCCATCGCCTCCTAATATATCTAAATACCCCTAAGTTGCTAATACCAATCTTCAGTAACAAATCACTGATAAAAGGTATCTGGTACCATAATTAGTATAGACAAAAATCAAAAATTGAGACAATATAATTTTTTTTTAGATTGCTAATAAAAGCATTTCATTTTGAAATGCTTTTATTGAATTTTTTATATGAAAAAATTAAAGTAAGTGTAATAAGTGCTAATATTATTGCTATAATTTTTTTATTGTTACTTATAGGGATTATTACTTTTCCCCCCACCTCTATAATTTCAACTGAGCTTGCATGGATATCCATATCACCGCCATGTTCCAGACAGGCCCTATTAAAAGTACCATTTATTCTTAATGTATCTCCCTTATAACCATACTTACCAAAGTTTTTTATACTTTTAACTTGTTCATTTTTAATCCATATACCCATAGCATTGCTTCCATCACTGATATTTACCCATGAATATTTACCTCTATTCATGCTTTCCCCAATAGCTTCACCATTTAGTGTAATTTTAGTATTATCAATCTTTTTACCATTTTCGATTAAATCATTAAAGTTACTATATTCCTTTGCCATACATGCTCTGGGAAAAGAAAAAACTAAAATACATATTAATATTATTGTTTTAAAAGTCTTAACCATAATTTCTTAATTCCTCCAAATGTAACTCCTATTAGCGCAAACACAGATATAAATTCTAGTCTTCCTAAATACATTGCAATTATATAATATACCTTAAGTAAAGTTGGCATTGATGGCGCAGTAATTCCAATAGATAATCCTACATTTCCTGTAACTGATGCAGCTTCAAAAGCTGAACTGAGCACCGGATATCCATAATAGGTTCCCAGTGCGGTCCCCACAAAAAATAAGATTATATAACATATTATTATAAGATAAGCAGACTTCACCATTGCATCCTCTAAAACAATTTCTTTTATATGATGAAACTTAGCTACTCTTATCTTTCTGTCAGAATTTATCAACTTATTTACTTCTACGCCTATGCTTTTAAATACCAAACCTACCCTGAGACCTTTAAACCCACCCGCCGTAGAACAGGCTGATCCACCTATAAGCATGGCTATTATCATCATAACCACAGGAAAATCTCCCCATTCAGTAGCAAACTGCCTTGCATAAAGATTACCAAATCCTGTAGTTGTATGTGCTGATAATACATTGTATACACCTTTTCTAAAAACTGATATACCATTACTATACACACCTAAATTTGTTAGTTTTAACGCTACAAAAAACGAAATAATTAAAGCTGTTATGAAAAAACTCTGTGTTTCAATATTCTTCAATATTTCTTTTTTCTTCCCTTGCCATACTGCATAATGTAATGCAAAATTCAAAGAACCGATGACAAAGAAGACCATTGTTAATAACTCATAAGAAAGACTATGATAATAGAGGATATTTTGAGACATCGGTGCAAATCCACCCGTGCTCCAAGCAGACATAAAAATAAATAATCCATGAAAAAAAGCACTTACAGGTTGCATGCCTATAATCATTCCATTAATCCAAAGCATAATAGTACCTACTACTAGATATATAATGCTTATTTTCCATATTATCCTTGCAGTGTTTTTTACATTTGGTACGAGTTCTGCATCCTTACCTTCACCAACATACATTTTGTAAGCGCCTAAAGTATGGTCTACCATAAAACTTAAAGCAAGCACTACCATACCTTGTCCGCCAACAAAGGTAATAAGATGTCTCCACATATTTAATCCCATTGAAAGATGGTCAATATTTTGAGTAAGTAAAACTCCCGTGGTTGTAAATCCACTCATGACATCGAAAATTGCATCTAAGAAAGATTGGGTATTCCCGCTAAGTTGATAAGGCACCGCACATAAAAAAGTTAATATAAGCCAGGAGCTAGATGCAATAATTAACCCATGCTTCCATTGTACCTTTACTTTATCGATCTTACTTTTACCTGTAGCCATAAGCAATATACCTAAACTAACAGCTATGCTTATACTAATAATAAAATCTAAAAGTGCACTCCATTCCTTAAATACTAATGAAGTAAGCATTGGTATCAACATCAAACTTGCGGTTCCTATGATTACATATCCTACATAAAAATTTATTATTTTAAAATCATCAAAGTTTTTTATTATCTTTTTCATATACTCACCTTGCCAAAATCATATTAATGCCATATAAAACAAATAAAAATACCAATGTATATCCTATCTCTGTAATTACTCCACCTATAATTTTTTTGTTTGTCATAATATATTTATCCTCCAATTATAGATTTCTCTACATCATTCTTTCTGTCCGTATTTGTGATAATAAGTACTTTATCACCTTCCTTAATATCTATAGACCCCCTTGGGAAAATCACTTTCTCACTTCTTATTATTGATAGTATTAGACATTCCTTAGGCAACTTTAACTGTTCTATAGATTTACCTTTCCATGCACTGTCTTTATCTATTTTTGCTTCTACTAATATCATTTCTCCTTTATTTATAGTTTCTATTACTTTTAGTGGTTCGCTATTAAATTCTCCTTCTATTAGATTACAAATTACTTGCGTGCTGCATACAGTCTTATCTACTCCTAGTGCCTTGAAGATTGCTGTATTTTTAGGATTGTTGATTCTTGCTATTGTTTCATTAATACTAAAATTCACTTTAGCCATCTGGCATATTACCAAATTTTCCTCATCTTTTCCTGTTACTGCAGCTACCACATCTGCTTCCTCAATACCTGCATCCTTTAGTACGTCAACATCCGAACCATCACCACATATTACATCTACCTGGATTTCTTCAGCAATCTTTTGGCAAATCTTTATGTCTTTTTCTATTAAAACTACTTGATGTTTTTTTTCTTTTAATGCTTTAACAAGATAGTACCCTACCTTTCCACCACCCACTATTATTGTTCTCATATAGCCTTCTCCCTCATTACTGCCTTCACTAACTTTTCTTTATTCTCCTTATTTATGCTACAAACTATTTTATTTCCCTTTTCAAATAGTTCATTTTTATTTGGTAGTATAAATTTACCATTTTTCCAAACTGCACATATCCTACAATTAAACTTATCTTCTATTTCTAAAACATTTTTAAAATTAAGTTTATTTATTGTAATCTCTTCTATCGATATATCATTGTTTAACGTAATCAATGTATCAGATTTTTTATCTATTATTTTGTTTTTAATTATATTTATACCTAGCTCAGTTGGACTTATAGTTTGTAATCCTAGTTTTCTATAAATAAATTCCCTAGACGGGTCAAAGATTCTAGCTATTACTTTAGGTACACCAAATATATTCTTTGCAATTTGACTAGCCATAATATTAATATTATCTGCAGGTGTCATAGCCAAAAATATATCTGCTTTATCTATTCCGGCTTCCATCAATGTATCATTATCTATTTCCACACCTTTAATTCTAATTCCATTAAAGCCACTTCTAAGGCGTTCTAAATTTTCTGCGTATTTGTCCACTATTACCACATCATGACCATCATTAGAAAGCTCCATGGCAAGTCCACTTCCTAATCTACCACAACCTATTATTACGATATACATAATATATTCTCCTTACTTGAAATTTTTTATTAAAATATGCATGTGATATATAAATTTAAATACCACATGCATATTTTAAGCAATTTTAGGCCATAACGCAACTTCGTTTAACTGTTTTTAAAATCATTATCCTAGTTATTATATGCGCTTTAACAACTATAGCATAGGAATTCTTTGTTTATATTAGGTATACGCCATTTTGCTCATAGTACTAAATCCATGCTCCTGTATATGAGCTTTATTAAAAGAATACATTGTATTTATACTACTAACCCTTACAAATATTCACTTTTGATTGCTTATAATTGATAAATATCTTATACTAATATATAAACTTAAAAATATAAATGATAATTATGTTTAAAATTATAGCTCTATATATTTAATAATATAATTTTTTATTTGGGAAAGAAGGTCAACTATGAAAAAAATTTTAGTTGTAGATGATACAAAAAATATTCGTACATTACTCGGCATTTATCTTAAACTAAACGGCTTTGAAGTTTTGATGGCTACTAATGGTCATGAAGCTCTATCCATAATTGATAATGAGCCTATAGACCTAATTTTTTTAGATATTAAAATGCCCGAAATAAGCGGCACCGAGGTCTTAAAAAGAATCCGAGCTAAAGGTATAATTGCTCCTGTAGTAATTATGACAGCTTTTGCCACCGTTAAAAATGCAGTGGATTGTACAAAGCTTGGTGCCATTACTTACTTACAGAAACCCTTTACTACAGATAAGATTAAAACTATTATTGATGAAATGATGACAGAAGAGGAGAGTCCCAATTCAATAAATATGGAACATCAAATAGTGATTATAAAACGATTAATAGCTGAAAATAACCTAAAAAAAGCATTAGATACACTAAAAGTAGTTTTATCTACTGATCCAAATGCTCCTGAAATTTATGAATTAATATCTATAGTATATAGTAGGCAAGGGGACTTAAGAAAAGCTGAAATATTTCATAATATGGCAGATCAATGGAAATAAAAAAAGCACTTCATAAAGAAGTGCTTTTTTGGTGGCTTACCGGGGAATCGAACCCCGGACACCATGATTAAAAGTCATGTGCTCTACCAACTGAGCTAGTAAACCATGTAAACCTGGCGACAACTTACTCTCCCACAAGGTCACCCCTGCAGTACCATTAGCGCATTGAAGCTTAACCTTCGTGTTCGGTATGGGAACGGGTGTTACCTTCATGCCATAATCACCAGATTGAGAAAATTAATATTCTCTCAAAATTGCACAGTGAAATTTT
>NZ_JAHLEF010000036.1 GCF_018861755.1 Clostridium sp. CF012 | reverse complement strand
TTAGAGGTGTAAGCATGGTAACATGTTCAGCTGACTAATACTAATAAGTCGAGGGCTTGACCTTAATATATATGAAGCGAAAAATTTCACTGTGCAATTTTGAGAGAATATCTCATAAAGTGTATTGACAAGTTAACTATAGCTTGATATACTCTTATAGTAAGGTTAATACCTTATAAATCTGGTGATTATGGCATGAAGGTAACACCCGTTCCCATACCGAACACGAAGGTTAAGCTTCAATGCGCTAATGGTACTGCAGGGGTGACCTTGTGGGAGAGTAGGTCGTCGCCAGGTCTTGTATGGATCTTTAGCTCAGTTGGTTAGAGCTACCGGCTCATAACCGGTCGGTCCGGGGTTCGAATCCCTGAAGGTCCACCATACGGGGATATAGCTCAGCTGGGAGAGCACCTGCCTTGCACGCAGGGGGTCAAGGGTTCGATTCCCTTTATCTCCACCAAAAAACAGTCCAATACGGACTGTTTTTTATTTTGCCATTAATTTTAAATTTAATTTTTTATGGATTTATTATATAAAAAGCATTACAATATAAAAGTAATAATTTATGATAATATAAATGTGAAAGGGGTTTGATGATGTCACTTTATAGAGTAAAACAGTTTTATAGGTCAATGGTTTCTAAAATTAATGATGAAGATATAGATTTTCTTAAAACGTATTTAGAAACTTATGAATTACAATTATTCCATCAACTACCTAATTATGAGCAAAAACACTGTATAAATGTAGCTATGGATGTAAAATCCACTTGTAATCAAAGAGCGTTACAATCAAAATATTTGATAAAAGTGGCGCTGTTACATGATATAGGTAAAATATATAGTAATATGAATCCGATAGATAAATCTATAATGGTTATAATGCATAATATAACAAATGGAAAAATTGAATTACATAAGAAGAATAAAAATGTTAATATGTACTATAATCATGGCGATATAGGATATAATTTATTAAGAAAGTATGGGTATGATGATAGGTTTTTGTTTTTAGTTAAAAATCATCATAATAGTAATATAACACAAGACACAGAATTGGAATTATTAAAAGAATGTGATAATAGAAATTAAGAAACTAGCAAATAGTTTCTTTTTTTATTATCATATTTTAGTACTTTAAAAAAGTATTTCTAATAATATATGAAAAGTGATAGAATATAATTAATATAAAAATTAGGAGGATAAAATGAATTCAAAGGAAAGAAGAGAATATATTAAAAACTTACTAATTAAAAGTAACACTACATATAAAGGGCAGTTCTTAGCAGAGGAATTGGGTGTAACAAGACAAGTTATAGTAAAAGATATTGCAATCACGAGAGCAGAGGGAGTAAATATAATTGCAACTCCAGAAGGGTATTTAATACCTAATGAAGAAAGTAATTATATAAAAAGAGTAATAGCGGTGGCACATAGCCGAGAAGATATATATAGTGAGCTTGAATGTATTGTTAAATTCGGTGGAGTAGTAGAGGATGTAACAGTAGAACACTCTTTATACGGCGAAATAAGAGCGATGCTCATGATAAAAACTTTAATAGATATTGAAAAATTTACAAATAAATTTAAAGAATTTAATGCGCAACCACTATCTGCATTAACTAATGGAGTACATTTGCATACCATAAAAGCAGATAATGAGGAAATTATAGAATGTATTATAAAAGAACTAAAGGATAAAAATTACTTAATTTCCGATTAATATACTTGTAGATAATATTATTTAAATTAAGCCTCAAATTAAATTATAACACAAGGAGGTAAATAATGGAAAATGTTGCACTTTTAAAATGTATGGAATATGATGTTGATTTAATAGAAAAAAAGTTACGACAGGGCTTTGAATTACTGGGTGGACATGAGTTTTTAACGAAATTAATAGCAAAGGATAGTAAGGTGCTTTTAAAGCCTAATATGTTAAGTATTGAAAATAAAGAATCCCCGGTAGTAACTCATTATGCTGTTTTTGAAGCAGTTATTAGAATTATAAAGGAATATTCTAATGATATCAGCTTTGGGGATTCGCCTGGTTTCGGAGATTCAAGAAAGGCAGCGGAACGCTCAGGTCTTATGGAAGTCGCTGATAGATATGGAGTTAAATTTGAAGATTTTAAGGAATCCGTGCATGTTAAATTAGACAATTCTATTTTATGTAAATCATGGAATATAGCTAAAGCTGCTTATGATGCAGACGTTGTAATATCCTTACCAAAACTGAAAACACATGCTATGGCATATTATACAGGGGCTGTAAAAAATCAGTTTGGCTGTATACCAGGAACACAAAAGGTAACTTGGCATACAAGAATGCCTGATGCAAATAATTTTTGCAAAATGCTACTAGATTTAAATACAGCTGTTGGAACTAAATTTGCTATATTAGACGGTATAATTGCTATGGAAGGTAATGGACCTAAAAGTGGAAATCCACATAAAATGAATACTTTAATTATGGGGGAATGTTTAACGGCGGTTGATTCTGTAGCAGTTAGGCTTATAGGCTATGATAACCCCTTGGATACACCTGTTTTAAAGCAGGCATATGATAGTAAATGGGGAGCAGTACTTCCAGGTGATATAAATATTTTTGGAGAAGAATTGGAAGCTATGAAAGCTAAAAATTTTGTACTTTGTAGAAAGGGCGGTAATTTCTACTTTATAAATCCAAGAGTAACTAATTTTCTAAGAGGAATGATAGCACCAAATCCCACACTTATTAAAGATAAATGTATAGGGTGTGGTAGGTGTGCTGAGGTATGTCCAGAAAATCCACGAGCAATTGAGATGATTAAAAAAGGAGACATATTAAATCCTAAATGGAATATGAATGAATGTATAAGATGTTTTTGTTGTCAGGAATTATGCCCAGTTGGTGCTATTGAAACAACATACTCAAATTTAGGTAAATTACTAAAATTAGATAAGAGGTGATTCTTATAAGAAAGAAGAAAACCATAGCTATTATATTGCTAATAATAATAGCTATCATAGCTTTTTTAGGTAATATAGTTAACTTACTTATAAATATACAATGGTTTAATGAAGTCAATTATTTATCAGTATATTTTACTCAATTAACATCAACTTTAAAATTAATGGTACCTACATTTGTAGTGTGCTATATTGCAATATGGACATATTATAAATTCTTTAAAAGTAGTATTGCAAGATATAAAAAGGTAGTTGAAGTGAATAAAAACAAAGAAAATTTGGAGCACAAAATTATTGTTTTAATAAATATTATAGTTTCTTCTATAATATCCATAAGCTTTGCATCAAATTATTGGTATAAAATACTCCAGTTTGCAAATGCTACAAGCTTTAACTCAGTGGACCCATTATTTAGAAAAGATATTTCCTTTTATATCTTCAAACTTCCATTAATTGAATCATTATATAGAACATTCATAAACTTATTAGCGTTGCTTGTAATAATTACGGTAATAACATATCTAATCCTAACTGCAAAGGATCATTTATTAAATTCTAATAAAAAAAATAAATTCTCTAAATTTAAAAATTTTAAAAGTGGAATAACTAAATTTGCAGGAAGACAACTTGCTATCGTATCTTCACTAATATTATTGCTAGTATCTTTGGGATACATGATAAAATCATGGAATTTAGTGTACTCACCAAGAGGAATGGTTTTTGGAGCCAGCTATACAGATGTACATGTAACGTTAAGGTTTTATCAAATAATAGCAGCGGCATCGTTTATAGCAGCAATAATCACCTTTATAAGCCTTATAACATATAAATCAAAACCAATGATTATATCTATTATTGTAATTATTACATTAATTTTTGGAGAAAATATAGTATCAACTTCAGTTCAAAAATTTAAAGTTCAATCAAATGAAAAAACTTTAGAAAAACCATATATTCAATATAATATAGATAATACAAGAAAAGCTTTTAATGTTGATAATATGCAAGAGGTACCATTTGAAATAAAAAATGATTTAACTAAAGAGGATATTGTTTCAAATAAAGATACTATAGATAATATAAAAATAAATTCTTTTAAACCAGCATTAGAATTTTATAATCAATTTCAGTACATGAGGTTTTACTATGGTTTTAACGATATAGATATTGATAGATACAAGATCAATGGTAAATATACTCAAGTATTTATTGCACCAAGAGAAATTAATTTAGATTCATTACAGGGCAATTCAAACACTTGGCAAAATAGACATCTAGTTTACACTCATGGATACGGCGTGGTTATGAGTAAAGTAAATTCCGTAACAAGTGAAGGGCAACCAGACTTTGTAATTAACAATATACCCTTAGAGAATAAAACTACTATAAAATTAGATAATCCTAGGATATATTTTGGTGAAAGGACAAATGATTATAGTATAGTTGATACAAAAATTGGAGAGTTAGATTACCCTAAGGGTGGAGAAAATCAAATGAATAATTACGAAGGAAGTGCGGGCATAAAGATGAGCATTGCAAACAAAATTTTGTTTGCAATAAGTAAAAAGAGTACTAAGTTTGTATTATCCAATGATATAACTGCCAGTAGTAAAATACTAATCAATAGGAATATAGTTGAAAGAGTAAATAAAATTGCTCCATTTTTAACATTTGATAGCGATCCATATATTGTAATAAACGATGGGAAACTATACTGGATTATAGATGCTTATACAACTTCAGATAAGTATCCGTTTTCACAACCACAAAATGGTGTAAATTATATTAGAAACTCAATTAAAGTTGTTATTGATGCGGTAGATGGAACCCCTAAATTTTATATAGTCGATAAAAATGATCCTATAGCAAATAGCTATTCAAAGATATTTCCAGAACTATTTGTGGATGCAGAGTCAATTCCAAGTGGTATAAAAGAACATTTTAGATATCCAGAAGGGTTATTTAATTTACAATGTAATACACTAAATAGATACCATGTAACTGATCCTGGTGTATTTTATAGCGGAGATGACGTATGGTCTGTAGCAACAAATCAAGGGAAGGTTGATGCTAAAAGCCAGATAAATGAGGCCTCTTACGTTATAATGAAATTACCAAACCAAAGCAAGGAAGAAATGATTTTACTTGAATACTTCAACACTAAAGGCCGAGATAACATGGTATCATTACTGGGAGCAAGGATGGATGGAGGTAATTATGGGAAAATAGTTTTATATAAATTCCCAACAAAACAGGTATATAGTCCTGTACAATTTAAACAAAAGATGAATCA
Source organism: Clostridium sp. CF012 (assembly GCF_018861755.1). Lineage (GTDB taxonomy): Bacteria > Bacillota > Clostridia > Clostridiales > Clostridiaceae > Clostridium_AD. The sequence continues at coordinate 46,645 of NZ_JAHLEF010000036.1, read as the reverse complement.
GGACACAATAATATCGAAAGAATTATCGCTTTGGAATACACAAGGTTCAGAGGTTCAATTTGGAGAAACCACAATTATACCAATTAAAAATTCACTGCTATATGTAGAACCTATGTATTTGAGGGCTAAAGGGGAAAAAAGTATACCAGAGATGAAAAAGATTGTAGTGTCTTATGGTGAAAAAATAATTTTAGCGGATAATATAGAGTCAGCACTTTTGCAGATATTTAATTATACCGATAAAAATAATATATCAAAGCCAGAAGATAATTCAAATGTAGATACAGAAGCATATGAAAATATAAAAATAGCTAAAGGTTTATATAACAAGTCATTAGAAGCTCAAAAGAATGGTAATTGGGCCGAATATGGAATGTATATAAAGCAACTAGGAGATATACTAGATAAAATTATCAAGTAAAATATACCTAAATTTATTTGACATAATGGAACTATATTAAATAAATTATTCGTTTTTTACGTGATTTATTTAACACTATATCAGCATATAATGTTAACTTAGGGCATATACACTTGTATGTCCTTATTTTTATGGTATAATTTCATTTATTTTATGTATAAATGTATAGAACATAAAAATATCGTATAAAACAAAGGAAATTGAAATAAAATGTCGAATAACATTATATAAAGAGAGTATAGGAATATGAAGGTATGAGGGGTATATTATGAAATATATAAATAACAATTTGTATAGGGATGGTAAAAATTCATTATGTATAGGTACAGATGTTTTAAATATCAATAATTTACCTAAGATAATTAAAAAAAATATTTCCAATGCTCTTCTAAATGGAGAAAAAATTATATTTTTTACAGATGACATTTTTTATAAAGATATTGAAAAAAACTTTATAAGCCAGGAGCAGTGCATAAGGCATAATATAAATACAGGAAAATTTGAAATAAAAACATGTAATATTACTGTATTTGATTATGACAATAAAGAGTTTTTAGACATTATTGATATGATTTCTGATGTTAAACAGAAATTGATAATAATATGGTATTTTAAAAATGTAAGCAAAAGAGCTTACAAATTAGAAGCCATAATTAAGTGCGTTGAAAAAATAATAGAATGTTCAAATGATAATGTTTCTAATATGGTTTACATTGATAATAGTGTGCATAACTTTAATAATTTATATGGATTTGCTAATTTATTTGAAAGATTAATTATTATAGATAGAAATAGAGAAATGGAATTTAAAAATAAAGATGAAATAGAAAAAGCAATATGGATGCTTCAGTCTAATTCACAATTAAAATATCAGAATAAAAATTTAGTTTTATTTAATGATGTTTTTTCTAATATACCTAAAAGTACAGATGAGAATGAATTTAAGAAAATTATAATGACTAAAATTAAGGATGTATGTGATGTTGATTTTTGTATTTTACACAGTTCCTTTAAAGAACAAGAAAACATAACAGCTATAGATAGTTATTATGGCATCACGAAAAAGCATAAGTACTACTTAATTAACGACGCGGAAATAATTCAGTACCTTAATAAATTCAATCAAATTGCATTAAATGATAATATAGATATATTGTTGAATGTAAGTGAAATAATTGACCCAAAATTAGTAGCTAAATTCAAATTAATAGGGATAGTCAGCTATCTGGCTATTCCAGTAGGGTACTATGATATAGCTAAGGGAGTAATATGGATAGGTAGATATGAAAAAAATAGAGAATTATCTAAATATAATATAGATCACTTAAGATCAATATGTAAAACGGCTTTTTATTTGATTCAGGATCAAAAAAGGTTTTCTGATATGCAGAATAGACTAGTACAAAACGAAAGACTAAAAGCTATGGGTGAAATGGCTGCAGGAATAACCCATGATATTAATAATATACTTACACCAATTTTAGGTTCTGTTCAACTTTTAAAGGATACAATTCAGGAAAAGGAAAATTTCAAGTTACTTAGTGTTATAGAAATTTGTGCCTATGATGGAATGAATATAACTAACAAGGTTAAAAGATTAACCAAAAAATATAATGATGATGGTATTCAGATATTTAGTATAGATGGTGCAATTTCAGACGCAATAGATTTAACTAAAAGTAAGTGGTTAACTGAAAGTGTTTTTAAAGGGATAAAAATTAACATAATTAAATCATTGAAATCTAATGAAACAGTACAAGGAAATATAACAGAAATAAGAGAAGTATTTATAAACATAATAGCAAATGCAATAGATGCTATGCCTAGTGGTGGTAAAATAGAGGTTATTACAAAAAACAAGGCAAGTGTGGTTATTATAGAAATAAGAGATAATGGAGTTGGAATGAGTAGTGAAATTCAAAATAGGATATTAGAACCATTTTTCACAACCAAAGGTAATAATGGTTCAGGGCTTGGATTGAGTATTTCACATAATATAATACTTTCACATAAAGGTAGCATGAAAATTGAAAGTGAAGAAAATGTAGGAACCTCTTTTATTGTTAAATTGCCTATATGTGAAAATATAATTAAGGGTTATGAGGAAGTTTCAAGGAATGTAATTAATTTTAAGGGGAATATTCTTATTATTGATGATCAAGAGCAAATAAGAAATGTTGTTTCTAGTATGATAAAATCAATTGCAAAATGTAAAATAAAAACCTGTGGATGTGAAGGGTTAGATTCAGAATTTAAAAGGAGAAAATATGATATAATTGTTTGTGATTTTACTATGCCGAGTATTAATGGATTACAAGTTGCACAAAAAATTAAAGAAATAAATAAGGATACATATTTTTGCCTGATGACAGGTTGGGTTGGATCTTTTGACGGTCAAGAAATGAACAATGTTGATTTTGTTTTAAATAAGCCTATAAATAAAGATAGTTTAAAGCAAATGTTTTTTGATTATAATACAAACTTTTAATTTTTTTCACACATATGGTGCCTCTTATTAAAAAAAGGGATATAATAATAGAGTAAAGTAATAAAGTTTTGTTTTACGTTGGAGGATTACGATGGATTATGATGTACTTATTCTGGGTGGAGGTATAATAGGTTGTGCGGTGGCTTATGAAATCTCAAAATATAATCTTAATATAGCTGTAATTGAAAAAGATTATGATATAGCTGATGATGTAGCGTTAATAAACACTGCTATGATATATGATGGTGTTGAAAGTGAAGATACCTTAACTGCAAGGCTTGAACGTATGGGAAATAAAATGATGGATACTATAACAGCTAAATTTAATGTTCCATTTAAAAGGTGTGGTTCCCTAATAATTGCTCAAACCGATGAAGAGGCTGCAATGATTGAAAAGACATATAAAAGAGCAATAGATCGCGGCACAAAAGATGTATTAATTTTAGAATCTAAATACATATATGAAATGGAGCCAAATTTAAACGTTCATATAAAAAAAGGACTATATTCTAAAAATACAGGTGTGATTTGCCCATTTGACTTAGCCTTAGCTTATGGTGAAGTAGCCTTTGATAATGGTGTGAAATTTAAATTAGAAGAAGAAGTAATAGACATTCAAGAGATATCAAAAGGTTTCAGAGTTATTACTAATAAAAACAAATTTACCTGCAAAATGGTAATAAATACAACTCCTTCAGAGAATTACAGTATAGTAGATGAAAAAAAACTTGATGTAAATAATAATGAAGGAATATTAAAATATATACTTCTAGATAACAATGAAAAACAGCGATTCTCTCATGCATTGTTTATGTTTAACGCTAAGGGTGAGCGGATTTACACACTTCCAACCATGGAGGGAGATACCGTTGCAGCTATTAGTACAAAAGAGAATGTTAGTTATGATGAAGTAGTAGATAGGGTATCTAAAATAACAAGCGGTGTAGATAATATGGATGTTAAAATGTTTTTGGATTGGCCTTTTTTTGATGAACCTATGGTAATCGATGATAGTGGTATTGATAATGGACTTATTCAAATTAAAGGAAAACACTACGGGCAAATAACAATGACACCTGCTATAGCAAATATCGTATGTGAGAGTGTAGTTAGCAATATGCAATGTAAGCTGAAAAAAGATTTTAATGACAAGCGAAGAGAGTCTTATAAATTTAGAGAAATGTCTGATGAAGAAAGAAAAAGTATTATTAAAGTAGATAAAAAATATGGTAAAGTAATATGTGCATGTGAAAAAGTAACTGAAGGGGAAATAGTGGATGCTATACGGAGACCTCTAGGTGCGAGAACAGTAGAAGGAGTTAAAAGAAGAACTGGTGCTGCCTTTGGAAATTGTCAAGGGGCTCATTGCTTAAATAAAATTGTTTCTATTTTAGCAAGAGAAACAAACAAAAAAATGACGGAAATAGTTAAGGACTCAAAAAATTCTAATATTGTACTATATAGAATAAAAGAATTTGATAGTATGTAGGAGATGAGTTTGTTTGATAGAAGAAAATACTTATGATTTAAATAAAAATGATGAAATATTAACAACTTTGGTTAGAATAAAAGGTTCTAATTTATGCAATGTAGTTTCAGTAAAAAGTAGTAAGCCTATTAATAAGAAATTATGGATTGAATGTTCAAAAGCATTAAGTAGAATACACGTAGGACCACCTTTAAGAATAGGGGATGTAGTATGTAAGAATATACTTAATACAGGAATTGATATTATATGCACAAAAAATATTGAAGTAAATAGTATTGAAGAAAACAATCAATAAAGAAACTTTACTATAAAGTGACGTTCTAACTGGTCATGTTAAATATATATTGACTTTATAAAAAGTGTGATGTAAAATTATCCTTAAAATAATAGCGTAAGATTATAATTTAATAATGTATAAAACCTATGATGAGAATAGTAACAAAATATAGCGTTTAAGAGAGTCAGTGTTTGGTGTAAACTGATACCTTATATTTTGTGAATCCACCTTCGAGGGACTGTGAAAAGCAGTACGGTACAACCGTTATATTTGTTAAAGAGGATTAAATATTTATATTTAATCAAGTAGGGTGGCAACGCGGAGTCTTTCGTCCCTTTTTCATGGGGATGAAGACTCTTTTTTTATACTCAAAATTAGCTTAAGTATCACAATTAAGACTTGTGAATCAAAATAGTAAATAATAATAATAAGGAGGAATATTTATGTTAGATTTAAAAAGAATAAGAAATAATCCTGAAGAGATAAAAGCATTAATGGCAGATAGAGGGGAAAATTTTGATATATCAATAATTGATGAAGTTGTATCTCTTGATAAAAGAAGAAGAGATGTGTTGATGGAGGTTGAAGAACTAAAAAACAGAAGAAATACTGAATCTGCACTAATACCAAAACTTAAAAAAGATGGGCAAAATGTAGATGAAATTATGATTGAAATGAAAAAACTTTCAGATGAAATTAAAAATTTCGATATTGAGCTATCTGGGATAGATGAAAAAATTAAAAATATTATGTTAAGAATTCCAAACATTCCAAATGAAAATGTACCACAAGGTGATACAGAGGAAGATAATGTTGAAGTAAGAAGATGGGGACAGCCCAAAAACTTCGATTTTGAAACTAAAGCTCATTGGGATTTAGGAATAGACAATGATATTTTAGATTTTGAAAGAGGGGGAAAGATTACAGGTTCGAGATTTACAGTATATAAAGGGCAGGGAGCAAGACTTGAAAGAGCACTAATAAGTTACTTTTTAGATTGCCATGTAGATAAAAATGGATATACTGAAATATTACCTCCATACATGGTTAATAGGCAAAGTATGATAGGAACGGGTCAATTACCCAAATTCGAAGAAGATGCCTTTAAAGTGGCTGATACAGACTATTTTTTAATACCTACAGCTGAAGTACCCGTTACAAACATTTATAGAGATGAGATATTAAGTGGGCAAGAGTTACCTATAATGCACGTAGCCTATAGTGCGTGTTTTAGATCAGAAGCGGGATCTGCAGGAAGAGATACTAGAGGACTTATAAGGCAACATCAGTTTAATAAAGTGGAACTTCTTAAATTTACAAAGCCTGAGGATTCCTATGTAGAGCTTGAAAAGCTACTTTTAGATGCAGAGTCAGTATTACAAGGACTACAGCTACCATATAGAATAGTTAAGATATGTAAGGGTGATTTAGGATTTACAGCATCTTTTAAATATGATATTGAAGTTTGGATGCCAAGTTATAATAAGTATGTTGAAATATCAAGTTGTAGTAATTTTGAGGACTACCAAGCAAGGCGTGCAAATATAAGGTACAAAGAAGATAAAAAAGATAAGCCTAAGTATATCCACACACTAAATGGATCAGGAGTAGCAGTAGGAAGGGCCTTAGCTTCAGTGCTTGAAAATTATCAAAACGCGGATGGATCAGTAACTATTCCAGAGGCATTAGTGAAATATATGGGCGGAAAAACTATAATTTCAAAATAAATGGTTTATTTAATATACACATCAAAGAAAGTATAATTAAGTAGCTTCAATATTTATAACTTAGACATCTTTCTAAAAATAACTAGTTTATTTTTGGAGAGGTGTCTAAGTTTTTTATTTATTATAAAATGAAAAACTGAACATTTTATAATATTGTAATCTACAATATTGTAAAACAAACCACAATTATGTTGACAGAGAATATTTATGCTGATATAATAAAACTTGTCGCAAAGACTTGGAGGAATGGTCGAGTTGGTTTAAGGCACCAGTCTTGAAAACTGGCGTACGTGTGAGCGTACCGTGGGTTCGAACCCCACTTCCTCCTCCATTTTTTTTATAATCACATAAAATTAAGCCGTGGAGAAATACTCAAGTGGCTAAAGAGGCGCCCCTGCTAAGGGTGTAGACTGGGTAACCGGTGCGAGGGTTCAAATCCCTCTTTCTCCGCCAGAAACATCTAACGTTTGTTAGATGTTTTTTATTTTTTAAATGATAAAAGCAATATAATTCAACAAATACATTGACAGGCTATATATATGCTGATATAATAAAACTTGTCGTTAGGACATGGAGGAATGGTCGAGTTGGTTTAAGGCACCAGTCTTGAAAACTGGCGTACGTGTGAGCGTACCGTGGGTTCGAACCCCACTTCCTCCTCCATTTTTTTATAACTACATAAAATTAAGCCGTGGAGAAATACTCAAGTGGCTAAAGAGGCGCCCCTGCTAAGGGTGTAGACTGGGTAACCGGTGCGAGGGTTCAAATCCCTCTTTCTCCGCCAGAAACATCTAACATTTGTTAGGTGTTTTTTTTATTTTTACTCTTAAATTTTAGCATAATAAATTACAAAACAAGCTCACAATTTATTGAATTAAAGCTAAATAAAAGGTATAATTATGGTATTAAATAATATTAAAATTATAAATGAGGGGAAGATATGCTAAAAGGTAATAAAGTATTATTGAGAAGTGTTGAACGGCGAGATTTAAATATATTTTATGATATTTGGTGTGATGAAGATGTTAGAAAACTTGACGGAAATTTTATATTACCTCCATCTAAAGAAGATATATTAAACAATTTTAATAAATTTGTTAATATTGATAAAAAATATATCAGCATTGTAAATGAAAAAGGTGTAGTTGTAGGCTATATAACTTATAAAGAAATTAGTGGATGTAAGAATGTATACGTATTAGCAATAGCTATAGGTCAAAACTTCTGGAATAGAGGATATGGACAAGACTCTATAAAGACATTACTTAAATATTTATTCATGGATATGGCTGCACATAGAGTAGAACTAGAAGTACTAGATTTTAATTTAAGAGCAATTCAGTGTTATAAAAAATGTGGTTTTTTAGAAGAAGGAAAGAAGAGAAAGACTTGTTTTTCCTATGGAAATTATAGAGATGTAATCATTATGGGAATTCTTAGAGATGAATTTATAAATGGTAGTTTGCAAATAAATCTTTACTCCTAACATATTATATGTTAGTATTGTAATGATGTTTATCCTATGCGTTGGTAGCTCAGTTGGATAGAGTAGCTGGCTACGAACCAGTTGGTCGCAGGTTCGACTCCTGTCCGACGCACCATAGAAGCCCAGTAACTGTAATGGTTACTGGGCTATGTTTTTTTGAAAGACATACAAAAAAGAAATATACAGAAACCATATAGCAACATGAATGAAAATGAGTAAAAAAAATTGCGTTCTTACCCGGGTAAATCTTAGGTATACGTTATAGAAATGAGTTTTGAAATAACAGCCTTTACAGTGATGTAAAGCTGAAATCTAAGAAGTCAGCAGAGGTCATAGTAGCAGGAGGTTCTTTAAAACAATACTCATGATATAAATATTTATGAAGCGTTTACTTGAAATGGTTTAAAAAAACAGTTCTTCGTTAATATAGGGTTAAGAGAGTTGGATATATAAGATTATTAGCATTGGGGATTCTATGCGCAAACCCCTTTAAGTTTTTCTCGTGATTTCTCTTTATTTTTAAAATAATAATAGTACCTATTGACATTAGAGCTAGTCCAAGGTTTATAATTTACTTAGGTGAATTTTAATGATTCTATCAATAAATATTACAAAAGGGGAATACTATTATGATCGGCTATAACGCAGTATTAGCAAGAAATACGGAAAATGCTCCAAAAGGTATCGGTCCATATTCACAAACTGTAGCTTACTCTCATTACAATAATCTTTCAGCTCAATTACCTATCGATCCAAAATCTGGTAAATTGGTAGCTGGTGGTGTAAAAGAGCAGGCGAAGCAGTGTTTTAAAAATATCAAGGCAATTGTAGACAGCATCTACCATGTTATGAACGATGTTGTTAGAATCACTATATTTGTTAAGAATATCAAAGATATTGACGCTGTAGACGAAGTTTATAAAACATTCTTCACAAGCTATGTTCCTACACGTACGATAGTTGCAGTTGAAGCTTTGCCTATGGATGCTTTGGTGCAGATTGAAGCACTTGTTTCAAACGGTGAAGGTACAATTCCAAACGCACCACAAGCAGGAGACCTCATAAAGCTTACAAATAACACGGCAAATGCGCCAACAAGTGATCTATCTACACAAGTTGTAGCTTTTTCTCATTACAATAATATTTCAGCTCAATTACCTATTGATCCAAAGTCTGGTAGATTGGTAGTCGGCGGTGTAAAAGAGCAGACTGGACAGTGCTTAAAGAATATCAAGGCAATTTTAGAAAGTATCGATGTTCCTTTTGACGATATTGTTAAAATTAACATCTTCCTTAAAAACTTCTCGGATATTGAAGCCGTAAACGAAGTTTATACAACATTTTTCCCAGACTCAGCTATCGCAAGAGCTGTAGCATATGTACCTGCACGGACAACAGTTGCAGTTTCAGCGCTGCCTATGGATGCTTTGGTGCAAATTGAAGCAGTGGTGTCACACGGAGATGGTACACCACCACAACTTGTTGAAGACAGGCACGGACTAATTATAGAAGCAAACAATACGGAAAATGCACCAAAAAGTTCTCTATCTACACAAACTGTAGCTTTTTCTCATTACAATCATATTTCAGCTCAATTACCTTTAGACCCAAAAACTGGTGAAATGGTAGCTGGTGGTGTAAAAGAGCAGGCAAGGCAGTGCTTAAAAAATATCAAGGCAATTATAGAAAGTGTGGACCACGTTATGGATGATGTGGTTAAAGTAAATATATTTCTTAAAAACATCGCAGATATTGATGCAGTAGACGAAGCTTACAAAGCTTTCTTCCCAGGCGGTGTTCCTGCACGAAGAACAGTTGGCGTATCAGCTTTACCTAAAGATGCTTTAGTCCAAATCGATGTAGTTGTAGCAAATGCTGAAGGAACACCTCCAAGAGCATAACAGGCATTTGTTTGTAAATACAGTAACTATCAAAGTTACTTGTTAATGCCGACGGTGAACGTGAAATCACATATCCTAATAATAAGAAAAGGGAGCTGAAAATAGTTTTTCAGCTCCCTTTTTTTCAATGAATGTGGAGATTACATTAAGGGAATTGCAAAAGTCCCATTAAGAAAAAACAGTTGCCATAAATTCAATTTAATTGAAATAGGTAATTGTTTATGGTCTGCCGGCTTCCACGAATTTTTGGGCAATCATTTTCGGTTCAGTTTGGAAGGTTGTAAAGTGGTCCCCGTCGCCTTCAATGTATCGGTAAAAACCGAGGTGGCTGGATTGGTTCGTATGCCAAGCGAACGGTCCGGGCGGAAGCGCAATATCTTCCGTCAGATTAAGATAGCTTTTCGGAATTTGCAGGCTGTAGAACTTTTTCAGATTGAGTTTTTGGAACAAGGGACCCGCAGGTTCCGGCGTAATTTTGCTGTACATCTCTTTCGCTTCATTTAAGCTGGCCGTGTTTGCGAAGGCATCGCGGAACAGCGGAAACGGAAGCATAATCGTATTATTACTTGAAGCATCGGCCAGTTGTTTGAATGTTTCTTGAACAGGCGGCGGAAGTTGATCGTATAAGCTTTGTCCGTCCAGGGGAGCAAAAGCGTTAGCAAACACGAGACGATCAATTCGATCCGGAATTAGTTGGGCGACTGTCGCAACAACCGTTCCGCCGAAGCTATGTCCGAGTAGTACGATATGTTTTAAATCTTTTTTCTCGATATATTCGACGACGGCATTCGTGATCTGCTCGTGGGTTACGTTTTTATCTGTAAATACACCGTGACCTGGCAATTCCGGCACATAAACCGAATGGCCAAGCTTGCGAAGCTCGGCAGCGACTCCATCAAATTGGCTGACGTCAGCCCAGGAGCCGTGAATGATAACGAAGGTCAACTTCTCTTCCATGGGATATATCATGATATGTTTCTTAGGATACATGTCTTTTAAATCTTCATCAAGTTTTTGCATACTCCACATCATAGGATAAGAATATATCATTGGGTAATACATTTGAGGTAAATAGGGTATCTGTTTACTATAAAAAGGCATCTCTTTAAAAAACTCTTCATAGTCATCATCATGGTCATCTCTACCTTCATTATTATTTTTTCCATTATAATCGTAGTACACATATAGCCTCCTGTGTTTATTCACTTATATTATATGTTCCCTATTTGATGTTGTTACTGAGGTTATCTGATGAAGTGTAAAGTAGTAAAGACACCTAGTTGAAGTTTTTTAAAAGCCCCACCTTGAGCTCAAATTGGGGCTTCTTTTGGTTCAATATAACCTTTTGTAAATAATCATGAATGATACTTTACATACAATATTAAAGTTAGGCGAGATATTATTGAAACACGACATAAAAACACCGCAAATTCATTTCTGAATAATACGGTATTTAAATAATTATTAGTTTTAATATTTTTAAAAGGAATCTACAAACCAAAAATGTTATTCTTCAATAAATCGTGCTAATTCTTCATTGAATTTGTCTTTTTGGTCATAGAACGTAGCATGGCCACTAAATTCAAATGGTATAAGTTTTGAATTTCTAATTGCTTCTTTTTGAATTTTACCTAGTGGAAATGGAACAACCTTGTCATGTATGCCATGAATAATTAAAGTAGGAACATTTATTTTTTCAAGATCAGAAAACAGTACTTCATTTATCCAAGTATTTGCAATAGCCGCAGTTGCCCACCCTGCCGCCTGTAATCCCAATTGAAAGAACCAATCAGATAATGGTTCGGTTATATGCTGAAAGAAAAATATATCACCGAAATCGCGCAGCATTTTAGGACGATCAGTATATGTTCCCTGGATTATATCTTCAACAGCTTTTCTTGGCAACCCATAAGGAAAATTAGGACGCGGGATAACACTAGGAGCCGCTGCGGCAAAAAGAGCAAGTTTCGATACCCCATATTCTCTGTGCCTAGCCATGTATCTAATAGCAATTGCTCCCCCAGTGGAGTGTCCCGCAAGTGTAAAATTCTTTAATTTAAGTGCATCTACTACGCCTCGAACATCATCTGATAATCGATCGTAGTCATAGCCTGTGAAAGGTTTATCTGATTCACCAAATCCTCTCTGGTCTATACCAATACACCTATATCCCATTTTGGGTAGTTGATCAAACTGATATTCAAACAACTTATGACTTGCAGGCCAACCGTGAAGAAACAAAATTGTCTCCTTGCCCTCAGGTTTAAGATCCTCTACATAAATTTTTACGTTCGGTTCTACTTTAATATAGTATCCCATTTATAACCTCCAATAATTTAATAGATATTATAATAGTTTATTCACTTGAGCATAAATTTGTGAGCGATTGAGATGACCCTTAAATACATAATTATTTAGTCCTGCGACAAATCTGATTTTAGCCATCACATCTAATATTTACCTAGTTTAAAAACGCCACTATTCCACATAATAAAAAAAAGGAGGCTATTATGAATAAAAATAGTATAAAGCAATCAATTGATAAAATACCTAATACATTAGTTTCATACAGAGGATATTGTACTAAGTGTCCTGGAGGATGGGATGGAACGAGTTACAGTACTTATGGGGAATCATATGACGAAGTCAAAAACCATGAAAATACTTATCATCATGACGCTACTGTAATTACACATACGGGTATTTAAAACACTATTTACAAACAACTTTTGCATTAAAACCATTTTAATATTAAAATGGTTTTAATGTATATGTGAAAGTAAGACATGAGGAGCAGAAATGCTCTTTTTATTTTTTTATATCCAATTTAAGACAGTAATAGTATAATTAAATAAATGATTTATGTCGTACTCGTAGAATAAGCTGGAATAACTCACAAGTGTGAATGATATATGATACTAAATAAAATTTTATGGAGGTAAACTTATGAAAAAAATTATTTTATTAACAGAAAGCGGAGCTGATATGCCACTTGCCCTCGTGAAATTACATAATATCCAGGTAGTTCCTATGCATGTAATAATGGGCGATAAATCTTATGCAGACGGTTCAATAGCGGTAACAGAGGTGTATGATTATTATCAAAGAACTAAAAAAGTACCATCAACATCTGCAACAAATCCAGATGAATACCAGGATGTATTTAAAAGAATAATAGAAGAAAATCCTGGTTGCATTATTATTCATGTTGGATATTCATCGAAACCATCTTGCTCATACCAAAATTCAATCATTGCTTCAGAGGGAATGGAAAATGTATATCATGCTGATGCATTGAATGTTACTGGTGGTTTGGCAGCAATTGTTTTGAAAGCAGTTGAACTTATAGAAAAACATCCAGATATGCTGCCTAATGATTTAGTTGAAAATATTGAGAGTTATGCATCTAAAGCAAGAGTATCTTTTATCCCTGGTGATCTTGTATATTTAAAGGCAGGAGGACGTGTATCCAATGCCGCCTACTTGGGGGGAACCTTACTACAGCTGAAACCACTGATTGAAATTGTTAATGGAGAACTAGTTTCAAACCAAAAGTATCGTGGTAAAACAGGTAATATTGTAGAGAAATATATGAAGGAATATATTAACAAATACCATATGGATAAAGAACAGATTTATCTTATATATTCTTTGGGACTTGAAGAAAGCATAAAACAACGTATGGAACAAATTGCAAAAGAAGAAGGCTTTAAACAAATTATATGGATTCAAGCGGGATGCATGATTTCAGCTCATAGTGGTCCCGGAGCAATTGGAATAGCAGCATTTGAAAGCATGAGTTCCAAATGAAGGTTCCGGTTACAGAAATTATGTATTAAAAAAAGGGGAACGGAATATGAAAAAAATCATATCATTTATATTAGTTACATTAATGTTACTAGCTCTTGTAGGGTGTGGACAAAAAACTTCGACATTAGAAAAACAACAGGCAAGTGATAACCAAGTTAAAGAAAATAAAAAGACCACACAGGATAATTTAAAAACAGGTGAACAGGCTTATAAAATATATGGTGCGGGGGAGCTCGGTGATCTAAGCATTGGGATTGATTCGGGATATGAGGTTACAATACCTGCTTCATGGGAAATAGATAAAGAAGGTTCGGAGGGCAGAGGGTGTTTATTTTTTAAAGATACAAATCTTAATAATGTCACTTATACTGGAATAATGTATTCTAGTTATGATTATAGTAAAGGGGACAGTAGCAAAAAAAATGAATATTTAACAAATACAATAGAGAAAATGGATTATGCACAAAAGAATCAGTCTTTGTATAATTTTTTCATGGAAAAACCAGCGAATGATAGTAAATTATTAAGATATTCTTGGAGCTACAATTCGGATAAAGGCGGTAGATCAGTCTATGTTTATTATAGCTATATTTTTCTGGAATATGGTTATATTACCTTAGACTTCTCATATGAAGGTAAAACTAAAGAAGAGACAGCTTTAATAAGAGAACAATATCAAGAACAATTAAATAAAATAGTTTCAAGTATTGGTGTCGCCAGTGCTAAATCAATTAATGTTCATACTGATGAATTAGTAACACCAAAAAAGTATGTAGAATTGTTGAAAAAGTAAAAATCCCAAATTTACATTAGCTTTAATATTAAAATAAAATGTAAGCTAAATTAAAAATATAATTTTATTATAAAATATGGAATTTTTTAGATGAGCTAAGCATATTATATCTTATAGTGTACGAATGAAGTATGCGATAGTTAATAGTCATTTTCCTTAAGAGAATGGCTATTTTTTTATTCTTTTGTATAAATAACAGTAGCTACATAATGATTTTTTGCAATTATAGATTTTCTTTAAGTAAAAAGGTCAGACTTTCATGCTGACCTTTCAATTTCTTACTCTATATAAGTTTTGTATTAAATATATTAGTTAAATTTAAATTTTCTACTTTCTTCTTAATCTCATCTATATCCAATGTATAAAGTCCGAGTTCCTGCATTCTTTTAAAGTACTCTGCTCCCGCAAAGGTGTATCTGTTTCTTCTCCCTTCTTTAGTTTTAATTTTTTCATTTGCATAGGCGATTATGTCGCCAACGGCTAGTGACCTTGGTAATATCAAAAGAGGCAATCCTAAATAGTTTTTTATTGCATTATGTCCTGCCAAAGCCCCTGTTATCATGGCTTCTGTGTGGCCTATAAATAGACCAGCTTTCTCACCAGCACAGAATAAATTATCGAGACCTATAACCTTCATACTATCTTCTCTTGGAGCTATAGATACATATCGTATGGAGTTTCCCATACCCCCTGAATATGGGTCTACATATTTTGCGTTTTCAAATCCTTTAATTCCTCTTAACTTTTCTAAGGGATAATATGGAGTCATTAACTTAACATCACCTGTATCAATTAGGATAATATTTTCAGCAAACTCTTTTAGGGCATATTGCTGACATACCTTTAGTTTAAGTTTATCTAAATTCACATCTTCTTCTGGGACTTTTATAACAGCCACACCTGTTTCATCCAGTTCTTTTACAAGAACACTAGCTAAAGAACCTTTGGCGAGTTTACACGAACCGCTAAAGGCGCCATATATGCCTTCTTCTCGTTCGCCTTTTAAGTCTTCAATACCTGCTTTGCCACTAATGCTTACTCTTCCCCCAAAAGATGGACATCTCAAAACACACATTGCGCATCCATTTCCATATTTTAAGCAGTTATTCATTGGTCCTGCTGAACCTGTAGTTTCTATAAATACATCCGCTTCAACATAGTTCTTATCTGAGAGGTATATGCCTTTTATTTTATTGTCTTCTTTTTTAACGTCTACTACTCTTGTTATCATGTTTACTTCTATGTCCATAGCTTTTAAATATTTTCCAACTGCTGGCTCAATCTTGTTTAGATCGCATAGCCAGGCGTTTTTATGACCTGGAAAATCAATATTTTTATGTTTACTATTGTCATCAGTCAAATGTATAAAATCTCCTGACCCCAGTGCAATCATTTCCTCGGCAGCAGTGTACCTACCATTATTTCTCATTATGCCGCCTACATTACCTAGTCCCAAAAGCATATCTGTTTTTTCATATAGTACCACCTCAGCACCAGCTTTTTTTGCTGTAATTGCTGCGCTACAACCAGCCCATCCGCCACCAATTACTATAACCTTCAAAATATTAGCCTCCTTTACAATACATACTTTGGCTCTTCCACATTTTCAAGAGCAGCCTTAATTTTATATATGCTTTTTAATTCTATTGCAATAGTTAGCTTATTATTACTATTCGTTGATTTCATTAGAGTTAGGACAAATATTTTTTAGACAGTGTATATAAAATTTTACACCTCAGAGGTAGTCAGAATTTCGTTATAGGATAATAGAAGATAAGGTAATAGAACATGAAATTGTTAACCCTGCTTTTACGGTAATGAACTCCAATGAAGTATTTGGTTTTTGTACAGTTAAATTTATAGAGGAATTTAATGGATTTATGGTTAACACTTCAAATGAAATACAAAGAGCAAAAAATGATGTCCTGTAAAGTTTTTATGATTCATCATGATTCCATAGCGTTTATTCAGTAAAGCGTATCATACAAGGAAAACTAAAAGGTTCAATACTTCTAGGTTTTCTTTATTTTATAATACATATATGGTAAGGAAAAACATACCATAAGTATTTACAGGATAAGTGTTGATTTTGACTAGAAAACATGATATATTAACACGAGATTAATAAAGTGTTAACAAAACGTTAACAAAAGACAGCGACATTAATATTAAATATATATGAGTTTACTATTAAACCTGGAATTTAGTCTAGTAATAAATAAAGAAAGGGAGGCATTAAATTATGAGAATATTTATATCGAAAAAGAAATTATCTACATTAATAATGGCGGGTATGGTACTTACTATGGTCTTTACTATGGCTCCTAAAAATTCATTTGCAGCAAGTGGGGTAACCACTGCGCGACTTTTCGGAACAGATAGAATAGGAACCGCTATTGCTGTTTCAAAGGCTGGTTGGACAACAGCTGATACTGCTATCTTGGCTCCATCCGCAAATGCTAATTTAGTTGATGCGTTGGCAGCAGCTCCTTTGGCTGGAAAAACATCACCAATTTTATTGACAGAAAAAAATACACTTAACACAAATACTAAAACCGAGCTAATAAGATTAGGAGTGACAAAAGTTTTCGTAGTAGGAGCCATTAATCAAACTGTGGTTGACCAACTTAATGCAATGGGTAACATAACAGCTACAGCACTGAAGGGTGCCAATCGTACAGCAACAGCTGCTGCTATTGCTGCAAAATTAGTTAACCCTTCAGGGTCCTTTGTGGTTGGTTATGGAGCTCTTGCGGATGCTTTATCAGTAGCTTCCTATGCTGCAGCCAACAACTATTCTATTTTAGTAGCAAATGCCGATGGAAGTCTTCCAGCCTCAGAAGCTCCCTACAAGGGTACCAACGTTAAAATCATTGGTGGACCTACACTGGTAGCTAACATTGACGGCGCTACTCGCTATTATGGAGCAGATCGTTTTGAAACCAATAAAAATGTACTTAAAGCCTTTCAATATAACTATGATAAGGTCTACGTTGCAAATGGTACAAGCTCTCACCTGGTGGATTCTCTAATTGCATCATCTTTTGCAGCTAAATCAGGGTCTCCAATTGTCCTGGGTAATGGTAGTAGTTCTGCGGCGGCGCTTTATGTTTATGGAAAACTAGCCACAAGCTCTATTGTCACTGCACTGGGTGGAAGTACTGTAGTTTCTAAGGAAATGCTTGAGGGGGTTGCATATAATGCTCCTGTATTAGATCCACAGCAAAGCACAAGGCTTAATCCAGCTCCTCTAAATACAATTAAATCCATAAGCGTGAATGATTATATTGATAATTATACAGCACAAATTACTCTTAAGGAGATAATAAGAGGTGATGATGCTTGGACTATGATTGAAGGCGCAAATATGTTCAATAGCCCACCAAAGGATGGCTACGAATATATCTTAGCAAAAATAAATTTTGAATTAGTAGATATAGATAACGGAAAATCACTTGATATATATTCATTTGATTTCAGCTTGATCTCTTCTGAGGGAAAAGAATATGATTATGTAGGTGAGGTTATACCTAATCCACAACTTGATGCTAGCCTCTATAAAGGAGCAGTCAGTGAAGGATGGGCAGTTTATCAGGTACGTTTAGATGATGTAACGCCGACACTAACATATGGTCGTAATTATGACGGCACAGGTGGAGTTTGGTTTAAAGCCTATAATTAAGTTCCTTATTTAGAAGATGTTGTTATATTTCCAGATAAGAATTTAGAACAATTAATTAGAGCTGCTATCGGAAAGACTACTGGAGATATTTTAACAAGTGATTAGGTAAAACATATAAGAAACCCAGTAACCATTATAGTTACTGGGTTTTTTATTTTTTGATTTCTTTTCGATCGAAAGCAACATCAGCAACGTCACTAGTCATATTGGACAGGTTATACATAATAGACATTTCAGTATTTGAAACGCCACTACTGCCTTTATTAGCATCTAAATTATTAATTGAATATTTGGCCTTTCCTAACTTATTTTTATTCATTAGTCTTCTCCCTCATACAAAATTACACTGTATAATCAAGTGTATTATAGTTTACCCATTTTGTTAGAAAAGTATAATTGGATATTAATCTAAAAATATTAAGAAAGCCCGCAGATATAACCGCGTATTTACAAAAATTATAAGCGTAATAAACGAGAATTGCAGGATCCATTACATAAATTGGAAACAAGTGGACATTTTCTATTTGCTAATATATAATAGATTTATGTCGTACTGTGTCTTAATATGTCTAATTTTGTTTTGTGTATACAGATATTTATAAAATATGTTATTACAGATCATTTTAACTAATGTAGGAGGTCCAATATGAATATTTTCGATTCAACAATAATTAATTTTTTCAACAAGTTTTCTCAGCAATCCTTTGTATTTGATAATACCATGACATTTCTAGCAGATAACAACTTAGTAAAGGGAGGCATATTTGCTATAGTTATATGGTGGTTTTGGTTTAAAAAGAGTGAGGGTGAGGCAAATATACGAGAACACATTATTTCTATAATACTCAGTTGTTTTATTGCGATGATCTTAGCAAGGTTTCTTTCGGTTTTACTACCCTATAGAGAAAGGCCTCTCCATGAAGCTGCTTTAAATTTTGTGCTTCCCTATGGAATAAAGCCCACCGCCTTAACCAACTGGAGCTCATTTCCAAGTGATCACGCAGTATTATTCTTTACTCTGACAACTGGACTTTTATTCGTTTCAAAAAAACTTGGTATATTAGCATTTATTTATGCAACTATATTTATTGCATTTCCAAGAATATATTTGGGGTTTCATTACCCTACTGATATTATTTGTGGTGCTTTAATAGGAATTGCTATTGGATTAATAGCAAACCAACCTATTGTGTGTAATAAAATCTGTAAGCCAATTTTAAAATGGTCTGAAAAAATGCCAAGTCCTTTTTATGCACTATTTTTTCTGATAACTTATCAAATTTCAGATTTATTTAATAGCACAAGACAATTCATCCATTTCATTATAGAATCCTTAGAACATCTTATTTAACTATAAGCAGTAATAACAGTTAAATCCTGAAGCTAGAGCAATCTAACTTCAGGATTTATTTTTAAATGATTTACACATTAAAATGTAAATGTAGTGCTACAAATTGCTTAGAAGTAAATTAACCTATGAATCTTCTCTTAATATATTGAGATCCTTGCCCTGCATTATTTTATTCATAGTTCTCATGGAGCACATTTTACCACACATGGTGCAGCTATGTTCATGCTCCGGCATGGATTCTTTTCTATAGCGTCTAGCTTTTTCAGGATCAATAGCAAGTTCAAACATTCTATCCCAATTAAGGTTTTGCCTTGCGGTGCTCATTTCATTATCCCACTCGCGACTTCCGGTCACATTTTTACCTATATCCCCAGCATGAGCTGCAATCTTTGCAGCAATAATGCCTTCGCGAACATCATCAAGATTTGGAAGCCTTATATGTTCTGCTGGGGTTACATAGCAAAGGAAATCAGCTCCATAGCTTGCAGCCAAAGCGCCTCCTATGGCACTGGTAATATGGTCATAGCCTGGAGCAATATCTGTAACTATGGGTCCTAAAATATAAAAAGGTGCACCATGACATAATTTTTTTGCAAGTATTACATTTGCCTGGATTTCATTTATTGCCATATGTCCGGGTCCCTCTATAATTATTTGTACATTTCTTTCCCAGGCTCTTTTGGTTAATTCACCAAGCACCATTAGTTCATGAATTTGACAAGCGTCCGTGGCATCATTAATACAACCAGGTCTACAGGCATCACCAAGGCTTATAGTTAAATCATATTTTTCACATATATGTAATATATCATCGAAGTATTCATAAAATGGATTTTCCTTTTGATTTAATTCCATCCAAGCGTATAGAAGGGACCCTCCTCTTGATACTATATGAGTTATTCTTTTATTTCTCTTAAACACATTTGCAGTATCAATGTTTAAACCAGCATGAATTGTAACAAAGTCAACTCCATCTTTTGCATGTTTCTCTACTACATCTATAAATTCTTTAGCTGTAATGTCCTGTAATTCTTTATCGTAAAAACCTAAGGCATCATATATTGGCACAGTACCTACCATAGCACTAGAGTCCGCAATTAGTCTTTGTCTAAATTCTTCTGTTTTACCAAAGGAGCTTAAATCCATTATAGCTTCAGCTTTCATATCTATAGATAATTGCACTTTTTTCATTTCCTCATCAATATCATAGCAATCCTTTGAAATACCTAGATTTACATTGATTTTCGTTTTTAATCCTTCTCCAACTCCTTCTGGATTGAGTGCTTTATGATTTTTATTAGCGGGTATTGTCACTACACCTCTTGCTATTTTTTCTCTTAAAACCCCTTCATCCATATTTTCTTTTCTCGCTACTATTTCCATCTCTTTTGTTATAATGCCTTTTTTCGCAGCATCCATTTGAGTTGTATACATCATTTTATAATCTCCTTTTCAGTTAAATTATTTTAAATAAAAAAAGCAAGCTCATAAAGAGCTTGCAACAAAAAAAACGTTGTAAAAAAACTCCCTACGTTGGAATTATCCAAATCAGGTAATGAGGGTCAGAGATAAAGTCTCTTTCTCAGCTCATAATACGAGCTCCCCTTGTTTAATTTATTTAATTATTATTTCGCCCTCAGTATAGTTGTAAAACAACTTTATGTAAAGCTTTTTAAATTTCTAGTTACTTTTAAAGTGTATGGGTACATTATGAAAATTTAGAAACTTGTACTATACTTTGCCTTATAAATAATATTTAGGGAGGTTTTTTTATGGAAAGATATGAACTTAATAAAAATTTAGCTCAAATGTTAAAGGGCGGAGTAATCATGGACGTGGTGAATGTGCAGCAGGCAATCATTGCAGAGAAAGCTGGGGCTTGCGCGGTAATGGCACTAGAACGGGTACCCTCAGATATTAGAAAGCAAGGTGGAGTGGCTAGGATGTCTGATCCTAGAATGATTAAAGAAATAAAGGCAGCTGTAAGTATTCCAGTAATGGCTAAAGGTAGGATTGGACATTTTGTTGAAGCACAAATTCTGCAGGAAATAGGGGTAGATTTTATAGATGAAAGTGAAGTTTTGACTCCAGCAGATGAAGAGTATCATATAAATAAGTGGGATTTTAAGGTTCCCTATGTTTGTGGAGCGAGAAATTTAGGAGAGGCGCTAAGGAGAGTCGGAGAAGGTGCTGCAATGATAAGAACAAAAGGTGAAGCAGGCACTGGAAATGTAGTAGAAGCTGTTAGGCACATGAGGCGTATTATGTATGATATTAGAAAAGTAAAAAATGCTCCAAAAGAAGAATTAATGGCTCTAGCTAAAGATATGGGAGCACCAATTCATTTAATTGAATATGTATGGAAAAATGGTAAACTTCCTGTAGTAAATTTTGCTGCAGGTGGAATAGCAACGCCGGCCGATGCTGCATTAATGATGCAACTTGGAGCAGAAGGAGTTTTTGTAGGATCTGGAATATTTAAAGCGGAAAATCCTGAAGTAAGAGCAAAAGCTATAGTCCTTGCAACCACCTATTATAATGATCCTAAGGTTATAGCAGAAGTTTCAGAAAATCTGGGAGAAGCAATGAGTGGCCTAGAATTAAGTGAGATAAAAGAGAGATATGCAGAAAGAGGATGGTAAGAAAATGAAAATTGGAGTTTTATCACTTCAGGGGGGCGTAATAGAGCATATAAACCATATACATCAGATTGGGCATGAGGGAGTAGAGATTAAGAAACTTGAAGATATGAAGGATTTACAGGGAATAATTTTACCTGGTGGCGAGAGTACAACTATAGGGAAACTTTTACGGGAAAGAGAAATGATTTTGACTTTAAGAGAGAAAATCATTTCAGGAATTCCTGTGTGGGGAACCTGCGCTGGTATGATACTACTTGCTAAATATATTGAGGAATCCTCAGCTGAATATCTTAGTGTTATGGACATAAAAGTAAAGAGAAATGCATATGGAAGCCAAATAAATAGTTTTAAAAAGGATGTTGTAATAAATGAGATTTCAAGTGAGTCTATACCATTAGATTTTATTCGAGGACCATTAATCACAGAAGTTTTTAACGATGTTAAAATAATATGTACCGTTGGTGGTAAAATTGTAGCAGTAAAGCAAAAGAATATGTTTGCCACATCATTCCATCCGGAACTTACTGATAATTTAGAAGTTCATAGATATTTTGTGAATATGTGTAAATAAAACATATACACTAGTACTTATTTGACACTATGATCATATCAATTCATATAGACCACCCTAATTTTAAGAAAAACAATGTATTTTGTAATATATTATACTCATAATAGCGAAATATATAATATTATATAATTACAAATTACAGGTTATATGTTAATATATATAAAGAAATATTTTTTTTGATTATTCAAAAAATTTATTGAATGTTATTAAATTTCTGTTTAAAGATGAATTAGGGGGGACTTTATGGGGTTTAAATTTTGGAGTTTTAGAAAAAGGCATGAAAGTAAAGATGTTGTACAAAAGGAAAAGAAAATTTCCAAGCTATTTGAAACAATTAAGAGTAAAAATCTGAAGATGAAATCTTCTAAATTATTAAGCAACTCTAAAGAGGAAAACAAAATAGTAAAATCATTTAAAAGTGAAGCATCTAAAAAGTCTATAAAAAGTAATAATAAAAAAGGTATTTCTATTAGAAAGAAAATACCACTTCTTATGGGCACCTTGATAATTATATCCATGGTGACAACCTCTATTTTTACTTATAGAAAGTCATCAACTATAATATT
The DNA here is from genome assembly GCF_018861755.1 of Clostridium sp. CF012. Lineage (GTDB taxonomy): Bacteria > Bacillota > Clostridia > Clostridiales > Clostridiaceae > Clostridium_AD. Next base: position 23,441 of record NZ_JAHLEF010000036.1, on the reverse strand, counting down.
TGATCAAAGTAAAGCTGAAATGATGGCTGTTAATAAAGAAGCAATAGAAATCATTTCCGTTATGATAGAAAAGCAGCAAGCACAGGTACAGGCCTTATGTAACACTAAGCAAATAATGGAAATTATGAAATTAAAGGATAAACCTGATGCAATTTCATTGGGGCAATATAAGAATGTGGTTAATGAAAATAATGACAAATTTTCTACATATATTTCTAATAATACAAATGTTGAAAGAGTTTTTTTAGTTGATATAAATGGAAAGATAGTATCAGATAGTGATAAAACATCTATAGGAAAAAATGTAGCAGACAAAGCTTACCATTCGATTAGCTCAAGTGGTGGACTAGCTATAAGTGAAACTATAAAATCAGAAATAACAGGAAATTCCGTTATGGTGTTTACAAGCCCTGTGGTAACTGAAGATAAATATGCCCAGACATTAGGATATGTAGCTGTATCTGTATATGCAGAGAGTTTTTCGAAGTATTTGAAAAATATAGGTGTATCTAATAGCAAATCAAGCTACGCTTATTTAGTTGATGAAAAGGGCAAAATGTTATACCACAAAACTAAAGAAAAGGTAGGAAAAGATGTTGAAAATGTAAATATAAAGGCTATAGTGGACAAAGCTGCAAAGGGGCAAAAAGTTGCAGCGGGAACTGACCAGTATACTTTTGAGGGAGTTAAAATGTTCTCCTCTTATGGAATTGTTCCAATTACAAACTGGACATTGGTTATTACTGGAGATGTGAATGAGATTAGGCAACCAGTGAATCAAATGACACAGGGAATTTTAATAATAGCAGCGTTTATAGGTATAGTTTCTATATTAATTGGTGTAGTTGCATCAAATATTATAGTAAATCCATTAACAAAGGTAACACTGCTAGTGGATAAAACTTCTAAATTAGATTTAAGCGAGGACAAGGGTATAGAAGATTTAATTAAGGCTAATGATGAAATTGGGACTATATCTAGAGCTATAGTTAATATGAGAAAGACGTTAAAAGATGTTATACTTGATTTAATTGAGGCTTCAGAAAATATAACTAGTAATGCCCTTACCGTTGAAGATCTTACCGATATATTAAAAGTGAAAGCAGAAGAAAGCTCTATTGAAACTGAAAGCTTATCAGCTGGAATGGAAGAAACAGCCGCTACAGCGGAGGAAATTTCTGCTTCTTCAGGAGAGATGAAAAATATGGTCAATACAATAGCCAAGAAAGCTTCAGAAGGATCTAATATAGCAGAAGCTATTGTTAAAAAGGCAATGGGTATTACTGTTTCTACTAATGGGTCTAAAAAAGATACGGATAAGATTTATAATGATGTAAAGAAGCAATTAGAAGTTGCAATAGCAGGATCAAGAGCAGTTGAGGAAATACATGGGCTAGCAACCTCTATATTGCATATAACTAGCCAGACTAATTTATTAGCACTAAATGCTGCTATTGAAGCTGCCAGGGCAGGAGAAGCAGGGAGAGGTTTTGCAGTAGTAGCAGATGAGGTTAGAAAGCTGGCAGAGCAATCTGGAGCTACAGCAGCTAACATCCAAAATGTAGTTAAAGTTGTAAATGATTCTGTAAAAAATTTATCTAGCTGTTCTACTAAAATGTTAGATTTCATGGATGAAGAGGTTTCTCTAAATTATGAGATTATTATGGGTACGGGAAAAGAATATATGGATGATGCAGAGAATTTTAATAAATTCATGAAGGAATTTGATGAAACAGCACAACATTTAAATGTATCAATAAGCGGAGTTACTACTGCAATAGATCAAGTAGCAGGTACTGTTAATGAGGGTGCTGAAGGAATATCTAGTATATCAAGCAAGGGCATTGATATAGTAAGTAAAATGGAAGAAATAAAAAGCACTACCAGTGGAAATAAAATTAGTGCGGAAAAATTAAAAGAGATAACATCAAAATTTAAAATTTAATAAAAAATAGGACTGAAAGATTATTTCAGTCCTATTTTTTCGCCTAAGATTACAGAGGTTTCAAAGCCTAATTGTGTTTGGGCAAGTAAATCCTCACTAATTCTTACAGCATTTTTTTTGAAAAATAGGATTACGGTGGAACCACCAAATTTGAAATATCCCTTTTCCTCTCCCTTTGTAACTTTAGAATCTGGAATATAATTTTGAATAATTGATCCTACGCAAGTAGCACCAACCTCCATATAAATGACATCTGAAAAATTATCTGAGTGAAATATACTCCACTCTCTTTTATTCTGACAAAATAGTTTTTTTACACTTTTTAAGGCAATGGGATTTACAGAATAATAATGACCACTAATTTTATTTGTATCGCTACATATTCCACTATCAATAAAATGAAACCTATGATAATCAGTTGGACATAATCTAAAAATTAGGCAAGTACCACCATGATACAAATTGTATATTTCATTATCCTCCACCAGTTCTTTAAGGGAATAAGTAAATCCTTTTATTTGAACTAAATTATTTAGGTCAATATTTTCATAAGCAGAAAGTTTGCCGTCACAAGGTGAAATTAAAACATTATCATTACTTGGGATTATTCGGGCATCTGGATTTAATGCTCTTACAAAAAAATCATTAAAAGATGAATACTTCTCAGGCGTCTTTTGGTACATAGACATATCAATATTAAAATCCTCAATAAAAGTATCAATTTTTTTACAACTTAATTTTGTGTCGCAGTAATAACCATATAATTTTGAAAAGAGCTTTTTCTTAAGTAGTAACTCAACTAGTCCTTTTCCTGAGGGAGAGCAGTAAGACCAATTCAAATACTTTTCACCAGCTACCTTTTCAATTTCATATTTATTTTCTTTTCTATTGTAATATTTAATCATAAAATACCTCGTCTTTATAATTTATAGTTTTCCAGATTTTATTATAGAAATTAATAACCAAAAGCCCATAAATGCAGCAGTTACAAAACCAGTTATACCAATAATTGATATATTATATATTTTAGGGCCTATATTGGAGTTTAAAATTGTAGAAGAACCTATGATCATAGAAGAGATAATAAGCCCAAAAACTAATCTGTTTATACCTTTATTTATTTCATTTATAGGAGTATTTAGATTTTTGTGCTCTAGCTGTAACTTAGCTCTCCCACTTATTAGACTATCAGATAACTCAATAATTTTTGAGGGAAGTCTAAAGGAATCTTTTACAAATCCATATGAATGGATAAGTAGTGTGTTAAGGTCTAAATTGGAAAAAAGCGAGAATTTATTATTAGCCTTAACATAGGGAATAGCAATATCTACTATTTTTATATCGGGAGCAATACTTGCAATAACCCCTTCTAAAATTACAAGACCTCTTATTAAAAGTGTTAAATCACGAGGCAATCGGATATTATTTTGTTTTGCTATGTCAAAAATTTCTGAGAGCATAACTGAAATCTGAATATTATTTAGTGAAACAGAAAGGTAATTAACAAGAAGGTAATCTAAATCCTCGTATAGTTTATTTCTATCTACATATCCTTTTTTTATTCCTATAGATAAGAGAGCTGAAATCATTTTGTTTATGTCATTAAAAGCCACTGCCGATATCATATCGTTTAGTGTGGCTTTTATAGAATTTGAGAGGCTTCCCATAATTCCAAAATCTATAAAGCAAATTTTACCTTCACATATGAATATATTTCCAGGGTGTGGATCACCGTGAAAAAAACCATCCTCTAGCACTTGCTTTAGATAAGACAATGCTAATTTTTTACCTAAATCATCAAGATCATAAGAACCGATCAAGAGTTTTTTCATATCGTCTACTTTAAAACCATAAACTCGTTCCATAGTTAAGACCCTAGTACTACATAATTCTTCAACCACATAAGGCACATATAAAAATGCGACATCTTTGTTGAAGGCTTTAAAATTATTTATATTTTTTGCTTCATTGTTAAAGTCAAGTTCAAGTTCTGTAATTAAAAGGATTTCATGTAAGGCTTCTTCTGGATCAATAAGTGCATCTGCAAATCTTGCCTTTGTAAATCTTATTATGCGAACTAGTATAGAGATATCGAGTTTCATCTTTTCGGCAATATCTGGTCTTTGTATTTTTACTACAACCTCTCTACCGTCTTTTAATATAGCTTTATGTACTTGAGAAATAGATGCTGAGGCTAGTGGCTTTTCATTAAATTTTTCAAAACACTCAGTTGTTGATATTGAAAATTCATCGAAAAATACTTTGTTTATAGTTTCAATATTTTCTGGAGCTACATTATCTTGAAGCTTTGAAAGTTCCGCTATATAATCTGGGGATAACAAATCTGGTCTTGTACTAAGTATTTGGCCGATTTTTATAAAAGTAGGACCAAGCTCTTCAAAGGCCTTCCTTAAATTTTCAGGGCGTTTATTTTGTTTGTTAAACCTAGAGTCTACAATATATCCAAAGCCATAGGAGCCAAGAACTTTAATAATTTCTCTAAATCGATTAACAGATTTTCGTCGCATTTTATACCTCACTTAAATCATCACTTGCGGTGCTGTAATGTGGTTAAAGTGAAAAGTCCTAGAGTTAATAGTAGGACTTTTCACTTTACCTGCAATACTTATTTATGGTAGGGTTATCTCTAAATGTGCTAACCTTTTATCTAGCTTTTCAATATCTTCTTTAGTTGCAAAGTTCATCTGTTTTAAGAGTAAAACCATATCTTCTTTCGTGAGCGGGCTGTGTTCTTTTTTGAAAGTCGGACTTTGATCTTTTTTTTCTTTTATATTTCTTTTAAGTTCTTCAGATAGATCTTTGCCCTCTTCTAAGGTTATCTTACCCTTTGTTACAAAATCATCTATTAGATTTGTAGCTTTTTCATAAGTGTAAGCCGCAGACCCAAGTCCAGCTAGGAAAAAATTTTTTATATCGTTATTCAATCAAAACACCTCCAAATAATAGTATATAATGTACATTATATACTATTTCCTGTATTAAAATACTAATAATAAATTAACACCCTCAATTTTTAATATTAAGGGTGTTAATTTATTATATAGGCTGACTTTCAGTTTCAATTCTTACTTGATCTACAGAGGGATTTTGTTTTTTATTTTTAATAAATTCTTCAGCAATTTGAGGAAAAGCTAGGTAGGACAATATATCCTCCTCGCTAGTAGTTAGATCCTTTAAATACTCTTTTGCATCTTCAAAGGCTGGTGCTAAAGTATCCGCAAATCTTCCAACTATAGGCTTTTCGCTGCCTAGTGCTTTTTCTAAAAGATCTGCATTGATTGCCCCAGGTGCTAGGCCGTATTCACCTCTGCAATAGGATTTAACTTCTTTTAATATCATTTTATATCTTTCGCCAGTTAAAATGTTCATTGTAGCTTGAGTACCAACCATCTGACTCATAGGAGTTACTAGTGGTGGGAATCCTAAGTCTTCTCGTACCCTAGGCACTTCAGCTAGAACTGCATCTAGTTTATCAATAGAGTTTTGCGCCTTAAGTTGTGAAATCATGTTAGAAAGCATTCCACCAGGAACTTGGTTAGTTAAACCTTCTGGCTGAGGAGTTAAGACTACAGGATCCAATAATCCAGAGGCTAAAACTTCTTTTTTTATAGGTTTGAAAAAATCATTTATGTATTTAAGTTTTGTTACATCTAGTCCAGTATCATACCCAGCAGTAACTAGTGCTTGATGCATAGTTTCTGTAGGTGGTTGAGAAGTTCCACTTGAGAAACTTGAAATAGCACAATCAATACCAGCAGCGCCAGCCTCGATTGCTTTATAGCAAGACATTTCAGCTAGCCCGTTTGTACAATGAGAATGGAGGTATATAGGTATTTTTACGGTTTCCACCATTGCCTTAACTACATCATAGGCAATGCTTGGCATAATTAGGCCTGCCATATCTTTAATGCATATAGAATCGGCACCCATTTCTTCAAGCTTTTTAGCAAGTTTTGCATAGTTACGAGTATCGTGAATAGGGCTTACAGTATAAACTATAGCACCTTGAGCATGTGCTCCTTGTTTTTTAGTTTCATCCATAGCAACTTTCATATTTGATAAATCATTTAGAGCATCAAATATCCTTACTATATCTATACCATGATATACAGACATTTTAATAAATCTTCTTACTACATCATCAGGATAATGTTTATATCCTAGTATATTTTGACCTCGAAGAAGCATTTGTAGTGGTGTTTTTGTAGCTATACTTTTTATTTTTTGAAGCCTTTCCCAGGGATCCTCATTTAAATATCTTAAACAAGAGTCAAAGGTGGCCCCTCCCCAACATTCTAATGAATGATAACCTGCATTATCTAAAGCTGGAAGAATAGGAGCAAAAGCTTCAAATTCGAGCCTTGTAGCAATCAAAGATTGGTTAGCATCCCTAAGCACTGTCTCTGTTATATGGATTTTTTTCATTTAATCACCCCATAATTTAATATCTTTTATTGATAGTTTAGCATATAAACTTGTAAAAATCATGCAATAAATCATTTATTTTTCAGAAAACATGGATTTGTCTTGCAATTCATATTTCATTTTAATAATTTTGTAAATTAAGGTTTTAAACATCCATAGGTTGACATACTTATAAAAGTGTAATACTATATTATAGTACAATTGAATTTGCACCCGTAGCTCAGTAGGATAGAGCGTCCCCCTCCTAAGGGGAAGGCCGGAGGTTCGACTCCTCTCGTGTGCACCACAAACTAGCAAAGTAATACTTTGCTAGTTTTTTTTATTTCCTTGGAAATTAAAAAAGTGACAATGATTTTTGAAAGAACATTATTTAGATTATTTTATAACTAGTTTATAAAACATTTACATTTTATACTGAAAATATATCATTTTATAGTACAATAAAAAGGAAAGTCCAAAATTAAAGTGAGGGTTTAGCATGTTTAAGGTAATGATTGTAGAAGATGATGCTCGGATAAAAGAAATATTGCTTGAAAATATAGGGAGATGGGGATTTGTTGGAAAAGCCGTGGATAACTTTAATGAAGTATTTGTAGAGTTTTCAAAATACGCTCCACATCTGATTCTTATGGATATAAACCTGCCATTCTTTGATGGATTTTACTGGTGTAATAAAATCAGGGAAATATCAAAGGTTCCTATTATATTTGTTTCTTCAAGAAGTAATAATATGGATGTAATAATGGCAATTAACATGGGCGGAGATGATTTTATTCAAAAGCCCTTTTCACTAGAAATATTAATGGCCAAAATAAACGCCTTGATAAGAAGAACTTATTCCTACGCAGATGCGCAGACAAATGTGCTCCAGTATAAAAATATTGTTTTAAATATGAAGGATAATAGCGTGTTTTTTAAAGATAAGAGAGTAGAACTTAGCAGAAATGAATTTAGCATTCTATACTTGCTTATGAAAAACAATGGCAATTTAATAAGCAGAGATAAAATTATGCGAAGTCTCTGGGAGGATGAAAGTTTTGTTGATGATAATACCCTTACAGTGAATATTAATAGATTGCGTAAAAAATTAGAGAATATTCAACTGGAAGATCTAATTAAAACAAAAAAAGGTCAAGGGTATATAATACTATGAAATTTAGAAATTTTTTAAGGGACAGGATATTTTTGATTTTGTTTTATTTTATGTTGATGTTATTTATTTCTTCCGTGGTGTATTTTAATAATGTAGTAAAAATAAGTATTGGAAATATAGCCTATATCAATATTGTAGGTTTTATTATGCTTATACTTTATTTAATATTTGAATATCTAAATAATAAAAAATATTATGATGTTATTAAGTATATTATAGAAAACCAGGAAGAAAATATTATTAATTCTTTGCCTAAATCATTAAATTATGAACAAAAGCTATATGGAGAACTTCTTATGAAGGTTAATGAAGAATTTAATTTGAAAATTGATGAATTATATGAAGGAAAAAAAGAAAATGTAGACTTTATAAACTCCTGGGTTCATGAGATAAAAACACCTATTTCTGTATGTAGATTGGTTATAGAAAGCAGTATGTATAAGTCTAAGGAGGAAACATTAAGTAACCTAGAGGATGAAATAGATCACATAGAGAATTATGTTGAACAAGCATTATACTATTCGCGATTAGACAGCTTTTCAAAGGACTATTTAATAAATGAAATAAATATGCATAGTTTGATTATTGGGGTTGTAAAAAAACATGCAAAGGAGTTTATAGGTAAAAAAATAAAAATAGAAATAAGTGACTTAGAATTTACTATAGACTCAGATAAAAAGTGGCTTTTCTTTATTCTGGATCAGATTTTATCAAATTCATTAAAATATACAGGTAGCAATGGACTTATAAAAATCAGTGGAATATTAAATTTAAGTGGAAAACAGCTTATTATTGAAGATAATGGAATTGGAATAAAAGCGGAGGATATTCAAAGGGTTTTTGATAAAGGCTTTACTGGATATAACGGCCGAGGGGATTTTAAAGCTACAGGCATGGGGCTCTATTTATCAAAAAGTCTTGCCACAAAGCTTGGTCATCACATAACTATTGAATCTAAACCTTCTGAATTTACTAGGGTAACAGTTCATTTTCCAAAGCTTATAGATTATTACAGGGTTACAAGCTAAAAATATGGTTTGTAGCCCTATTTTTTTAAAACTTACAACAATGTAAGTTTAAAGGTCACTTTGTAACCTTATACAATGGATTGAATACTTGATTTGTTATAAGATTTAATTGTAAGAAGCGAAGATGATGATTTAACGACAGTTCAGAAGGGAATTCCCCCACTTCTATAAGTGGGGGTACTATACTACAACAAAAAGAAAACTTCAGTGGGAGTCTAAATCTCCTTCTGAAGTCGTTAATTACAGCTCCGCAGGAGATGATTTAAGGAGGAAGTAAAAATGGAAAATGTATTAGTTGCTAGAAATTTAAAAAAGGTATATGGCTCAAGGGGTAATGTTTATACTGCTCTAAATGATATAAATCTTGAGATAAAAGAGGGAGAGTTTATTGGAATAATGGGTCCCTCAGGTGCGGGGAAAACTACATTGTTAAACATTATATCAACTATAGATAAACCAACGTCAGGAGTAGTAACTATTGATAGTGAAGATCTTGCAAAAATGAATGAAGACAAGTTAGCCTCTTTTAGAAGAGATAAATTAGGTTTTATATTTCAAGATTTCAATTTGCTTGATACTTTAACTTTAAAAGAAAATGTGGTACTTCCATTAGCTCTTGCTAGAGTAGACATAAAAGATATTGAAGCACGGGCGAGTATTATAGGGACTACTTTAGGTATAAAGGATATATATAATAAATATCCCTATGAGGTATCCGGTGGACAAAAACAAAGAGCAGCAGCGGCCAGAGCTATTATTACTAAACCAAAACTTATATTAGCGGATGAACCTACAGGGGCCTTGGATTCTAAATCCTCCACGGAACTTCTGCAGACTTTAAGTGATTTAAACGAGGCCCAGAAAGCCACTATTATGATGGTAACTCATGATGCTTTTGCTGCAAGCTATTGCAAACGGATAATATTTATAAAAGATGGTTCCCTATTTACGGAGATTGTGAAAGGTACAACGACGCGGAAAGATTTTTTTAGAAAGATACTTGATGTATTGACTGCCCTAGGCGGAAACTTAAATGAAATAACAATTTAACTTAGAAAGGAGGGAATCGCATATGACTTTATTCAATATTACATTTAGAAATATTAAAAGAAACTTTCATAACTATTTAATATATTTTGTATCCATGGTGTTTTGTATAATGATTTATTATACCTTTACCTCAATTCAATACAATAAGCAGGTTGCAGACTTAGCAGCTGAGTCCATGAAAGTAAGTACAGCTTTTGGTGCTGCGTCTATTGTAATAGCAGTATTTGTAGCCATGTTTATATGGTACTCAAATTCTTTTTTTACTAAAAAAAGAAAAAAAGAAGTAGCGTTATACTCAATGCTGGGAGTTAAGAAAAAGCAGATAGGAAGAATGCTATTTTATGAGAATATCGTAATGGGAGCACTGGCCCTTGCATGCGGTATACTAATAGGAACCTTATTTTCAAAGCTATTTGTAATGATTTTAATTCATATTATGAGCTTTGATGTAAATGTTGAATTTGCTATATCTATAAAGGCTATTATTAATACAATTATAGTATTTTTAGTGATATTTATTGTAGCGTCTTTGCACTCCTATAGATTAATTTATAGATTTCAGCTTATAGAATTGTTTAAATCCGAGAAAGTAGCACAAAAGCAGCCAAAAGCTTCACTATTATTAGCCATACTTTCAATACTTTTTATTGGAACAGGTTATTATCTGGCACTAAATTATAAATTTGATAATTATTTTAAATTGATAGTTATTCTAGTTAGCACAGTGATTGGAACTTATATGTTTTTCTCTTCCTTTATAGTATTTATAGTTAAACTTTCTAAGAAAAATAAGATTAAATACTTTAGAGGTTTAAACATGATAGCCACATCTCAACTTTTATATAGAATAAAAGCTAATGGAAGGTCCCTAGCTACTATTGCGGTGCTTAGTGCTACCACTATTACTGCCATGGGAACTGCAACATCGCTTTATTATAATCAAATAAATAATATTAATAGACTAACACCTTTTAGTTATGACTATAAAAGTACTGAAAAAAGTATAGATGAACAAATTAAGCAAATCATAAACAAGTATCCGAGTAATAAAATAAAAAGTTCTATTAGTAGCGAATTTATGATTATAGACAGTAAATGGCCAGATATATCAAAGATGAAAATGAATCCAACAAAGGATTCAAAATCCTTTGTTATATCAGAAAGTACCATGAAGCAATTATCAAAAGCAAGAGGACTAGATTATAATATATCTTTAAACTCAGATGAAGTACTTTTTTTTATGATTATGTATTCAGACAAGGTAATGGAAAATCCAGTTGGCAAGAATATAGAACTTAAAATAAAAGACAAAAAAGTACCATTAAAAATAAAAGATTTTAAAGAAGGGCTTTTAACTAATCAACTTTTTATAAATGGCGTATATATGCAGGATACTGTAGTTGTAACGGATGAGGCTTACAATAAATTATATGATAAAGATAAGGCTGTAAAAAGGACATTTATAAATATTGAAAATCAAAGAGAAAGTAAAGACCTTACAGGAGAAATAGAAAAAACCTTAGGTAGTAATGAAGATCTATCATCATATTATGGGTATTATAGGAGTACTATGACTAATATGGGTATTATAATATTTTTAGCTTCATTTATAGGCTTTGTATTTTTGATATGTACTGGAAGTATAATATTTTTCAAACAGCTCTCGGAGGCTAGTGAGGATAAGGATAGATACGATATCCTAAAGAAAATAGGTGTAAAAAAATCAGAAATAAGAATATCTATAGCAAAGCAAATGGCTTTTATATTCGCGCTGCCTTTATTAGTTGGAATAACACATAGCATTATTGCGCTAACAATTTTGCAAATTATACTTAGCTCAAGTTTAGTATACCCCGTTCTTATAACCGTAGGAATATATACTCTAATTTATTTAATATATTATATATTAACGGTTAATTCTTATTGCAAAATAGTAGATGCAAAGGCATAGAGGTAGCTGCTAAGAAAAATATATAGAAATTACTTAGATAACTTAGAAGGAAATTGCGAGGGGAAAATCATGAATAGGCTAATAGGAAGATTTATATTAGGAATAGTAGGATTAGTTATGTCGGTTAATTTGCTAGGGAACAGTAATATAGCTATTGCATCAAATAAAACTCCAGATAATAGAAGTCTAGATGTATTTAAAAATAAGTTGGACAAGTTAGTGCCGGAACTACAAAAACGTTATGGAGTGCCAGGAACAGCTATAGGTATAATTCAAGATGGAGAGATTAAATATGTATTAAACTATGGATTAGAAGATAAAAAGAAAGATAAAGCTATAAGTGATGATACGGTATTTCAAGCAGCATCTATGTCAAAAAGCTTGACAGCTTGGGGCGTTATGAAATTAGTAGAGGAAGGGGAAATATCCCTTGATCACCCTGCTGAGAAATATCTGACTCGATGGCATCTGTCAGATTCTAAATATGATAAGGATAAGGTCACTATAAAACAATTGCTAAGTCATACAGCAGGACTAACAGTTCATGGTTACTTAGGAATAGAGCCAGGCAAAGAAATGCCTACAATAGAGGAATCTCTATCAGGAAATGGATTATTTAATGTACCATTAGAAATAACTATGTTACCAGGAAATGACGTTAGCTATTCAGGCGGTGGATATACATTGCTACAGCTAATTATAGAAGAAGTAACAGGGAAGACTTTTGATCAGTACATGGAGAAAGAAATATTAAAGCCATTAGAAATGGAAAATAGTTCATTTAGTAATAATTTTTTAGCTGGTAATATGTCAAAGGGATACGGATATTTTGAACAAGAAATTCCAAACTATGATTTTACTGAGAAGGCAGCAGCAGGTCTTAAAACTACTGTGCCAGATTTTCTAAAGTTTATGTTAGCTAGTATTGATGGAATTAATGTTGAGGGTAAAGGAAAAAATATTTTAAAAAGTAAAACTATAGATTTAATACATAAATCAGTACTATTAGATTCTGCAATAGGAGTTTTCTCAAAAAAACTATCCGATGGTAGTGAACTTTTATATCATAGTGGTGATAATAGGGGATGGCATGCTGTTTATGGTCTTATTCCACAAAAAAAAGATGGAATTGTTATATTTACAAACAGTGATAATGGAATAGACTTGAGACAAGATATATATAATTTTTGGATAGAATATGAAACAGGAACATTACCTGATCAATATTATGCTATGGAGAAATCTAGGAATACCAATTTTGTTGTAGCGGCGATGCTAGGAGTTATGCTTGTAATATATATTTTATCATTTGTTGTAAGCTTAAAACATGGTAAGAGAGTCTTCATTTTAAAAAAAGAAGACAAGTTATTATTCAAATTGTTTGTAAGACTCTTCATTCCATTATCTTTAGGAAGCGTTATATACTATGTATTATATGAAATGAATATACTTCAACTTCAAGGTGGAACCAAGAATATCGCTAGTATAATTTTAGTATGGATAATAGCTATATTTATAACTGGATTTTTTTCGAAAAATATAAAGGAGAATAAAAGTTATTGAATAGATCTATTAGTAATCTAATGCCATTAAATAATATAACTCTTTATTTTTATACTTAAACTATAGATATGATATATTTATAATATGAGCCGGGTATAAATATATTGAAAGTCCAATAGTTAAGAAGTATACTAATTATTAAAGAATAATCATTAAAGAATAATCATTAAACAATAAAGGAGTTAACATGATAAAAGATTTTATGCTTGAATCATTAGAAGAAGCGAAAAGATCATTATTTTTAAATGAAGTACCTGTAGGTGCAGTTATAGTTAAAGACAACAAAATAATTGCTAGAGCACACAACCTACGCGAAACCCTTCAAGATGCAACTGCTCATGCAGAGATTTTAGCTATAAAAAAAGCCTGTGACGTCTTAGGCACTTGGAGATTAACTGGATGTGATATGTACGTAACACTAGAGCCTTGTCCTATGTGTGCAGGAGCTATATTACAGTCTAGGATAAGTAAATTATATATAGGAATATTTGATCCTAGCGTAGGGGCTTGTGGTTCAGTTATAAATCTTATTCAAAATGATGCATTAAATCACTGGACAGAAATAAATTGGTTATATAACGCGGAATGTGGAAATTTATTGACTAATTTTTTTAAAGATAAAAGATAAAGTGAAAGGAGATAAATGTAATGGATGGGAATATAAATAATGAAATAATGGATAAACTTACAAAGGTATGTTTATGTAAGGCTATACCAAGATCTACAATAAAAAAGGCTATTCAAAATGGCGCAACAACTGTAGAAGAGGTTCAAAAAGCTACAGGAGCAGGGACAGGTGGGTGCAAAGGTCATAGGTGTACTCCTAAGATAGAGGAACTCTTAAAAAGTCAATTGGAGAACTAGTCACATAGGTTAAGAAATATATATTAAAAATTGATTATATATAGTAAAAGCGAAGCCAAGTGGTTTCGTTTTTGTTTTTTTGAAGATTATTTATTGTAACATGGCTTAAACTATAAAATAAAAGTAAAATTAGCATAAAAAAATATTTTTTATGTATTGACAACGATATCATAATATACTAAAATGAACACAAACGAAAGCAAATGAAACTAAAACAAATACAAAACAACATCATTGTTATTCCAAATATGATAAAAGGAAGTTTTTGAATTATGTTTGCCGAGGAAAGAAAATCAAAAATATTAGATAGTTTAAGTAAAAATGGAAAAGTAAAAGTATGCGATTTATCTAAGATTTATGAAGTGTCGGAAGTTACCATTAGACGTGACCTTCAAGAATTAGAAGAGTCGGATCTTATAAAAAGGGTACATGGTGGAGCAGTATTAAATGATAATACTAAATTTGAACCTACTTTTACAGATAAAATAGATAAGTTTTATGATGAAAAAGAATCTGTAGGAAAGCTTGCAGCAGACATGATAGTAGATGGGGAGACAATAGTTTTAGATGCAGGTACCACTACCCTTAATATTGCGAGGCACATAACTGCTAAAAACATAACGGTGTTAACGAATTCTGTGGATATAGCTTTTGAGCTTTCTAAAAAACAGAATGTGGAGGTAATTGTTACTGGAGGTACATTGCGATGGGAAACTAGAGCATTGGTAGGACCTGTAGCAGATAATACCTTTAAAAATTTCAGAGTAGACAAAGCTTTTATAGGAGCTAATGGTGTATGTATTACTAATGGAATTACCACACCAAATATTATAGAAGCGAGCACTAAAAGAGAAATGATAAAAATAGCCAGGAAAATTATAGTAGTATGTGACCATACTAAGTTTAACAAAGTTTCCTTTGCTAAAATTGTTGACTTAGATAGTATTGATATAATTATTACAGACAATCAATTAGATGATGAATTAGTAGAAAAATTTGAAGAAAAAGATGTAAAAATTATAAAAGCAAAATAAATTTGGGGGGATAAAAATGATAATAACAGTGACTTTAAACCCAGCCTTAGACAAAACCATTGAAATAGACGGATTTAAAATTGATACTGTTAATAGAATTGTGGCGACAAGAGTTGATGCTGGGGGCAAGGGTATCAATGTATCTAAGGTTATTAAGGAATTAAAGTATAAAAGCATAGCCTTAGGTTTTTTAGGCGGAAGCAGTGGAACTCAAATAAAAAATTATTTGGATGGTTTAAATATTGACAATAAATTTTTAACTGTAAAAGGAGAAACTAGGACCAATATAAAAATCTTTGACAAGGTTTTTAATACACATACGGATATAAATGAAAATGGACCTAGTTTAGGGCAACTAGATATAACTAATATAAAAGAAAAAATCATGGAATATTGTAATGGCGATTCTATAGTAGTTCTTTCAGGTAGCGTACCAAGTGGAGTAAGCACTTCCATTTATGCTGACATAATAAAAAATATAAAAACCAAGGGTGGTAAGGTTATCTTAGATGCGGAAGGTGAACTGCTAATGAAAGGAATTAAAGCTGGTCCATATATGGTAAAACCCAATATTGATGAACTTGAAAAAGCCTTTGATATAAGCATTAATAACGAAGATGAAGTTATTGAAACTGCAAAAAAAATATTGGAGTATGGGGTAAAATATGTAGTGATTTCATTGGGTGCAGAGGGATCCATATTCATTAGTGGCAATAAGATAGCAAAAGTAAAGGGAGTAAAGGTAGAAGTTAAGAGTACAGTAGGGGCTGGTGATTCTATGGTTGCAGCTTTGGCTGTAGCAGTTCAGGAAGACTATAGTTTTGAAGAAGCTATGAAACTAGCCTGTGCAACAAGTACAGCTAATGTAATGACTGAAGGAACTCAAACCGGTAGATTCGTTGATATAGAGAGACTTAAAAATGAAATAACTATAAATTATATAACGGAAGGATGATTATTAAAAAAGGATATTATTGTTAAAGAAGATGCTGGTAATAAAGTATCATATTAGTATTGCTAAATAATTCATTACTTCACGGAGGTACATTAATGAATTTAATCATTGTTTATACACGCACAATAGGGTAAAATATATGTGTATGATTTAAAAAAAATAAATTGGTTTGAGATTAATTTATGATAAAAAGGAGATGTCTTTATGTACGAAGCAGAAATTGTATTGATGAATGAGCAAGGTTTGCATGCAAGACCAGCAAGCATTGTGGCGAAAAAAGCATCTAAGTTTACCTCACATATAACTTTAATTAAGGACGGAAAAGAGTATAATGCAAAAAGTATAATAAATATATTAAGTATGGCAGCTTCAAAAGGTGATAAAATTAAGATTGTAGCGTCTGGAGACGATGAAGCAAAGGCAGTAGAAGAATTGAAAATAGTAATTGAGAAAGAGATCGTAGAGCTTTAAAAAGAGGTTTTAGAACTTTTACAAGTAGTGATTTATAAAAAATCAGACATAAAGTAAACTTCACTCCTAGGCTAGTAAATACTTAAATTTGCTGCAAGGAGTGAATTTCGCTTATAAGGAGGTAATTTGATGAAGGGTATTGGAGTTTCACCAGGAATAGTAATAGGAAAAGTATTATTAAAAGAAGAAAAGAAAATTATTATAGAGAAAAAAGATATTAAGAGTTGTGAAGAGGAAATTAAAAGATATAAGTTGGCTATGGAAAATAGCAAGAGTGAAATCCAGGACATATATAATAATGTGTTAAAGAACATAGGTGAAAAAGAAGCTACTATATTTGAAGCTCATTTAATGATACTTGAAGATCCAGAAATGCTTGAGCAAATCGAGAAAAACATTCAAGATAATAAAGTTAATGCTGAGTGGGCATTAAAAGAGATTTCAGAAATGTTCGTAGCTATGTTTGATGCTATGGATAATGAATACATGAAAGAAAGAGCAGCAGACATAAAGGACGTAACATCGAGACTTATGAAAAAATTGCTAAATATTGAAGAGGTTAACTTTGGACAATTAGCTAATGAAGTTATAATTGTAGCTCATGATTTAACCCCATCTGACACATCACAAATAGACAAAAAAAAGGTTTTAGGTTTTATAACAGAAATTGGTGGAAGAACTTCACACTCGGCTATAATGGCTAGAACTTTAGAAATACCTGCAATAGTTGCAGTAAAAGATATAACCCATAACGTTAAAAATGGAGATTTTATCGTTTTTGATGGTGAAGAAGGACTAATATATGTTAATCCAGAAGAAAAAATAATAAAACTTTATCAAGAAAAAAAAGAAGAATACAATAAAGCTCAAAAAGAGTTAGATTTATTAATAGGAAAAGAAAGCATCACCACAGATGGAATAACAGTAGAATTATCTGCAAATATTGGAACTCCAAAGGACCTAGAGAGTGTTTTAAATAATGATGCTGAAGGCATAGGCTTATATAGATCTGAGTTTTTATATATGGATAGGACATCAGCACCAACTGAGCAGGAACAGTATGAAGCCTACAAGGAAGTTGCCGAGAAAATGAAAAATAAACCTGTGGTTATAAGAACACTAGATGTTGGTGGAGATAAGGAGTTAGATTATTTAAAGCTTCCGAAAGAGATGAATCCTTTTTTAGGATATAGAGCCATACGAGTTTGTTTAGATAAGGTAGATATTTTTAAAACTCAACTAAGAGCTATACTAAGAGCGAGTGCCTATGGAAATATTAAAATAATGTTTCCGATGATTTCGAGTATTGAAGAATTAAGAGCAGCAAAGGTTATTTTAGAAGAAGTGAAAAATGAATTGCACAGTGAAAATATAGCATTTGATGAAAAACTAGAGGTAGGAATTATGGTGGAAATACCTGCGGCGGCTATTATTTCTGATTTATTTGCTAAAGAGGTAGACTTTTTTAGTATAGGAACTAATGATCTTATTCAATACACAACTGCAGTTGATAGAATGAATGAAAAAATATCTCATTTGTATAACCCATTTCATCCTGCATTACTAAGACTTGTAAAAATGGTTATAGATAGTGCTCATAAGGAAAATAAATGGGTAGGTATGTGTGGAGAAGTAGCAGGGGATCCTAAGATAATTCCTATTTTGATTGGAATGGGACTTGATGAATTTAGCATGAGCCCTATATCTATCTTAAAAGCGAGAGGGATTATTAGAAATATATCTCAAAGTGAAATGAAAATTTTAGCTAATCAAGTTATTAACTTACCAACAGCTAAGGAAGTTGAAAGCTTTATAGACAAAAATATAAATGTAAAACATTAAATAAAGGCTTTTTAATAAATAGGGAAATCTAAAATTCTAGATTTCCCTATTTGTTTATTACATAAAAATGAAACTTTTTAGAGGTATGCTTCAGTTAATTATAAAAGGAAGTCCATAAAATAATTTCAGTGCTTGGGATAACTTTCAAGGACATTTAAATAAAAAACTATTGAAATTACTAATTATTAATAGTATAATTAGTTTTGTTGCACTACTTTAGTGTTAACGAAGCACAAAATACTTTATGGAGAGATGTCCGAGTGGCTTAAGGAGCACGCCTGGAAAGCGTGTGTAGGGGCAACTCTACCGAGGGTTCGAATCCCTCTCTTTCCGCCATTTCCGTACTAGCTGGGGAGTCAGCGGTGCCCTATAACCTGCAACCCGCTACAGCAGGGGTGAATTCCTCGCCTAGGTTATAAAATGTGTGGTCTGACCTATATAAGTGGTGTTGAGAGCTGGGCCCCACGCAATGGAAACTCATGAACCCCGTCAGGTCCGGAAGGAAGCAGCGGTAAGTGAATCTTTCCATGTGCCGTGGATCAACCTGGTTTGAGCTAACTGTATAGGTAACGCGCATAGTTTATTAATCGAAGCGAGGTGTACGG
Organism: Clostridium sp. CF012; assembly: GCF_018861755.1. GTDB lineage: Bacteria > Bacillota > Clostridia > Clostridiales > Clostridiaceae > Clostridium_AD. Next base: position 4,534 of record NZ_JAHLEF010000036.1, on the reverse strand, counting down.
TCTACATAAGAATTATAAGATGCCTATAAGGCGTCTTTTTTTATTTACCTATGAATTATAAAATTACAATAAACGGATAACATATATATGGATTGAGTTATAATTAATACGTATATATATAAACAGTAATAGTCGTATGTGATTTTGTTTTTTTTATAAAAATAAACTAATAATTTGATTTAAATGATATAATTATTTATGGAATGAATACAAAATTTTATATTTGTGTTTAAAAATTCATAAAGATTTTTAATAGAAATAAATACTATTATTTAAAAGAGGTGAAATTTGTGGCATATAAGGCTTTATATAGAGAATGGAGACCAAAAACTTTTCAAGATGTAGTAGGTCAGGAGCATGTTACTATAACCTTAAAAAATCAAATAAATAATCAGCGGATAGCCCATGCATATCTATTATGTGGTACAAGGGGAACTGGAAAAACCTCAACAGCTAAAATCCTTGCAAAAGCAGTTAATTGCACAAATTCGGATCATGGAGAGCCTTGCAATGCTTGCGAAATGTGTGTCAAGATAAATTCAGGAACAGCAATAGATGTTACTGAGATAGATGCAGCATCCCATAATGGAGTAGATAATATCCGCGATATAATTGAAGATGTTCAGTATCCGCCGCAGGAAGCTAAGTATAAAGTTTATATTATAGATGAGGTTCATATGTTATCAATAGGAGCGGTTAATGCTTTCTTAAAGACCCTGGAGGAGCCACCAAGCAACATAATGTTTATATTAGCTACAACGGATCCTCAAAAACTGCCAATAACAATACTATCCAGATGCCAAAGATTTGACTTTAAAAGAATAAAAAGTGCAGATATATTTGAAAGACTTAGAAAGATTGTTACGGAGCAAGGCGTTTTTGTGGAAGATGATAGTTTGAAATTAATATCAAGAGTTTCTGATGGAGCTATGAGAGATGCCTTAAGTATTTTAGATCAAGCCATATCAATGAATGAAGGCAAGGTAGAATATGATAGTGTTATAGATATGTTAGGTCTTGTAACCTCTGAGAGTATTACAATACTTTCAGATAGCATAATAGACAGAAATATTGAAGGTGCAATAAAGACTATAAATGAAATAGTTCTTAGTGGTAAGGATATATATGTATTTATAAGAGATATGACTACTCATATGAGAAATCTACTCATGGCTAAAGTAAGTGAAGATGTAGAAGAGATTTTAGATATGTCTAGCGAAAACATAACCATTTTAAAAAAACAAGCAGCTAAAATAAGAGTAGAAGAAATTATGAGGAATATAAAGATACTACAAGATGCAGAAGAACAAGCTAAATGGAGCAAACAAAACAGAATTTATTTAGAACTTGCAGTTATTAAAATGTGCAAAATAGAATATGATACCTCAAAAGAAGTGCTATTAGCTAGATTAAACAAATTGGAAGAAATAATAAAGCAAGGAAAGATAATGGTAGCTTGTGAAAGTATAGCACCTAGTATTTCTGTGAAGAATGATGGAAAAAAAGAAAATAAGACAAACAAAAAAGCACAAATAAGACCAGTACAAACTCATAACCCTAACTCTACATTAACCGTAGAAACCGTTAAAAAGTCCTTTAAGGATATACTAGATATGTTTAAAGCGCGAAGACATATGGTTATCTATGCCTCTTTAATGACAGGCGAAATTGCTTCTTGCCGGGGGGGCGTAATAGAGCTAAGTTACGAAAAACAATATGCATTTAATAAAATTAGACTAGATAAAGAAGAAAATAGAAATATAATAGAAGAAATATTTTCTGAATCATTAAAAGAACCAGTAAAAATAAAATATACTGTAGAATCTGATGAAAAAGAAGTCAGATCACCAGAAGACATATTAATAGAAACATTTGGAGAAGATCTTGTGGAAATACTAGATGAATAGATCTATAATAATAGATTAATGGGGCTAGGTTACTATATTGATAGTATTTATAAAAATATTTACTATTTTAATGGAAATTATTATAGATATTAGTATATAATAATATAGAAAAGTTATTAATAAGTAGCAATATATATCCTTTTAGATTATAAATATTTAAATTAAATTAATTTTTTTGTTATGAATCTAGAGGATATAAATATAATAATATTAAGGTAAATAACTAATAAATAGGAGGTAACTATTATGGCAAAAGGTGGATTTCCAGGTATGGGTGGAAATATGAATAGTCTAATGAAACAAGCTCAAAAATTTCAACAACAAATGGAAGAAATGCAAAAGGATTTAGGTGATAAAAGATTTGAGGCATCTGTTGGTGGTGGAGCAGTAACTGCAATAGCTAATGGAAAGAGACAACTTGTTGAAGTAAAGATAAAACCAGAAGTAGTAGATCCAGATGATGTTGAAATGCTTGAAGATTTAATTATGAGTGCTTGTAATGAAGCACTAAAAAAAGCAGAAGATGAAACAAGTAGTGAAATGGGTAAATTAACAGGCGGGTTAAACATGCCAGGAATGTTCTAATAAACAGTAGAGTAAAAGCTACATTGTTATGAGGTGAATAAATTGGATTTTTATCCAGTGGCAATAGAAAAACTTATAGAAGAATTTGCAAAGCTCCCTGGCATAGGGCGAAAAACAGCTCAGAGGCTTGCATTGTTTGTGCTAAATCTCCCGAGGGAAGAAGTAGAGGAGTTTGCGGGTGCACTGGTTAAAGCTCGTGGAACATTGAAATACTGCTCTATATGTGGTTGTTTTACAGATACAGATCCATGCGCAATTTGTTCTAACCCAAATAGGGATAAGAGTATGATATGCGTGGTTGAAAATCCAAAAGATATTATTACCATGGAAAGGGTAAGAGAATTTAATGGAGTTTATCATGTTCTTCATGGAACAATATCCCCAATGTCTGGGAGAGGTCCTGAAGATATAAAATTAAGAGAACTTATAAGAAGAATTAATGGAGAAGTTCACGAAGTAATAGTAGCAACTAATCCAAACATAGAGGGCGAAGCTACGGCTATGTATATATCTAAAATATTAAAACCACTAGGTGCAAAAGTTACAAGGATCGCACATGGTATTCCAGTTGGTGGAGATTTAGAATATACAGATGAAGTAACTCTTTCTAAAGCTATGGAGGGAAGAAAAGAAATATAGAATAATACTCCTATTTTATGTCAAGAATTTAAAAAAGATATAAAATAGGAGGTTTTTTATTATGAATAGAAAAAAAATAATTGAGATATTATTTTCAAATCTAAAATATACTCAAGAGCATAAAGATATTATTATGCAACTAGAAGAAGCTAAGCTTCAATGGGAAATTGCAAAAAAATGCTTTGCAATGGTAGATGACCCAAAACTTGTAGATTATGCAATATATAGAGAAGACCAATGTAAAGCTAAATACATATATTTTTTACTAGAAGCTAAAAGAAAAGGCGTTACTATAGATGCGAGTTACATGATAGAAGAATTAAATACTATTAATGTATAATTTTTTTGGAAAATTAATAATATATTAGATAGTTGTGAAATATATTATTAATAAAACATAATAAATAAGAGTTAACTTTAGATTAATGTAGGGGGAGTTGGATATGGAAGTTGTATTATATTTCTTAGTTGCTATAGTTGCCATGGTAATTTTGGTAAAGCTCTTTTCTTGGCCATTAAAAATATTAGGTAAGTTAATATTGAACGGAGCTTTGGGTGTCTTACTTTTACTACTTGTTAATTTTATAGGAGGGTCTATGGGGATTGAACAAATAATTATCCCTATAAATGCTATATCTGCTCTTATTGCAGGATTTTTAGGAGTACCAGGAGTGATATTTTTAATAATTCTTAATAATTTAATGTAATATTACTTATAATAAAGCTGAGTTATATCAATAATGAATTTATAATAGATTAAGACACATTCAGATAAGTAACTAGTCAGTGTACTAGTTACTTATCTGAATGTGTCTTATAATTTTTATTTTCTATAAAAAAGTAATATAAATAGTATATTTATGAGCTATTAATGAGAATACTTACTTTATATGAAAATTATATTAAGTATATACTTACCAGTGATAGCAAGGAAAGAAAATAACTATCCTGGTGTATCAGTATAAGCTACAGGGAGATAAAGTTTAAAAATTCAAGAATACGCCACCTGTTTTATTTTAATTACTTTAAACTAAACTATACGAGAAATATTTTATGATAAGATATTAAATGTCGCTGATGACAAGTAACGACATATTAAAAGTAAAGTTAACAATTTTGTGAAAGTCATTAAAAAACATTTAAAAACAAGTTGACAATAGCGAAGTAAACTGATAGAATAGTAGAAGTCGTCGCATGATGACAATTAAAATTGGTCTTTGAAAATTAAACAGAGAAATAGGTAAAATAGCGAAATAATATTTCGTTAGACCAGTTAATTACTTTAGATAAAGAAGTAATTTTAGTCGTAAGACTAAAAAGTATGTAATGAGCTTGCGTAACAACTTAACAGTTGTCGCAGATTATTCATTTCAAATAAAAAGTGTAAACTTTTAAATTGAGAG
>NZ_JAHLEF010000035.1 GCF_018861755.1 Clostridium sp. CF012 | reverse complement strand
TTAGCATGCAAATGCAAGGTGCACTGTCAATCTTTACTGTGAACCTAAAGAGAATAATTAAGTTAAAAGGATTGAAATAGGCCTATTTCTTCTTAATTATAAAAATATAAAACATGAGATATCCAAAAATATGGATATCTCATGTTTTTTTTGTTCAAATTAGGAACCCAGTTGAAAAAACAACCATTTTTTCAGTGGCCTCATCTAAGGATGTGGGGTTTATTTATTTGGGTTGCATTCACATTGAGGCTATATGCCATTCTTTAATTATTCTAACTATAATCTATTTTAAACATATATCTTAAATTTGAAGTTATATGTTTCATTGTCTATATACACCACATTAAATATAAATAGTCTTCACTTTAATAAATCATTATCTTAGACTTTGGGAAATTATAGTTTTTCTCCAAGAGAATATTCTAAGGTTGCCCTTGCATGAAGTGTAAGAGTATCTAATAATGTAATATGCGAATCGTGTTGTTTTAATAATAAAGGTAATTCTGTACATCCGAGGATAACACCATCAACATCATATTGGTCAATTATTTTTTTAAACTTTATTCTTGTTTCTTGAGATATATTGTCTACTACAAGTTCATTAAAAATAATTGAATTTATTTCATTTTGATGTTCTTCACTTGGTATGATAACTTCAATACCATTTTTCTTAAACCCGTCTTGATAAAAAGAGCTTTGCATAGTATATTTTATGCCAGTTAATAGTACATTTTTTAAATTCAATTCAATCGCCTTTTGTACTGTAGTATCAATAATACTTATCATTGGAATATCTACATTTTGATTTACTTGATGGAACACAGAGTGGGGAGAATTTGCAGCCATTATTACAAAATCTGCTCCTGCATTTTTTAAGGAATTAACTCCTCTCTCTATATACTCTATGTATTCCTCAGTCTTTCCTTCGTTCTCTAGGTCAGTAAAATATTGAAAATCAAGGCTATTAATTAATATTTCAGGATAATAATAATCCGAATATTTTTCATAATACAAATCTGTAATTGTTTTATAATACTGAATTGTGGAAGCCAAACTAATACCACCAAGTATTCCAATTTTCTTTTTTTTATTTCTCATGTTATCAGTCTCCTTTAAAAACAGATTCTTGACTTTTTAAACATAGAGATTTATTATCTATAGCTTTCATTGTGGCAAGAATTCCGTCAAGATGATCGTATTCATGTTGAAATAATTCTGACAGATCTCCTTCAAGTTTTATTTCATTATCAATAAAATTTATGTCCTTAAATTGAACCCTACATCTCTTATGACGCCTCACCTTTACTAATAGTTCAGGAAATGACATACAGTCATCCAATACCTCCATAAAATCATCATCATCAAAGATCAATGTTGGATTTACAAAAACTATTGGTTTTGTTATATACATATATAACACTCTTTTTTGAACTCCAATTTGAGGTGCTGCAATTGCTCTTCCTTTTCCATATTGCTCTCTAAAATTAATAAGGGTATCATGTAAATCAACTATTACTTCTTTTATATAATTAATATCTTCTTTATCTACCAGCTGACTCATTTCATACAATTTGGAATTTCCTAATAAAAGAATTTTTTTCACCAAAGTAATCTCTCCTTAAATTTTATTCATTTACAAAAGTACTTTTGTATTACGGTAAGCTTATTAGTTATATTATATTGTTGAGATTGTATGCAATCAATGATAATATTGTATGCAATACAATATTTTGGAGGGGTAATTATGCCTGTAAACTCATTTATAGATTATCCAATGTCATGGACTCCCAATAAAATTAATTTAAGGTCACCACTTTATAAATCTATTGCAATTATTTTAGAAGAAGATATTAGGAAAGGTGTTTTAAACCCCGGTGATAAACTCCCTCCTCAGAGAGAATTAGCCGATTTTCTAGATATTAATTTAAGTACTGTAACTAGAGCCTTCAAGATTTGCGAATTAAAAGGACTTATTAGTGGTACGACAGGTAAAGGTACTTATATTTCTTCAGATGTACAGGTTTCTTCCCCGATGTTAAATATAAAACCTACGCTTAATTGTATTGATATGGGGGCATCTCATCCTCCGTATGAGCAAAATAAATATGTCATTGATGTAATGAATGAGGTTTTAAAGAAAAAAGATATAAACAATCTTTTAAAATATTCTGAACCTTTGGGAAGAATTTCTCATAAAATAAATGCTCAAAAATGGCTTCAAAGATTCAATTTAAATGCTGATATTGATAACATAATGATTGCTTCAGGACTTCAAAATGCCTTATGTATAATACTAATGTCTCTGTTTCAACGTGGAGATAAGATTGCAACCGACCAATACATATATCCTGGTTTTAAATCCTTAGCTAACGTGTTAGGTATCCGCCTAATTCCTATCCCATATGCAAATAATAAAATGAATTTACAAGCTTTTAACAAGCTTTGTAAAAATGAAAGCATAAAAGGGTTATACATTATGTCAGATTGTAATAATCCTACAACGTATACTCTAAATAATAATCAACGAATAAGCATAGCAAAGATTGTAAGGTATAACAATCTAATATTCATAGAAGATGCTAGCTATTCTTTTTTAACCCAAGATAATCTTGTACCTATCTCAAGTATTGTCTCTGAACAAAGTATATATATTTCTAGCGTTTCTAATGCTTTATGTGTAGGTTTAAGGGTTTCTTTTTTAGTAGTTCCAAATAATCTAAAAGCTTTAATTTCTGATGGGATTAATAATGTAAATGTAATGACATCGCCTTTTGATGTTGAGATCATATCTAGACTTATAGAGTCAGGTTTATCAGAAAAAATAATTGAAGAAAAACGAGCAAGAATTGTAGAAAGAAACGTTATTACTGATCGTATATTAAAAAATCAAAAAATATATGGTAATAAATATAGTCAATTTAGATGGTTAGAATTACCTCTTAAATGGGTAGATGGTCAATCATTTGAAGAAATATGTAAATACAATGGTGTTTTGGTATATTGCGGAGAAAAATTTGCAGTTGCAAATTCTAAAACTATCCCAGCTGTAAGAATTGCAATCTGCTCTCCTAATAATATTGACGAATTAAAAAAAGGCTTAAAGATACTTAATTCTATTATTAAAAAATAGAACTTAAAGGCTTGGATACTTCCAAGCCTTTGTTTTTCGTAAATTATTTGTACCAAAAGAAATATAAAATTGAACTTATAATCAAAATTGATAATACAGTTAACGTTATAATATTCATTATTCATTTAGAAGATATAAGGGGTGATGATCATCACTAATATTTACAATCATCATCTCGGCCAGTATTCCGTAAGGGGTAGCGACAACATTATGTGAATTTACAACGTTAAGCATTAAAACTAGTTAGTTTTAACAGCTATAACATCGGTGAGGCTTGAGAATATTTAATGGATGATATGTAACATTCACAATACATACATTGGTCTATAGACTAAACCAATAATAAGGTATAAAATATAAATAATACCAATCAAAATACAAAAGGGGGCTTTAAAATGGGAAAAACTTTAAAGGATAGAAAAGATGTAGAGCAATCACTTACTTGGGATTTATCTGCTATTTATGCAACAGAGCTGCAGTATAATTTAGCTGGAAAAGAGCTTCAAGAACTTACTTTTGAGGTAGAAAAAAATTATAAAGGAAAGCTGAATACAGCAAGCAATATTAATCAATGTTTGAATAAAATGAGAGAGATAGCCGAGATTTCATACCTTACAGGATCTTACGCAGAGCTTGCAGTTTCAGTGGATCATACTAACAATGAAAACCAAGACAGAGCTATGAAATATATGAATATGGCATCTGATATTGACAGCAGGCTGAGCTTTGTAAAAAGCGAAATTATACAAGCTGATGAAAGAATTATTGACGATGCAATAAGTGAGTCAAAGGAAAATAGCAATTATTTAAATGATATAAAAAGAGATAAGGCACATGCACTTCATCCAGAAGTAGAAAGAGTATTAGCTGCTTTAGCGGGAACATTAGAAGCCCCTTATAGCATTTATGAACGAGCTAAGCTTGCGGATATGAATTTCGATAACTTTACTGTAGACGGAGTGGAGCATCCACTTAGTTTTGGACTTTTTGAAGATGAATGGGAATATGAAAATGATGCATTGGTCCGTAGAGCTGCGTTTGAAGCTTTCTCTTCTAAATTAAGGGAATATCAGAATACTGTAGCAGCAGCTTATCAAACTCAAGTACAAAAGGAAAAAACAATGGCAACGCTTAGAGGGTTTGATTCCGTTATAGACAGTTTGTTATTCTCTCAAAAGGTAGATAGGCAGTTATATAACAGGCAGATAGACTTAATTATGGAGAAGTTAGCACCTCACATGAGAAAGTATGCGAAGCTTCTTGCGAAGATACATAAAATAGAAGAAATGACTTTTGCGGATTTGAAGGTTTCAGTTGATCCAGGCTATGAGCCTAATATAACAGTGGAAGGGTCTAAGAAATATATTGAGGGGGCATTATCTATACTCGGTGAAGATTACATAGAGATGGTTAAAAGAGCTTATGATGAAAGGTGGATTGACTTTGCACAAAACAAGGGCAAATCTACAGGAGCTTTTTGTGCAAGTCCTTATGGAAGCCATTCTTTCATTTTAATTTCTTGGGCTGAAAAAATGGCAGAGGTATTTGTACTAGCACATGAGCTTGGGCATGCAGGACACTTCAATTTATGTAATAAAAGCCAAAATATATTTGATACAGAGGTCTCAACATATTTCGTAGAAGCACCATCTACAATGAATGAGATGCTCATGGCAAATTACCTTATGAAAGTTAATGATGATCCTAGATTTAAGAGATGGGTTTTATCCTCAATGATAGGACATACTTATTATCATAACTTTGTAACACACCTCTTAGAAGCAGCGTATCAAAGAGAGGTATACAATATAATTGATCAGGGCGGAAGCGTTCAGGCTACAAAACTTAATGAAATAAAAAGAAGTGTACTTGAAAAATTCTGGGGAGATGACGTGAAAATAATTGATGGAGCGGAACTTACTTGGATGAGACAGCCTCATTATTACATGGGACTTTATCCTTATACTTACAGTGCAGGACTTACCATAGCTACAGAGGTTAGCAAGAGGATTTTAAGTGAAGGACAACCAGCTATAGATGATTGGATAGCTGTACTTAAAGCAGGATCAACTAAAACACCAGTAGAGCTTGCGAAAATGGCTGGAGTAGATATAACCACAGAAAAACCATTGCTTGATACAATAGAGCATATTGGTAATATAATTGATGAGATAATAAAGCTCACTGAGGAAATTGAATGTTAAAAATTGTGATGAATTAACAGGATTTTTTGTGATATAATATTAAAATAAATCATAATTAATAATTTTAAATTAGGAGTGAAGCGAATGGCAATTGGTGTTTATATTAATTTTAATGGAAACTGCCGCCAAGCGGTAGAGTTTTATGCGCAGGCTTTTGGAACGGAAAAACCACATATTATGACTTACGGGCAGACTCCACCTGACCCAAAATTTGTTATCTCAGAAGAAGCAAAGAATCTTGTGTTGCATGCACTGCTTAATATTGCTGGAAGCAATGTTATGTTTTCAGATGTTTTTCCGGGTACTCCTTTTACCAACGGAAATAACATAACTCTTGTAGTAGGCAGTAAGAATATAGATGAAATTAAATCCTTATTTAATAAACTAAAAGAGGGAGGTACTGTAGACATGGAGCTTCAAGAAACATTCTGGAGCAAGTGTTACGGTAGCCTAACAGATAAGTTTGATATTGGATGGCAATTTAGCTACGACAGTAAAGAAATGTAAAAGTAATAAAAAAGAATAAAAAGGGTATAGAACTTTCTTATAAAGAAAAAGTTCTATACCCTTTTTGCATCTAACCATTAAGTAAAACAAATTAGTAAAACAAATTGTGTTTATAATTTGTTCATGAACATTCTTGAAAAGACTGCCGAAGCAGTCTAATTAGTTTTCGTATATATTTTTCGAATCTTTAATCTGATGTATTTTTAGCATAACCGCTCTTGCTATTGGCTGTGCAATACATAACTCTACTGCAAAGGAAATTGCAAAATTACGTGGCCACTTATAAAAGAACATACGAATTGGCTCCATATTAACTTGCCTGGTTCCTATCCATGTACCAATCACAGTCAAAAATATTGACATTAAAAATACCGTGCATAAAATATTTATAACAATATGCGAACTAAAACTGTCTCCCTCCTCTACTATTCTAGACGTTAACCATTCAGCAGGTTTATATGTTATTAAAACTAAGACAATCACGCAAATCCAAATAAAAGGTATTATTTTTATTGCATCTGCCCATACATACATATGAAAGCCAACTTCAAAGCAAGTAATCAATGGTGCAATTATATTAACTGATATAATTGAAATAACTGCCAAAAATAACGCGAAATCCCTTTTGTTTCTTGGTAAATTCATGTAAAATTCCATACTTCATTTCCCCTTTTCTTAGTATATTTTACGCAAAAAATAAAGCTCAAATAACTTTTGCCGTCTTTTAGACAACAAAAAAAACACATATAGTTATTTTGTATCGTAAACCGTAATCAGATTTACGTGCAAAGCACAACATGTGTCGTTTATTTGAACTCATTATTTAATTTTTCACTTAATAAATAATATACCATGTTTTTATTGAAAAATCAAATGAACTTTCAGCAGTATATTGTATTCTTGTATTGTTTAAAGCAAACAATAACTTCCAGTATTGTATGTACACCGAGGTCGTAGTAAAAATTGAAAGTCGTTACTTTACTTGCTTTAATTTTACTACATGAATTAATATTCATAATTACTGTAGAAGTAATTGTTGCAAAGCTTTCATTTTTCATTTATCATTTTAGTTAGTAACGATAATAACTATTATCGTTACTAACTAAAATGTAGAGAGAAGTAATTAAAATGGCGTTTGTTTGTAAATACGAGTGAATTAGCCTTTACGGAATTTAAAAAGTTTATTCAAGAAAACAATAGCTGTAGTTAAAAATTCAATTAAACCTTAATATATTTTTTACTGTACCAATAATTTTGAATAAGCTAAAAAATGCCACACTGGACAATGAATATATTAAGGGGCAGCTAGTAAAACTAATTATGTAGCTAATAGATGTTACTTAAAAGACTGTTTTGAGGTATAATAGATTAAGAAAATAGGGGGTGCAATTATGGAAACTGCGGTAGAAAAGTCAACAATAAGGTCAATAAAAAAGCGTAAGAAAATTGTTTTAGGTATTATAATTTCTATTTGTACTTTACTTATAATATACTTTGGGATGGCAATATATTTTATGAATCATTTTTATTTTGGTTCTACAATAAATAGCATTAGTGTTTCAGGTAAAAGTGTAGAAGTCGTAAATGAACAAATGGCATCTGAGATTCAAAAGTATCAGTTAAACATAAAAGAACGAGGCGGTATAAATGAACAAATTAGAGGAGAAGAAATTGGCTTAAAGTATGATATGAATGGTGAGTTTAAGGAGTTTAAAGATAAGCAGAATCCTTATAAATGGATTTCAGCAGTTTTTAATACAAAAGATTCTAAAATGATAGTAGGAGTTAAATATGATAAAGATTTATTAAAAGAACAAGTGGATAAGCTTTCTTGTTTTGATAGTAGTAAGGTGATTGAACCTAAAAATGCTAGCTATAAGTATATAGATAATAGTTATGTGATTGTGGATGAAGTCATTGGAAACAAGGGCAATAAAGACATTTTATATAAGAATGCCGTAGATGCAATGACTAAGGGTGAAACAACAATAGATTTGGAGTCAATTAACTACTATGTTAAGCCAACATATACTTCAAAATCTCCAAAGGTAGTTGCCACAAGGGACAAGTTAAACAAATATGTATCTTCAAAGATTACCTATATTTTTGGGGAAGATAAAGAAATTTTAGATGGTTCTACAATAAATAAGTGGGTTACAGTTGATGAGGATAGTGAAGTCACATTTAATGAAAAACAAGTTGAAAGCTATATGGAAGTACTTGCTAGTGAATATAATACAGTTGCTAAGACGAGAAGTTTTGTTACATCATCGGGAAAGGTAATTAATATTGGTGGCGGTAGTTATGGATGGGCCATTAATAAGGTTAAAGAAGTCCAAAATTTAATTTCCATGATAATGGAAGGGGAATCTATAGAAAAAGAACCAGCATATTATCAAACCGCATTATCTCGTGGCAAGGATGATATTGGAAATACCTATGTAGAAATAGATCTTTCAGGGCAACACATGTGGTTTTATAAAAACGGAGTGCTGATAACAAAAGGGGATGTTGTTACAGGTAATGATGGATCTGATAAGACTAGAACGCCTATGGGCATTTATAAGATCGATTATAAAGAAAGAAATGCGACCCTTAAAGGTGAAGACTACGCTGCTCCTGTGAATTATTGGCTACCTTTTAATGGAGGAATAGGAATTCATGATGCAAGCTGGCGAACTGATTTTGGTGGAGAGCTATATAAGACAGGCGGATCACATGGTTGTATAAATTCACCATACGATGTAGCGAAAACAATATTTAATAATATAGAGGCAGGTACTCCAGTTATTTGTTACTAATAGAAGATAAATTTATTTAATTTTAAACCAGAGTGGACAAAACCTAGAATTCCAAACCCTTTAGTGAAACAATTAGAGGAAATAAGATATGCATAGCAGACTGAGTGAAAAATTAAATAGAAGTAACAATAAAAGCTTATTTCATAGAGAAATCTATGGGGTAGGCTTTCTCTAATTGATTAAGAAAATGAAATGGTATTTATCTACATATATGCTACACTATATAAAGGGAATTGGAGATTAATGCAGAATTATAGTTTGAGGAAACTTAAATAATAGAGTAGTGTATTTATGTGGGTGGTATGGTGCTTGTTATTAGTAGTATGATAGTTTGTTTTATGGCAGGCCTAATTCCGTCCATAATTGCAGCAAAGAAAGCTTAGGACGACCGTATTAATGAGGAGTGAGTAAAATGGGGAATTTAAAAAATAAGTTAACAAAGTTTATGTATGGTAGGTATGGTACAGACCAACTGTATATTGCATTGATTGGGGCATATTTCGTTTTGATAGTTGCTAATACTTTTATCAGTTCTACTGTTATTAGCATTTTTATGTCTGCTGTTCTGGTTTATACTATTTTCAGAACGTTATCTAGAAATGTTTACAAAAGACGTATGGAAAATGAAAAGTTTATGAGGATTTGGAAACCTGCTCGCGCAAAAGGTTCTTTGACGATTCGCAGAATTAAAGAAATTAAAACGCATCGTTTTCGCAAATGTCCACATTGCAAGAAGGTACTTCGTTTGCCACGAATGAGGGGAAAGCATACAGTTAAATGTCCTTGTTGCAATAAGGAATTTGAACTGCGAATTCTAGGGTAGGCTACCTTACACTTAACCTAGTTAAATAAGTACTTGGGAGGTTTTGTATTTGAATTTAAATTTTTTAATTGCTCCACTTGAAAAGTTTTTTTACTTTATACACAGCGGTATTCATATAATTATACCAATTAATAATATATCCTATGGCCTGGCAATAATTGTTTTTACAGTTATAATAAAGTCAGTGTTGTTGCCTTTAACTATTAAACAAACTAAATAGACAGCTAAAATGGGTGCAATTCAACCAGAAATGAAAAAAATGTAGGTAGATTTGTGAATACAAACTTACCTACATTATATTTTTATAAAGGTCGGTTCATTATTTCCATCTACTCTGTTATATTAAAAAGATTATAAAGTAATATTTACTGTTATATAATCGCATATGTAATGTATTAATACTAAGTTGTAACAAATTTGATATAACTCTGCAACATTTAAATTATATAATTAATTAAGGTTAGTTTACAGAGCAAATGGAGGTTAATATTATTGAAAACATTTTGGTGCGAAATAGATTTAGATAAATTAGAATATAATGTGAACATTATTAAAAAAAATACTAATAAAAAAATACTAATAAAAAAATAATTGCTGTAGTTAAATGGTTATAGCGGCGAAAGTTTAGGATATAGGAGAATCTTTAACTACTATGCAAATATAATTAGAATCTATTATGTAGAAAAAAATCAATATATAGGCATTAGGATAATACTAGTGATGTTACTTAAAAGACTGTTTTGAGGTATAATAGATTAAGAAAAGAGAGGGTGCAATTATGGAAACTGCGGTAGAAAAGTCAACAATAAGGTCAATAAAAAAGCGTAAGAAAATTGTTTTAGGTATTATAATTTCTATTTGTACTTTACTTATAATATACTTTGGGATGGCAATATATTTTATGAATCATTTTTATTTTGGTTCTACAATAAATAGCATTAGTGTTTCAGGTAAAAGTGTAGAAGTCGTAAATGAACAAATGGCATCTGAGATTCAAAAGTATCAGTTAAACATAAAAGAACGAGGCGGTATAAATGAACAAATTAGAGGAGAAGAAATTGGCTTAAAGTATGATATGAATGGTGAGTTTAAGGAGTTTAAAGATAAGCAGAATCCTTATAAATGGATTTCAGCAGTTTTTAATACAAAAGATTCTAAAATGATAGTAGGAGTTAAATATGATAAAGATTTATTAAAAGAACAAGTGGATAAGCTTTCTTGTTTTGATAGTAGTAAGGTGATTGAACCTAAAAATGCTAGCTATAAGTATATAGATAATAGTTATGTGATTGTGGATGAAGTCATTGGAAACAAGGGCAATAAAGACATTTTATATAAGAATGCCGTAGATGCAATGACTAAGGGTGAAACAACAATAGATTTGGAGTCAATTAACTACTATGTTAAGCCAACATATACTTCAAAATCTCCAAAGGTAGTTGCCACAAGGGACAAGTTAAACAAATATGTATCTTCAAAGATTACCTATATTTTTGGGGAAGATAAAGAAATTTTAGATGGTTCTACAATAAATAAGTGGGTTACAGTTGATGAGGATAGTGAAGTCACATTTAATGAAAAACAAGTTGAAAGCTATATGGAAGTACTTGCTAGTGAATATAATACAGTTGCTAAGACGAGAAGTTTTGTTACATCATCGGGAAAGGTAATTAATATTGGTGGCGGTAGTTATGGATGGGCCATTAATAAGGTTAAAGAAGTCCAAAATTTAATTTCCATGATAATGGAAGGGGAATCTATAGAAAAAGAACCAGCATATTATCAAACCGCATTATCTCGTGGCAAGGATGATATTGGAAATACCTATGTAGAAATAGATCTTTCAGGGCAACACATGTGGTTTTATAAAAACGGAGTGCTGATAACACAAGGGGATGTTGTTACAGGTAATGATGGATCTGATAAGACTAGAACGCCCATGGGCATTTATAAGATCGATTATAAGGAAAGAAATGCAACCCTTAAAGGTGAGAACTACGCTGCTCCTGTGAATTATTGGCTACCTTTTAATGGAGGAATAGGAATTCATGATGCAAGCTGGCGAGATAAGTTTGGGGGAGAGCTATATAAGACAGGCGGATCCCATGGTTGTATAAATTCACCATACGATGTAGCAAAGACAATATTTAATAATATAGAGGCAGGTACTCCAGTTGTTTGTTATTAATAAATAAATTTATTTAATTTTAAACAATTAGAGAATAGAGTAAAACAAAACTTGAAAATTTAATGCAAACATCAAGTTTTTATTTATACTTTCTAAATAGTGGACTTGAAAGTCTGCAAAAGTCTATTTCAGAGAGAAATCTATGAGGTAGGCTTTTTCTAATTGATTGGAATAATAAAATAGTGCTGATTGACATCTCTGAGATTATAGTGAAAACTGGGAGTTTTACTTATGTAAATAAAGTAACTTTTCAGGTGATTTAATCGTCTAATAATATGAGGGGTGATAATTATAAAAAAGTTAACTAATATTTGTTGTTTACTTTTAGTAAGTTTTAGTATGTTAAGTTTTTCTGGGTGTACTTCTAAGAATGTAATTTATACTAGTGCTGAAAGTGTTATTAACGAGTATATAAAAACATATTATACAATATCTAAAGAGGACATAGACCTTTATAGAAAAATAGAGGAAGGTATTACCAATAAGAAAATTGAAGCTATTTCTGTCAGATTTAAGCCACTATTAGATAACGAATCTTATAAAGAAATTATAGGTACTAGGGTGTCTTATGAAAGAATTAAAGATGCTAGTAGAGGCAAGTACTCTGTAGCTATAAAAAATATAAAACTTGAAAAGTTCACTGAGAATAAAACTAAAGATTTTAAGACATTTGATTACATTGTAGAGCTGGTTCAAACATCTTTAGTTGATAATAAGGCGAAAAATGTAATAGTTAAAAAGGGAATAGTTGCAAGTAAAGTAAATGACGGTTGGAGAGTTTGTATTTATGATATAAAATCAGGTGCTGACATGGAAAACGAACAAGTTGAAACAGTTATAAAAAATTATGTGGATTTGTATTACGAAATTAATAAATATGATATCGCTTTGTACAATAAGATAGTAGCAGGTAATAAAGATAGTACCATACTTGAACGTGACATATTTAATGCTAGTAGAGAGCTTAGTGGATCAATGACCCACGCAGCATACAAAGAACTTTTAGCATCAAAAATGGCTTATGGAAGAATTAAAGAAGCCAGTGAAAAAAAATATTATGTAGATGTAAAAAGTATAAAACTTGAAAAAGATTCTGAAGATAAAGCAAATCCAACTAAGGTATATTATTATGATATAGTATTAACTCAAACATCAATAGCAGATAACAAAGTGAAAATGGTAAAACATAAAAAGCAGATAACATTAGTTAAGGTTGAAGACTTTTGGAAAGTTGAGCATGCATATATAGGTGAATATTAGATGGAAATTGAGGTGAAATACTTTTTTCTTCAATAAATGATGATGAAATGCTGCCATTATTATCTGTTGCAAAAATTTAATAATTATCGTTTACCATTCATCAGTATAATACCAAGCAAGGCAAGCTGTGGCTTACAATAAAAGCTTATTTCATAGAGAAATCTATGGGGTAGGCTTTCTCTAATTGATTGAGAAAATGAAATGGTATTCCTTTACATATATGTTATACTATATAAAGGAAATTGGAAATTAATGCAGAATTATAGTTTGAGGAAACTTAAATAATAGAGTAACGGAAGATTTAGAAAATGTAAGAAACTTAACAAAATAAGCATATTATTAAGCGAAGATTATTTATCTAATGGGAGGGGAAATTTTTATGTCAGGAAATGATATTTCTGGATTAATAGTAATGGCTATAATTGATTTAATTTTTATTGCTATGGGAATTGTATTATTATGTGGTAAAGGCGCTTTCCTTATTGCAGGATATAACACTATGACCAAAGAGGAAAAAGACAAATATAATTCTGTTGAATTATCAAAATTTATGGGTAAAATAATTATTGTAATAGCACTTATTATACCTTGTTTTGCACTGGGGGGAATTTATAATATTTTATGGTTGCCAGTTGTGGGATTAATAGCAATTCTTGGTCTTGTTATTTTTGCATGTGTATACGCAAATACAAAAAATCGGTTTAAGAAATGAAACGAGTTGTTCTACCACAGATCTTAAAAACCAATTATTAAAATTGGATTCAAATAAATATCTTTTGCTTTTTAATAATAGAACATCAAACTATTTTATATTGAAAGAGTGGTGAGTCATATGTCCATTAGCATTAGAAAAAAATTTCATAATTTAATCAAAAAGTCAGAATATAATAGGTATAAAAAAATAGTAGAACAAATAAATCGGCTTAAATTTGATTCGCTTAATATTACAGATTTTCAAAATAAATCACATGAGCTCAGGAGTAAGATTTTAGACGGTACATCTTTGGATGACATAATTATAGAAGCCTTTGCACTTGCAAAAGAGGCGGCTAAAAGAGTACTAGGAATATTTACTTACGATGAGCAACTGATATCTGGAATAGCTATGCATAAGGGAAGATTGATAGAGATGCAGACCGGCGAAGGGAAAACTTTAGCCGCTGTGTTTCCTGCATTCTTAAATGCACTTACAGGTCGTGGTTGTCATATACTTACTTTTAATGATTATTTAGCGCGCAGGGATGCAACTTGGATGGGACCTGTATATGAATTGCTTGGTTTAACTGTGGGTTTCGTACAGGAAACTATGGAAAGGCGTGAAAAGCAGAAGGCTTATGCCTGTGATATTACATATGTAACTGCCAAGGTAGCAGGATTTGATTATTTAATGGATTCCCTTTGCTTTAAAAAAAGTGAAATTATGCTACGTCCATTTAATTTTGCCATAGTCGATGAGGCGGATTCGATAATGATCGATGAAGCTAGGATACCATTAGTTATTGCAACAGACGGGGACCGTGAAGAAGATACTCTTGGTAAAACAATGGAAGTTATTAGGGGGCTGGAACCTAAAGTAGACTATGACAAGGATGAAGTTAAAAGTAATGCCTTTTTGACCCCAAAAGGACTAATACGAGTAGAAACTATGCTTTGCTGTGAAAATTTATATGCAAAAGAAAACTTTAAATTACTTGGCGAGGTACATAATATTCTTCATGTAATTGCCTTACTTACGAAAGATATAGACTACATTGTTAGAGAAGGTAAAATTGAAATGGTAGATAAGTTTACCGGGCGCATCGCTGAGAATAGACGTTGGCCTGACGGAATTCAAGCAGCACTTGAAGCTAAGGAGTGTATTAGCATCCGATCAAGGGGACGTATTATGAATCAAATAACTTTGCAGAATTTCATTTTGCTTTATAAAAAAATTGCAGGGATGACTGGTACAGCAATGGACTCCTTGAATGAAATTACAGAGCTTTATGATATGGATGTGCTAGTAATTCCACCACATATTCCTTGCAAGCGAATCGATTATCCAGATGTAATATTTACGCACAAAAAATCCAAATACAAGGCTTTGTGCTCAGAAATCAAAAGAGTAAATGACACAGGACAGCCTATTTTAGTTGGTACGTGTAGTGTAGCAGAGTCAGAATATTTGGCTGAGGAATTAAACAAGCTAGGCGTCAAATATAAAATTTTAAACGCAAAAAATGATGAACTTGAAGCACATATTATTGAACAAGCGGGTACTCTTTATGCAGTTACTGTTTCAACTAATATGGCTGGTAGAGGTGCGGATATAAAACTTGGGGGCCTAGATGGAGCTAATAGAGATAAGATTGCTTCCCTTGGAGGATTATATGTAATAGGTACTAATAGGTACGAGAGTAAACGAATTGATAAGCAGCTTAAAGGAAGAAGTGGACGTCAGGGTGATGTTGGCATGTCAAAATTCTTTATAAGCCTTGAAGATGACCTCATCAAAAGATATGGTATCGATAAATTAATACCTGCGGTAATTAGACCAAAGGTGCAGGAAGAACCCTTGATGAGTCCCAGAATAGAAAGCAAAATAGATCATGTGCAGAGAGTTATACAGGGCCAGGATTCAGATTTACGAAGAGCATTATGGCAGTATTCCTCTTTCATAGAAGATCAACGACTTGTTGTTCACCAAAGGAGAATGGAAGTAGTATATGATAATTTACCTTTTAACATATTAAGCCTAGAGCAGCCACAGTTATTTACAAAATTAATTAACTACTTTAGTGAAGATACAGTAAATGAACTTGAAAAAGAAGTAGCATTATATAATATTAATGAAGTTTGGGCTGATTATCTTGCTCATGTAGCGTATCTTCAAGATGGAGTAAAGTTAAGCATACTAAGTCGTAAAAACCCGTTGCAAGAATTTCAAATTGAAGCAGGTAGCGTATTTCAGGTTCTACAGCAAGAGATACAAAAGAGAATCCTACAAGATTTTGAAGGGTTAGATATATCAGAGCAGGGACTTATTAGCTTAAAAGAGCGGATAAAGCCACCTTCTTCAACTTGGACCTATCTTGTTAATGACAATTCACTAATAGATTCACTTTCTTCATTATTTGTTGGTAACGTAGTTGCGTCCATGGGAGCGTTTCTTGCTTTGCCAATTCGATTTGGAAATTTAATTTATAGGAAAATTTTTAACAGCAACAAGGGAGTGTAAGGCTTTACATACCCCACCACTGCAATGATTATTTGTTTAATTTTGATAGGTGATTAAGTAACCTATTGATTCGTAATGTACTAATGGCACCATTCAGAGATTAAAATAGAACTTTAAAATATTCAATCAAACACATACTATGTCTTTTTAGCACAATAAAAAAAGGTAGAATCAGTATATAACGAATTCTATTTAACGACATTTCAGAAGACTTTTGTGACATAGAATTGTACCAATATAAAAACCCTACTTATTGTGACGGTTTGCATAAACCAGAAAACCCTTTAATAGAAATATTTTAAAGAGGAAATATTGTAAAAGTCATTATTAATAATAAGTAATCCCATTAATTTAAATATATATTTTTAGAAAAAGGAGTTGAAAGTATGAGCAATTTTGGTGAAAAAAGCGTAAAGTCGGGAGCATCTATAATTTAATTTAGTTATATTTGAGTTAATAGGATTAAAACAATATGGAGGTTAGAATAATGAAGGAGAAAAGAAGTGAATATTTGCGTAAGGTAGGTCATTTTAGGTTTGTAATGCTTAGTATATTTGGTTGTGTTCTTGGTGCTACGTCAATTACTGGCATACAATCTTATGATAGGTATGTTCCTCCATTTTTAATTGTTACTTTAGTTGTAACAGGAGGTATTGTGCTAATTTTGAGCATTGCAATTTTAATTATGAAAAACCTAGTCAGATAATCCTATTTGGGGCTGTCTTAGAAGTGATGAAAATTCACTGGTGAGACAGCCTTTTTCTATTTTTCATAAACACCCTCGAGGGTCGTGAACAAATTGTGAACACAATTTGTTTTGCTACTAATTATATATTATTTAACAATAAATCAAAAAATAAAAGATGGAGAGTATTACATTGATTATTTAATAGGCTTTTATAAAGAGTTTCACGTAAGATTGTTAGTGGGCAATGCTTTGTGTGAGAATCATATTTATGCTTCGCTTTCGCTTGTAGATACTGAGGGGAATTATGTGCCCTACGAGGAATATGAGGAAGAGATACTTAAAATAATTTCATCTCTAGGTTTTGATAAGTCAGGAAATGTTAAATATAGATACCTAGAATATGACTTGAATTTTCAAGATAGATATATTTATAAATTGGTGGATAAAATTTATATGGATAAGTCAGTTGAGTTTATTGGAAATGAGGTTCTTGCTATGTTTAAAACTATAAATAACTCAAGTAAGTTGAAAGGGTTATTAAATAATAGAGTATGAAAAAAGAGTGATGAATTTGCTGAAAAACAACTATTTAGAAGGAAACAACTTTCAAATGCAGAATAGATATATGAAAGACTATTTGAAAGGAGGTCAAATAAATGTCAAAATTAGAAATTCCAAAAGATAAAGACGAAATAAAGCGACAAATTAAAGCCTTACAGAGCCTATTACCTATAGATGATAAGAAAAGTGATAGGAAAAGTAAGCCAAATACACCAAGATGAAATTAAAGCCCTTAAAAAGGCTTTAAGTGATAAATAAGAGATATTAACTATTAATATAATTCACACAGATACCTGTAAATGAAATGAAAACCCTTTCATATCTATACAGTTCATAGTAAGATGTAATATAAGGCATTATTATAAGTTTCAATTATCAAGACTTATCAAAAGAAAGGTGGATATATATGATCCAAGAGTTACAAACAGGTGGTAACACATCTCTTAGTTCTTCAAAAGGCTGTGTTATTGTAACACATGATATAGACAAAAATATAGATGTATCTTTAACAGCTTTTCTTGTGACAGACGCAGGAAAAGTATTAGGTGATAGTGGAATAGTATTCTACAACCAGATGGAAGGACCAAATGGTATAGCTACATTTATTCCTTCTGTAGACAGCGGAAGTACAAAAATACATAAAATTGATTTTGATTTAAGCAAGTCATCAGGAGGTATAACTAAAATAGCTGTAACTTTGACAGAGGGAAACGACACTGGATTTGCAAGTGTGAAAAACTTAAAAGCTGAAATACACGTAGGCAGTGACATTATTCAGCTAATACCCTCAAGTTTCACAACTGAAAATGGTATAGTTGTTACGGAATTGTATCTAAGAAACGGAAGTGCAAAAGCTAAGGCAGTATGGAAGGGATTCGCAGCAGGTCTAGATGGATTATGTTTAAATTATGGAGTAGAAGTGGAAGCAGAAGCAGAAGCAGAAGAAAAACAACCTGTGCAACCTGTTAAGTCTGTACAACCTGTGAAGGCAGTTGTTGACCTTAAGAAGACCAGTGGTAAAGTAAATTTATCCAAAGGCGAGAAGCCTATTTTAATTGAAAAAACTACCCAAATAATAGCATCAGTTTCTTGGGATTCTGGTACAGACTATGATATTTATGCACTAGTATACACTAAGTCTGGTAAACAAATTGATGTAGCTATGTTTGGTGCTAAAGGTGTACCAGTATTACAAAATTTCGATAACGGTACTGTAGAGCATATGGGAGATATAGGGAGAGATAAAAAATTAGGTTGGGGCAAGGCAAAAAAAGAAGTCAGCAAAACAGAGATAATTAAAATACGTTTTAATGACGATATTATTGCAGTAGTTCCTGTAGCTTACTCTGCACAGTCAAATGGTTCTGGTTCTTTCCACAAGTATAAAGTATCTATGTGCATAGATAACAACGCAGGTACAGAAGTTACGATTTCCGCAGAAAATGCAAATAATAATAATGGAATATACACCTGTGTACCAGGCATGTTATTAAATACGCCAGACGGGGTCATAATAAAACCTATTGAAATGTACAGTACTCCAGGTTCTGAGAACAGACCAAAGTTAAAGAAGGCTGCTGACGGTAACATAGAAATAGTTATGGATAAAGGACCGAAAAATAATTATAAATAAGCATAATCTATTAGGTAAATGGTTCTATTTCAGTTAAACTAAATTTATCCTAACTATTAAAGAAACCCCTTTTTACTAACCTTATTTTGATAAATTAACAATTACTTATTTCTTGTAAAATCCATAAGGGTAGCCATTACATCTCTAGTATTTACTGTGCCAAAATACATTAAGACACTCATTTCTTCTGGCGTTATACACTGTACCTATGCCTCCTAGCAAAAAATAACTTCCAGGTATTGTAACGTCCCCCGAGGTCATAGTAAAAACTGGAGATTTTTACTTTCTAACTTATCTTAATTGGGAATTGAATGGACAACTTATGTTTATTATTTGGTTAAATGTATGGTATTTTCAACATGGGACTTAAAATTTGCTAAAGCAGGTGACATATATCCACCTGTTCGCCAAACCATTTGAATTTTTACTAGACAATGAGGGCTACGGACGTGAATAAGTGAAATTTTCTGCATATCAAGTCCTGGTAGGAAGGGGACTAGTGCAACACCAAGATTTGCGCCAACAAGCCCAGCAACGGTCCGTTCTTCAAAAGCCTCAAAAGACATTGTGGGATGGAACCCAGCATCAAGGCACAGTGTTTGAACAACATCATGCAGTGCAGTTTCAGGTCTATAAAGGACAAAGGGATCAGTGGCTACTTCACACAAATTGACTTCCTCTTTGTCAGCAAGCCAATGGTTTTTATGAACAATTAAAAATAATTCTTCATTCATGATTGGAAAAGAACTTAGATTTTTGATTGGTTCTTGCGGTGCACAAAAACCAACATCAATTTCTGCCGACTCTATTTGACTCAGAATTTTCTTTGTGGTGTCTTGAGTTAATTGAAATCCTATTCCTGGTTTTTGTTTTTGAAATTCACTAATCAAATTAGGTATAAAACTTGAACCAAGTGTTTGAATGAATCCAAGTGAGATGTTACCGTGAAAGGGATCCACCATATTGTTAATTTCTTGCTTTGCTTTGTCTATTTCCCACAGAGCTTGATTTGCATGTTTAAGGAAAACTTCACCGTATCGATTTAAGACTACACCGTGGCTTTTTCGCTCAAATAATGGGACTCCTAATTCGTCTTCAAGTCGAGAAATTGATCGACTTAGTGCAGATTGTGAAAGAGTTAGTTCATCAGCTGCCTTTGTAAAATTGCAAATACTAGACAGTGTTTGAAAATATTTAAGTTGATTACAGTCCATAAAAACGATTACCTCCTAAAAAAATAAGTGATATTACAATTATGCATCAAAGTTGTGCAAAACACAATTAGTTGTGCATAATACAAAGTGATATAATAGATAAGTCGCATAGAAATTATATAGGAGTGATTAAGGTGGATAAAGAAAGATTATGGATTAAGGATTTTATTAGTATAATTAGTATCAGTTTTTTTAGCTTGTCTTATCTTTAATATAAATTTATCACTTGATCATAGGGCTGGTATCAGGGCATAGATCATAATTATATTTAAAATAGAAGAATTATAATTAAAACTAAATACTATCTAAAAAAAACGAATGTAACATACTGTTTTTTTTAGTTAATTGAATATTATACGAGGAGGACTGAGTGTATGAAATTAGGATTTATTATTCCCCATTATTCTGGTGAAAAAAGAGTTGCATTATTGCCTACTCATGTAAATAATTTTGAAAATGACATTGTGATTGAACATAATTTTGGACTTAATCTGAATATAAGTGATGATGAATATGAGAAGGTAGGATGTAAAATAGCCTCACGTGAGGCTATTTTTTCTGATTGTCCTGCAATTTTTTCACTTAAATGTATCCTAGAAGATGACTATAGAAATATAAGACCAAATCAAATGATTATTGGTTGGACCCATCCTAACGGATCTGGCAAAGGCTTTATGGAAGCACAATTTAATTTAAAAAATCTAACGATTGTAGATTTGGACAATATTCACCCTCAGGTTTATTACAAAGATAAGATAAAATTAATCGATTGGATCAAACCAAATTTTATCAAAGAGAACAGTTTTATTGCTGGCTATTCTGCTGTTTTACATGCATTATTAAGCTTCGGTATGATACCAGATCACAGTACAAATATAGCAGTGTTAGGTTGCGGGAACGTTTCTCAAGGAGCATTTTGTGCTGTTTCAAAATTTAATAATAACGTAAGAATGTTTTATAGAAAAACTATGCACGAGTTTATCGAAGAACGTGAAAGCTTTGACATTATAATAAATGGTATTGAGATTGATAAAACTGGCTTGCACATACTATCTTTAGAACATCAAAAAAGTTTAAAGAAAAACTGTTTAATAATTGATGCTGCTGCAAATGCTGGTAAAGCTATTGAAGGTACAATCTTTACTACTCTAGAAAATCCCATCTATAACAAAGGAGATGTGTATTATTATGTAGTAAGTAATGCACCATCTATTTTCTACAAACAAGCAAGCCTTAAAATAAGTGAAAGTTTTAGTGAAAATGTTTATAGAAGGGATGTCAATATATTTAAAGAATTGGTTAAATAAATTATATTACAATATCTCTTTATTTACTATATTACAGAATTTGTGCGGAAAGACCACTCCTTCAGGTAAAAAACGTTAATGATAAGAAGCTATTGTACTATTGGTATCAAAAGCAGTTTCAGGTATTATATATGATAGGATAGGTCATAAAGTTATCATGTATCCAGCGGCAGTATGCGGTATGATTGGACTTTATCTTCTATCTATAGTAAACGGCACCCTACTACTTCTTGTTGCAGCAGTATTCTATGGAGCAGCATATGGTTTCTTGACACCTACACTTCAGACAATTACAGTAAGTAAAGTGAGTAAGAAAAAACAAGGGATAGCAAATGCAATATATTCTGTTTCTATATTTTTTATCGTTGTACTAGTTGTACTTTACGCATTTACACTTGGACGTGAAAAAACAGTGAATTAGGGTACTTTTATCATAAAGGAGGAAACTGGAATGAAAGAAATTTCTTTGAACGCTGGAGAAGGAAAGTATCAAGTCTGTCTCCATACATTGTTTTGCGGTAAGGATGTTTCTATATGCATTTTTGGAGGAGATGTGCCTCATATCGGTGCTGTTGCAGTTGCTGTTCCAAGAAAAAGCCTGACAGGAGACGGCAGCGATTCGGCAAGCGTCAGTGTAATCTGCATTACAGGCCATAAAGAAGATGAACTGGCTCGCAGCATCGCACTGCGTCTTAGTTCCAAATGGTTGTGTAATGTCACCGTTTCAGCTGGGATTCACATTGATGATGCAAAAAAGGAGGATATTGCCATACTAAGCAGAAATATCGAAGAACTCATGGGAAAGCTGATAGACAAAGTTCTATGTGCCTGTAAGCATACTAAAAATCCTCCATTCTGTGATGGAACACACAACAGTCTTTAAATAACATTTACACATCAAAAATAAAGGTCTATGTGTTTTATATAGACCTTTACTTTTTATATGAAGAAAAAAAGATACTGTGATTTTAATTTCAGTATCATTTTTGTTTTTCAATTTTAGAACTAAGCATCATTTCATTCGTTAAGTCTTTAGGATAACCTACATGTTCCATAAATCCATACTCTAGCATTAGTTCCTCTGCAATGCAAATCACTTACTCCCTCACTAATCAAGTCATATATTTGTGAAGTATAATAATAATAATAATAATAATAATTCATACTTTCTTCTAAATCTTTGTCTGTCCGAATTGAAAATTCAAGGATTATTTTTTATACAAAGATTGTAATAAGATTTTGTTTGCCTCCATCTTTACTCATGTTCATTTAGAAATCAGAACTACTGATTAAATTTTACTAATAAGCTTTTTTTTCTATATAGTATAATACTAACTTCACAACTTCTGAAAGTCTACTGCCACTTATTTTATCAATAGTATCGTATAGGCTATGATATCCATTTTCAAAATCAGGATGGGTTAACAGTACTGAGGGCACATCTTTTGCAGCAAAACTTACATGGTCACTTCCAGATGCATTTCCGGTAGTATAGTTTATAGAAAGTTCCTTTGCATACTCCGCAAGGGTATTATTGAGAACATTATTTTCAGTGCTGCTTTTATTCTCTGGACTAGCAATTAGTAGTGGTAATTCTCTAGCTGACCCAACCATATCCAAGTTTATCATTACGGCTTTATCCATTGGATAAATTGGATTTCTTGCATAATATTTAGATCCCCATTGACCGCTAGACTCCCCATTGAAAGCAATAAATAAGATTGATTTCTTTGGCCTTACTTTACTTTCTCTTATAATCCTAGCTATTTCCAGCATTGCCGAAGGGCCTGACGCATTATCTAGGGCTCCCACGTTATAAGTTCCATCCATATTGTCTCCAACATGATCGAAATGAGCACCAACAATAATATATTCATCTTTTAATTTTGCATCAGAGCCTGGAATTAATCCTATGACATTTGCTACTTTTGTGTCTTTATCAAATTTATAGCTACTGCTAAAATAAATATGTTTATTTGACTTTTCCGCTTCAACTAATTTTGAAAAGGTATCGCTATCTACAAAAATAAAAGGGCGATAATTAGAGCTATTATTGTAAGCCATAAATGGTGTGACCTTTAGATATTTAATTCCGCTCATGTTGTTAGATAAATCAAATTCACAAATAACTGCCTTAGCACCATAAATTGATGCCAAGTCAACAGGGCCTTCTGGACTACCGGTCATCCAGCTTAATTCGGAAGGTATCAGAAGTACCTTGCCCTCTAGTTTGCCACTCATCCCGTGTAGATTTTCAGTTGAATCAGGCAAAAATAAAGGTGCATTAAGTTCAATTTCAGAAGTTTTACTTTGCATTCTACGAAGCACAAAATTCTCGGCATAGTCAAAATCTACAAGTGTTTTATTAGTGTTGTCAATTATCTGAAGTACAGGTTTATCCTTCAACAAAATTGTAGGCTGTTTATAATTTTGCATATAATTGTCTAAGCCTGTTGGATTTTCAAGACCTATTTTTTTATAACTGTCTGCAATATATTGAGCAGCTAGAGCATTCCCCTCAGATCCTGCTAATCTTCCCTTGTAGTTATCAGAAATAAGTTCTTTCAGTTGATTCATAATATTTTCCTGTTGTATATCCGACTCCTTGAAATAGCTAATGTTTTTTACATCAACAGATTCAGGACTACTTTGTGTACATCCAATAAGTAAATTGATAATGGAAATTACCATGATAAACATTCCAGCGATTTTTCTGTTAATTAACATATAACACCCTCCAATATAATAATTAGGTTGTCTACTTAGTTTTGTAGTATATATTTATCATAAGCTTTAATATTACATACTCAAGCAATGGCCAATCCCTATTGAACATTCATTAACACACTATGGGATTATTTATTTAGTAAATAACTCTCCACACCTGCATATATATCTGATTAATAATTATTATCTCACACGATGGAATATATTGGCAACGAAAATTAAAAGTTACATTTATAATATTGGTAATGGGACACTCACATTAGAAAGTAAAAACTTCCAGTTTTTACTACGACCTAGGGGGACGTAACAATAACTGGAAGTTGTTGTTTGCTATTAATTATTTACAGTGTCATATGCAATTACAATCCATATGCCTGTATTATCTTGATTAGCAAGCGAATAGCTTATTTTTATATTTAAGCTTAATTTTTCTAATATATTGTATATTGAAATTTTTTAATGCTCTTGCACAGAAAAAATGCTGTTAGTGCCGTTGTAATCATATCTGCACAGGGTTGTGAAAACCACAATCCTTCTAACTTATAAAATATGGGAAGTATAAGAATAAGGGGGATTAGCACTATAACTTGTCTTAAAATCTTATGTTTTGAAAAACAGCCCCATAAGTATGATCTGTATATATGCCTTTGTATAAGGGATGGTATTTTCACTTGCCCCAAATAAGATTAAAAATTTATTTAAAAATAAAATTCCAAGAAGGCTAACTATTAATGTTATTATAGTTATAAGTATTAGTGCATTTCCTAAAATGTTTTCTACAGATTCTTTGTTTTTTTCTCCCAGTCTTATTGATATAAGTGCACTAGCACCCATACCAACAAGCATTCCAAAGGCCATTATAATAACTGATATGGGAAAGGTGATAGCAAGTACTGATAGTGCATAGGATCCTATGCCGTTAATATGTCCTATATAAATACGATCTACAATGTTATATAAAGCATATCATTTTAACTAAATGTACTTATATAAAGATAGGTTATAATTTTTTATAGATCCTCATCGCAAAGATATAAGCAACAACTATTATTGCTATACACCTAGCAAAACAAATTGTGTTCACAATTTGTTCACGACCCTCGAGGGTGTTTATGAGCGAAGTGAATTTGCTTCAAAATCTGTAGACGATACATTTTAAGGCGTAATATCATCAGTTATATTAAATTATTAACATAGGCTACTCAAAGATACAAAGATTAATTAAATTGATACAAGGAGCAATCGTATATGAAAAAAACAAATAGATTATTAATAATTTTCAGTATTTTTATTAGTGTAAGTTTATTACCTTTGAAAAGCTACTCTTTAGGTAATGATAATAATGAAATAAATCAACTATCAGGCAATGATAGATTAAAAACAGAAAAATTTATAGAAAAGCAGATGGAAAAGGGTAAAATTCCAGGAATGTCTATAGTTATAGTTCAAGGAGATAAAACTATTTATCAAAAGGGCTTAGGATATTCGGATATAGAGAGGCAAAAGCCAGTTACCTCTAAATCATTATTTGAATTATCCTCGAATAGTAAAGCATTTACCGCGTTAGGGATCCTGAATTTACAAAAGAATGGACTAATTAAAATTGATGATCCAGTAATTAAATATATTCCTTGGCTTAAGATGAAGTATCAAGGTAAGGTTGCTTTAATAACCATTGAAGAATTATTATATCAGACAAGTGGAATACCTGAGAAAACAATAAATAAGATACCAATTTCTAATGATGATAAGGCACTTGAGGAAACTGTAAAAACATTAACAAATGTAGAACTGGATAGTGAGCCGGGAAAAAAATTTCAATATGCAACAATCAATTATGATGTTTTAGGACTAATAATTGAGAAAGTCACAGGAGTAACATATGAAAAGTATATGGAAGAAAATATTATAAAGCCAATGGGATTAAACAATACCTACTTATATAGAAATGAGACTGTTAATGAATATATGGCACAAGGATATAAGATTGAATTTTTAAAGGCACGTTTATATGATGCTCCTGTTTATAGAGGGAATAAGCCAGCTGGATATATTATATCTAATGCTGAAGATATGGCAAAGTGGCTTAAAATTCAAATGGGAACATTCGATGCTAGTAAATTTAGTAAAGAGTTAATTGAAGATTCTCATAAACCTAAAAAAGACGAATCAGATAGTGGCTCGTACTATGCTAGTGGATGGTATGTTCGTGAAAAAGACGATGTAGTAATTTATCATCCAGGAGGGAATCCTAATTATTCTTCATTTATAGTGTATAACCCAGAAAAAAAGATTGGAGTTGCAGTGCTTTCCAATATTAATTCGTCATATGTAGCAGCAGTTGCAGACGGTATTTATGGAATATTGCAAGGAAAAGATTATAGCAGAGATATAATGGATTTAAATAAAAATACTGATGTTATTTCTATTTTAATTATATGTATTGCAAATGTAATGCTTCTAATTACCTTATATTTTATGCTTAAAACTTTTAGACAGATATTGAGAAAAGAAAGAAAGTATTATAAAAAATCTATAAGAAGCATTTTTAAAATTAGTTTATCTTTGATTTTCATTATTGGATTAAGTTATTGTTTATATCTAATTCCATATATGTTTTATGGGGGACCATCATGGGAATTTGTTTATGTATGGCTTCCTAAAAGTATAAAAATTGCACTTTATTGTGGATATATAAGCATTTGGTTAGTGTACATATATTTATTTATTACAAGTTTTTATAAAAAAGTTACAGATGTATGCTAATTATTTACTCAAATTGATAGGTTCTTATAGAACGATGTGATTTTAGAAAATGCTCCGTTTGATCTGCATTTAATTTAGGAAACTCTTTCGTTAATTCAAACTTTTCTTAAAAAGTGAATTAAGGGAAGCCTCTTTTTACTTTAAGTTTGTTTGGTTATATATAGATATTATTAATATATCTATTGTAAATACATACTTATATATAAGAAGATGAAACTATAGTAGTCTTAGATATATCAACATAATATAACATAAAGTGTAAAGTATTATGAATAATACTTTGCATACAATAGGAAATCGAAAGTAAGAATCTAAATAAAAACATTAGATAAAATCAATATTATAAAGTGAGTGTATTAGATATGGGGGATAATTTATTTTGAATTACAACGAAATATATTTTTGAACTGCGACGTAAGAATGCCGTAAAATTCAATTGAATAATACGGTATTTTTAAGGGATTATTCGGTTTTATTAGTTGTGACGCATAAGAAGAAACATGCGAAGTAATCTTCAATATAACTATGGAAACTAACCCATAGTTATATTAAAAATAGATAATAAAATAAATGCTGCTAAAATGCACCCTACAGCAGTATTTAATTCTGTATTTTCTCCACTCTTTACTTTTTTCATAATAGAAACGGTGTTACCATACAGTAACATTACTGCAATAATCGAACCATAGTAAAAAACAGCCAAAATATCACCTCCTCTTATTCATAAACATAAAACTGATATTTTAAAACCACCATTAATCATTAATATGGGTTCATTTGCTTCGATATATTTTACAAATTCAACCTAACTCTATATAAATTATATCATATTATACATATTTATACAAAGATAGAATTCTATAATAGTACATATTTTGATTTTTAATACCATATTATTCAATTTTCAAAGACCCTTGTTCGTGCCTCCAATATCAATAGTTACGTCGTCTAATTCTCAGGATGCGTAGTACATGGACATAAGGTGTATATATAGAGCTTAGTCTAAAGGTATTAAGTATCCAGATGATTCATTGTTGTATTACATTTTTGTGCATCTTCATGTTATAATAAAAATGCCGAAACACTTTTGTGTCACATGGTGGTGGCTTACTGTGTCTGATGATGGCTGGCTTAATTTTATTAGCATTAAATACTGTTAACAGTTTTATAACTGGAAGCTTATATTTGCTACATTATTTTTCGCAAGGGATAATAACCGTGATTATTATAATTTTTTTTAAAGCGAGATTTCAAATATAATAAAGAATAAATATGAAATATTTGTAATAGTATTGATAGCAATAATGCTAATGACGATGTATATAAGAAACTGAAAAGTATAAAATTTAAAAGTAAAATATATTTTGTTCGGTATGATAAAGAAATTATATTAGATGAGAGCAAAAACATTCATATAGAATGCGGACTATTATAGAAGGGGAATAGAAATGAAGAAGAAGGGAAATAATGGTCTTTACGTTGAAAATCCTACAGTAGGGTATCAAGAGTCACAAGAACAACCAACATATGACAGGAAGGTAGAACCATACAATAAAAAGGAGGATCCTTTTTATGAGAGGAAAGAATCCTATAATACTTATAAAGACTCTTATGATGAACAGGATGGCGTTTATAATGAGGAAGAGGTTGATGCAAATGACGAAGAATCTTATTACGAAGAGGAAGAGATTTATAACGAGAAGGCAGGTACAAAAGTAAAACAAGTTAGAACGTATGGTAATCCACTTTTCGTAGTGGGAATTTTATATGCTTTTTGGCCGTTAGGGTTATATTGGATGTGGAAATACAAAGTATATAATAAGACTGCTCGTATCGTACTATCTATTGTAATACCAATTTTCGGTACGTTAAGGTTGATAGCACGTTTTACTGATTAAAAGAATTATATAGAAAGCTTATATCATCCTCTATAATCTGGGGTTCAAATAGGTATTGGATCCATATAAAAGTCATGAAGTGACCCAATTGCTACTTGCTAACAATTTGTTCATGTCCCCCGGGGGCAATGTCATCAAGTTAGCCTTCAAATAACTTACAATTAAGGCCCTAATTAAAAAAATGGATAAAACCTCAATATTATAGAGTCATATATATTGAGGTTATAGTTGAAATTAAATCTAATATACTAAAAACTTAAAATTACTACATTTTGGTTTTATAAACATTCGACATTGCAAATATCACCAATTTATATGTAACTTCAATAGACCTTCAGTTATTTTGACTGAATGCCCTGTTGAAGTTGCATTTTTAATTAGGCTATAGTTTCATGTATACCAGTTATAGGGGTGCTAAGTTATTCGTCAAATCATAGAAAATATTTATTAGCAACAAGTTTGATTTTATGGTTGGGGGTAATAATTGGTTCGGCAATAAAGTATTTTTGTAAAGAGAAATCTAATATATCACAGTAGAAAACTGGTGCCCTTGGTGGAACAACGGGACGCCTTACTTATATTGATTGCTGCAAATAATAGTTGCCTAAGAAACTAGTATGAAGTATAATAGTTTCTTAGGCAACTATTATTCTAGGAGGAAGATATGCGCAAAATAATAGGAAGAAATATTTCAATATTATATAGAAATCAAAATAATTTTGTAGATGTTAAGCTAAAAAAATACAATCTAAATAAAGTTCAAGCGGAAGTATTGTTATTTTTAAGGGGTAATAACGGGGCTAACCTAACCGAAATAAATGAATTGTTTTTATTTAATAAGGCCACTATAACAAAAATAATCACCCATCTTGAAAAATATAATTATGTTAATAGAGTAGTTAGTGAAAGTGATAGACGAGAAAAGGGTATATATCTAACCGATAAGGGAACAAATATATTTCCTAGCATTACAGAAGTCTTGAAAGAATGGGAAGGTATTCTTATTGATAACATTTCTAATGCTGATATTGAAAAAATAAGAAGTATACTAGCCAAAATGGTAGATAATATAACCAAATTGAAGGAGAATTAACAATGAAAGAAAATATGTATAAACTAGGGAATATGGATATAAAGAAACTGATTATAAAAATGTCATTGCCAGCAATGTTGTCGATGATTGTGCAAGCGCTATATAATGTTGTAGACAGTATATTTGTAGCAAAAATATCAGAGCAGGCGCTTACGGCTTTATCCATAGCTTTTCCAATACAATTAATAATAGTATCAATATTTGTGGGGCTAGGCCTCGGGATTAACTCATTTATGTCAAGAAAGCTAGGCGCGGGGAACAAAAATGATGCAATAAACACGGCGGAACATGGTTTTGCAATAGGTATTATATTGTGGATTATCCTAGCGATTTGTTCGGTATTTGTACCCCAAATGTTTTCTAAGCTTTTTACTGACGACCCTGTTATTATTAATTATGCAGTACAGTATACTAGAATTATTATGATGTTTTCATTTGGTAGCATTATATCAGAAGTGTGTATGAATATTTTAAGATCTACTGGTGACATGTTAAGTTCTATGAGAATACAATTATTAGGTGCCATAACCAACATTGTTCTTGATCCAATTCTAATTTTTGGATTGTTATTTTTTCCTGAATTAGGTGTGCAGGGGGCAGCAATAGCAACGGTTATTGGACAGATAAGTGCCATGCTATATGCACTTAAACTCGTACTTAGAAACAAAAATGGACTAAAATTAAATTTAAAGAAATTTCATTATAGTAGCAACATTACAGGTGAAATATTCAAAGTTGGAATTCCGGCTATGTTTATGCAAATATTGGGATCCGTAATGGTATCTGGTATCAATTTGATTTTAGCAGGATTTTCTGGAACTGCTGTTGCAGTATTTGGTGCGTACTTCAAATTACAGTCTTTTATATATATGCCTGTATTCGGTTTGACACAGGGGATCATGCCTATAGTTGGCTATAATTATGGCGCGAAAAATAAGCATCGGGTACTGGAAGCTGTCAAGTATGGTTGCATATTTGCATGCGCCATAATGCTTATTGGTACGACTGTATTTGTAATATTTCCAAGACAACTGCTTATGCTATTTAACAGTACACCACAGATGGATGCAATAGGGATTGAGTGTTTGAGAATTATCAGTATAGGTTTTGTGTTTTCTGGGATATCAATAGTTCTTTCTACGGTTTTTCAAGCGTTTGGCAAAGCAAAAGTAAGCCTTATTATATCTTTTGCAAGACAGATTATTATTTTATTACCATTGACATTTATTCTAAGTAAATTAATTGGATTAGCTGGAATATGGATAGCGTTTCCAATATCAGAAGTAGTTTCTTTAATAATTTCTGGGTACTTTGCAATTAAAGTATATAGAGAAAAAATTCGAGATCTAGAGGGCGAAATACAAGTTGCTAGTAACTGCGATTTGATAGAAGAGATATAAAGCATCCATCAAATAATGTAGATATTTATTCTGAAAGTTACTCGGTCTTGTCAAAAACCGTAAAATTCAGTTTAGAATATTACGTTTTTTTTAGTTCGTAATTCGAATAATAATGATGAGATCAGCCCTGGTGAGTGAGGCAGTAATTTTGCAAAATAGCTTAGCCCATTGCCCATGACAATAAATCTGAATTCTCTACTTGGTAGACTACGAATACTTAATCAGAGCCAGTAACGGCAGTAAATATTATAAGAATTGTGAGAGGAATATTATGAGCAATATTAAAAAGAAAGAACTTATAAATAACTATAAGCAGCAAGAAATAGAAATGGGTATAATTCAAATATATAATACTATTACTGGATATTCTTTAGTAGATATATCAGTGAATTTATATAAGCCTTTTGAATCAATTAAATTTAAGCTAAGTATTGGCAGGTATAAATTAAAGCAGTTACAAGTGGATTGGGATACTTATGGAGAAAAATCTTTTGAATTTAAAGTTCTGGAAAGACTTAAACCTAATGAGCCTTCAACAGAAAAAGAAAAAACTGATGATTTAAAAGAGCTTTTAAAAATCTATATTGATAGTCAAAGCGAGATTCTAAAATTGTATAAGTAAGTTACCAAGTTTGTCCATTACTATTCGTCATCAGAATTATAGTTTCCACATGCGTGAAAACATAGTATCTATATAATTACGCAAAAGGTTATTGATATAATAACCTTTTGGCGAAACAACTTCTAAAATAAATGTACTTATATAAAGATAGCTTATAATTTTTTATAGATCCTCATTGCAAAGATATAAGCAACAACCATTATTGCTATACACCAAGCAAGGGCAAACCAGATATCATTTCCTACTGGTTGGACTCCTAATAAATTACGAATAGCTTCTACGATAGGCGTTACAGGTTGATTTTCAGCAAAAGCACGTACTGCTGAAGGCATAGTATCTGTTGGTACAAAGGTAGAACTGATAAATGGTAAGAAGATGATTGGGTATGCGAATGCGCCTGCACCATCTGGTGTTTTAGCAGCAAGTCCTGCAATTACAGCAATCCAAGTCAAAGCAAGTGTAAAGATCCCAAGAATTCCAAACACCGCGAGCCACTCTAAGATTCCTGCGCAGGAACGGAAACCCATTAATAATGCAACAAGTATAATCACTACTATAGAAATTCCATTAGAAATTAATGAGGTTAATACATGCCCCCATAAAACTGTAGAACGAGCGATAGGCATAGAGTGAAAACGTTCAAGGATACCACGTTGTTTATCTGTAAACAAACGGTACGCTACATATGCGATCCCACTACCAATAGTCATTAACATTATACCGGGTAATAGATAATCAACATAATTTTCTGTACCTGTTTCGATTGCACCACCAAATACATAAACGAATAATAACATCATTGCAATTGGTGTGATACTAACTGTAATAATTGTATCCATACTTCTAAAAATATGACGCATAGAACGTCCAAACATAACACTCATATCTTTGAAAAAATATTTATTTGTAGATTCCATTTATTTCTCCTCCTTTTTACCAATGATTATTAGGAATATTTCTTCTAATGTAGGTTGTTTTTCAACATATTCAACTTTTGTAGGTGGGAATAATTTTTTCAATCCTTCTAGTGTATCTAGAGCAATGATTTTTCCACCATGAAGAATGGCGATTTTATCTGCAAGTTGCTGCGCTTCCTCTAAATGTTGAGTCGTTAAGAATACTGTAGTTCCTGCAGTTGATAACTCTTTTACAATCTTCCAAACTTCTAAACGTGCTTCTGGATCAAGACCTGTCGTTGGCTCATCTAGGAAAATAATCTTTGGATTTCCCACAAGACTCATTGAGATATCAATTTTTCTTTTCATACCTCCTGAGTAAGTACCCACTCTGCGGTCTGCAGCCTCTGACATACCAAAACGATTAATTAACTCATCTGCTACTCCATTTGGATTTTTAAGATGTCTAAGTTTTGCTATCATTTGAAGATTTTCACGTCCAGTCAAAATTTCATCAATAGCAGCAAACTGACCAGTAAGACTGATAGAACCTCTAATCTTCCCTGGATTTTTTTCAATATCAAAACCATTGATCACAACACTTCCAGCATCTGCCTTAAGTAAAGTAGCCATGATTCTAATCATCGTTGTTTTTCCGGCTCCATTGGAACCTAGTAATACAAAGATACCTCCCTGCTCTACTTCAAAAGCTACTCCTTTGAGTACTTCTACATCTTTGAAAGATTTCTTTACCCCTTTAATTTGTATGATATTTTTTTTCATTTTATTTTCCTCCTCTACAATATAGTAACCTTACTCAAATATCCGTCTAATCCTTTTTATGCAGCTTGAG
Source organism: Clostridium sp. CF012 (assembly GCF_018861755.1). Lineage (GTDB taxonomy): Bacteria > Bacillota > Clostridia > Clostridiales > Clostridiaceae > Clostridium_AD. The sequence continues at coordinate 20,247 of NZ_JAHLEF010000035.1, read as the reverse complement.
TAGTTATCATAAAAAAAGAGCCAACAACTGTGATTTCACTCACATATTATCGGCTCTGCATCTTAGCGTCTGGCTCTTTAATAACTGATATATTCAGTTGTTTTACATTGATTATCGTTTCCTGTTTACACCTCGGGCAAAATAGTGGGAAGTTTTCAAGCACCGTATCATCACGTACCTTGACCCTTGTTTTGTTGCCACACACCGGGCATAATATCCACTCGTATTTATACACTCTACCATCCCCATATCTTCCTTTTACTTTGTTTTATCCGTAAACTTTTTCATGGCCTTGTTAACTTCTTGGTTAGCAGATTCTTGATAGATGTCAGCGTAAGTTTTTGAATCGTTGATTAGATCGTCGCAGAAAGCCGCTACATCACTGCCTGTCACTTCCAGTACGCTTTTCCTAAGGGCCGCGCCCTCTTCAAAAAGATCGATAATCCCCGAGAGTAAACCTATCCCGACCGTTAGCTCAACAGGGCCCACCTTAAAGAGATATTTTTGAATCTCTTTATAAACAATCTGATAATCTTTCGGGAGCGTTTTGACACGCGCCACGTGCGCTCGCCACTCTTTTTTACCTTCGATGATATCTTGTATTCTCATTTTATCCCCCTATTTACCCAATTTTTTAGCGATATTATTGTTGAGTTGTTTGCGCCACTTGTCGCGAAAAGAGTTTGCCCCTTCTTCGCCCACCAGCGCTAAGCAGAAGCCTTTGATATCGTCATCCAAAACCTCTTCTACACTCTGACCGTCCGCAGCCGTTTCTTCGAGCAGGCCAAGCACACCGTCAAGAATTGGCATGAGGTTGCGACCGGTGAAATCTGAGTGCGGCCAAAGATTAGCTTTAATTTTTTCCCATGCCACTTGATAATCAGCCGGTAGCTTTTTGGCTCGCGATTCAAAAGTTTCAAATTCTTTAGTCATGTCGCTTCCCGTAATTTTTTCCCAAAAATTCATTTTTTCTTCTCCTTTAACTCGTTAATTTTTGATGATACAAATTCCCATCTTTCCCAGAACCTCCTCAGTTCCTCACGTCCCGCGTCGTTGAGCTTGAAAAACTTTCGCGGCGGTCCCATATCGGATGGTTTTTTTTCTATGTCCACGAGTTTATTCTTCTCAAGCCGCACCAAAATGGTGTAAACTGTCCCATCCACAACATCTGAAAATCCAAGCGCATTCAGCCTCCTAGTAATCTCGTAACCATATATTTCCTCATGGCTGATGATTTCAAGAACAGAGCCTTCCAGGACCCCTTTTAGCATTTCTGTAATATTTTCCAAATGGATCACCTCTTCACTATCTAGTATTACCGATATTCAGTATCACTTACTACCACTATATAGTATCACGCAGTAGTGGCAGTGTCAATATGATATATTTATTTTTTTAGTTCATATACAATGAGATTGTTCATGACCAACGGGGGTATTTACGAGCGAAGCGAATAATACTAATGACAAGGAAAGTAATAAAGGATACTTTGTTATAACAAAGTATCCTTAGTTCAAGTCAAATCTCCTTACAAAGTCATACAACAAGATGAACTTGTCCATTATTTAACTGAATCCTCTTTTTCAGGTTCCCTGCCAAAGTATTTATCTAATTCCTTTTTCATGTTATCTGGAATCTTTCTTTCAATTGGAAATACTAGTGAATTTACAATAGATTCGCTGAATTCTTTCGTTATTATGGTAGTTTTTTCTAAGGCCTCAGCACTTAAAAAATCCATAACATCGTTACGACTGTGGATGAATGCTCCACCCATAGGTGCAAAACGGCAGAATGTAAGGGACGGAATCCCTGCATCTGCAAAGGCTGTGGAATCACTTGAATATATGCTCTGTTCTACCTTAAGCGGGAAGCCTTTTATTTTAGCCATATGATCAATATAATCAATCAAGCTTTGCTGCGCGGTAACTAGGGCCTTCTCTTTTCCGATAATGGAGCCCGCAACGTCTACATTAATCATTAGAAGATGTTTTTGTAGTTCTTCCTCATGAGCCTTTAAATAAGCTTTACTGCCAAGAAGTCCAACCTCTTCAGAACCATACCATACAAATTTTAATGTTCTAATTGGCGGATTTTCTTTAAAATGTCTAAGAAGTTCCATTATAATAACTGAGCCAGCACCATTGTCATATACACCAGTACTGAAAGGAGTACTGTCATAATGAGCACCGAAAGATATTATCTCATCAGGGTATTTTGTGCCTTCTAAGGTTACAACAACATTATGTGAAGTAAGTTCAATATCTTCAGTAATTAGTTCTACTTTCACCATAGAAGCTTTGTTATGAACCATATGGAAGCCGTCTTTCATACGCATATTTATAGCAGGTACTTTTCCGTGCTTCGTATTCTTTTCACGCATTTTACTTACAGTAATATCAGTTTTATCTTCATCATCCATGGCAGTACCACACATGGTTATATAACCAGCGATACCAGCTTTTATAAGTTTTTTATAAAGCTTAGGATCTGGACCCATATTTATAAGTACAAATTTTCCTTTAAGGTCTATTAAATTTGCATCAAGCCCATCTTCTATATATACAAAATCTGTAATTACTCCACCTTCAGGTGTGCTAATTGAGCAGTTATATGGTGTAATGTCATATTCTTTTTCATAAGGCTCAACTACCGTAAGTGTTGCTTTCTTAATATTAGAAGTAGGAACTTTAAAATCTTCTAAGTGGCCCGTGCAGCCTATTGAAGATATTTCCTCAATTAGAAGGTTTGCAGCTTTTAATTCTTCTTTTGAACCACTGGTTCGTACAAAACCAATTTTTTTTAAAAGTTCAAATTCTCTTTGACTATTGATTGACATAATGTTTCCCCCCTTGTGTATGTGATTATATATAGTATACCAAATTTAGAAGAAAACTCAAAATGTGGAGAGACATACCATAAAAAAATGTGAAATCTATGATATTAATTGATTCCAGTATGTGGCCTACTTTTACATGCATGTCGGCTGTACCCCATATTCACATTCATTGAAAAAAAAGGGAGCTGAAAAACTTTTTCAGCTCCCTTTTTTTATGATTTCGCATTAACCGCCGGCATTAACAAGTAACTTTGATAGTTCCTGTATTTACAAACAAATGCCTGTTATACTCTTGGAGGTGTTCCTTCAGCGTTTGATACAACTACATCGATTTGGACTAAAGCATCTTTAGGTAAAGCTGATACGCCAACTGTTCTTCGTGCAGGAACACCGCTTGGGAAGAAAGTTGTGTAAACTTCGTCTACAGCATCAATATCTGCGATATTTTTAAGGAAGATATTTACTTTAACAACATCGTCCATAACGTGGTCGATACTTTCTATAATTGCCTTGATATTATTTAAGCACTGCCTTGCCTGCTCTTTTACACCACCAGCTACCATTTCACCAGTTTTTGGGTCTAAAGGTAATTGAGCTGAAAGATGATTGTAATGAGAAAAAGCTACAGTTTGTGTATATAGAGAATTTTTTGGTGCATTTTCCGTATTGTTTGCATCTATGATGAGTCCATGCCTGTCTTCAACAGCTTGTGGAGGTGTACCATCTCCGTGTGACACCACTGCTTCAATTTGTACCAAAGCATCCATAGGTAGCGCTGAAGCTGCAACTATTGTTCGTGCAGGGACATAGGCTACGGCCCTGGCAATAGCTGAGTCTGGGAAAAATGTTGTATAAACTTCGTTTACGGCTTCAATATCCGAGAGGTTTTTAAGGAAGATATTAATTTTGACAATATCGTCAAAAGGAACGTCGATACTTTCTAAAATTGCCTTGATATTCTTTAAGCACTGTCCAGCTTGCTCTTTTACACCACCAGTTACCAATTTACCACATTTTGGATCAATAGGTAATTGAGCTGAAATATTATTGTAATGAGAGAAAGCTACAGTTTGCGTAGATAGAGGACTTGTTGGCGCATTTGCCGTGTTATTTGTAAGCTTTATGAGGTCCCCTGCTTGTGGTGCGTTTGGAATTGTACCTTCACCGTTTGAAACAAGTGCTTCAATTTGCACCAAAGCATCCATAGGCAAAGCTGCAACTGCGACTATCGTCCTTGTAGGAACATAGGTTGTAAAGAATGTTTTATAAACTTCGTCTACAGCATCAATATCTTTGATATTCTTAACGAATACAGTGATTCTAACAACATCGCTCATAACATGGTCGATGCTGTCTAGAATTGCCTTGATATTTTTAAAGCACTGCTTCGCCTGCTCTTTTACACCACCAGCTACCAATTTACCGGATTTGGGATCGATAGGTAATTGAGCTGAAAGATTATTGTAATGAGAGAAAGCTACAGTTTGTGAATATGGACCGATACCTTTTGGAGCATTTTCCGTATTTCTTGCTAATACTGCGTTATATCCGCTCATGATTGTATTCCCCTTTTGTAATATTTATTGATAGAATCATTAAAATTCATCTAAGTAAATAATGAACCTTGGACTAGCTCTAATGTCAATAGGTATTACTATTATTATTCTGAAGTACCACCACCTAAGAGGTGGATGGCTTCTTGGTCAAGGATTTGATAAATGAAGAAATTAATGAGCATTTAGTCAGAATAAATGGACAGGTTGGTATTACTGAAGAAGACGCAATAGTTTATAACTACATAATAAACAAGTGTAATAATTACTAATCAAATCAGATAACTTACCCAATATTGTTTATCAATTCACTCATATTACTAGTTATATATTTATATAATTTACAGTAATAGTATTTATATAAGATAGGCTACATTACCTTTGTGTATATATAGATTAAGTAGGTGTGCAGGTAGGTAAAGAAGAAGGGTGAGGAGGATAGTGTTATGTTAGAAGGGAAATGTCCAATGACAGGAAGAACAAGCAAAGGAGTTGCAGGTGGGGGAACAACTAATGAGTATTGGTGGCCAAAGCAGCTTAAGCTTAATGTTCTTCGTCAAAACTCAGAACTAAGCAATCCTATGTCTAAAGGTTTTAACTATGCGCAGGAATTTAAGAAATTAGATTATTATGAACTAAAGAATGATTTATATAACTTGATGACAGATTCTAAGGAATGGTGGCCTGCTGATTATGGTCACTATGGACCATTTTTTATTCGTATGGCTTGGCATAGTGCTGGAACTTATAGAGTTGGTGATGGTAGAGGAGGTGGAGGGCAAGGATTGCAACGTTTTCCACCACTTAATAGCTGGCCAGATAATATAAGTTTAGATAAAGCACGTCGTTTACTTTGGCCAATTAAAAAGAAATATGGAAATAAAATATCTTGGGCTGACCTTATGATATTGACAGGTAACTGCGCATTAGAATCTATGGGACTCAAGACAATTGGTTTTGGTGGTGGTAGAGTGGATGTTTGGGAACCACAGGAGGATATTTACTGGGGTAGTGAAAAAGAATGGCTTGGGGATGAGCGTAATAAAGATGATAAAGAACTTGAAAATCCTCTTGCTGCTGTACAAATGGGCTTAATTTATGTAAATCCAGAGGGACCAAATGGAAATCCTGACCCTAAGGCATCAGCTAGTGATGTAAGGGAAACATTCTCTCGTATGGCAATGAATGATGAGGAAACTGTTGCTCTTGTTGCAGGTGGACATACTTTTGGTAAATGTCATGGTGCTGCATCACCTTCAAATGTTGGACCAGCGCCAGAAGCTGCACCTATTCAGCAGCAAGGATTGGGGTGGCAAAATAGCTATAAAACTGGTAAGGGCCCAGATACTATAAGTAGTGGGCTTGAAGGTGCATGGAAAGCAGAACCTATAAAGTGGACAATGGGTTACTTAAAAACATTATTTAAATATGAGTGGGAATTAGTCAAAAGTCCTGCAGGAGCATACCAATGGTTAGCTAAAGATGTAGATGAAGAGGATATGGTAGTTGATGCCTATGATCCATTAATAAAGCATAGACCTATGATGACCACAGCAGATTTAGCACTTATTTATGATCCTATTTACAAATCGATAGCAATGAATTATCTAGGAAATCCAGAAAAATTTGCTGAGGATTTTGCCAAAGCTTGGTTTAAATTAACCCATAGAGATATGGGACCAATATCAAGATATCTCGGACCAGAAGTTCCAACAGAAAGCTTTATTTGGCAAGATCCAGTGCCAAAAATTAACTATAAATTGATTAATAACAAGAATATTTTAGAGCTTAAGAAAAAGATTTTAGATTCAGACTTGCCAATATCAGAACTTATTACAACAGCTTGGGAATCTGCATCAACATTTCGTGGTTCAGATAAGCGTGGAGGGGCAAATGGGGCGAGAATACGCCTAAAGCCGCAAAGGCAATGGCAAATTAATGAGCCGGAAAGGCTCAGCAAGGTTTTAAATACCCTAGAAAGAATTCAAATGAGTTTTAATAGGTCACATTCAAAGGAGAAGAACGTTTCTTTAGCTGATATTATTGTATTAGGTGGATGTGTTGGTATTGAACAAGCTGCAAAAAATGCAGGGTACAATAGTACTGTTCCTTTTACTCCAGGACGAACTGATGCAACCCAAGAGGAAACAGATATAAATGCATTTAGTGTACTTGAACCTAAGGCAGATGGATTTAGAAATTATATAAAAGATAAATATGCAGTAACATCAGAAGAAATGTTAATTGATAGAGCACAATTATTAACACTAACTATTCCAGAAATGACAGTATTAATTGGTGGTATGCGTGTGTTAAACACTAATTATAAACAATCAAAGGATGGCGTGTTTACAGAGAGGGAAGAATGTCTTACAAATGATTTTTTTGTAAACCTTCTTGATATTAATACCCAGTGGAAGGTGTTACCTGAATGCACAGAAAAATTTATAGGTTTTGATAGAGAAACAGGGATGAGGAAATGGACAGCAACAAGAGTTGATCTTATATTTGGATCAAACTCGCAACTTCGCGCAGTTGCTGAGGTATATGCATCGAATGGCAATGAGGAAAAGTTCATACAAGATTTTGTAGCTGCATGGAATAAGATAATGAATGCAGACCGTTTTGATGTTGAAGAATATTATTAAATAAAATAATCAGGAAATTTCTTTAAAAAGCAAACAATAGCTTCCAGTTATTGTAACGTCCCCCGAGGTCGTGACATAAACTGGAAGTTTATGTTTGCTAATTTAACTTAGACTATTTGAGAAGATTACAAGAGAAATTAAATAGCCTGTAAATAATATTTATAATAATATCCATATACGTTATAATATTATATATATAGAATTTTTTAAAAAGGAGGTATGATTATGAATTTTCAAGGTATAACAATAGGAATAATTGCTTTCGCAATAATCGGTATTTTTCATCCAATAGTAATAAAAACAGAATACTACCTTGGTAAAAAAGTGTGGCCTGTTTTTTTAGTTGCAGGAGTATCACTAATTGGATTGTCTCTATTTATAAATAGCAGTATGACTTCTGCAATTGCTGGTGTTGTCGGATTCTCTTCGCTTTGGAGCATACATGTACGTATCTTGACATTTTTAACATCTCCTCGTTTCCTTGTGATTTTCACTATATTGTATATCCTAAGATGAAGCATATGCTCAGGCAACTCTAGCTCTGGTTCATATACCATATTAAAATGACCTTTAATACCTTTTTCTTTAAACGAAAAATCAAGGTGTGCTGCAGCAATCCCACCGGCTTCTTCTTTAGTAAGAGGTGATTGGAAATCATTTTTATAAAATAATAGACTCCATTCTTTACGCTGATCTGCTTGAATCATTGTTCTCCTTTCTAATAAAAAAATATACCAGTTGTATACAATTAATGAAAATAACTTACAGTTATCTCCTACGAGGTCGCACCGGCAACCTATAAAAAGGCAATAGAGCGACAACTAGGAAAAATGTGATATTTGATGAGAATTTAGAGTGAGAAGTTCCGAGTTATGTTTGCAATTAAAAGTAATTTATATGTAACTTAAAAAGCTTATTTCATACAGAAATTTATGGTATGATTTCTCTAATTGATTGGAACAATTGATTTGTATTAATTTACAGAAATGTTACTGTATTTAGAGGTAATTGGAAATTAATGTAGAATTATAGGTTATAGAAGTTTAAATAATTACAGGGAGTTATGTATGTGTTCATATTCCTCGAGGTCTTTGTAAATAAATGGGCGAAGCATAGCGAATTTGCTAAGAATATAAGTAAGTCTTTATAAAGTCTGTGGAACAGCATGTATGAGTAATTAAAAATGAATGGGAATAATATGAGAAAATATTAGTAAAATGATTATCAGAATAGGAGCAATTTAAGCTATGGACAATGAAAAATGTGACCTGATTCATCCTAACGGCGTTAAAGAAAAGAAATTGGATGTTATTGATGGGTATAAGATTAAATACCATGCAAATGGGTCCACTATTTGGTCTAAGGGCAAGATGGTAAATGATCAGCCTGATGCTTATTGGGAATGGTATCGACCGGATGGAACGATTAAACGTTCGGGGCACTTTGAAAAGGGAGAGCCCATCGGTACAGCATAAAAGGAATGCAATTCATTCGTTCAGATACAGAGATATTGGAACTCCACAGGAATTTTTGGATGATATTGATCATCTTTATGATTTTGTAGATAATGTGCTTTCACACTTTCCACCGCTTGAGGACTATATCGAGGCATATCCAGCGGGCTATGTGATGAATCCATATTTTGATTGATATGTTCCCGAGAACCCTGACATCAATAATGGCAACTCGGGCCACGTAGAGTGCGTGGTAGGACTATGTCGAATGTACTCTTGAAAGTGGCGGAATTTAGGCATTTATGTGAGTTTTATTCATTCGATAGAGAGAATAAGGGTTATGGTAAACGTAGCACACGGACTGAGGTTACGGTTTGTGTGGCCGTTGGCATTGGGAGTTAAAAACACCGTAAAGTCACAATTTCAAGACTATGTAAAAGTTGTTGACTTGTAATTTCTTGCAGTTTATTATGTATATAATCTCAATAATCATTTGATGATTGGTTTGAGTGGTTAATTTAGTTAATTTATATTTGTGGAGGGATACGAAATGAAATTATTATTATCAGGAGGCAACGCCGAAGGCGTTGTCACACTTGACGAATTTTTTGCTTCTCAAATTGATTTAAGTCGAACAGTATTATATGTACCAGTCGCTGATAAAGAAACTAATTACGACCAACGCTTTGAATGGTTCAAACGCACTTATAATAAATATGGAATTTTCAATATAGAAATGTGCATTGACCTGAACAAAGCAGTTATAAGCGATATATACACCGCAATATATATCGGAGGTGGCAACACTTTTAAGCTTTTGAAGGAAATAAAAGAGAGTGGATTTGATAAAAAGCTCATTGATTTTATAAATCGAGGTGGATTTGTATATGGCTTATCAGCAGGAAGCATTATTTTTAGTGAAGATATAACGAGTACAACCTATGATAGTGAAAACACTATTGGCTTTGAAGATTCAACAGGACTAAATTTGGTAAAAGGTTTTAACATTTGTTGTCATTATGGGAATGGGGATTATGATAATACAAACTATAAACGAAATAGGATTCAAGAGTATTCAGCGCAGTCATATGGCACAATCGCATTGCCGGATGGTTGTGCGGCTTATATTCAAGATGATACAATTACTTTTATGGGTAGCGGAGTTGTACTGTTTAAGAAGCCATAACGTATTCCCCGAGGTCATAGTAAAAACTGGAAGTTTTTACTTTCTATTGTTACGTCCCAAGAGGTCGTGACATAATAGTGAGTGAATAAAATGTTTCGATGATGACTTGGATATTGAAAAAGTTGCTTCATTCACCCAAGTTATTATGGTGGACTCAAATCACTTGTGGATCTCAGACACTAGGAAATATGATATATAAAATATGAGTAGTTCACTTTAATTAATTACTTATTATATTTATCTAATAAAAAATGACTATTTACAAGGAAATAACTTTCAAATGCAGAATAGATATATATAAGATTATTTAAAGGAGGTCAAATATATGTCAAAATTAGAAATTCCAAAAGATAAAGACGAAATAAAGCGACAAATTAAAACCTTACAGGCCCAATTAGTTATAGATGATAAGAAAAGAGATAGCAAAAGTAAGCAAATACACCAAGATGAAATTAAAGCCCTTAAAAAAGCTTTAAGCGATAAATAAGAAAAATTAACTATTAATATAGGTTACACAGATACCCGTAAATGAAAAGAAAAGGATTAAGGCATTAATGCTTTAATCCTTTTGCTTTTATTACTCAATAGCAAACAATAACTTCCAGTTATTGTAACGTCCCCCGAGGTCATGACATAAACTGGAAGTTTGTGTTTATAATGGTAACTATAGACTGGACATTTTTAAAAAAGTGTTTAGCCTATAGGTATTTTTTATAGAAGTTTTTTAGCAAATTCCATATTATCCAATTTATTTTCTTTTATATAATTTAGCGAATCAACTAAATATGTTGTATGATGTTCTATGGTCTTTGAGAAAGACTGGATAAATTCAACCATATCTTTTTTGTTATCTTTCTTATTACATAGATATTTCCCAACTAAATAAAATCTAATAAATGAGTATCTTACTAAAAGCAAAATATATCCATCAAATATTGATTCCGATTCATTAAATGGGAACATGTAGTTATACATAAAATTCACTAAATAATTTTCGAAAATATAGCTATTATTATTTATAAAATTTTCAGTATAATATTCAAATGCTTTTACATGCAATTCAGAGTATTTGATAATGTCTTCTCCTTCATCAAACTTGAATCCACTTATAATTTGCTTAGTATATTCCTTAAAAGAAGGACTTTCAACTTCTTTAGATACATTTAAGAAACCCATCATCTTTTTGAAAAAATCCATCTGCATAATATAACTTGATTGATTTTTTTCATAAGAATCATTAACTGAATTCATATTATATTGTTTAATAAATGTAGGTACATCATTAAACTTATGTTTAAGTTCTTTTTCTACTGTATTTATAAAATCACCTAATATGTACAGTCTTTCACTTAAATTAAATTCTCTGTTTTGTATTATTTTAATACTCAAATCTCTAATTTCTTTAAAATATTTAAGGGGTGAGTTATTATATTCTGTAGATGTAGTTTCAATATCACTTGATAATATATGTTTTCCTAAATGCTCGTAACTTTCCGTAAATTCAATTCCTTCTTCTTTTAATAAAAGAACTCTTGCAGCTTCGGGGCATGCTACATCAAGGGATATTTCATAATACCTATCTACTTTATTTGTTATTCTAGGAAAAGATGTGCAAACACTTGAAAGATATTTCTCTCCAATTTTAGAATGAATTATACAGTAATTTTCTTCATCTAAAAAGGCACACCGTTTCCCACTTTTTAATTTTATTTTTCCATAATCTACATCAGGGCTTAGGTAATAATCATTAATATGTACATTTTTCTGTAACATGAGCTTCATTTCTTTGTCTTGAACTTTATAATACTGCCTGAAGGTGACCTCATCAATATCTATATCCCATCCAATACAACAGCTATCTGTGCATTTCCCACCTATACATTTAAATTCTTTAAGATATCTTGGATATCGCATTTTTATATTTTCTCTCATTGTATACTTCCTTTGCATATAAATTATTTTGATTTTAAGTTTCATATTTATTTTACTATAGTAATTGAAGTTTGTCAGATGTCTCTTCATTTTCAGGTGCAACAAATCATACTCTGGAATAATATTGCCATTGGGTAGTTAATAAGCAGGAAAGCTAGGAGAACCTTCTGTGAGAAAATAATCCGCTAAAATGCCATAAATAATGCATTCTAGCGGATTATCCTCTTTCTACTTACTTTTCTTCCCCATTAACTTTTGTTAGTACATCAAGGAGCGTCAAAAGGATAGCATTTTTGATTTATCTCCCACAGAATAAATATAAAGCTTGTGAAGTGGTCTTGTCATAGCTACATATAGAAGTTTTACGTCTAAATCCCTTTCGGTATAATTTTCTTTTGAAGCATTAGCCACTATTACTATGTCAAATTCAAGTCCCTTTACTAGGTAAGAAGGAATAATTACTACTCCTCCAGAATAATCTTTTTCTTTACCTGTTATTACTGATATATTTTTGTCTTGTTTTAATAATTTTTTCAGTTCAAGACATTCCTTTAGTGTTTTACAAATTATAGCCATTGATTTATAGTTTTCCTCCTTCATTTCAATGATTCTATTTTCTATATCAGCAGCAATTTCTTTTAAAGAGTTTTTTTCATAAACTGTTACTTCATCACCATGACGTATCACAGGTTTAGCTTTTGGAAGACGAGGGTCATTAAGACTTCCAATAACTGAGCTTGCTGCATTCATTATTTCTACGGTAGTTCTGTAACTTTGTTCTAAGGAAAGATGAGTTGAAGAGTTCTGTGCAAATATATATTTTGATATATCATTCCAGTCATTTATTCCACGGTAACTGTATATTCCTTGACATAAGTCCCCTAAGATAGTAAAAGATCCGCTGTTTATTATTTTTTCAAGTATGAAAAGCTGAAATAAGCTAAAATCTTGAGCTTCATCTATAACTACATGTTTTAAAGAGATCTTATCCTCAAGTCCGAAGATGGAAAGCTTAAGGTACATTAGGGGGGATAAATCCTCCATTTCTACAGTTTTATCTAAAAGGTTATTAAGAGAGTAATCTTTTAAATATTTCATAGTTTCATTTAAAGAAGTATTTTCAGTGAACTTTTCTAAGGAGCTTAAGAAATCAGTATAGTAGTCTAGTACGGAACTTGTGGTTATTTTAGAGATGTAATCTCTTATCATGGTTTTAAGACCTTTTTTTATATTCAAAAGCAAATTATCACGTTCATCTGCAAGAAATATTATTTTTTCGCGCCTTTTAGGACAATCAGGCATTTGGTCTCGCACAGTATTTAATTTTATATCATATTGATATTCAACATGATCCAGTATTTTATTTTTTTCATATTTAACTTTATTTACTAAGCTTTTCTTTATCTCATTGATGCGCTTCATAAATGGTAAATTACTGTACTCATACAAAAATTGTCTGTTAAGCTCTTTATAAGAAAAGAGTACGAAGTCATGAATTTTAAAATCTATTTTAGGGATAAAATTATTTTCTAAAAGGTTTATATATTTTTCAAGCATATCTTTAAACTCTAAAGAGGATTTAAAAGTGGAGGATTTAATTAAATTATTAGAGCGTTTTGAATCCTTTGATGAATAGTTTTCTATTATTGTTGAGAGTTTTTCATAAGGCTCATTTAACTTTAGTTTTTTACCTATTACTTCAAAGGCTAAATCCTCAAAGGTAGTTTGAGTTACATTTTCAACTCCGAGCTCTGGTAAAACATCGGAAATGTAGCTTAGAAAGAATCTATTTGGAGCTATTATCATGAAATCCTTGGGCCTTATAGTTTTTTCGTGAGTATACATTAGATAGGCTATTCTGTGTAGTGCGATAGTGGTTTTTCCTCCTCCAGCTGCACCTTGAACTATAAGTGGGTTCCACATATCAGCTCTTATAACTCTGTTTTGCTCTGATTGTATTGTGGATACTATGTCTTTTAATCTGTTATCCTTATTCGAGCCCAGGGCTGCTTGAAGGAAATCATCATTTGTTGTTATATCTACATCAAAAATTTCTTTAAGCTCACCTTTTTCTATGGTGTACTGTCTTTTTAATTTTATATCTCCTTTTATTTCACCATCAAGACAGGTATATGATGCATTTCCAAGCCTACCTTCATAATATAAAGAAGCAAGTGGCGCTCTCCAATCTAATATTATAAGTTCGTGGTCCTCTTCTCTCATAAGGGACATCTTCCCTATATAATATTTTCCTTGTTTATTGCTATTTTCTTCATTAAAGTCTACCCTTGCAAAGTAAGGTTTAGAAAGACCTTTTGTAACATCTTTGAGCTTTTTACTCATACTATCCTGAAGTGCTGTGTTTATTATTAATTCATTAAACTGTTCTGCGTTATCTGAGTTATAATGACTTTTACCATAATCTACCTCTTTATCAATTTTTAGTTTATGGCCCGATATTTTCTCGTTATAGTTTCTTAAATAATTCTTGATATAGTCTAGTTTTTCAAGCTCTTCATTATAATTAGCATGATTGTATGCAGGCATGGGAGCCTCACCTCCTAAAGTTTTGTTTGATTTTTAATCGAAGACAGATTCCGGTAAATATAATTTTATTAGATTAGAGTGAAAATGTAAAATCACTGTAAGAAGGTATAGAACTCTAAAACCTATAGAGGTTATATAATCTCATTATTTTGTAAAAATGCTAAATTTATCTTGACAAGTCAGAGTTTTTTGGATATAGTAATAGTATAAACTTTAATTAAAAATATGATAGCGTTGCGCGTATATACCGCAGAATAGAAAATTGTTAATACTAGATTATCTAGTATTTTTTACTTTATAGGAAATTATAAAATTTGTATATACCTTTTTAACGACATTTAAGAAGGAAAGTCGTTAAAATTAAGAGCTTGTATGACTGAATTTTCTACAAGAAATTGTTGCAAAGCTTTCATTTTTGATTTATTATTCTATTTAGTAAAGTAGAGTGTTATAAAAGCAGCCTAATATAGGGTGCTTTTTTCATGCTGCTGATATAAGATTAAAAAAACATGCCTTTTTTCGGAGCTTTCACAAGCATCTTTCAGATACCACATCTACCTAGATTAACAATTCTAACTTTCATTATAAATATGTGATGTAGAAGTTCTATCTTCTAATAAATTAATCCATACTAATTCATCTGATATAATATTGTTTTCATATGCCTTTTTCAAATTCATATACTTAAAATCAAGGTTTCTCATAAATAATTACTCCTTCTTTTTCAACTTGTTCTATAAAAATTTGTACATACAACAGAACTTAATTGGAAGTGGAATTGATGTTTTTTCCAAGTCACAGTTACCTTATTTTTTTTTCTCCGTTGTTAATGTTATAATACTTATTGAAAAAGTTTAGAATGTAAGGGTGTTTATCTTTAGTATATAAAGAAAAACTATGTGCATGTACATAACTTACAGTGATTTTTCGAATAATATTTTCTATGGTATTCCATAGCATAACAGGAGGATAAAATTTTGCATAAGAAAATAGGGCTCCCTTTTGATTATAAAACAAAAAAAGAATTTCCAAGTAAATTGATGGATTGGATTGGCGATGTTTTTTACGATATTCTTCCGAAACACGGATATGAGATACGTGATGAGCAAATATATACTGCTTTTCAGCTTGCTGATGCAGTTTGTAATAAAAAAGTTCATCTGGCTGAGGCTGAGGTAGGTACCGGAAAGACCTTCGCCTATTTACTCACTGCAATTGCCTACGCTAGTTTTAGCGGAAAACCTGTAGTAATTGCATGTGCCTCAACAGCACTTCAGGAACAGCTGGCAGGGCCAAAGGGAGATATTCAAACACTTTCCCGAATATTGGGATTAGAAATAGATGCGCCAATGGCAAAGGATCCTCGTCAGTATGTTTGTGATGAGAGAGTTAGTGGAATAGGGGGAGTGTTTGGCGATGCGACAGCCTCTGATGAGATTAATCAATGGTTAGCCAGGACTACAAAAGGTGAACGCTCAGAAATGCCGAATATATCCGATAGTGTATGGAGACAGATTGGATGGGATGATACTATGCCCTGTGATGCCTGTCCCAGAAGGGGCTTTTGTAAGCTTGTTAAGGTAAGGGAACATTACAGATCTTCCAAGGATTTAATTATTGCAGATCATAGTATCTTTTTTCAGGACCTGTGGACAAGGGATGAAAGAATTGCAGACGGTAAAATGCCTATGATTCCAGATTACTCCATGGTGATTTTTGATGAAGGTCATAAAGTCATACTGCCGGCAGCCATGGGTGCTGGAAGACAAATTCATAAAGAGGATATTGATAATATTATCCTTTCCATAGAGGAAATCCAGGGATCAAGAACTTCACTGGTTGTAATTGCAAATGCCTTGGACCAGGCCACTTCTAACTTTTTTAAAAAACTTAACCAAAACGTAATAGATGATGAGCAATCAGAGCGTCTGGCGGTTCGCACCGATGATATACTTCTGAAAGCAGCTGATACTTTTCATAAGGCACTAGATCGGTTGCTCTTAGAGATACAAATTGAGGAAGAACTATACATAGACGCGATACCAGAAAGCACGTTACATACCTTTGAAATTCAAATAGAACTATCAATTACAGCCTTGGCTAGGTTTGGGAGGAATAAAGGTAGAGAGGTTATTACTTGGGTAGATAGGGCAGATGGTAGCTTTTGGGTAGTTCCTCGGAATTTGAGCAATATGCTAGATAAACATTTATTTTTAAAAAAATTGCCTGTGGTGTTTACTTCAGGAACTTTAAGTGATGAGGGGGATTTTGGTTATCTTATGAGGACTCTTGGTTTAAAAGATCCAGCAATATCAACGGTTGGAAGTCCATTTGATATTGAGCAGCAGGTTGTGGTTTATTTAAATCAGCCATCATTTGAGGCTACTGACCGTGCCGAGTTTTCACGCAAAATCAAACAATTACTATGGTTGCTGAAAGAAAATGGAGGAAGAGCGCTGATACTTGCGAGCTCTTTGAAGGAAGTCAGGAAAATAAGAAAAGAAATTAGTGGATACGCGCTACCTTTTGAAGTTTTATGGGAGGATAAAGGTGAGCGAGGATACCTTGTCCAAAAGTTTCGTGCGGAAGTTACATCTGTATTAGTAGGTTCTACCTTTTGGGAGGGAATTGATGTGCCCGGGGAGTCTTTATCTCTCGTTGTAGTTTGGCAGCTTCCCTTTCCGTCCCAAGACCCTTTGATTGAAATGAGGCGCAAAGAAGCAGAAGAAGAGGGGATGAATCCACTTATAACCGTTGATTACCCTGAAATGGGATTGAAGTTAAAACAAGGTTGTGGCAGATTAATTAGAACTAAGGATGACCGTGGAGCAATAGCTGTCATGGACCAAGTAATAGGAACCCCATGGGAAAAGGTGGTTATGAGGGCTCTACCTAGAGGATCGAAAATCAAAAATTTTCCTATTGATTTTAATCTCATGAAGTAATATAATGTAAAAATAATATAGAAATTGCTGTGATAAGAAGAGTAAGTAGATAAGTTCTTTTAAAGAGAGCTCCTGTAGCTGAAATGGAGCAAAGAATTGTCTATTGAAACAAGCCTTTGAGCTTCACTCCGAATCTTTCTTAAGGGGAGGAAGTGACGTATGTTCACGTTATAGAACTAGAGTATATGTATTAATTCTACCGTACTCGAAAAGGTTAATATGGTAACGTATTAATAAACTAGGGTGGCACCACGAATATTGCTCTCGTCCCTAAGATTGTAGAATCTTGGGGGTGGGAGTTTTTTTTATTTTTACTAATAATTAAAGGATGGTGTCTAAATGATTAACAATGATTCAATGAAATATAAGAAGGTTATAGAAAGGCCAACTTTTCCAAAGAGAGCTGTTATAACAGCAGGTATGCCTTACGGTAATAAGGCATTGCATTTTGGTCATATTGGTGGGGTGTTTGTCCATGCTGATATATTTGCTAGATTTATGAGGGATAGAATAGGTAGTGAAAATGTTATTTTTGTATCGGGCACTGATTGTTATGGTTCACCTATTTTAGAAAGTTACCGTAAAGCAAAAGAAGGGAATTTATTTAGTGGAGACATAGAGGAGTTTGTGTGTTTTTATCATGAAAAGCAAAAGGAAGTATTGGATGCATACCAAATAAGTTTGGATTTATATGGGGCTTCAGCACTTGGAAAAGTTGGGGAAGTACACAAAGAAGTATCAAAAATGGTGTTTGAAGATTTATATAATAAAGGTTATATAAATAAGATGTTTTCGGAGCAATTTTATGATGAAAAATTTGATGTTTTGCTAAATGGGCGTCAAGTTGTAGGAAAATGTCCTGTGCAGGGTTGTTCCTCAGAAAAGGCTTATGCGGATGAGTGTGGATTAGGTCATCAATATATGCCCAATGAATTAATTGATCCAATTAGTGCTTTATCAGGAGAAACCCCAAAATTAAAGTCCATTGAAAATTGGTATTTTAGGTTGGAAAATTGGACGGAAAAATTAAAAAATTATTTGGAGCTTTTAAAAGATAAGGGTGAGAGTAGAAAATATTTAATTAATACAATAAGTGAATTTTTAAAGAAACCGGTAATTTATATAACTAGAAATCAGATGGATATATTTGAAGGCATGAAAAGTAAATTGCCAAAGCATACTGTAGTGGATGAAGGCAAAAATTCCATAGTTATAGTTTTTGAAAACTTTGAATTAAGAGAGAAATCAAGAACTATATTATCACAAAATGGCTTAAAGTTTAGAACGGGAAAAGCCTTAGTTCCGTTTCGAATTTCAGGTAATATTGAATGGGGAGTTCCAGTTCCTGAGGCGGAAGGCATGTCAGGGGCAACCTTTTGGGTATGGCCTGAGTCCTTGTGGGCACCAATTTCCTTTACTAAAGCTTATTTAGAAACTGTGCCTAATCCTGAAAATCAATGGGAATCTTGGTGGAAGTCTAAAGATAGTAAAGTGTTTCAGTTTATAGGAGAAGACAATATTTATTTTTATAGCATAGCAGAATCAGCCTTATTTATGGCTCTACAAAACAATGATCCAGTAATAGATCCAAAGGAAGGTGAATTTCAGTTGCCACATATTATAGCTAACAATCATTTATTATTTATGGATAAAAAGGCAAGTAGTAGCAGTAATATTAAACCTCCTAGTGCTTCAGAACTACTAGATTATTATACTCCTGAACAACTTAGAATGCATTTTATAAGTTTAGGACTCGCAAATAAAGGTGCAAGCTTTAAACCAAAGAAAATGGGAGACAATACCTTTTATGAAGGTATAGATATGGTTCTAAAGGAAGGCAATTTATTGACGAATATTTTAAATAAGTTAGTTCGTTCATGTTTTTATACAGCACAAAAATATTATGAAAGTAAGATACCTAAGGGAACAATTAGCCTTTCTGTTATAGAAAAATCTAAAGAGGCAATACTTGATTTTGAGATTAAGATGTATAAGCATGATTTCCATAGACTAACGGATATATTAGATGATTATATTAGAACTGCTAATAAAAATTGGGTGAATAGTAGTAAGCTTGTAGATAAAGACCAAAATGAAGAATTAAGAAGTCAACTATTGATGGATAGTTTCTATGCCATAAGAGTAGCAATAACCTTATTGCATTCATTTGCACCTATAGGTTGTGAAAAGATAAGGGAGTTTATGAATTTAAATGAAAAAATTTGGGATTGGACCTACATCTTTGAGGATTATAATGCATTCATAGAAGATGTTGATAAGCATAACTTAAAGTTTTTAGAACCTAAAGTAGACTTTTTCACAAAACATCATACACAATTTGAGATGTACGAGTAAAATATCTTGAAACTTCGGGGGACATAGCCATCATTTTATCTGGAAGCATTTTTTATTATATAGTAGAAAGTAAAAACTTATAGCTTTTACTACGACCACGTATTAATATGTGGGTAGGTATAGAATAGAACATAATAAAAAAGACAAATATTAAAGGAGATAACATATGGTTAGATCAATTATGAAAGACATATTCTTTCTTAATCAAAAATCAGAACTTGCTACAAAAGCAGATGCTCAGGTGATACAGGATTTGCTTGATACGCTTAAAGCAAATAGAGAAGGCTGTGTAGGAATGGCAGCTAATATGATTGGTGTCAAAAAAAGAATTATTGTGATCAGTATGGGGGATATGAACGTTCCGATGATTAATCCTAGGATAGTAAATAAATCGGGTCAATATGAAACAGAAGAAGGATGTCTTTCACTTATAGGTGTTAGAAAAACTAATAGATTCAAAGAGATAGAAGTAGAGTATTTTGATTCGAGATTTAAGAAGCAAAGGGGAAAATACTCAGGATGGATTGCTCAAATTATTCAACATGAAGTAGATCATTGTGATGGGATAGTAATATAGAAAAAAGGTAGATAGCTGCTAAAGGTGGAATCAGTTTTATTCTCATGGTTACTGTTAATACATTAGCAAACATTTAACCCATTAATTGGTGTTAGTATAATACTGTAGACACGAAAAGCCGAACACATTAAAATATAAATAAGAGAAGGATGTGTTTATAATGGCAAGAGGTCAAAAACAATACACAGAGGAATTCAAAAATACAATAGTAGAG
>NZ_JAHLEF010000034.1 GCF_018861755.1 Clostridium sp. CF012 | reverse complement strand
GTATTAGTATTACCATAAAAATAAAAAATTAGTACAGGAGTGAATTCCCATACTAATTTCAGTTGAAATATACTTGTCTAAAATTATTTACACAAATCTATAAACATTCTCGCCATTTAATTGCTCTGCAATGATTCTAGATAAATACTTACCAGTGTTTTTTACCTCCCCAATATCATTAGTATATGTGCCTACTTCTATAAGCATTGCGTTATTACTTTTATGCTGGTTATAAAAATCTTTTCCACGATCAACAACTGTAATTTCTCGTTCATTTAAAAGAGTTGGGTATAATTTATTTGATATTTCTATCATTGAATTTATCAATTTCTTCTGCAGCGCATATTTTGTGTTTTTCTGTGCAACTACAAACATTAGTTGGGCAACATTTTCTCCATTTATTTTAGTTGTTACAGTATTCTTATCATATACACTATCTCTATGTAAATCTATAATTAAATCAAATTTTTCATATTCCTTTAAGTACTTATCTAAAGTAACTCCAGATTTTTTGTAGGCATTATTGTAATCCCCTTTATCATGTACAGTCTTATCATGGATAACGGCAATTCCATATTCTCTTTCTAGTTCCTCAGATATTACATCTCCTACAGCAACTACACTTCTTGTTGTATCCAAACTATTGGTAGTTTCAATTGTTTCCATGTCTGAGGTGCGATAAGCTTCACATGTATGAGTATGATATATCAACACCCGTGGATTTGCTTTATCTAGAGTTTGTTTCAACTTAGGATTATAGAGGTTTGCAATCACGTTACCATTAGGCACTTCAACTATGGACCTGCTTACTTGCTTATCATCTAAGTTAAAGGGGTTTAGAATAAATTCTTTTACTTTATCTATTTTGCTCTCATTATCTACATCAGTGCTAACTTCATTTCTATCCAAATATGCAATTTCTTTTGTTATTATTGATATAGGATTCAAAATATCTATTCCTAAAAATGATAAGGTTGCAACTTTCATACTATTTTTACTAGTAGTATGCTCCTGCTCAGTGTTTGAGGCCTTAATTACAGATAATACATTATTAATAACACTAACATAAAAATAATTTAGATATTTTCCTTCACTGTCTGCCTTAGCTCTTTTAGGTAAAATCACACCTAATAAAAAAATAATGAGTAATGTAAAAATACTTAAAAACAATCTAGTATTACTATCTTTGTTAATAGTGTGCTTTGGCATATGCTTATTCATGACTTTAAAACCTACACCTTCATTACTCATCTTATCCCCCTTAAAGATACAATATATGATCTAATAAATATATTTAATTAGATGGAACCCTTTGAGTACTCTTTAATGCTGAGACCAGTGCATTTACACAAACTTCAATATCACTGTCACTAGACATAGTATTTCCAAGCTCAACAAGTGCCGAATTGTTAGATAAATCTTGATTGAAATACGAGATTCCAAAGTTATACAAATATGTTCCTGATTCAATTCCATTTGCATTTTTAAGATTGACCATTAGGCTGTCTGCGAATTTCTTATTTGTTTCATAGTGAGGGCTACTTTCAGTAAGGACAAACATCATTTTTCTCACATTAGATTTGTCCTTTTCTGTTACATCCCGATGTATGTCTAATAAAATAGCATTCGAATATGAATCTACATTTTTTGTTATCAAATCACGTGAGGTTTGATATGATTTATTATAGTCTGTAGAGGGGGCGATTTTTATAAACTGGCTATTGAAACCCTCTTTAATAAGTTTATCATTGAGTAAAGAACCGATATCAGCTACCCTCATTCCAGAGGGATAAGCTTCATCAGGGTGACTATTGTAAATTACTATCTTAGATGAAAATGGTACTATAGGATTTGAACTATCACTTGATGAGTTTTTCATAATAGTTTCTACTGATGCATTTGATGTATTATTTTCTGTGCGTTTAGAAGGGGTAAAGGGTATGTCTACTTGCAGTGTTGTAGCTTTGGTAATATTATTATCTGAGCTTAAATTTGAAGTGTTTAGTGCAATTCCGAGGCTTCCTATAATGATGATAACTACAGTCCCAAGTATTACACCCTTAATATTTATCTTCTTATATTTTGAAATCATTATAATTCTCCTTTTTATTTCTAAACTATTCATGACCATAGGAGTAGTACCTATAAGTCTATTGCGGCTGCAAGCTAGCTCCAATACTCTTATTAATGCATTCCCATAGTGTAGGTGTCCACCCTCATCTAAATAAGAAATAACTTGGTTATCACAGGAAAATTCACAGTCTTGTCTCATCCTATGAAAGCCATAGAGTAAAAGTGGATTAAACCAGTAAGTAATGGACAATAAAGTTATAACCCAATTTATAAACATATCTTTGTTTTTTAAATGAGTTAGTTCATGCATTATGATATATTTGAATTCTTCATCACAAACATTAACCGCTACACTCAATGGAATTAATATCTTTGGTTTAATGAATCCACATAATGAAGGACTAATTATTTTTGTAGAATATAAGAGTTCTACCTCAGGTCTTATATTCATAGTTTTCATGCACTTATATAGAATTTCTTTATGTGTGCTGCTGATATTTTTTACAGAAGCTCTAATAATTTTTCTGAGTTTTTTATGTCCAGAAGATAATATCCCTATTAATAATACAACCCCCAATATCCATGTTAAACAAAATATTTGTTTGACATTAATTTTGGTTTTTAAAGGGAGGTTCATAACACTATTAATTACACTTTTATTTAGAGGCCCAAAAGCACTTATTGATATTGAATCACTTAAGTTTGTATTATCAAGTTGTTTTGAAGCATTAATTTGTGATTTTACTGTATTTTCATTCGTGGTGGTCTGTACATAAGAATTTTCAAATAGATTAGAAATATTAAAAGATGTTTGGGGTCCAAAAGGAATTATTAATTTTATGAGCAATATTAACCATATATAATAGTGAAAAGTAGAATTTAATTTATTTCTAAAGATTGTATTAGTAATTAATATCACTAATACAATTACGCTACCAATTAAAGATGAAAGTGCGATCAACTCAAAAATATTTAATAAATTCATACACATCAGCCTTTCGTTTTACTTGATTGTTCTAGTATATTTTTTAATTCTGATATATCCTTTTCAGAGATTTCTTCCGACTGGGCAAAGGTTAAAAGCATAGATTTAATAGAGCCATTAAATACTCTATTCACAAAGGACTTACTTTCTAATTTTATACATTCATCTTCTGAAACCAGAGGGTAGTAGAAATATTCATAACCTAACTTATTAAATCCAATTGCATTTTTATTTAATAATCTGTTTATCAGACTTTTAACTGTTGCTGGTTTCCACTGGGATGTATCCTTTAGTTCCTGTATAATATTGATCGATGAAATTTCAGAATTACTCCATATTATTTTCATTACTTCCCATTCTGCATTTGATATTTTAGGAATTTCATGCATTGTTATATCACCTTCCATTTCAATTACGACTGTAATTTGTATTATTTCTATACTATATTCTTGAATATAGTAATTATTACATTTTTACTCAAATCCATGCTTTATAATATTCTATTTAAAATTAGAAATGGATGAATAGTAAATAGCCTATGAAGGGTATCGTCATCCTCACTATGGTCGTTTTCTTCGACTTGTACCTGACCAATTGGTTGAACTTACATGGCTAACGGGTGCTGGTGGAACTAAAGGTGCTGAAACAGTTGTGACTGTAGAATTGAAACAAGGAGAGGATGGAAATATATTAGAACATAACCAAACTTTTAAGTTTTTTAATCGTCTAATAATATGAGGGGTAATACATTGCTTGCTATTTATAAACCTTTCATAAATAGTAAGTGAATTTTTAAGAAAGTTTATATTTTGTTTATACTTAGTTTATAGAAAATATATGGTTCTATTTTACAATTAGATTATTGGAGCATTAAAATACAAATAGAGAAAGAATTTTCTTAAGAGATTTGTAACGATTATGTAAGTATTTTGTAAAAAATGTCCTGTATAATTATTTATAGGTAGTTAGAGTGAATTTAATAATTAACTTCAATTAGAAGTAAACGTATAACGCTTGGAGATTAAAAAAAACATGTGGGTGAGGTATACCAAATGAAAAAAATAATGTTGATTATAGCTGTTTTAGTGATAACAAGTATAGCAATAATATTTTCAAAGAATATTAAGGCGTTTATACAAGGAGAAAATCAATCCTTAAATAAAAATATCTATAATTTTCTAGAGGATGTAGGAAATCAAAAAAATATCTATGGTGCGGCAATAGATTTAAATAAGGAGAGTTCTGCAAATACTTGTGTTTATTTTATAGCTGAGGTGCTAAGGCGTAATGATTTTAATGTGCCTAAGGGAATAGGGAATATAGCCCAGATGATAGCTATTCTGGAAGAAGAGGGTTGGCAAAAACAAAGGGATTATAAAAATTTAATGCCTGGGGATATATGTTTCACCACAGATGGAAATGGGGATAAAAATGGTATTCCGACTCATACATATGTATTCATGAAATGGGTAAAAGAAGGGAACTATGATTATGCCTATATATGTGATAATAAAGCCAAGGATTATAAAGGAAATGTCTATCATATTCGGAATATAAATGTTGTAGCTAGATCCAATGGTTTTGATAAAGAGGCTTTTGCATTCTTCATGAATTGATTTCCTGTTATAGACCTTTTACGGAACGGTTAAAAAATTAAGTGTAAAATAATATAAAATTTTGGAGGTTAAAATGCTTAAAGTATTGTTTGCAATGAATATTTTAGTAACAACTACAGCATTACTTTTCTGGGTTAGTGGGATCAGGTATTTTAAAAGGGATGAATACAGTAAAAAGGGTATTAAATGTATACTTGGGGGCACCAGTATTACAGGGATATGTATCATTATAGGGGCCTTACTTTTTGTGCCGACTTTCTTCCCAATATAACAATATATTGACTATAAAATGGGGTTCTTTGCGAGCGAGCTCTGCAGCCATGTTCTCAAAGTTATCCACAACCACAGCATAAAAACCCCAATTTATCAACATTTAATTCATATTAGTACACAGTCCGTTCCCTATTTTTGCCAATTGCTTCTTGACATTAACCAACGTTGGGTATAATATATTCATATACGATGTTGGATGAGAGGTGATTTATATTATTAAAGTACTGATATTATACTATTTAAGTATTAAACCTACACATGGGTATGAAATTCAGAAATTTATACAAATGAATCATATGGATAGTTGGACAAAAATTCAATCGGGCTCCATTTATTATGCTTTAAATAAACTTGAAAAAAAAGGTCTTATAGTATTGTCAGAGGAAGTAGGCACTGGGGCTAAGGCCCGTAAAGTTTATTCTATTACAGAAGTAGGAAAAGTTGAATTAAGACAATTGGTGAAAGAAGAATTAAATCATCAAATTTCCGAGGTTGGATCTGATAAATTTATTGTTTATCCGCTATTAAATATTCTTGATAAAGATGAAATGGTTACTGCGTTAAAAGAACATATCGAAAAGTTAGGTGATCAAAAAATGTATTTTGAAAAATGGCAAAAGATTAAAGTTAATGAGCAAACTCTTGCAGTAGAAAAAATTACTTTCGAAATGATGTTATCTAATCTTGAATTTCAAATTAAGTGGCATAATGCTCTAATTGACAACATGGAGGAGTGCATTACAGCTAGTAAAGAAATAGCTAAATTAATTTCAAAGTTTGATTTTTCAAGTGTACAAGATATAGAAATGGATACCGCAGAAAATATAGAAAACCTAAAGTATCAAATATTAAATAACCCTGATACTGCACCAGAAAAATTAGAACAACTGATTAAAGCGTTGAAAAAATAATCATTATCCTATCCGGAACTGGATAGGATAAAAAAATAATACTTATATCCAACGTTGTATATAAAAAGAGAGGGTTTAAAAGATGAAAATTATTGTCCTAATGGGAAGTCCACGCAAAAAAGACAGTTATAATGTATGCAAGTTAATCGAGGCTAAATTGATGAAAAGCTCCATAATAGAATTGGAATATATCTTTTTAAAGGATTACGTAATTGAAGATTGTAAAGGGTGTGATATGTGTTTTAAAAAAAATGAAAGCCTTTGTCCTTGCAAAGACGACGATTTGCACAAAATAAAAGAAAAGCTTTTGAATGCTGATGCTATTGTTTTTGCATCACCGGTATATGCATATCAAGTACCTGCACCACTAAAGCGAGTGATTGATAGATTATCCTATCTGTTCCATCGTCAAGAATTAATAGGAAAACCTGCATTAACAGTAGTAACTTCAGATGGCGGTGGACATAAGCAAGTGAGCAAATATCTTAAAATGACCCTATGCGGATGGGGGTGCAATCTAGTAGGGAACATTAATATTATCTCACCTATGTTTTTTGAAAAAAAGGAAAATTCAGCATGGGGATATGATAAAAGCTACCATAAAACAAACACTGAAAAGATTGAAAGGTTTGCAGAGAGGTTTATAAAAATTACAACTGATAATGCACCACATACTCCTACTTTTTATGATATTTTTATGTTCAACTGTTTAAGAAGTAAAACCTTTACTTCTAAAGCAGACTATGATTTTTGGAAGAAAAGAGGGTGGCTTAATTCCAATTACTTTTATGAAGTGCATATAAATCTATTTAAAAGAGGATTTGGTAGTACATTAAAAGCCATAGTTAATTTAGCAGGAAAGAAATTAAAAAACAAATCAATTTATAGCGAATAGTAGAATCAGGATCTTCGTTTAGGATTCCCATATTTAATGAGGAAATACTAATTGCTATTAATGCTTTTGATAAACGATTTACTTTCTTTAGCAATAGTTTCAGTGGCATAAAGATATATAGAATGCTTGCCGACAACAGAAATCACTTTTCCATAATTGAATTGGGATACATATCTGCTAAAATGTTGAAAAAGCGTTAGTTAATTTAATTATGAATAGTGCAAAGCATAATAAACCAGGCTGTCATATTACAATAAATGTTCCAAAAGTAAATAACAAAAACGAACATGTATCAATTATAATAGCAGATAATGGTTGTGGTATTTCGGAGGTTAAACAAGACATTCTTAATAAAAAGGATTTTTTTAATACTTCCATAAATCAAGCACATGGATTGGGATTAATCATAGTGAAAAGTATAGTTACTGCTCATCACGGACAAATAACTATTGAGAGTAAAGAGGGACAAGGTGTGAGCATAATTATTACAATGCCAAAAGTTAATCTAGGCAATAAAAAAGAGTGAAATTATAAGACACTAAACTTTGAGGGAAAGGCAGGTAACATTAGATTATGAGAGCAGAGAGATTTTTATCAATTTTAATTATTATTTCTCAAAAGGGATTAGTGACTGGAAGAGCGCTTGCTGAGCATTTTGAGGTATCTTTAAGAACAATATATCGTGATATAGAAAAAATAAGTGAAGCAGGGGTTCCTATAGCAGCTACTGGTGGTAAGGGTGGAGGTTATTATATTATGGAAAACTATACTTTAAATAATCTATTCC
Organism: Clostridium sp. CF012; assembly: GCF_018861755.1. Classification (GTDB taxonomy): domain Bacteria; phylum Bacillota; class Clostridia; order Clostridiales; family Clostridiaceae; genus Clostridium_AD. The sequence goes on along the minus strand of NZ_JAHLEF010000034.1, from coordinate 47,364 downwards.
TTAATAAAAAAGAAATTGAGCCTTTGATTGCTGTAATGGATAATCTAAAGTTTTTATTTGGGAATAACCAACAATTTAATGATATAGTACTTAAGTTTGAAACTTTACGCGACAGTGAAAAAAAAGAATGTGATAATCTTAGTATAGATATGTCTCACTTTAGTATGGAGAAGGAACTTAGGGAGTATTTATTCCTTATAAAAAAAGCTATTGAAGACAATAGGATATTGGAGTTTGAATATATAAATAGAAAAATGGAATATTTAAAGAGGCTAGTGGAACCAATTCAGATAGAATTCACCAATGGGCATTGGTATATTATTGCCTTTTGCAGAATAAGAAAAGACTATAGGAAGTTTAAACTTGTTAGAGTAAGAAATATGAAACTAGGTGGCGTATTTAAAAAAAATCCAATCTCAAAAGAGGAAACAAAAAAAATATTCAGTGAAAGTTATGAAAAAAACAGTATTTTAGTTACATTAAAGTTTTCTAATGAAATAGGTGGGCAATTAAGTGAGTATTTTTCAAAAGGTAAAATTAAAATTTTGGAAAATGGAACATACATAGTTGAAGAATTCTTTCCAGAGGATGAAGGGCTAAAGAAATTTATTTTAGGATTTGGTAATGACTGCGAAGTCATAGGTCCAGATAAATTAAGAAATGAAATGACGGAATACATAAGAAATATATATAGTAAATACAATGACTGACATATAGGTGTCAGTCATTGTGTTTTATAATAGAAGAATAGAACTTTGAAGAAATCAAAAAAACTCAACAAGCTATAAAATAAAAGAGAGAGGGTTATGAAATGAATGTATGTGTTTTTTATTATGATGGTTTTTGTGAATTTGAAGTTGTGTTTGCCGTTAATCAGTTTAGGGATAATATTATTTCAGTAGCTTTAGAAAACCGTGTGTATATAAGTGAAGAAAAACAGAGATTTTTACCAGATAAAACAATACAGGAATTAAATCCAGATGATATTGATCTTTTTATTATCCCTGGTGGAAACCCTGTGCAACTTTATGAAAAAACAGAACTAAAAGAGTTTATCTTAAAATTAAATGAAAAAAATAAATTCATTGCAGGTATTTGTGGTGGAGCTGAACTTATGGCACATTATGGTTTGCTTGATAATAAAGAAGCTAACGGCGATAGTGAAGGGTTTAGAGTGGATGAAAGCAATAAGCACATATATGAAAAAGTAATTATAGTAGATAAGGATGTGGTTCGAGATGGGAACTGTATAACCTCAATTGGACAAGCATTTATTGAATTTTCTATTGAACTTGGTAAAGTAATGAACATTTATAAAAATGATGAGGAAATCAAAGATGATTATAACTGGTTAAAAAATATTAAAAATAAAAAATAGAATTAGCACTTTTGCGGAGTTATAACAATATTTATAGGGAGACCTAAAATTTTATGAATTTAAGGGGTTTTAAGCGAAATGTTAAAAAGAGAACTAATACCTGTAATAATACAATATATATTCCAGCCACTACCTGGTAAGCACTTTGGAAATTGATATTAATCCATTGAATCCTAAGAGGCTATCTCAATTTTTTTGAGATAGCCTCTATAGATTTTATATGCTTTTAATTGGAATATAGATTTTCATTGAAATTTTATCATATTCCCAGGGGTGACAATGCTCATCATAGTGCTCAAAGTCAAATTTACCTTCATCAATTTCATATTGTGAATTTGGGAACCATTGTTGAAGTATATAGGTCCAGGTTCCATTTATGGAAGCTACAAAGTCATCTTCATGTACCTGTGGCGATGTAAATACAGCATAGGTAGCAGCAGGAAGCTCTAATTTGCACATATCATCGGTGGCTTTATCAAAGTTATCAACACCAACGGCCATTAGATATGAAAAGTCATCAGTAGCCATATTGGTATTAATACAGATGCAATACTCTCCATGCTTTGGCGGATTTAGCTGCTTATACAATTTCTCCTCACAATTATTATCATCAAAACCACGCTGGCCCCAGAATGCTGGGATATCGCTTGAACGTAATACATTTTTAAGGTTATTCTTAAATTCATACCCAGCCACCTTAAAGCCAGGCATTTCAATTATTTTAGGTTCCATAATAATCCCTCCAGTTAAAATTTCTTTTAAATATACTAAATTAATTTTTGGGGGCAATCCCTTTGGAGCATGAAGTCTGTATAGACTCGGGGGATAACCAAAAGCAAGTTTAAAGGCTTTATTAAAACCGGCATGAGTTTCATAGCCATAATCCATTGCGATATCAATTATCTTTGTTCCAGTGGTTAGAGCATGTAAAGCGAATTGTAGTTTTCTTTTTGTCACATAATCCATTACAGACATATGGACAAAACTACTGAATATTTTATAAAAATGGTAGGTTGAAAAACCTGCAGTTGAAGCTAGCGTATCTAAAGATATATTATCCTGGATATGCTCATCAATATAATCTATAGTTTTTTGAATCAAGTTAATATACTCCATCAAGTCACCTCATTTGAAATCATTTTCCCGTACGGTAATTATATAATAACATTTATAAATATAATTGCTTATCCTAATTTGTTAATATTAAAATTGCAAAATAGGTAAAGGGAATTATGGATTATATTTGACCTTCTCCTAAGGTGAAGGTTTATACTATAAATAAGTTAGTGATTAAGTTTAAAATTTGATCTCTAAAAAATAGATTTCTATGAGGTGGGGCAATGAAAATAAAGTATAGTATTAAAGAAGTGGCAGAATTGTTTAAAATAACAACAAATAAGATTCGATTTTATGAAAAGAAGGGGTTAATCACAGCTGCACGGGATGAGGAAAATAATTATCGCTACTATACAGAAAATGATTTAATGAAATTACAGACCATTCTTATGTATAGATTATTAAATATACCCATAGAAGATATTGAAGATATACTGAAGAATGATTATAAAAATAATGTATTAAATCATTTTTATAAGCAGTGGGAAATCATAAACAATGAAGTTCATAGAGCAAAGCTTATTCAAAATTCGCTGGAAGAAATAATGGATACAATATATGAGGCAAATGATGAAAAATATCATATGAGTATTATTGAATCCATTAAAAAGATGAATGAGATATATAAGATAAAAGAAAACTGGAAGGATAAATGGGATTTTGATGGATGGGCAAAAAACTATGATAAAGACGTAAAAATAGACAGAGGTAGTTTGAAAATTTACCAAAACTATGAAATGATTTTAGATACAGTTTTTAGAAAAGCAACGGATAATTTAGATAAAGAAGTAGAAATACTAGAAATAGGTGTGGGGACTGGCAATCTTGCGAATAGATTTTTGGAACAAGGGTTTCATATAACAGGACTAGATCAATCAAGGGAAATGTTAAATGTGGCAAAGGAGAAATTTCCAAAGTTAAAGTTGAGACTAGGAGAATTTTTAAAGATACCTTTTGAAAACAATACTTTTGAAATTATTGTATCCACCTATGCATTTCATCACTTGAATGATGATGAAAAAGGGGTCGCTATTAGGGAAATGTTAAGGATTTTAAAGAATGATGGAAAAATTATAATTGGTGATCTTATGTTTCTAAATGAAAAACAGAAGCAAAAAATTATGGGAACTCTCACAAAGGGGCAGGTTGATGAAATTGAAGACGAGTATTATTCAAACATAGAGTTATTAAAAAGTGAATTTGGGGAATATGGTAAAACAATAAATGTGCTTAAAATTGATGAGTTAAATTTTGTAGTTGAAGTAGCCTGATCAAAATCGTAGGCTAAATATAAATAGAAATACCCTATTCCCATTCATTAATATGGATGCCTAATCTACAGCCCTTTGGGGAAATTCCCTAATATTTTTTAAGGCCATTATGTGATGGTTTTTATTGATAATAATTGTTATAATTGTGTATGTAATAATGATTCATAAATGGAGACACTAACATAGATATTAGAAATACTAATTTAAAGTGAAGAAAAGAAATAATAAGGCATATGACAATAGACTAGCATACTGAATTGTTATTTATTTGAATGTGTCTAATATAAAGGAGGGTGTAAACTATGAAAAAAATTTATATTGCCAATGGAAACATCAGTGCATCTGAAATTGCCTTAGGATGCATGAGAATAAATAGTCTTTCTAAGAATGAAGCATCAAAACTTATCAATACCGCAATGGAAGAGGGCATCAATTTTTTTGATCATGCTGACATTTATGGCAAGGGTAAATCTGAGGAAGTTTTCGCAGATGCTGTTGATATGAAATCGTCTCTTAGGGAAAAAATTATAATCCAGACTAAGTGTGGTATAAGAGATGGATATTTTGATTTCTCACAGCAGCATATTTTAGATTCCGTAGAAGGTAGCCTTAAGCGGTTGAATACTGACTATATAGATATTATGTTACTTCACCGTCCAGATACTCTTATGGAGCCGGAAGAGGTTGCAGAAGCATTTTCAAAGCTCCATAGTAGTGGAAAGGTTAAATACTTTGGGGTATGCAATCAAAACCCTATGCAAATTGAACTACTGAATAAATATCTAAATCACAAAATCATTATAAATCAGCTACAGTTAAGTATAACAAATACGGGTATGATTGATTCTGGGTTGAATGTAAATATGCAGATAGCTCCCTCTATTGACAGAGATGGAAGTATTTTAGAGTACTGTCGCTTAAAGGACATTACTATACAGGCATGGTCTCCATTCCAGTATGGTTTTTTTGATGGAGTATTTTTAGATAATGAAAAATTCCCAGAGTTAAATAATAAAATAAACGAAATTGCAGCTACTAAAGGTGTAACAAATTCAGCAATTGCAATTGCGTGGATTTTAAGGCATCCTGCTAAAATTCAGCCACTAGTGGGCACTACAAACGCGAAGCGTCTAGTAGATATTTGCAAGGCCGCGCGAGTTGAGCTAACAAGACAAGAATGGTATGAGATATATAGGGCAGCAGGAAATAAGCTTCCATAAATATAGGCAATAAAGTGAATGCTACTGATAGATACTTACAAAAAGGACTTACTGTGAACAGTAAGTCCTTTGCTATGCGGCTTGAAAATGTTTGCTATATTAGCTTATTCTAAAATAGTGTATAATAAAATATTAAATTATTATGGCATAGAATTTATTAGTTTAGTTGCTATTTCACATCAGTAGCTATTAATATAACATCATCTATGGAGTAACCATGGATGCTTTTAAAGCTTGAATAATTATTCTTTATTTTTTTATAAAGATTTCTTGTATATGACATTCTAAAAGGATAGTATTTCTCAATATCTTTAATGTATTCCTTACTATATAAGCTATAATTCTGAGAAATTGCTTCAAAAATAAGAGAAACTAAATTTTTCTTCAAGAAATCCTTCATCTTATATGATTCTGTTGAAGTAAAGCCTTCATCTAAATCTATTATCTTATTAGAAAAATCAAATAGAGCATTGGTAATATTATCTAAAGGCCATTTTTCTGAGGTTTGAGAAAATATAGTCATATGACCGTTCGCTAGATCTTCTTTTGTATCCTGCAGGTCATCACAAAACTGAAGCAGCGCTCCATAAGCAAATATAAAATCTGCTTGCGTCCCAGAAAGATTACCATGTACAAGATAGGCATCTGCAAGTACAGAACAACCACCTTTTTCAGTGCTTATTCCTAGAATATCCTTTTCATAAGGGGAAGTCACACCCTTTTGCTGTGTAAGACTAGTACATTGAGCGGCATGTATGAGTAAAAGGCTTTCATATACTTCACTATAGTGGGCCCGAGGATATTGACCCTCAATTATGCTAACTAATTTAAATAGCGCTTCTTCGTAGGAATTGCTACATTTTATTTCTTTACCTTCTAATCTTAATTTAAACCTCTCATTAATTAGTTTCTTATCCTCAAAGGATATTAAAGGGTTGTCTAAATAATTATCAGTATAGGGATAAAGCATGCTATAAGCAAAAATTGAGGGGGTATATTCCACCTTAATGTTAAAAAGAACCTGGAGTATATTCATAATCCAAACATTTCGAAGTGCTTGGACCATCCTATCTAAGGTTATAGTATTATCAAATTCTTTAACATTACAAATAAATTCATGAGTTATTATTGGGAGTGATTTTGAAAAATCACCGTTAATTTCCTCTTCAGTAAAGCCAGAAGTGTGACCAAAGTTTTTTATCAGGGACCACAGCGTAGTTCTCCAATCTATTTGCTGATTTTCTTCTTTAGGACATGCCTTTAGGTGAGAAAATAGGTCATTCAAAAACTTATTCATAAGCTTTTCACGTATAAATTTTTCTTTAAAACTATTTTCTTTGCTGAAGATAGGAGAACATTTATCTGTGTTCCACCACAATTTTATATATTTATTTTTAAGTTTATCTACAGTATTATATACAACTAAGTTATCCATAATTCACCTCTTTTTACCAATTATAATAGGGAGTACTAGATTTGTATAGTATTAATAAAATTAAAAACCGCACTGGGTTTTTCCAGTACGGTTTTTGCTTTAACTAGTTTGCCACCTAATTATGAAAACATAATTCCACAATTATCTGGCTATGAACATGATTTAGATTCTCTAATGATTTGGTTTATTTTGTATCATTTTAATCTTTACTTAAAAAGCTACCTAAGTTAATCACATGCTGCTCATATATTCCAAACCCTATTTTACATTTTTCATTGAAGGCCTCTACAGTATAACGAAGTTTTCTACCTTCAATTGCTATCAATGTTGCGTTTACACTGACTTTCATGTTGACAGGGGTTGGATTTATATGTTCAACATCAATTTTAGTTCCAACAGGTCTATAATTTTCAGGAATATTATCAATTACTATATGTGTAGCTGCATCTTCCATAAATCCAATCATACTAGGTGTAGAAAGCGTAATGACACCTTTATTTCCAATAAAGTCCGCCGTATGTTCAGGCTTCACTATATATTCACTAACTAAGGTTTCGCCAATATTTAAAAGAGTATTAAAATTCATCCAATAACCATCCTTTCTTTCACATTTGGGGTTATGCTACACATAGTGAGTTGCTTATTTGTGCATAACCTATATATAACCTATTGAGGCTTCATATTAAAATTTACAAATCATTATATCATAAAACCTAGCATTAAGAGATAAAGTAAAAAACGTACTGATTTTATCCAGTACGTTTTTTACTTTATATTAAATTATCATCAGTCAATAGAAAAACTTTTATTATTACATGTGAGATGCAGCTCCAGAAATAAAAGGAACCAGCCAAATAATCCAAACTATTATACTGAATTTATGAAATTTTGCTATCATATTTTCATCTTTCTTAATAAGAACCACTGCAGCCCAGATAGCATGAATGAGCATTAGCCCTATAGCAATAACACCAGTAACTCCATGCAAATTAAAGCCTGAGACTACTTCAACTGAACTTTTTGCTATACTATCCATAAGGATTGTGCCAGTTGTATCACATATGAGGCCAAGTAGAAATAAACCCAAATGCCATGGTTTAAGTGTTCCTTGAAGTTTCTCACTCCAAACACCAATTGTATAAAATAAAAGAGCCAAGGTAATAAAAATAATTGCATAAATTAACATATTTACATCCTCCATTTTTTTATAATTTAGAATTTAAAGAATATTATTCTTTAGTTGAACTATACTATATGAACTATGTTCATATAGTTCTAAAAAAATATCTTATATTATTTTATAATATAAGATAAAAATTTGCTAAATTTTCAAATTATCATATAACTCATCAAAACTTATAAAATTATTTTTGTTAATATACATTAAGTTAGAAACAATAAGTTCTGCAAGCTTATAAGAAGAAAGAGTGGAGTGTACATTGCCTTTAGATTTTTCAATATCTAACAATTCACCTATTTTAATGTATAGAATATCATACCTATTAGCTTCTCTGCATCTGTAGTCATTTCCACTAAGAGTAGCCATTTCATAAAAAATTGGTATGTAGCTAGTTACAAACATTCCAATTGATATATATATTTTTCTGATTTTTTCTTTGCAAGGTTCCTCTATAAGTTTGAGTGCATCTACCAGATTAGATACTTTTCTCCAATCTTCCCTAAAGATTTCAGCCACAAGTTCTTCCTTAGTGGAAAAATAGTTATAAAAAGTACCGGTGCCAATAGTGCAGTTTTTTGCAATTTCTCTTATGTTTAAATCCTTAAAGCCTTGAGTTAATAAAATGTTTTTAGCTTCTAATAATATAGTTGCTCTTAAATTTTCAATAATTTTGGGCATATTGTCACCTCTTTTATGAACTATGTTCATCATATCATTTATATTTTAATAGTGCAAGTATATCACAAAATATATTATCATAGTTGATTTATTATTTATTTTTAACCAACTAATTGTAAAATTCATAGAAAAATCCGAAGAAATTCTATTGAAATTCTATTGAAATTTACAGAACCTTGAAGTATACTAGATATGAAAGCGGTAACATATATCAGAAAATTAAGTCTTTAAACAGAATATTTAGGTGAGGATTTAACAGCTATTATAGTTCATTATAAGCTAAGCTTCACAATTAGGTAATCAGAATTTTGTAAGCGTTTTCTAAGATATGAGGAGGATTAAAATGGCAGTGACAATAAATGACATCGCCGTAAAGGTTGGAGTATCCCATGCTACGGTATCAAGAGTTTTAAACAATTCAGGTTATGTAAAAGATGAAACAAGAGAAAAAGTTCTAGCTGTAATAAAAGATCTAAATTATACGCCTAGTGCTATAGCTAGAAGCCTATCCACAAGCAAAACTAATACTATTGGCGTTATAGTTCCGGATATAAACAATCTGTTTTTTGGGGAGATAATTAAAGGTATTACTGAAATTGCTGATGAACATAATTTAAATATGATTCTTTGTGTCACTGATGAGGATAAAGATAAGGAACTAAAGGCTATTAATGTGCTTAAGCAGCAAAGGATCCAAGGGCTCATTATAACTCCAACCTTCTATAAGAATTCCTATAATAGTGAAAACTTAGACGCTCTTAAAAATCTAGGAATTCCAATAATATTAATTGATGGGCATGTTGAATATCTTGATTTTAGTGGGGTTTTTATTGATCATATAAAGGGTGCTTATGATGGAACAGTTGCTTTAATAAAAGCAGGCCATAGAAAAATAGCTATAATAACAGGAGACATGAAGTCTAGACCAGCAAAAGAAAGATTGCTAGGATATGAAAAAGCCTTAGAAGCTAATAATATTCCTATAGACAAAGAATATATCTGTTATGGTGATTATACCCACCAGACTGCTTATGATATTACAAAGAGAATACTTAAAATGGATAATAGGCCAACTGCTATTTTTGTAAGTAGTAATACCACTATTTTAGGATGTATGAAAGCTTTTTATGAAGAAAAGATAAATATACCGCGCGATATGGCTATTATAGGATTTGATAAGATTGATGTATTAAACATAATAGGCATGAATATTAGTTTTATTAATGGTCCATCTATTGAACTTGGTAGAATTGGTATGAAAATGCTATTAGAAAATCTGAATAGCAAAGAGCCAAGGTCAATTAAAAGGCAAACTATTTTACCAGAGCTTCTATTAAAAGGATCAGAAAAATATATAGAAAAAAATGAGAATAAAATAAATTTATAATATAAAGGAGAAGATTAAAATGAAAATACAGCAATATATAGACCATACACTATTAAAACCACAAGCAAGTGAGGAAGATATTATAAAGATTTGTGATGAAGCTAAAAAATATGAATTTGCCTCAGTGTGTGCTAATGCATACTATGCATCATTAGTAAGCAGGGAGTTAAAAGGAAGTAAGGTAAAAACTTGTATCGTTGTTGGATTCCCACTGGGAGCTATGACTAAAGAAGCAAAAGCTTTTGAGGCTAAACAAGCCATTGAAAACGGAGCAGAGGAAATAGATATGGTAGTTAATATTGGCGCTATAAAATCAAATAAATATGATGTAGTAAGAGAAGACATCAAAGCAGTAGTTGAGGCTGCGAGTGGACGTGCAATAGTAAAGGTAATATTAGAAACTTGTCTTTTAACTGACGCGGAAAAAGTTAAGGTTTGCGAGATAGCTAAAGAAGCTAAGGCAAACTTCGTAAAAACTTCAACAGGGTTCTCCACAGGTGGAGCAACAGTTCATGATATAAAGTTAATGAGACAAACTGTAGGTGAAGAAATGGGTGTTAAAGCTTCTGGGGCAGTAAGAACAACTGAAGATGCAAAAGCTGTTATTGAAGCAGGAGCTAGTAGAATAGGAGCTAGTAGTTCTATAGCAATAGTTGAAGGAACTAAGGATTCAAATTCTAATTATTAAATTTGAATGCATGCACAAAAAAATAAATAATTAGGGGTTGAGTATATGAGAATGTATGATTTAATAATGAAAAAAAGAAATGGCAACGAACTTACTACAGAAGAAATTAATTTTTTTGTAGGTGGATATACGCAGGGTTCTATACCAGATTATCAAGTTTCAGCACTACTTATGGCTATATACTTTCAAAAAATGAATAAGAGAGAAACAGCAGATTTAACAATGGCTATGGTTAATAGTGGTGAAATTATCGATTTATCTGCTATTGAAGGGATAAAAGTTGATAAACATAGTACCGGTGGTGTAGGCGATACAACTACACTAATACTTGGACCTATTGTTGCAGCAGCAGGAGTGCCAGTTGCTAAAATGTCAGGAAGAGGGCTTGGACATACTGGTGGAACTATCGATAAGCTAGAATCCTTTGAGGGCTTCTCAACTGATATGTCAATTGAAAAATTTATGCAAAATGTAAATGAAGTTAAAATTGCTATAGGTGGCCAAACTGCTGACTTAGCACCAGCAGACAAAAAGCTATATTCACTTCGTGATGTTACAGCAACTGTTGATAATATGTCTTTAATTGCAGGAAGCATAATGAGTAAAAAAATAGCTTCTGGAGCAGATGCTATAGTACTTGATGTAAAAACAGGTAGCGGTGCATTTATGAAAGATGAAGATGATGCTTTTGAACTTGCAAGAGAAATGGTTGATATCGGAAATAATGTTTCCAGAAATACCATTGGTGTAATAACTGATATGGACCAACCATTAGGATTTGCAATTGGTAATGCACTAGAGGTGAAGGAAGCTATAGATACATTAAAAGGTGAAGGACCTGAAGATCTTACAGAACTTTGTTTAACTTTAGGAGCACATATGCTTGTACTAGGAGGAAAAGCAAAGGATGAGCAGGACGCAAGAAAAATACTTGTGGATATTATAAAATCAGGAAAAGGTCTCCAAAAATTAAGACAACTTGTAGTGGCACAAGGTGGAAATCCAGCTTATGTAGATGACCCATCCATGTTTCCATTACCATCTATTGTAGGACCTATTATATCAAGTTGTGAGGGCTATGTAAAAGCTATAAAGGCTGATGACATAGGAAGAGCGGCCTTAGTTTTAGGTGCTGGTCGTGAAACTAAAGAAAGTGTAATAGAATTATCAGTGGGTATTGTTCTTCATAAAAAAATTGGAGATTTTGTAAAGAAAGGCGAGGCTATCGCAACTATTTATGCCAATGATGTTGAGAAAGAAAAATTATCTACAAAAATGGTATTAGAAGCATATGAAATAGTACAAGAAAAAATAATAGCTAAACCATTAATCAAAGGTATTGTTACAAAAGATGGGATAACAAGATATTAATTAAATGTTCTAGAAAGCTAAAAATAGGGGGTATATACCTTCTATTTTTTTATTTTCTATTCTTTTAGTGCGCTAGCGAGGTTGCACTTTCATTAACGCTTCTCTCGCATTAAAGTCGTTATCTTTCAATCTTTAAGACACTAAGAAAAGTATATATTACGTAAATTTCATTTGAGCAAGCGTTAGTAATTCTAAACTAATTTTAATGAGAGGTGCGTTAAGAAAATCGCATGTTTGAGCGCTAGCGAGTTTGCGATTTTTAGCATCTCTCAGTAAAATTAGTTTAGAATTACTCAGCACAGCGAAATGAAGTTGTAGTAATATATACTTTTCCTTTTATTGTTGAGTTTAAGTACACTTTGGAGGTACAATGTATATAGGAACGGGGGGATTACATGATGAACATTCTAATTGTAGAAGATGAGCAAGACATAAGAGAACTGCTAGAGATTCATTTATCAAAAGAAGGGTATGAGATTTTCACAGCAGAAGATGGAGTTCAGGCTATAGATATATTCCAAAATAATGATATAGACATTGCACTACTTGATGTTATGATCCCAAAAATTGATGGGTTTAAGGTTCTAAGGATAATTAGAGAAACTAGTGAAATTCCAGTAATTTTTATAACTGCAAGAGAAGAAGAGTCAGATAAAATCCTTGGTCTTGGATTAGGTGCAGATGATTATGTTCTAAAACCTTTTAGTCCTATTGAAATAATTGCACGAGTTAAGGCTCAGCTACGACGATATTATAAATATTCTAATAAAACTCATAAAGCTGGAACAATAATTGGAGAATTAATGCTTGATAAGGAAAGTTGTAGTATTTATAAAAATAATGTAGAACTAGCTTTAAATCCAAAGGAATACAGACTACTTGAGCTTATTTTGGAGAATCCGGGAAAGGTATACACTAAAAAACAGCTATATGAAATAGTTTGGGAAAATCCATACTATGGTGATTCTAATACTATTATGGTACATATAAGTCATATTAGAGAAAAGATTGAAGCTGATCCTAAGAACCCCAAATATTTAAAAACCATAAGAGGCATAGGATATAAAATGGAGAAGAACCATGATTAATAAAAATAAACTAAGGAAAATGGGCACATACTTTAAAAGTAAAAAAATGGAGACGCAATTATTTATAAATTACATTTTCTTTTTAATTATTTTAATTGGGATTTTCATTTTAACCATGGGAGCTTTACTATTCTATTTTTCTATTAACTACATTGATTCAACAACAGATAATAGTACAGCTTTATATATTATAAAACAAAATTATAAAGATGTTAACGTAACTAACTTTATAAAGCATAAGGGATATGTGGAGGTGCTTGATAAAAACCTAGTTATTGTTATGGAAAATGGAAGTAAACATAAAATAGGATTTAAATACCCACTGAAATATTATAATGATATGATTACTAATAATTTAAAGGATGGATATTTTTATACTAGTAAATATGGTGAAGATAAAGGCTTTATTTTAATTACGGCTATGCCTAACAGTATTTTTGATGCATATACTTGGGGACTGGAACATAAACAGCAAATAGAAGAAGCCAGTAACCCACGGAATAAAAGAATTACATTTTTAAGGATATTTCCCTTTATAATATTTATATTTATAATTTCTACAATGATACTTTATTCTAAACTTACATCAAGGATTTTTGTTAAACCCTTAAAAAAACTATTACAAGGAGTCAATACTATAAAAAATGGAGAATATTCAGCCAGAGTTGAAATTAATTCTTTAAATGAAATAGGCCAACTAAAGGATGCTTTTAATTCCATGGCAGAAAAAATACAGCAAGAAAAATCATTAAAGAAAAAGGCGGAAAATAACAGAAAGAGAATGATTCTTGATATATCTCATGATTTAAAAAATCCATTGACAAGTATATTAGGGTATTCAGAATTTTTATTAGAAAATGATGATATTTTACCAGAAGATAAAAATAAGTTGTTAAAAGTTATCAATAATAATAGTAGACGTGCAAATGACCTAATTCAAGATCTTTTTGAATTTTCTCGTGTTGAAAGTACGGAATACAAATTAGATATAGGTAAACATGATATAGGTGAGTTTTTAAGAGAACTTATTGCAGGATATGTTCCAATGATGGATCAAATGGGGGTTAAATACCAATTTGATATTACCGAAGATGAAGTGGAGATTTTATTTGATAGAAAAAACTTAGATAGGGCTTTAAGTAATATTATACTAAATAGTATCAAATACAATAGCCCTGGGATTACTATCGGCATCAAGCTTTTAATAACGTATGGAAAGGCTGTAATTATAATTGAAGACGATGGGGTAGGAATACCTGATGAATTTGAAGGAGATATTTTTGAGCCTTTTATTAGGGTAGATGCTACACGAAACTCCAAAAATGGTGGTACAGGGCTTGGACTCTCGATATCAAAGTCTATAATAGAGAAACATGGAGGAACTATACATTTAGTACATGATATAGATAGAGGTTGCAAATTTATAATCAATTTATAGGGGGAATGAAATGAGTGATAAATATGTGCTTACCATAGATTGCGGAACACAAAGTATAAGGGCACTTATATTTGATAAAAATGGCACATTGATTGGCAAGAAGAAAAGAGAATTTGAACCTTATTTCTCGACGTGCCCTGGCTTTGCAGAACAGAATCCAGAGGTATATTGGGAAAATTTATGTATAGTATGTAAAGAAATTAAGGGTGAATGTCAAGATATTTGGGAGAAGGTAGAAGCTGTAGTGGTAACAACCATGAGGGATACATGCATTAATCTTGATAAAGAGCACAATGTATTAAGACCAGCTATTCTTTGGCTTGACCAAAGAACGGCAGATGTGGTTGAGGAGTTTTCAAATGTTGAAAATTTAGCTTTTAGTACTATTGGTATGAAGCAAGCCATTAACATCTCACAAAAAAAAGGAAAGGCTTATTGGATAAAACAACATGAACCAAAAATCTGGGAAAAAACAGATAAATATATCCTTATTTCAGCATATTTTCATTTTAAGCTTACTGGAAATATTGTAGATTCAATAGCGAATCAAATAGCACATATACCCTTTGATTATAAAAATAAGTGTTGGCCCAAAAGTAATATGAGCTATAGGTGGACACTTTTTGGAATAGAAAGAGAAAAATTACCACTACTTGTAAGTCCAGGTGAAACAATAGGGCAAATAACCAAGGAAGCATCGGAGCTTACGGGTATAAGGCAAGGAACTACGTTAATAGCTGGGGCTTCAGATAAGGGTTGTGAGACTTTAGGAAATGGATGTTTAGACACTGAATCTGCAAGTATAAGTTTTGGGACTACAGCCACAGTACAAACTACATCAAAGAAATATTTTGAACCTATAAAATTTATGCCTGCTTACCCTTCTGCTATGCAGGGACATTATAATCCAGAGGTAGAAATATTCAGAGGATATTGGATGATCAGTTGGTTTAAGAAAGAATTTTCTCTGAGAGAGATGCAAGAAGCCCTGGGCAAGGGAATATCACCAGAAGCTCTTTTAAATGAGAGATTAGATGAAATACCACCAGGCTCTAATGGACTTATGCTCCAGCCTTATTGGGGTCCAGGACTAAAGATGCCAGATGCAAAAGGCGCAATAATTGGTTTTGGGGATGTACATACTAGAGCACATATTTACAGAGCAATTATAGAAGGAATTAATTATGCACTGCTTGAGGGGATTGAAAAAATAGAGAAAAAAACAGGCAAAAAAATAGTGGAAATTGCGGTTTGTGGAGGCGGTTCACAAAGTGATGCTATTTGCCAAATAACTGCGGACATGCTAAATAGAAAAATATATAAAGGACAAACCTATGAAATCTCAGGACTTGGAGCTTCAATCATAGGCTACGTGGCCTTGGGAGTATATAGCTCTTATGAAGATGCTATAAAGCATATGTTTAAAAGAACAAAGGAGTTTACTCCGAGTGTTAGTAATGCTGAGATTTACTCAAAGTTGTATAAGAAGGTATATCTAAAAATTTATCCTAGTCTTAAGAATTTGTATAAGGATATTAAAGAGATAACAGGATATCCAAAATATTAAATTTAATCTAGATATAGATGACACAACAGTATGAAATTTCTCTCCCGTGCCTTGCAAAAGAACTCCAAACTAAAAATTCCATTTAGAAATTCTAATCTTTTGCGAATATAAAATTCTCTAGCGCTCACACTCAACCTCCTGGCTCGGGTTCGCTAGCTTGCACTTCCTGTGCAAGCTTACGAGAATTTTATATTCGCAAAAGAAGAATTTCTAAATTGAATTTAAACAGTTTTGTCGTTTCTTTTGCAAGTCACTGGGACGAAAATTCATACCTATTATATATATTATTTGCCATATTCCTACATGTTTTCACCATCATGCTTACGATTCATATTTCGATGTTTTTGGGGTATAATTGAGTATAGAGGGTAAAATTAGTGGTACAATGAATAGAGAGGAACATGATTATGATAATAGGTACAGGTAAAATATATTTATATGCAAATTGGGTTCATTCCTTGAAAGAAAAAAGAATGATACTAAGGAGTACCATAGCCAAGGTGAAGAACAAGTTTAATGTTTCTATAGCTGAGGTTGAAAATCAAGATTTACATCAATCTATTGTAATTGGGATTGCCTGTGTTAGTAATGATTCGAGACATGCGAATAGTATTATACAAAATGTATTGGACTTTATAGAGGATAATACAGAGGCTATTGTGGAAAAAGTGGAGATGGAAATCTTATAAACTTTATCTTAACCAAAGGGTTTTAGGCTTATGTGTAGAAATATTATATGTGAGTAGTTTTAACAAAGTAAATAAGCTACTTAATAAACAGTTGATATTGAAGGGAGAAATAAAATGTTACAAAGGATCAAAGTGAATTTAGAAGCGGTAGAGGCTATGCTTTATTTTTGGCAGGCTGCAAGTGAGAAAGAAAGTGTAGTAGAAAAATTTTTCTATGATGTGGCTGATATGCCAGGGTTAACCTGTGCTTATGATGAGGAATTTAATGGAGAGTCAGTAAGAAGAGCCTTAAGTGCAATTAAAAATAGGGAACCTTTTGTTGGAAATAAGAAGGAAAGAAAGTTTTGGAATAATAATATGTGGATGATGGAAGATTTTGAATATACAAACGCCATGGTTCAACCTATAAAAAGACTTAACCTAGATAATCTAGTAGGGAAACTTGCACAGCTTGAAGGTGCTAATAAATATGATGAATTAGAGGTTATATTCTCACCCCTACATTCCGATGAGTACATAATTACAGAAAATAAATTAGTGATTAATTTCTTTAGAATAAAGCCTGATTTTGTAGAGAATAAAACATATATTGGAGAGATTGGACTTAATGAGTATATAGAAGAAAAGCTAAAGGAATTAATAAACAAATAAGATATAAGATAACCATTGTAAAAAGCCTATATTATGTCTAATGTATTTGTAATAACATAGGCTTTTTTTGTATTAATGATGGTTTTTGTGATAAAATTATAAAGTGAAATGTATGAGGAGGAGATTAGTTGGATAAATCAAAGCAATTAGGAGAAGAGAATATAGGTAAGTTACTTATGAAGTTCTCTATTCCAGCTATTGTAGGAATGTTAGTTAATGCACTATATAACGTTGTAGATAGAATATTTATAGGCCGAGGGGTGGGGAAGCTTGCCTTAACAGGAGTTACAGTTACATTTCCTATTGCTAATATAATTCTAGCCTTTGGAATGCTAGTAGGAATTGGAACCGCAGCACTTATATCTATAAAGCTTGGGCAACAAAAAAAAGAAGAGGCAGAACATATTTTAGGGAATGCCCTTACCCTCATTATTATAACTTCGGTTTTAGTAACAGTTATAGGACTTATATTTTTAGAACCCATGTTAATAAAATTTGGGGCTAGTAGTGAGACCTTACCTTATGCCAAGGAATATATGACAATAATACTTATCGGTGTAATTTTTCAAAACATAGGTTTTGGACTTAATAATACTATACGATCTGAAGGGAATCCCAGAGTGGCTATGCTTACCATGTTAATTGGCGGAATATTAAATACTATTTTAGACCCACTTTTCATTTTTGTTTTTCATATGGGAACTAAAGGAGCAGCTATTGCAACTGTTATTTCCCAGGCTGTAAATACTATATGGGTACTATACTATTTCTTTGGAGGAAAGAGCGTATTAAAAATACGTTACAAAAATTTAAGGCTAGATGCTAAGGTTGTAATGGGTATTTTTGCTATAGGTATGTCTCCATTTTCCATGCAAATAGCAGCAAGTATAGTAACTGTTATTTCTAATATAAGTTTAGTTAAATATGGTGGAGATCTAGCATTAGGATCTATGGGAATTATTATGAGTATCGCGATGATGGTGCTAATGCCTATTTTTGGGATAAACCAAGGTTGTCAGCCAATCATTGGATATAATTATGGAGCTAAAAAATATAATCGTGTAAAGCAAGCTTTAAAACTCGCCATACTCGGAGCTACAGTCATTACGACAACTGGATTTATAATTATACAGTTATTTTCTAGACAACTTATAAGTATTTTCAATAAGGATCCAGAACTAATAGGCATAGGTGCTCATGGCATTAAAATATACCTATTTATGATTCCTGTAATAGGTTTCCAAATAGTCAGTTCCAACTATTTTCAAGCTATAGGGAAAGCTAAAATATCCATATTTTTAGGCTTAAGCAGACAAGTTATAATTCTTATACCATTATTATTTATTTTACCAAGATTTTTAGGCTTAAAAGGTGTATGGATGTCAGGTCCTATCTCAGATGCAATAGCTTCAATCTTAACAGCCATATTCCTATTTGTAGAAATTAAACATCTAAATAAATTACATAGTGAAGAGAATGATGAATTTATATAAAATATGTTCAAAAAATAATATAAAAAATAGTAATATTTACCACTATTTTTTATATTATATAAAATTATAGTGTTTTTAGTTTTTGTTATCAATTTTATGGAGTTCTTTTTCAAGAGCTTTAATGCGAGTTTCTATTTTCTTTAATGTATTACAATAATCTAATATGGAGCCATCAATGTGTTTATTAGCTTTGAAGATTGTGTACAATTCCTTTCCCATTTCTTTGTATAGATCTTCCATACTATTTTCTTCGGAATGAATTTTGTATTTAAGCTTAGATATTTCGATAAAACTTTCAGACTTGTTTGAGATAACTCCAAAACCATTGCTTATTGAATCTTTTATTTTGTTGAAATTAGGTGTTGAAGGCATAATATTTCCTCCTTTATGTTATTATTAAATTAAATGGATAGACTTAATAATATATTATTTAATGCAATGTGCATGTGTGACTAAAAAAAGTGGGTATGGTAATAGATAGCTTTAATATTATAAATTACATGTAGAATTATAATCTTAATATGGCGGTGGTAATGTGAATAATAAAGAAAGACCAATAGGATTTTTTGACTCAGGAGTTGGCGGCATAAGCGTATTAAAGGAATCTTTGAAAATACTGCCCAATGAAGATTTTGTGTATTTTGGAGATTCAATAAATGCGCCTTATGGAACTAAAGATGTAGATGAAGTTAAAAAATTGACTTTTAATGCAGTGGATTTTCTTTTGGACAAAGGGGTAAAAGTAGTAGTAATTGCTTGTAATACTGCCACCAGTGCAGCTATAGACGATCTTAGGGAGCAATATAAGGGCATACCTATAATTGGTATAGAGCCAGCACTAAAGCCTGCTGTAGAAATAAGTAGAGGAAAAAGTATAATTATTATGGCGACTCCTATGACCCTGGCAGAAAAGAAGTTTAGTAATCTAATGGAGCAATATAAAAAAGAAGTAAATATGATATCTCTTCCCTGTGCGGGCCTTGTTGAACTCATAGAAAATGGAATTGTAGAGGGAGATCAAATTCAAAGCTATTTAACAGATAAGTTAAAGGAGTTTAAGCATCTAGATGTTGCATCTATAGTACTAGGATGCACTCATTATCCATTTATAAAGGATGAACTAGTTAAAGTTGTTGGAGAAAAAACAGTTATAATTGATGGAAGTGTAGGTACGGTAAATCAACTGAAAAGACAGCTTACTCTCAATAACATCTTAAATGAAAAGAAAACAAAGGGTATTGTAACGATATATAGTTCTGCTACTTGTAGCAGTTCTTCTACAAATGGTAGTTCTCCTACAAGTAGTAGTTCTTCAATAAGTAGTAACATGATAGAGTTAAGTTACAAATTATTAAAATCGTAAATATATAAATTAATTATAGCAACATCACCACTAGGCGAATACACTAAATTAGGCACATAAAAATAAATAACAAGTCAATCTATATTAGCATACCGACTTGTTATTTGTTTATTTTTGCCTTATATAAAAAAACAACAGAAATAAGGTGATGAAGTAATGAAAGTATTCAAATTAGAAAAAAACAATGAACATCACATAGGGCATGATATATTTAACATGAAGATTGAAGAAAGAAAGAAAATCAATTGTATAATAATCAATAATCCAGTGCAAAGTAATTGTTTATGTGTTATAAACCATCTAGTATGTAAATCTGAAGAAAATAAAAACATTGCACATTTAATCATTGCAAGTGAGGATAAACAGTTAGAAGATATAACTAAATTTGGAAGTTTAAATGTTGGCTATGAATATGATAAATCAGAAACTTACGGGAACTTAGAATTAGATACAGTTAATATTGATAAAAATCGAGAGATAGACATGCTAGAGGAACATTTTTTAATAATACTTCCCGGAGGAAATATTCACATAAAACTCGAGGAACCTCAAGAAAAAATGAGTTTGCAAATAAGCCTGGGTCAGCAAGTTATTTAGTCAATCATTAGTTAAGGCATCTAAAAAAAATGACTAGGTGGTCTACTAGTTATTTTTTTAGATGCTTAATATATAAAAAATAGTAAATAATATAAACTGTGATATAATTTATAATGAATACATAACAAAAGGAGAGATAAATATATGAATCCAATAGTAACAATTAATATGGAAAATGGTAATATTATAAAGGCAGAATTGTACCCAGAGGTTGCACCAAACACAGTAAATAATTTTATTAGTCTTATTAACAAGGGATTTTACAATGGAATTAGTTTTCATAGAGTAATTCCAGGATTTATGATTCAAGGTGGATGCCCTGAAGGAACAGGAGTTGGTGGACCCGGATATTCAATAAAAGGCGAGTTTTCTTCTAATAAATTCAAAAATGATTTAAAACATTCAACTGGTGTTTTATCAATGGCTAGATCTAATGATTCAGATTCAGCAGGAAGCCAGTTTTTTCTTATGGTAGCTAATTCTCCTCATTTAGATGGGAGTTATGCAGGTTTTGGTAAAGTGATTGAGGGTATGGAACATGCTTTAGAAATAGCTAAGGTCGAAAGAGATTTTAGAGATAAACCAAAGCAAGATCAAAAGATCAAAAGTATGAGCGTTGAAACATTTGACGTTGAGTACAGTGAACCACAAAAAATGTAATATAGGTCTCTAATTCTAAAAAAACATTAAATTGTATACAGGGGGAAGATAGTGTGGAGCTTATTAATGAAAGACTTATCCTTGCATATGGACTAACTGACATGGAAAAAGAAAAACTTAATAGTGTACTATCAAAACAAGGTATATTACCTTGTAAAGTAATTGAGAAAAACATGGGCGAACTAACAATTAAAGAAATATTATGTAACATAGAAGCTAAGGAAAGTAATATTGAATTACCCCATGAAAAATTACTTTTATTTAACAATTATCAAGATAAGCAGCTATATGATCTAATAGATAGCATAAAAGAAGTTAAAAATCCTCAGACTATACTAGCCGCTATAACACCAACATCTATAAAATGGACCCTTAGGTATCTTTTGCAGCATTTGATGGAAGAAAGAGAAGCTTACAGGGAAAGGTAATAAGACACATGAAAATATAAATCTTCTGCTATATGTAGAAGATTTATATTTTGTGCTAAAATGTAATAAAGACTTTTATATGGGCTTAAAATGGTGTCTACTTCCAGGCAACCTAAATATTTAAGAATGTTTTAAAAAAATTATTCAATTTGAAAGGTGGAGAATTATGAGCAGGGTAGGAGATAAGATTAAACAAGTAAGAGAATCAAAAGCAATAAGTCAAAAACAATTAGGTAAGAAGATCGGAGTTTCTGAAAGTTTTATTAATGAAGTAGAACTGGGAAGAAAAGTAATAAATGAAAAATTTTTAGAAAAGATATCTAAAATTTTAGGGGAAGAAATCGAAGATACTTCTGTATCCTTCCAAGCTGACGCGTATGTAGAGGAAAGAAAACCTAAATATGAAAGGCCTAACACAGAAAAAGTACAAGAGGTTTGGAATGATGCCTTTGGTTCGGTTTTAAAAGATGTTGCTATTTATAAATATGATTTAGCAAAAGCTATAGGTACAAGACAAATGCCGATAATATCAAACAAAGTAGAAGGCTATGCTCAAGATAAAGTATTGTTTTTAGAAATAGAAAATGACGATATGAGCGGGTTTAGAATTTGTAGTGGGGATATTGCTTTTGCTCATTTGACACATGAAATAGAAAACAACTCTATTTCACTAGTTGATTATAATGGAGAAAGAGTATTAAGACAAATAAAAAAACTAGATGGTAATAAAATATTGTTAGTAAGCAATAGAAGTTCTATAAGAACTGACACGGTTAAACATACAGACATTAAAGTAATCGCAAGACTAGATAGAGTAGAGTTTAAGGTATAGTTAACGGTATTCATGAAAAAATAAAATATAAATTCATAAATAAATGATAAATGTTATTAACAAGTTATTACCATTAGGTTATAATATATATTAAAGAAAAGAATTTAGTGGCATATTAAAGAGAAAAAAAATAAACAATAGATAAATAGGGGGATTAGTTTTATGAAAGGAACAGTAGTAGCTACTTGGATGAAAACTTGTAGAAAACTTTACGGTGAGGGTGTAGTTGATAGTGCTATGGAATCTGTGGGGTGGAATTCTAATAAAATATTTTCACCAGTGGAGAATGTAGATGATGGACAAGTTAAAAATGTAATAGGTAATATATCAAAAAAACAAAATATACCCATTGATAAATTGTGGGGAATCATAGGAAAAGATAATCTAATAGCTTTTCATAGAGACTTTCCTGCGTTTTTTGATACTGAAAATGTATATTCATTCTTAAAATCGCTATTTGATATACACGTGGTAATGACTAAAAAATTTGCTGGAGCTAAACCACCACTAGTAGGTATAACACCTATTTCAAGTCGCCAGGCTATCTTTACTTATAACTCTAAAAGAGGAATGTTTGATTATTTTCTAGGGCTTTTAGATGGAACTTGTGAGTACTTTAATGAGAAAATTGAAATTGAACAATTAGAAAAAACATCAGATAGTTTAAGTTTAAAACTTACCTTTGAAAAGGATATTTATTATAAGAAAACATATAAAATTAATAAAATCTTATCTTTAGGTTTTATTAAGAATGTACCTGGAAAGGTAGGGACATTTACTTTTATTATATCCTTACTGCTAGCTATGCCAATAGTGGGAATAGATAATATGGTAAAGGTATTAGCACTTGCTGTAATTTCTGGAGCTACGTCAAGCCTTGCCTCGTTTATAATGGGAAGACCTGCAAAGCTAATTTCACAGACTATAGATCAAATTAATAGTAATAACTACGTTGAAGATGGAGATATAGTCACTGGAGATGAATACGAAGAGCTATACAGAAAACTTAAAGAATATAAGAAAGGATTTAGAACAGATTTTGTTGAGTTTAAAGGTGTAACTGATGAGATGGATACTTTCGCTGAAAATATAAATAAAATTTCTACTAGTATGAATAGTACATCTGAAGATATATCTGGAGTGGTTGATCAAATGGCTAACTCTTCCGTAAGTCAAGCAGAGAACACTGAAAATGCTGTTTTAATTTTAAATGACAATATTAGATCACTGAAGGACATTGTTAAAAATGAAAATGATAACAAAGATGAATTAGAAAAAGCTATTGTAAAGATCAATAATAGCTATGAAAGTGTTGATAGTACAAGTAAAAATATACTTGGAACACTAGAAAAATTTCAAGAGGTCAAGGATAATGGTATTAGACTAGAAACCAAGGCTCACGACATAACAAATATAGTTTCAATTGTTTCTCAAATAGCTGAGCAAACAAATCTACTTGCTTTAAATGCATCTATAGAGGCTGCTCGTGCAGGTGAACAAGGAAGAGGTTTTGCTGTAGTTGCAGATGAGGTTAGAAAGCTAGCGGAACAGTCTAAGAGTGCTGTAGAAGAAATTAATAGTAATTTAATAGAATTTGTTAAGGATATAAATATACTTGTTGATAAAATTGGTGACCAGTATGATATTCTGCAAAACGAAACTAAGGGGCTAGAAGAAGTAAGAGATATAAGTTATGAGGCTACAATGTCCGTTAGAACAGTATCAACAGCAATGATAAATACTATAAATGATTTAGACAAAGAAGCAAAATCTATTGCAAATATATATGAAACAATAGAGTCTCTAGCTGCAATTGCGGAAGAAAATTCTGCATCATCAGAAGAGGTAAGTGCAAGTGTTGGAAGTTATACTAATGAAATAAAGAAGCTTACTTTCAGTATATATGAATTCAAAAAGATAACAAGCTCCTTTAAGGATGAATTGAAAAAATATAAGATATAGATTTTATTAAGGCGGTTAGGAGGGACTCAAATGGAGCAATTACAAAAGAGGGCAGAAACGTATGAATGGAAGGACATTATTAAAAGGGGATTATGGGGACTAAGCATACTACTTATAAGTATGACATATCCAATATTAAATCAATACAGAGGGGATACTAACTCTGTGCTTACAATTGTAGACAAATTCATACCTTTTAATAAATATTTTATATTACCCTATGCATCTTGGTATATATTTATGGCGGTTTTTTCTGCTATCTTATGTATAGTAGATAAAGAAAGGTATTTAAAACTACTTATAACTTTAAATATAGGTATGATTACATGTTATTTAATATATTATATCTATCCAACATATGTTCCAAGACCTATGATAACAGAGACTGATTTCTTCAGCAATATGGTCTTGAATTTGTATGCGGCTGATAACCCCTATAACTGCTTTCCAAGCATTCATGTTTTAAATTCTGTGTTAATAGCTTTGTATACCTATGAATCCGATAAGCTTTATAAATCCACAAAAATAATTTGTGCGTTTATAGCTGGGTCCATAATTTTATCAACTATGTTTGTAAAGCAACATTATTTTGCTGATGTGGCTGCAAGCATAATATTCGCGTGTATATTGCATTTTTCTTTTAAGAATATGAAGTTTGACTTTAATAAAAATCAAAGCATTCAGTATATAGAATGATTATGACAATACAAGGTCTCCATAATTAAAAATTATGGAGACCTTGTATTGTCATAAAACTATTTTTTTAGAAGATGTCTTATGCTTGATTTAAATCAAAGTCTGGTACAAAATCAATAGATGCAGTTCCGCTTTCTTGAATAAAGCATTTGGTGATGCCTAGGTTTAAGCAGTAGTCAATTAGAGCATCATAATGATTAGGGTTTAATGGCTTGTTTATTTCAGGATATTTAGCTGCCTTATGCATAGGAGTATATTGATTCATTAAGCTAATATACACTGAATCATTAAAGGTGGAATATATAAAATCTATTACTTTTTTTGAATCAAATAATAAACCTGGTAGCATTAGGTGTCTAATTATTACTCCCTTTTGAATTAGCCCTGCATTATCAAATTTAGCGTCTCCTACTTGGGAAACCATTTCAGTAATAGCCTTGCATGCTGTATTAAAATAATTAGGTGCATTTGAATATTTAATTGCATATTTATCGTTATAATATTTTAAGTCCGGTAAATAAACATCAATAAAACCACTTAAGGACTTAATTGTATCTATACTTTCATATGCGTTTGAATTATAGAGAATAGGAATGCTTAGGCCCTTACTTTTAGCAATTTTTAAAGCTTCTATTATTTGTGGCACATAATGAGTTGGCGTAACTAAATTTATATTGTGGGCGCCCCGCATTTGCTGCTCTAAAAAAATTTCGCTTAGGCGTTCTATAGATGCTGTTTTACCTGTGCCTTCCTCACTTATAGTGTGATTCTGACAAAACACACATTTTAAATTGCAGTTGGAAAAAAATACAGTACCTGAGCCTGATGTGCCTGAAATACATGGTTCCTCCCATTGATGTAAGCTGACTTTAGCTATTTTCACATCCGAAGAAGCGCCACATAAGCCTAATTCTCCATCTAATCTATTAACGAAGCATTTCCTAGGACATAAATTGCATTTTTCTAGCATGTCTAAAAAACATAAACCATTTAATTCTTCTGTACCTCTATTAATCATTCTAATCTCCTTGATTTATAATTTCAATTTTCATATACCTTAGGATATATAAGAATTGTACAATTGGATATATATAATGTCAATTCTGTTTTTTAGCGGTTTTCCTATAAAATATAATACATTGAATCATAAAAATAAGACTTATTGCTCCAAAACCAGGATAAAGAACTTTAATTAAAGTTTTAAAGCCAATTTGAGAAATAGGCAAAGCCATAATTAATATTAAGAATACTGCCTTTTTATAAGGAATATTAAATTTTTTCTCCAGAGTTTTGCCTACACTATATATATCAGAAACTTCAGTTGAAAACATTTCAAACCAAATTACGCAAAGTAGAAGAATTTGCATTAACATACCAAAACGATTTGTTATATATAGCAGTGGAATCTCATATTTAAAAATTTGAGGTATATTCAATAAAAGCATTATATTTATCATATAGCATAATATGGTTAGACCTATTGAACCTATTATAACTCCAATGATAAGAATACGTTTATGTTTCATTTCTTGACTTATTGGAACTAGGACGCCACTGCAGCAGAGCATATTAAAACCAGCATATAGTAATGTTGAAAAAAACCATTGAGCTGGAATTATATTGACTTTGTAAGAAGGGATTTGTTTTATATAAGAAGCACTTACCATATCTTTGTAGAATATTAAGTATAAAACGAATATAGTTACAATAATTGTAGTAAGAATAGGCACTATAAAAGAGTTTATAGTTATTAGCCCTTTGGTATCCTTAAGTAGTGTATATAGTGAAATTATAGACATGAGTAAAATTCCTATCCATTTTGAAATGCCAAAATATTGATGAAGAAGTGCACCACTCCCAGCTAAAATTATGGCAGCACCACTAATTAAGAAAAAGCTTGTAAAAATATCCGTAATTACACCAAAAAAACCGGGGCTTACAAGAGTTATAAGTTCAGTATAGGAGCTCAATTTATGTTTTAGACTAATAGAAATTATAATAGAACTTATTACAATATAGATTAAACCGCATATGAGAATTCCCCAGAAGCTCCTATATCCATAAGTACTAAAAAATTGAGTTATCTCCTGGCCGGAAGCAAGTCCCGCACCAACTATGGTACCTATAAACACAGCTGCGGTTTGAAATATTGAACCGATGTTTTTTTTCAAAATATCTCCTCCATAAAATTATTGAATTGTTAATTATATACAAATAAGATGCTTGTCTTTATAAATATATGTATATGAAGCAATAATAAATAATGATTTTATAAATTAAAATTATATTTAGTGGGAAACTATAATTAGCATAATGAATTTAACGTTGTAAAGTTTAAATAAAAGAGCTTAAGTATAAAAGAAATTATAGGTTCTATCATTAAATGAAAATTGAATTAAAAGGAGTGAAAATATTGAAAAAAATTTTAAGTTGCTTACTAATAGTGTTTTATGTTTTTTCTTTCACAGGATGTGGGAAAAAGGAGAGTGAAGAAAAGCCAAAAGTTAATGCTTTTGAGATTAAAACTGCAGCCAATGTAGTTGATAATTATATGAATTTTATAATGAAGGAAGATTACGAAAATGGTAAAAAATTATATACTAAGGAGTTATCCAAAAAAATTGATCAAATGCCCCTTAGTGAAATGAAGGTAAAGGGTTATAAAGTTATAGAAAGTAATGAAGTTGGAAGAAGTGGAGTTTTTAAGGTTAGGGTCACAAGAACCTCCATGCTTAGTTCACAGAGCTCTTTGGATGAATATTCTATTAAAATTGTTAAAGATGGTGCAGAATATAGAATAAGTGAAGTTAATAGTGTGCCACAAAAGGAAGCTTTTGTTGAAGGAATAGGTATTAGATTTCGAGATAAAAAAAATGTGAAAACAAATTTAATTATTGATGAAGCCGGATTCCCTAAATATGTATATTCACGGGAAGATGCAGCGCAGTTGTATAAAATAATGGTGCCATTAAAAGACTTCAGCTGCATAAATTTTAGTTATGAAGGGGAAAAACTTGCAGTTAGTACCTATGACAAAAATTCCTTTATTGGTATTGTCAGTATTGATGAGTCATTAGCGGTACAAGGTGATGCTGGGAAAACAGGAAGTCAGGGTGATCAAGGTGGAGGATCTGAAGTAATAGCTAAGGAAAAACCAATTGGAAAGGAACTAATTACTTTAGATTTGCTGCTTAATTGCAAAGTGGAGTTTATGACCTTCTCCTTAGATGAAAAGTTTCTGCTTGTACAATATATTAAGGGAAACCTGGGCAAATATATAAGAATTTATAAAGTAGACAATGGAGATATGGTTCCTGTTAATTTTGAAAAAGATTATCCTATAGACAAAGTTCAGATAGTATTTTCTTCTTTTGGTGAGGATAGTATGACGTATGAAGTAATACCTAAATCAAATGTTACTAGTGCAGAAACAGATATTATTGGTAAGTGGAAATTGGATTTAAAAAGCTTTATTGTAGATAAATTATAATTAATACATTCGTTATATACTATAAGGTATAATTAACATAGTATTCTTAAATAACTAGTCTAATGACTAGTTATTTATTTGAATGGTCCTTAAACACAGAAAGGGTGAGATTAATGCAGAAAACATGGGGAGACAAAAGATATCACAGTTTAAATTATTTTTTAAGGGAGAAGTTTGGTGATAAGGTTTTTAAGATTGCTTTGGATGCTGGATTTTCTTGTCCTAATAGAGATGGAACTATTAGCGGTGGAGGATGTTTGTTTTGTAGCGAGCGAGGTTCAGGAGATTTTGGCGGGGATAGGAGATTTTCTATCACAAGTCAATTTGAAGATATAGTTAATATGATGAGTAAAAAATGGAAAACAGGAAAGTACATTGCCTATTTTCAGGCTTATACAAACACCTATGCTCCCATAGAAGTATTAAGACAAAAATATGAGGAGGCAATATCACAGGAGGGAGTAGTGGCAATGGCTATAGCTACTAGACCTGATTGCTTAGATGATGCGGTGTTAGACCTTATAGAGGAATATTCTAATAGAGTATACACTTGGGTAGAACTAGGTCTTCAAACCTGTAACGATGAAAGTGCAAAAATCATTAATAGAGGATATAAACTATTGAAATTTGAAGAGACCCTCAAAGGCCTTAACAAAAGAAATATTGATGTAGTAGTTCACACTATTTTTGGTCTGCCTGGGGAAAGCGGGTCGGACATGTTAAAAACAATAGATTATGTGGCACATAAAAATATAAAAGGTATAAAAATGCATTTGCTATATCTTATTGAAAATACTCCAATGGTTGAGCTGTACAACCTTGGAAAGCTTAAGTTTATGGAAAAAGATGAGTACATAGATATTATTACAAGATCAATAGCTATGCTTCCACCTAATATGGTTATTCATAGATTAACAGGAGATGCGCCAAGAGAGCTGCTAATAGGTCCTATGTGGAGTTTGAAAAAGTGGGAAGTCTTAAATGCCATAGATAATAAATTAAAAGAAATAGATCTATATCAAGGTAAAAATTATAAAATTTAACTTTTATCACCAGGACGTTTGTGTCTTTCTACAAATTAACTTTAACACTTTTGGGGGTTTTGCAAATAGATAATTGTGTTTTAAAGGTTTACAATGTATATATAGAAAAACATTTAGAATGTACATGTAGGAGGAATATATTATGTCAAATTTATCATTAAGACACATATACAAGGTTTATACGGGAAACGTAACGGCAGTTAAAGATTTTAATCTTGAAATAGAAGACAAAGAATTTATAGTTTTTGTAGGACCATCAGGTTGCGGTAAATCAACAACTTTAAGAATGATAGCAGGTCTTGAAGAAATCTCACAAGGTGAAATATATATTGGCGATAAACTCGTAAATGATATGGCACCTAAGGATAGAGATATAGCTATGGTATTCCAAAACTATGCATTATATCCTCATATGTCTGTATACGACAACATGGCTTTCGGGTTAAAACTAAGAAAAATGCCAAAAGATGAAATAAAACAAAAGGTTACTGATGTAGCTAAAGTACTTGATATAGAACATTTACTTGATAGAAAACCAAAAGCATTATCGGGTGGGCAAAGACAAAGAGTAGCACTTGGAAGAGCTATAGTAAGAAATCCAAAGGTATTCTTAATGGACGAGCCTCTATCAAATTTAGATGCTAAGCTTAGAGTTCAAATGAGAACAGAAATAGCAAAACTCCATCATAAACTTCAAACAACTTTTATATATGTAACTCATGATCAAACAGAAGCTATGACTATGGGAACAAGAATAGTTGTAATGAAGGATGGACTTGCTCAACAAGTAGATACTCCTCATAACATATATGAGCACCCAGTTAATATGTTCGTTGCTGGATTTATAGGAAGTCCTCAAATGAACTTTATGGAAGCAAAGGTTTTAGAGCAAAATGGCGAAGTTGTACTTTCTTTTGATGATGAAATTATAATATTACCAAAAGATAAAGCTGATATAGTAAAAGAAAAATCTTATGTAGGAAAAACTGTTGTAATGGGTATTAGACCAGAAGATATTGATGACGGTATGGAATTTATTGAGAAGAATAAGGGTTCGGTTATAGCAGCTCAAGTTGAGGTTGCAGAGCTTATGGGCGCAGAGACTAATATATATATGA
Organism: Clostridium sp. CF012; assembly: GCF_018861755.1. Classification (GTDB taxonomy): domain Bacteria; phylum Bacillota; class Clostridia; order Clostridiales; family Clostridiaceae; genus Clostridium_AD. The sequence goes on along the minus strand of NZ_JAHLEF010000034.1, from coordinate 16,525 downwards.
AAAAGGGAAATACAAACATTGTAGCTAGAGTTAACGGATCATCTAAAGCTAAAGTTGGAGATACGATTAAAATAGCACTAGATACAAATAAAATTCATGTTTTTGATAAAGAAACTGAAAACACAGTAATATAGGGGGAAACGGAGTATGTACAATTTCACTGAATTCCTGAAGGATTTAAGTCATTCTTCAAATATACCATTTAATGTAGTTACAGAGGATGGTATGGCACTATATATTAGTGACTTAGATATTGAAAATTCAAATATAACTAACTTTACTATTATGCTTGGGCGTGTTAAAGGCATAATAAGTTTAGAAAAGAAGTATGAAAATTGTACATCTTTACTTGAGTATATTATAGAAAACAAGTATACTCAGCATTTTTTAACTAAAGAACAAGCAGTTATTGATATTTTAGAAAATAGAGAAATTTCTATTGATAATATTAGTCTTAATCTACCTTTTCTTAAAAACGGCTGTTATGTCCTATTAATAAGTGTAGATGGAAGTAAGTATGAATCTCTTAACATAATAAAGCAAATATATGATAATGAGCCAGTTGTGAGTTTAATATATAATGATAATATAATTGTAATTGGTGACTTTGATGAAGTAGAGGACCACACAGAAAGTATAAAGGAATCTATCTCATCAGATTTGTATTGTAAGTGTTATGTAAGTTATGCAGATAGAACTTATGATATAAAAGGGCTAAAAAAAGCTTACAATGATGCTGTTCAATGTATGGAACTAGGGAAAAAATTCGATATAAAAGACCATACATTTAGCTACAATAAAATGTTATTTGAGAAAATTGTATATAATGTAGATAATAAAATTAAGCAGGAACTATTAAGCATGTTAAAAGACAAATTTGATGCTTTAGATAGTGAAATGATAGTAACTATTGAGCAATTTGTAAATTGTGGTCTTAATATCAGTGATGCTGCTAGAAAACTATATGTTCATAGGAATACTCTTATCTACAGGTTGGATAAAATTAAGAAAGAAACAAATTTTGATATCAGAGACTTTAAAGATGCCTCAGTATTCCTTATAGCATTCCTAATATGGAAGGAAAATAAGGAATAACCATATAATTAATTTAAGAACTCTGTTTTTACTTTTAGTAAAAGCAGAGTTTTTTTAACGGGAAAAAAATGGGGACGGTTAACAATCATTTAACATAAAGGTTATTTCAAATTCTTCATTAAAAGTTGTACCGTTTAACCCTAAATTCATTTATTTATAAGACATTTTCATTATTTTAATGGTTTAAATTAATAAAATATTATATTTTTGAATGCTTGTCCAACTTTATAAAAAATAAAACAACTATTTATAAAATCATAAATTTTTAATTAATATAAAGCATAAAACTTAATGAAATCTTCTATAATACTTTCATATTTTTTCTCGGTTCCAATTAATTCAATACCAATGCTGGTTAATTGAGAAACTCTCGCTTGTGTGATATTTCCAAGTGCGCTAGATATGTCGCTAAATTTAAAATTACAGAGACTCCTCATTAAAACAACAGTTAAGGCTTTTACTCCTACAAGTTTTCTGCTATATTTCGTGATAAAATGAAACTCGGATATATTCATCTTTAATGCTATAAATTTCATTACATCCTTAGGTGTAAAATCTCGTATAAGTATATTTCTTCCGCTTCTATATTCTGTTTTTTCATCTTTAAATTCAAATTCTTCTTCTAATTTTTTGTCGTTACACCCAAAAACAAGGCTATAATAGCTTTTTCTTGCAGTATTAAGGTTATTTCCCCAAAAGCCCAAGACAAAGCCATAGTCAACTATGTTGAGCGGGTCACGTCTTTTACCAATATAGATTCCTAAACTAGAAAAGGCATATTTTTCAGGGCAATCTCTAAATTCTGCTATATCAGTAGGATTATTATGAATATATAATGATACAGCCTTTAAATATCGGTCATTATCAACGATTTTACTCTTGAATCTATCTTTAAAAAGATGACCGTCTCTTTCATGCTTTTTATTAAAGTACATTGCATAAGAAAAATTTATTCCGTGCATGACTTTTGATATATCGGCGCCATTTGCATCAACCAATAAATGGGCATGGTTATCCATAAGGCAGTACCCATAAATTTTAACATTATAGAGTTTTTTATATTTTTTTACAAGGGACAAATACTTTTCCTTATCTTCAGAATCCCTGAATAAATCAACCTCGCTGATACTTTTGCACATAATATGAAATATAGCGTCGGCTGCTTTTAATCTTGCCATTCTTGCCATAAACAATCACTCCTACTCATAAGTTTTTCTTTGAATTATTGACTGTAGATTGAGATGATATTCATATTTTAGAGCTAATAGTCTAAAAAACTATTAACCATCCCCAATTATTACCCTGTTCAATTTTAAAAATCACTTTAAAAAGTTGTTAACCGTCCCCACTTATTCTATAATTAAATGAGCGGCTTAATACAAAAGGGATTATTGAAGGAGGAAAATATATGAAAATAGATATAATAGTTTCTGCTGATGATATAAAAAAGGAAAAAATAGAAAATAAAACAGTGGTAGTAATAGATATGCTTAGGGCAACCAGCGTAATAATTACTGCAATTAATAATGGCTGCAAAGGTGTTATTCCTGTTTTAACGGTTGATGAAGCAGCTGAGATTGTTAAAAATAGCAAAGAGGAGTTTATGCTTGGCGGAGAGCGAGATGCATTAAAAATTGAGGGATTTCACTATTCGAATTCTCCATTAGAATACACTAGAGACACCATAGAAGACAAAACTCTTGTTATGACTACAACTAATGGCACTAAAGCTATAAAGGGCTGTGTGGGGGCTAGTAGCATTCTAATAGGTGCTATGTTAAACGCCAAGTCTATAGCAAAGAGAATAGTGGAATTAAATAAAGATGTAGTAATAGTCAATGCTGGAACTTATGGTGAATTTTCTATAGATGATTTCTTATGCAGTGGGTACACAATAGATTGTGTATTAAAACTGGTAGAAGCAGAGCTTTCAGATATTGCTGTAACTTCTCATTATATTTATAAAAACAATGAAGATATTCACAGCTTTATAAAATATGCAGGACACTACAAAAGGATTACAGAGCTAGGACTTGAAGCAGATTTGGAATACTGCTGTAGAAAGGATATTATAGACAGTGTACCAGAATATAAGGATGGAATTATAATTTAAGAAGAAGCTTAAACGCAATAAAAAAGTATATATTACGTAAATGCATTAGAACTACTTAGTGAAGTGAAAGCATTTGTAGTAATATATACTTTTTTTCTTTTAAACCACTTGGAATATGTAAAATTTTAAGTAGTAAGATTCGTCAGAATTCCATAGTATAGGATGATCTGCTGCTTGAGTTCTGAATTCTACCTGTCTAAGAGTTCGTTTAGCATCTAATGCGGCTTCAGCTATTGTATCTCTAAATAAATCAGGATACATAAAATGAGAGCAAGAGCAAGTTACAAAATATCCGCCCGGCTTAACCAATTTAATACCACGTAAGTTAATCTCTTTATAGCCTCTTGTAGCACCGTCTATAGTAGAACGTGACTTTGTAAATGCAGGTGGATCTAGTATTACTACATCATATTGTCTTCCTTCTCTTGACCATTCTCTTAGTATATCAAAGGCATTATGGGATTCGAATTTAACTGTATCTGAAAGTCCGTTAAGCTCTGCATTTTTTCTACAGCATTCTACTGCATAATCAGAAATATCTACTCCAAGTACACTTTTAGCTCCAGCTATACCTGCATTAAGCGCAAAAGAACCTGTGTGAGTAAAACAATCCAAAACATCAGCATCCTTGCATAATCTTTGGATAGCCGCTCTGTTTTCCTTTTGGTCTAAGAAAAATCCAGTCTTTTGACCATTTTCAATATCAACATTATATTTAACGCCGTTTTCAATAATTTCTATATTAGTATCAAAGGGCTCTGATAAAAAGCCTTTTGTTTGTTCCATCCCTTCGAGCTCACGTACCCTAGCGTCACTTCTTTCATATACGCCCTTTGCATTATATTCATCTTTTAGTAGCTTAACAATTATATCTTTATATTTATCTATACCTAGTGCTAAAGATTGAATAACATAATAGTCTTCATATTTATCTATAATCATTCCAGGTACAAAATCTGCTTCTCCAAACAGGAATCTACAGCTAGAGGTATCTATAACTGTTTTTCTATATGCCCAAGCAGCACGAAGTTTTCTTCTGAAAAACTCTTCATCTATTTCTTCATTAATATCTCTGGTCATTATCCTTATGGCAATTTTAGAAACATCATTAATAAAGCCTTTTCCAATAAACTCTCCTCTAAAATTATATGCTTCAATTATATCTCCATTTTCATATTCACCATCAACATTTTCTATTTCATTGGCATATATCCAAAGGTGTCCATTTTCTGCATTTCTGCCTTTACCTCTATATAAGTAAAATTTACAAGCCATTTTAAATTCCTCCTGTGTTTTTAGGGTTACAAAACAATTTTAATAAAAAATATCAAACTATTTATCTACAGTATTATACCACATTGAATTAATTTGCAATATGAAATCCATAAAATTCTTTTGACAAAAGTGAGATTATAAATTACACTAGTATATGTGCCATTTTTAAATGCATACTCAAATTAAGGGTATTTAGATAAAAGCTGGATGGATTTTCTTTGAATGGGAATCTATATATATAATATCGATTATTAAAAATAAATAAGTGTATGAGTAGAAATACTTTTAAAATATAAATAAATATAAAAAAATATAAAATTACAATATATTAAGGAGAAAAAAACAAATGAGTAGATTAGTAGTAAAAAATATGAGCCATGGATTTGGTGACAGATCAATATTTGAAGATGTATCTTTTAGATTACTTAGAGGGGAACATATAGCTCTTATAGGAGCTAATGGAGAAGGAAAATCAACCTTTATGAATATTATTACAGGAAAGCTTATGCCAGATGAAGGGGACGTTGAATGGTCAAGTAGCGTCAGGGTTGGATACATGGATCAGCATACTGTTTTAGAAAAAGGTAAAACTATTAGAGAAGTTTTAAGGGATGCTTTTAAATATCTTTTTGATTTAGAAGAGGAAATGATTGGTGTAACAGATAAAATGGGAGATGCAACACCTGAGGAGCTAGAAAAGTTATTAGATAGAATGGGGACAATCCAGGACTTGTTGGATCATAATGGATTTTATGCTATTGATTCTAAGATAGATGAGGTAGCTGCAGGAATTGGGCTTAAAGATGTTGGTCTTGAAAATGATGTTGCAGATTTAAGTGGAGGACAAAGGACGAAGGTTCTTCTTGTAAAACTTTTATTAGAAACTCCTGATGTCCTACTACTTGATGAGCCTACTAACTTCTTGGATGAGCAGCATGTGGAGTGGCTTAAGAGATATCTTCAAAATTATGAAAATGCATTTATCCTAATATCACATGATATTGAATTCCTAAAAGATGCAGTTAATATAATATACCATGTAGAAAATAAAAAGTTAACTAGATATATAGGCTCTTATGAAGAATTTTTGAGAATTCATGATGCTAAAAGGCTGCAACTGGAAGCTGATTATGAAAGACAGCAAAAAGAAATTACTAGACTAGAGGTTTTTGTTGCTAAAAATAAAGCAAGAGCGTCTACCAGTGGAATGGCAAAATCAAGACAAAAGAAATTGGATAAAATTGATAGAATAGAAGTTACAAAAGATAAACCAAAACCACAATTTAATTTTAAAACTGCAAGAGCTTCAGGGAAAATAATATTTAAAACTGTGGATTTAGTCACTGGATATGATAGCCCATTATCTAAGCCGTTAGATTTATATATGGAAAGAGGACAAAAAATTGCTTTAACTGGTGCTAATGGTGTTGGAAAAACAACATTATTAAAGAGTCTTATGGGTGATATCAAATCTGTTTCGGGTCATACAAACTTAGGAGATTATCAATATATAGGATACTATGAACAAGAAATAAAGGGAGTCAACCGCAATAATTGTATTGAAGAATTTTGGCAAGAATTCCCTAGCTTCACTCAGGGGGAGGTAAGATCCGCGCTTGCTAAGTGCGGACTTACTACAAAGCATATTGAAAGTAAAGTTACTGTGCTTAGTGGTGGAGAGCAAGCAAAGGTAAGACTTGCGAAGCTTCTAAACAGGGAAACTAATATATTGATCCTAGATGAGCCCACCAATCACTTAGATGTAGATGCTAAAGCGGAGTTAAAGAGGTCCCTAAAAGAATATACGGGAAGTATACTTATAGTTTGTCATGAGCCAGAGTTTTATCAAGACATAGTAACAGATGTATGGGACTGTGAAGAATGGACAACTAAAATCGTATAATATAAAAGGAGCTAGAATAATTTCTAGCTCCTTTTATATTATCATTTTTATAAAACTTCCAGTCCTAGGTCTAGTATATTAGCAAATAATACTAATGTGTTAGTATTTGGAATAACATTATTTTTAACATCTAATAATTTTCCAAGTCCATAATCAGTGTATATACTAACAGTGGGGAAATCAAGTTCACTGAGGTTACAAATAATGTCGGTTTCGTATAATTTTATTTTAGTCATGTTATCAATGGGATCCACTATTCTATAAAGTCTTGTAGGATAGTCATATCTTAGAACTTTTATAGTATTACTTGTTAGTATTTTTTTAGGTTTAGTGTTTATATCATACTTTGAAGTAGTGGCAGCAATGTTATTTATAACAAAATAATGAACATTTTTTTTGTAGTTTACCTTATCTTTAAATTCTTGTAATCTTTTTAAATTTAAATTAATATCTACTGGGATTTCATCATTTTCTAAATTATCAAAACACTCTTTTATGTAAGGTAGCTCTTCTTTTCCATCAAGCTCTTTAGCTAAGATATTCATACAGTTATCATAAACATCTTGAAAGAAGTTAAAGGGCAAGGAATATTTTATATTATCTAGAACAAGGTAAATCTTGAAAGTATATTTATTATTATTTCTAGAGGAATAATTAACTTCAACCAATAAGAGTTCATGGAGTAGTATTGTATTAAGGATTATTTTCTCAATTCCTTCACTAAATTGTACAATGTAATTGTCGTTAGTAGATAAGTTTTGTGTATGTTGATCTATTAGGTAAGTACTTTTAAAGCCAGCTTCCGTAATTTCACCAACTCTTAATGAAGTTTTTAGTGGTAGTTTTTTTAAATTTATATATGGTCTATTTATACATAGGTTATTTTCAGATATTATTCTCATATTAAACTCCTTTAGTTCTAACAAGATTGTTAGTTTGATTCATAAATTATAACATAATTAGCATTGGAAAAAATGAAAAATCTAATTAATGATAGAATGTAATATAAAATTTTACAATAAAACAAAATATTTAATTAAATGTAAAACTTTATTGACAATATCGAGTATCGATAGTAAACTGAGATTAAATATATCGATACTCGATATTAAAGAGGTGATAAAGGTGGCAAGAGAGCAATTTCAAAATTTAACAGAACCCATGTATTATATACTAATGTCTTTATTAAGGGAAATGTGTGGTGTAGACATTATGGAAGCTGTAGATGAGATTTCTAAAGGTCGTGTAAAGGTTGGTCCTGGAACTTTATATGCACTTCTTTCTAAATTTGAAAAAGAAGCTATTATAATAGAAACAGAAATACAGGGCAGAAAAAGAAGCTACATAATTACTGAAAAGGGAAAAGAAATACTATTAGAGGAGTATAGAAGATTAATTACTATGGTCAGTGATGGAGTGTCATATATAGAAAAATATCAAGAAAATTTTAAAGTATAGAGAGGAGGGGAAAAGAATGAGAAGTAAGGATACAAAGAGAACATATTTTATGTATTTACCCTATGAATGTTCTGCTGTAGAAGAATATCTTGATGGAATGGCAGAAAAGGGCTGGTTATTGCAATCGGTAAAGAGAGGCTTTTTTAAATTCAAGAAAGTAGAAATAAGAAAAATAAAATACTCGGTGGATATACTTGATAGGGTTTCTGTTTTTGATCATAATGATAGTGATGTAGCTTTAGAATATAGGGAATATTGTGAGGCGGCAGGATGGACATATGTATGTGAGGATGGCAAAATTCAAATTTTCTACACTGAGGGAGATAAGGAAATCAGATCTATTCATACTGATGAAGAGGAAAGGTTTAAAATTGTTTTTAAATCTTCAATTAAAATTGTATACGGTCAAATGATTTTAATTAGCTTATTTATTATGAGCATGTACCTGCAATTAACAGACAGTTCGGAAATTTTATTAGCAACTAATATAGGTGCATTTTCACTAGCCTTAGTATTTTCCTGTATATTGATGAACCTTATAGAAATTATTAACTTTAATATTTGGGTAGTAAAAGCGAAAAGTCAGTTAAGGAAGAAAAAATTAATGATTTATAATAGCTATAAACAACTAAATAGAAAAAATACATTAATAAAAACTTACTATTTAATATTAGTCATTATATTAATAATAGCATTAGTTTTTGACATCCCTGGAAGTATCAAATTTAATATGCCTATGGCACTTATAATGCTCGTTGCTATAATAATACTAAGTAATGTTAAAAAATTTACTGATAAAAAAGATTATACAAAAGATAGTAATATGGGAATATATATTGGTTGTACTCTAGTTACATTATTAGTTGTATTTGTGCTTAGCAATGCTTTTGGAAACATGGACAATACCAAACAAGGTGTAGTTTCAGCTGAAAAAGCAGGTTTAACACTCATGGACTTTGGCTATGAATTAAATGAAGATAAAAATTCTTATGATTATAAAAATTCGTACATTGAATTTGATAAAAGCATATTAGCTCAAAGGACAAAATATTCCTATAAAAGCGGAGGTAACTCCTTGGAATATACTATGTTTGAAAGTAAATATCCTTGGTTAATTAAACTGGATGAAAATAGAGTAGTAAGTAGATATAAAAAATTTCTGAAGTTTAAACAGGGGAAAACAAATTTACCTAGTAATATTAGAGTTTATTTTGGGGTTAACTCAAATTTTCTTATATTAGTATCAGAAGATAAAGTAATTTTTATCGCAAAAAATTTAAGTGTATATGAAGATGAATTTTTAAATATGGCATATAAAAAGCTTCTTTCACAATAAATTATAATATGATACATGCACAATTATATTTTGGGGAAGATGAAATATAATTGTTTTGACAACATTCAAAAAAAGAATAATGAAACAAGTTTGTAAAATTATAGTTGTATTATCATAAATTTAGTATTATCATAAAATTATGCACAAGTAACTACCATCACAATTATATAAGTGATAATATTCAGGTTTGTAGAGTAATCACGGCGCTAGCTGATATCATATTCTATTTCTACTAAGGGTAAAACTATTTAAAGGGGGAGAGAATTTATGAAATCATCTTCAAAAGACAGACTAGTAGTAGCATCTATATTACTTGTTTTTATACTGACAGTATCTGCAATGGCGTACATTATGCTTGGAAGAAATAAAGTAGGTGGAATATACACAGGTGCAACCTTAATTGTTGCAGCAAGTGATTCTGAGCAAATAAAAATTTGCAGTAGAAATAGTAACCCATATGCAATTAAAGATAGTGGTAGTTTAAAATATTATGGTCTTGGTAGTAGTATCTCCACTGAGAATATATTTGCACTAGAAACTGAGGAGTATAATAAATTGGTGGAAGGTAAAACTTATTGGTTTGATATACGGCTCAAAAAGGCAGATGATATGACAAGTGCTGTTATTAAAAAAATTTACACTGAAAGTATTAGATGATAATAAGATATAAATCACATAAAATAAGTATGGAAAAAAGTAAGCTTGGTAAGTTTCTAGGCTTATTTTTATTTTTTGTTATTAATTGCATGGCATTATAATTGATATATTGAACAAAATAGTAGAGTGATACAGGATAAAATCGGACTATCGAGGGAGGTATAAATGATATGGGCGAAAAAAAAGATCCTTCTTGTGCAAGTCAACAAGAAAAAGAGAAAAAAGTAAATAATTTAGGAAAAAAACATAATAAAAAAACACATAAAAAGGATTAATATTAAAAAGCATATATTTTACAAATATATGCTTTTTACTGCTTTTAAGTAACTGTATCCTCTTGGTTATTAACAGTGTCATCTTGGGTAATTATCATATCTTTTTTTATCCATCCTTTATTATTAATGTTAGTCTGTGATTTTAAAGATATTTCATACCACGTAATATCAAAGATCTCAGCACAATCTTGAATTTCTACAGGAGTACTTTTAGCAACAGCAGATAGGACTGGTGAATTTTCCAAGGGGCTTAGATATAGACTACCACTTTCTTTTGTAATTCCTTCTTTAAAAAGCGGTGCTTTGTATTTTACTATAATAGGTCCATCAGCACTTCGCGCGCTTGCTATCTTTGATTTAAATTCTCTATTTTGCCTAGAAATAATCTTTAGTTGAGTTTTCTGAGTTGATAATTTCTGGTTCATTAAAGAGTAATATACACCAAAGCATATCAAAAGAATTGAGAATAGAAAAATGATCAATAATATCTCTCCTTTTAAAGTACTTATTAACAAAAATGATGTACTAATATAATAGCGGTTAGCTCAGAAGTTTGTGCATATCTTATATTTAATCTTAATATATACTATTCTATAGAAACCAAAAAAATTCATGAAAAAAACCCATGTCATTGCATGGGTTTTAAATAGCTGCAGTTAATTCATGATATTCAATTATAAACATATCCGCATGGTTAATAATATCTTCCCTTTGTTCTTTAGAAAAATCATCATATACGCCTACTACCTTCATTCCAGCAGCTTTTGCGCCTTTAACCGCAGGGAGTATATCTTCAAATACAATACATTCCCCTGGTTGTACACCTAATTTTTTAGCAGCAAGTAAATATACGTCAGGAAAGTTTTTACCTCTAGAAACTTCATCGGTGAGGGTTATAGAATCAAAATAATGGTATATACCATTAGCCTGTAGCACAGCTTCTAAAAGAGCTTTGTTATTACTTGTAGCCAGGCCAATTTTTATATTCAGAGTTTTAAGTAAGGACAAAAACTCAATTACGCCAGCTTTTAGTTTTACATTAGTAAGATACTCCACATAGGCAAAATCTGTCCATTCCTTTTTAATTTCTTCTATAGTATCTAATATACCAAAATTGGTTCTGAAATATTGCGCAGTGTCATCAAAGCTAAGATGCTCTATTTGGCTTTTTAGATTTATGGGCAGATCCATATTTCTATTTTTAAAATAATCTTCATCTATTTTACCCCAAACCCACATAGAGTCCACAAGGGTTCCATCTAAATCGAAAATTGCAGCTTTAATATTCGTTAGCATTTAATCACCTCTTATAAAATTATGGCATGGATAAATATAGCAATACACTGGATTTGAAATTTATTGTGTTACCTTAGATAACAACAGCTACGATGGAAGCTTTCCTGCGTATCTGTTTCTATATATTCCCATGCGATTTAAAGGAATCTGTGAGTAAGAATAGAACATGTACTTCCTATAATGGCACCCATAATGACATCTGTGGGGTAATGAACGCCTATGTACATTCTGGAAATTCCTACAAGGCAAGCTAGGGGTATAGTTATAAATCCGAAAATAGGGAAATATAAAGCTATTATTACAGCTAATGAAAATGCGCCAGTAGTATGACCGGATGGGAAGGAGTATTTATCTATACCTATTTTTTTTATATTTAAATTTGGAATATCTATAAAGGGTCTTAATCTAGTAACGCTTATTTTAAGAAGCTTACCAAGTCCAGTACTAATTGTTATGGAAATCATAGCGCGAGTAGCCATGACGTGAAGCAAGGTAGTGCTGAATAAAAAAGCAACAGTGCAAAATACAAACATAAAAGGAAAAGAGCCTAAGTAAGTCATAGCTGGCATTATAATATCTAAAAACCTACATTTCCAAGAATTATTGATAATTCTAAGTATGTTAATGTCTCTATGGCTTATATATTCAAATAATGCTTTCATAAAACCCTCCCATCTGCACAGTAAATTATTTTTTCGATTACTTAATATTGTATCATATTCTAGTTAGAATTTACATTGTAAAATATTGTCTAAAACTCTCTGTGAAATATTTTCGTTTTATTTTTATCTTTAAAATCCACAGCATGATTAATTCCAATTCTGCTTAGGATTTCATTCATACAATCGCTATCTATAGCTACTTTAATTTTTGAGTTTTCTGCAAATTCATCTACTTTAAGTTTTCCAGAACTTGCGGTTATTAATGCTTTAGGACCTCCAACACAACCTCCGACGCAACCCATACCTTCTATAAAATTTGCATTAACTTGCGCATTTTGAGCTTTAGTAAGTAATTCCTTACATTCTTTCACACCATTTCCTTGAATAGGATTAAATAAACCGTATTTTTCAGGGAATAATCTTTCTATAACTTCTCCAATGGCTATAGATACTCCTCCCGTCCTAGCATAAAGTCTACCCCCCCTAGAGGCATATTCACTAGATACGTCCTCTTGCAGTTTTTCAGGTTGGATATTTAATGTATCAAAAATATCCTTAAGCTCTGAGAAGGTAAGCACATAATCTATGTCACCTAAAAGGTCACGATCCTTAGCCTCGCCTTTTTTTGCAATACAGGGTCCTATAAAAACTACCTTGCAGTTGGGGTTTAATTGCTTTAAAACTCTTCCCGCAGCAATCATAGGAGAAATAGAGGGAGATACATGCGTCACTAAATTATTATATACCTTTTTAAGCATCCCTACCCACATAGGACAACAGCAAGAGGTAATCATTAAATCTTCTTTTACTTTGACATGTTCATCAAATTCTATGGCTTCTTTTAATGTAAGCATATCTGCGAAAAAAGCAACTTCAACCATATCTGTAAAGCCAATTTTTTTAAATGCTGTTCTAAGGTTATCTATATTAACCTTTTCACCAAATTGGCCAGTAATGGCAGGAGCTACAGCTGCTATTATTGGAGTATTTCCTTTAAGTAAATTTAAAAGTGGAATAAACTCTACTTTATCCATTAGTGCACCAGTAGGACACGCATCCACGCAAAAGCCGCAGTCTATGCATTTATCATTATCAATATAGGTAGTATTACATTTATTATCTATTAATATGGCATCAAATGGGCAGGAAGCTTGGCAAAGGGTTTTTCCAGACTTATCTGCACAATCCATGTTGCACTGTTTAACTTTATTTACAATTTTGTAATTTGATTCATAAGAGTGGATAGCTTTTTTTAAATCTTCTATGTAATTATCTGAAAAGCTTACATCAACTCCACAAAGTGAAGAAATTATAGAGCTTAACTCAGTTTTATTAATATTATCTTTTGAAAGTAACTCCTGCAGCTTATTTTCAAAATCATCTTCATGATAGGATTTAATTAGGGTTTTAAAAATTTCATTATAGATTTTATTCAAAATAATCACTCCTAAGTTGTTATTCGCTATTTGTAATAATATTAGCATGAAATTTAGAAAAAACAATAAAATAGTAGAATATTGTTTATCTTGTGAAAAAGGAGTAGTTTTATACCTAAAGCATTAAAAATTTATAATAAAAAAAGAGTTGCCGTTAGACAACTCTTTTTTGGTCGGGGTGACAGGGATTGAACCTGCGACCTCATGGTCCCAAACCACGCGCGCTCCCAGCTGCGCTACACCCCGATGACTTCTTTATTATATAATAGGAAGGTATAAATGTCAACAGTATACAAAAATGTTTTTTTAAAAATATGATTCGTTTATGATAATGTCTTAGTATACCGTTTTTTATGGAAATGTATTGCTAACAGATGTTAAGATATATAAGAGTATAGTATATGATATTATGAATGTATAAATAGCAAGAAGGTAGCTGCAAGTTAGCATCTGTGTGGTCATATATCTAATCCTAAGAAACCTAAATGTTATATATATGGTGCTACAGTTAAGCATATTAACACAATTAGCTTGGCTCAACTTGGCTGGTACAGAAAAGTATAGAATAGCTGGATATAAGTTGGACGCCTTATGATAGACTTATTTCTTAGGAGCTTCTTATGTAAGCAGGGGGAGGAAAAATAGAAACTTATTGAAGAATTTGTAGGGCTTATTATATGTGAGATTGTTTTACACAATGGTTTTAAGAAATAATAATGAGGTGATCAATGGATGAGTTTGGAATGGAAGCCAAATAAGGAGGAGTCATGTCCACTACACTTGCAGATAAAAGAATATATAAAAAAGAAAATTCATACTGGTGAGTGGTCTGTGGGTAATAGAATACCGAGTCAAAGAAAGTTATCAGAGCTTTTTGATGTAAATCGAAGCACTGTAACTGCGGCGCTAGATGAGCTTAGAGCTGATGGTTTTGTTCAGGGGAAAAGTGGGGGTGGAACCATAGTTGTTAATAATTCATGGTCACTTTTATATGATAAAAAACTGCCTGATTGGAACTCATATGTCCAAGACTCGTTGCACTTGCCCAATCAACCAATTATTCAATTGATGAACAAATTTGAATCTGAAACCAATATCATTCAGCTAGGTACGGGAGCACCCTCACCAGAACTTTTCTCATCGGAAAGAATGAACAAAGTGCTCCATAAACTTCCTGAAAGGATTAAGTCTTCAGGTTATATAAATCCTATGGGCTTACTTGATTTACGAAAACAAGTAAGTAAAAATCTTAAGAATAAGGGCATTGATGCTTCTCCAGAATCCATTTTGATAGTGTCAGGCGCGCAGCAAGCACTTCAGCTTATTTCGTTAGGTATTTTGCCGCGTGGGTCCAATGTTTTAGTAGAAAAACCTTCATACCTATACTCGGTTCAATTATTTCAATCAATGGGATTCAGACTAACTGGAATTCCGATGGATGGAGAGGGAGTGGAAACTAAAGAGTTAGGAAATTATAAGAGGATTAATCATGGGTCGGTTTTATTTACTATACCTTCCTTTCATAATCCCACAGGCAATGTTATGTCACTTAAGAGAAGGATTGAACTCTTAGAAGTTTGTAGTGAGCAGCAATTACCTATTATTGAAGATGATGCATACCAGGATTTATGGTTAGATACACCACCGCCACCTCCATTAAAAGCTTTGGACAAAAATGGGATAGTAGTTTACCTAGGGACGACGTCGAAACATCTGGATCCTGGCTTAAGGATTGATTGGGTAGTTGGACCTGAACCTATAATAGAAAGAATGGCAGACATTAAGGTGCAGGCAGATAATGGGTCAAGTTCTCTTTCACAGTGGGCAGTCGCAGAATGGCTTGAGAGTGGCTTAATGGATGAACACCTTAATTCTGTGAGAGAGCAACTAAGAGTGCGCAGGGCTGTAATGCTTGGCTCACTCAATGAGCATTTTTCAGATATAGCAAATTGGGTTCCACCTTCAGGAGGTTTTTATATTTGGATTAAACTGAATAAAAAGGTTCCATATGCAAAGCTTTTTAATAAAATACTGGAAAAAGGTGTGTTGGTAAATCTAGGTTGCATTTATGGCACTGACTCCCAGACTTTCCTGAGACTTTCATATTCTTATGCCTCTTTGACTGATATCAAAAGAGGGATTGAAATAATTTCTAGTGTAATAAAGGAATTATATAGGTACAATTAAAATAGTCTGGAAAGTATTTAATGACATAATAGGTAGGGGGAAAAGAATGTATAAATATTTAATAGAAGGCTTGCTTGTAGGATTTGCTTACGTAGCACCTATAGGTACTCAGAACATATTCGTAATAAACACAGCCATACGCAAAAGTAGGCTAAAGGCATATCAAGTTGCATTTATTACTATATGCTTTGACATATCTCTTGCGCTTTCATGTTTTTTAGGGGTAGGGGCACTCATGGAAAGGTTCAACCTTTTAAAGATGCTTATTCTTTTACTAGGAAGTATAGCGGTAATTTATATTGGAGTAGGGCTTGTGAGGCAAACACCAGAAGTTAAATCTGAAGTGACAGTGGATGTGAATAAATCCATTACAAAAATCATAGGGACATGTTTTGCAGTGACTTGGTTAAACCCTCAAGCAATAATTGATGGATCATTATTACTAGGGGGAAGTAGAGCGTCGCTACCAGTAGACATGGGAATCTACTTTATTATAGGAGTATGCTTAGCTTCATTAATTTGGTTTACTTCATTAGCTACAATTGTTTCATTATTTAAAGCCAAGTTTAATGTTAAGGTCATTAGGATAATAAATTTAATATGTGGAGTAATTATAATTGTATATGGATTTAAATTAGCATATTCTTTTGTTAAATTGATTATTTAACGAATACAGGAGTGAAATAAAGTTTATTATATTAAAAAAAGAGAGCAGTTTTTCGGAGGCCACTGAAAAAATGGTTGTTTTTTCAACTGGGTTCCTAATTTGAACAAAAAAAGCATGAGATATCCATATTTTTGGATATCTCATGCTTTATATTTTTATAATTAA
>NZ_JAHLEF010000033.1 GCF_018861755.1 Clostridium sp. CF012 | reverse complement strand
AAAAAGAATACACAGTAGCATCGGTTATATATCCCCTCAAAAATGTGAAGATTTAGCTAGGACAACCGCATAAAAAGTTCAACTTTTTGTGTCTAAGATATTGACATAGATTCAGTATAGGAACTGTTGGTACTGTAGTCTTAGGTATTATTTTATTTAAAGAACCGTTTAATGTGATGCGTATGATTTGTATTGTATTTATAGTTATTGGAATCGTTGGTCTAAAATTAATATCAATAGACTAATAATCGTATATAGTTTAGAAATAGCAAAAAATAAGTATAATATTACCGAAAGAGAAGTAATAAGGGTAAAATATGTAGCTATCTCATTTTAATATGAAGGAGGAATTTCAATGAAAAGGTTTGTTATTGAAGATGATTTTTGGAGCCTATTTCCCAATGCACGGATAGGAGTTGTTATTTGTCACGGCATAGATAACTCTATAAAAGATGAAGAACAATATAAGGATATGATTTATAATTCAGAAAAGGAAGCCTTAAAACATTTGAAGAATGCAGAATTCAGCAGTAACGAAGTTATAAAAGTATGGAGAGAGGCGTTTCAAAAATTTAAAACGAAGAAAGGTGCAAGGTCATCGATTGAGGCATTACTAAAGCGAGTGCATAATGGAAACCATTTAGGGACTATTAATCCACTAGTTGATATCTACAACTGTATTTCATTAAGATATGCATTGCCCTGCGGTGGTGAGGATATCGATACATTTGTTGGGGATATAAAATTAACTAAAGCAGTTGGAAATGAAGATTTTGTTACATTAGGAACGGATGAAAATGCTCCACCATATGAAGGTGAAATAGTATATAAAGATAATGAAGGAGCAATTTGCAGGTGTTGGAATTGGCGTGAAGCAGTAAGAACAATGCTTACTGAAAATACAAAGAATGCTTTTTTATGTATTGAATTGGCGGATGAAAAAAGATATATGGAATTTGACAATGCCTTAAAAGAACTGGCAAAAACAGTACAAAACGATTTAGGAGGAACAACTCAAATTTCAATTTTAGATATTAATAATAAGAAGATATCAATTGATTAATTTAGTTTGGAGGGATGATAAATGAGTATTTTCAATTACAAGGATGTTTATTTAGAGGATGGCCTAAGGGTTCTTGAAGTTAATATTCTACCAGAGAAATATTGCAACTTCGATTGCATATTCTGTCCAATTGGAAGGTCAAACAATAAAATAGATACGCCACAGTCCTTTGATGAAATGGAGAATTCATTAAGAGAACTAGAAAGTATCTTAGAAAATAGTAATGTAGACTTAGTCTTTATTAACTCTAAAGGTGAAGCTTTAGTAAATGATAAAATTGTTAATGTTATTAATTTAATTAAAGATAAGGGATTATCTGTAAGATTGCTTTCAAATGGATACCTACTGGGTAGGGATGAATATATTAAAATTGCCAATATGTGTGATGAAGTCATTGGTGAACTAAAAGTAATATCTGAAGAACATTTTCAAAAAATTCAAAGACCAATTAACGGATATACAATGAAGGAGCATATTTCAAATATGGTTTCTTTTAATAAGCAATACAAAGGGAAATTTATATTTGAAATTACTATCATTAAGGGCTATAACGATGATGAAGAATCAATTATGAAGACAAAAGATATTATTAAGGAAATATCTCCCGATAAGATAATTATTGTAAGAATGGACGATGAAAAATTTAAGAAAAAACTTGGTATAACAGATGAAAGATTTGAGGAAATTTCAAATGCATTACTAAATATTTAATAATGTTAATAAATAATATTCCTTTATTATATAACAAGTGAGGATAGGTTCATGGAAGATATCGTTATTAAAGATGGATTAAAAAATATGCACTTCGAGAAAGTTACCAAAATGCTTTCAAATGCATTATTAACCTCCATTTTATAAACTCTTGACCTCTTGTTTCAGAGAAGTTATAAACTCTTATTTTGCAATGTCTTTCAATTATAATAAAAATGGCAAACACTAAATTTGTGCCTACCATCTTTTACTGCATAGTCAGGAAATAAGTGGAGCTTTTTATTACCCTTTATTTTATGCAATATTCTCCACCAACTGTATTCTCATACCGTTTGGATCCTTTATAAAGAAATATCTAACATGCGGGTTAGGCTGGGTCGGCCCGCTGTCAACATTGATATCTTTTTCTTTAACCAAAACAAGTGCCTTATCAAGAGACTCGACTTCAAATCCCCAAGAAATATCATTGCCGACAACTGTATCCCTGCTCTCACCGTCGCAAATGAGCTCAATTTTTGTTTCTCCTTTGCCTAAAAATGCAATCTCCACTTCAGGCCCTGCGTTAAATTTGCTTACCACCTCAAGCCCTATGACGTCTGTATAAAACTTGATTGATTCCTCCAAGTTCTTTACGTTTAGGGTACTCCAACAAAATCTCATAAAACCACCTCCCAAAATATACAACATTATTATAGTGTAAAAACAAATTGCGAACCCTTTAAAATAATTCTCACAAATATTATACAAGGTTAAAAATGTAGGAATTTGTTACATAAAACTATATAATTTTACGCTTATTTCAATATTTATTTAGTTATAATTGACAACTATGATCTTTGGCTTTGTATTGTTCTAAGAATAAAGGATGAAAAATCATTTGGTTTTCGTCCTAATATCCAAGTTAAAACATTTGGATTGCCGACAAATCCATGTTCATTATAATGCTTAAACATCTTTAATAACGTACTAACTTGATAGTCCCCTACTCCATGCTTTTTTAATTGTGCTGCAAACATTTCGTCCTGAGGCGTTTCAACTTTGATTTCGCGGCCAAAATGCTGTTCCATAGCTGCCAGCATATCCGACAAAGATAAATTTTCAGGTCCGCAAAGTTCATATGTGGCTCCCGTATAACCAGGATTTGTGAGAATTATAGAAACAGCCTCAGCTAAGTCTTTCAAGTCAAGCAAACACATGCGAGTTTCTGATGAAGTAAAAAACTTCTGTTGAAATATACCTTTTTCACTAAGTGACTTCCAAGACTCTAGTATATTCTGCATAAATACTGCTGGTTGAATAATAGTATATGGGATTCCTGAATTCACCAGAAGCTCCTCAACCATGAGTTTTTTCTGATGATGTGGCATATCTTGAAGTACCGAATGCAATACTGAATGGTATACGAAATGCTCTACTTTGGCCTTGCGAGCAGCGTTTATTGCCATTTGTCCTATCTCAACTTCGTGGGGATTTACAGCAGAACATATGTGATAAACTGTACTAATTCCGATAAATGCTTCATCAACAGCCTTTTGATCCATCATATCTCCTACAACTACTTCCATCTCGCCTAAGGATTTAATTTTCTGAATTTGTTCGGTTGTATAAACGAAAGCCCTAATCCTCTCACCTTTAGATAATAAAGCTTTAATTATTGCACGACCAGTTTGCCCATTTGCTCCAGTTATAAGTATCATAATAATATCTCACCTTTCTATATTAAAGTAAATTCTTTGATAAAAAATTAAGTAAAGAGGTTAATTCCTTCAATTGATCATCCTCAAGTCCAGACATTAGCTTAGCAATTATATTGTAGTGTATAGGCAAAATCTCCTCCAATATACATAATCCTTTTGAGCTTAGACGGACTAAATAACTTCTCTGATCACTAGGGCTTGGAATTTTCTCTATGAAACCTTGATTTTCAAGGCCAGCTATTAACCCTGTCATTGTTCCCTTAGTAACTTCAGCCTTTTTGCTAAGGCATATTGGAGATAATTGATAATCACTCTGGCGATATAAAAGCATTAAAATTGTAAATTTTCCTTCCGAAATATCATATTTAGAAAAATGTTCATCAAGTATTTTTGATATATCAGAAGCCGTTCTGAGAAGTGCGATACAACCTTCAACTGCATCTACATTTATACCTGAAAATCGGTTAGAAAATTTATTTAAAATCTCTCGTTTTGGTATATCCCTAAGACTAAATTTAAAACCCTCCATAATAAAACCTCCTTATTTACATAGTAAGCCTCCTTACTACATTTGTAAACATTTATTTCATAAACATAACTAAGTATATATTTTCTGTAATATTAAAAAACACCTTCCTTCAAAGTTACTCAAGCCACTAATTCATTACAGCCAAAAGCACTGATATTTGTTCCAGAAAGCAAAATCTGACCGGATGTTGGCTTCATAATCGTAGCAATGCAATTCAATAGTGTTGTCTTCCCTGAACCACTGGCTCCCATAATTCCTAAATATTCTCCAGGAAGGACGTCAAAAGTAATACCCTTTAACGCTTTTGTGGGAATACTACCTTTTTCATAAGACTTGTGTAAGACCCTGACTTCTAATAATTTTTCTGTATAATTCATAAATAGATACCTCTCATTTCATTTGATTTATTCCTAATTTACAAGTTCATTTTACATTATAGTGACATGATATTCCACTTACATTCATTGTAAGGTTTATTTGAATATGATTTATTCCGATCAATGCTATGAGATGATTTATTGTTCAAATACATGTTAAATTTTATTTCGAAATAAAGGAAAAATAAAATTTACGTAGAATATAATTACATTAAATCAAATATTATGAAATAATATGGGCTATTATATACTATTTAGAAATGTATTAGACAGGGGGAAATATAATGAAGTATGAGGATTTATGTAGTTCTAATCAAAACAGTGATATTATAGATTTCTATAAACTAGTATTTAAATCTAAGGACCCCATCATTATTGATTTGGTAGGAGCTACAGGTGCTGGAAAAACTACTTTCTGCCAGCAATTTGTAGATGAAGAAGGGAAAAAAATATTAAGCAAGACTATTACATCTTCAGGAAATAACACAATAATTCAAACGGATATAGCCATTCTTGAAAATACAAAGAATCGGCTTTTTTTAAAGGCCAGAGCTAAGAATGATATAATTAGAGACTTAATTTTAGTATCTTTGAGTATAGATTCAGAATATAAATTCAATATAAAAAAAGATATTACAGATGTAGCTAATAAAGCAGGAGTGAAAAATAAGGTGAAGGAAATTAAAATTAATAGCGATTTATTACAAGGTGCATATAATCTATTTAGGACTATTAAATTACTTGGAAGATTTCAAAAAATCGCAAAAGACTTGCAACTAAATTTTACGGATGAGTATATCATTCATGAATATGTAGATAATAATGTAGCCAATGAAGAGTTAAATAAATTACTTGATGATATAATATATTCGCAGTTAAAGATAGATAATTTTTACGAATACCGCCATGAAATTTCACTAGAAGAGGAGAATATTTTAGAGAAAACTATAATACCTACCAAGACATTTAATAAATACAAGGAACAAAAGGAAGAATTTCATGAAATAGTATCTTATAGATTGCTTTTTGAACAGGCCATATTGGTGTTAAATTGTGATGAAAAAGCTAAAGGGCAGTTAACTGAAAAATTTAAAAGTGGAGTAGTTTTTAGAGACTCACAGGGGCATAAAAAAACAGAAGATCAATGCATAGCATCTGATTTTAAAGAGAGATATAAAATATTACTTATTGCTGCTGGTACCGCTGGGGAATTAGTTGATGATAAGTTTCTAGAACAATTAAAAAATATTATATCAGAAGCAAAACAAAGTATAGTAGTAATTACAAAAATTGATAAAGCAAGTTCCTATGAAGAGTATACCCATAGCAGCTATGAGGCATTTATAGAAGGTTTAAAGGAACAAATTGTTATCACTCATAATAGCTTAATTGGAAGATTAGAAGCAGTAGAGGAGTGTAATGTAAATAAGCTTCATAAATTTGATATAAAGACAATGGCCGAAAGGTTAATCGCTTCTTTTGATAACGCATATTTATCAAAAATCACTAAAGATAAACAAGGAAATTATGATGCAGAGCTCCATAAGATAGTATGTAAGAATACAAGTAATAAGGAGATTTCAGCATCAGATATAGAAGATGTAGTAGTTTTAGATAGTTGGCATACCTTAGTTTCAAGTATTTTAGAAAGAGAAAATAGAGGTTGTTATGATCGGGTAATATAGATTTTGAAAATATTAGAATAATAAAAATAAAGATAAATTAATAGTGTAGCAGCAAAAAAAAGAAGGAAAGTTATAGCCATTTTAATATTGGCAGAGCTTTTCTTCTTTTATTATTTTATTTTGGTTTAAGTCTATCAGCATTACATAAAGATTTGCTCTTAGGGACTTAGGCGGTTTATTTATGAAAAGGTCAAATTCAATTTTACTTCCAACAGCTATAGATACTTTTATATCTGCTGCCAATTCCATACAAGCTATTTCGCCATAAACATTATAAAGTGTTGTGGAGTTAACGAAAGATGTAATTTTAATATCCCATTTTGAATACTTCCAGTTAATCATTTCAAGCATTAAATCTGCAGGGGCATTGATAGTTTTATTCAAACTAAACTCCACTTCACGGCTATATAAGTCTGAAATAATAGCTTGAAAAATTTTATTCTTGTTTTCTGCGATTTTTACTCGCTCATCATTTGTAGGACTTTCTTCTGTTTTATAATTTATGTGTCCTGCAGCAAACATTAATTCACTATAGGTAACTCCATTGTAAGCATCACTAGCAAATTTATTTATTGTTTCAGGGGAAGGCGGTGATTTTACTAGTTTTCGGAGTAGTCTTGAGATGTGAGCTGCACTTACATCAACTTTATTTGCATATTGAGTAATTGAACGATCACCTTTGGATTTTTCTAATAATAGAGCAAATGTAACTGTATTAAAATTGCTATGGTCATCCATTTAATCACCTCTTAATAATCATTATACCATTTTACATTGTTTGTAGTCAATAAAAGTGAAAAACATAACAAAGTTTTAAAAAAAGTATTGTGTGCATTTAATAATTATGATATATTGTTTGTAGATAATGTAATTAACTGTAAATAATGTAATTATTTAAGGAGGAAGGATTGTATGGATTTAAAGAAATCTGCATTGCAACATTTATTGGAAGAGTGCTTTGGTAGTAGTTATACAAAGCTATCAAAGGCGATTGGTGTTGATGTAGCACATGTATATCGAGTTCTTGTTAAAAATAACGCCCCTGGGCTTAAGTTCTTCAATGGATTAATGAAGTGGTGTACAGATAATAAGTTAGATTATAGAGAATATATTTTTTTACCCACACCGTTAACTGTAGTTAACAATAAAACTAAAATAGAGTAAAGATGAATAGGTTAAATTCATTGCTGGAAGTAGCACTCAGCTTGAAAATAGTAACTGCTAGATAGTATTTTTATAATTAATACTTAGGGGAGGAATAAAAAATGGCTAAATATAGACAACTTTATACTGAATTTTGGAGTGATAGCTTTGTCCTTGAACTCACACCAGAGGAAAAATATTTTTATTTATATCTTATAACAAATACTAAAACAACTCAGTGCGGAATCTATGAAATATCGAAAAGAACTATTGAGACAGATACGGGATATAACCGGGAAACTGTAGAAAAACTAATTAAAAGATTTTGTGACTATAAAAAGATCTTATATTGTGAGGACACGCGTGAGCTTATGGTTACAAATTGGATAAGATATAATGTGCCTAACAACCAGAATGCTATAAAGTGCGTTCAACGAGAAATAGAAAAGGTTAAGCATAGTGAATTTGTTAAAATACTATTCAACAAATGCCAGGCAGCAGGCCTGGATGTAGAGAAAATTTTTGAGAACTTTATAATAGAAGAATCCTTTGATAACGTGCCTACAAATGATAGAGCGGATTCTTTAGACTCCTCCTTTGAAAAAGTGGAAAAGTCTCCAGTAGAATTTAATTTGGATGGTGGCTCTGAAGAGGAATTTAATTTTGATAAAAATCATGAGGATATTTTTAAGAAAATAGAAATGCTACAGCCAGAAACCATTGATGATGAGATGCAAGCGAAAAAAATCCAGAAAACAAGTCAAGTTAAAATAAATAAGCCCCTTGTTAGGGGCTTACAAGGGGATACTAAGGGGCTTGGTAGTAATAGAATAAGAAGTAATAAAGAAGAAATAAGAAGTAATAAACAAAAAGCAATAAATAAAGAAGAAGAAGTAAGAAGCAAAAAGATGGGAGTAATAAAATTTGAAAATAATTCTGTTACTGATTCTGAAGGGCTTAAAAATATAATTAAAGTTTTCGAGAAAAATGTACATGCTATCACCCCACTAGAATATCAAAAATTATTGGATTTTTCTACTCAGGTAAGTTGCGATGTTATTATTATGGCCATTGAGGAAGCTGTAAACTATGATGCTAAGACCCTGAAGTATATAAGCAAGATACTCAATAGCTGGATTAGTCAGGGCATAAAAACTGGGGATGAGGTAAAAATTCATCAAAAAAAATGGACTAATAAAAGGGCAAATAGCCTAAGGCAAAGCGTGAAAAAGGGTAGTTTCTGTGACTTTGAACAAAGAACCTATGACTATGATGACCTTGAAAAAAAGTTGTTAGGATATCTGGATGCTGAGGACAATAATGATACTGAGGGTGCAAAGGGTATTAAGTATATAGAATAAACTATTAAGGAAAATTAATTTAAATTTATTTGAATAATTTAAATATAAACTAGAATGCTGACAAATTATTTTTTAAATATCCTAATTAATAAGTAAAAGGGTGGTGTATTTTATTATGGAAAAACTAATTGAAAAGGCTAAAACTAGAGAGGGAGGAGCTACAGAAGAGATTATAGAAAAATTCAAACATCTTATATTCAAGGAGGCCGCCAGATATCACATTCCAGGTTATGCTCTAGAAGATTTGGTCCAGCATGGATACCTGTCTGTTATAAAAGCCATAGCCATGTATACGCTAGGCAGCAATAGCTTTAACGGCTACTGCATAAATAGTATAAGAATGAACTTCAAAGCTCTTCTAAAGGGCCAAATAAAACATTTCAGAGAGGTTCCAAACAATGAAATGCTAGATTATGATACCTCTGGAGATTATGAATTTACCTTAGAGGATGAGGTGATAGCTTATGATGAAGTTAAAAAACTGTATGTAGCTCTTGATAAACTGGACCCTTTGGAGCGCGATATTTTACAGAGATACTATATTTTGGACCAATCTCTAGGAGAAATAGCCTGTGATAGCGATAAAAGCTATCATCAATTTGCAAGAATAAAAAGAAAAGCCCTAGAAAAACTAAGAGCACTTATGTAAATTTATATTTTTTTAAAAACTCCGCACAAAACTTCGAAGGGGCATATATATTCAATGAAAACAAAATGAAAGGGGGAATTAACATGGCAGTTAAATCAACAAAGGTAGCCAGTGCATTAAAGCTTACTATGATAGTTGGAGTTGACATCAAAGGCAAAGACAAACATGCAACAAAAAGACTAAGCAATTTAAAAGTTGCTGCAGCAGATGAAGATATATTTGCAGTAGGACAAGCTATCTCTAACATTAAGACTTATCCATTAGTAGGACTAGACAGAGAAGATCAATACAGCTTAGTTAATGCGTAGTTGTTAGCTAAAAATTGAAAACAGAAAATGAAAACCTAGAATTTAAAACCCTTGAGTCAAATAATTAAAAGGAGGTAATGTGATATGAATAAATTAGCTATGAGATTTTTAACATCTACAGAAGGTAAGTATTTTACTTTAACTGTAGATGACATTAAAGCTGATGAAAATGGAGTTCCATCTGTTACAGAAGCTGAGGTAAATGCTCTTATGGACTTAGTCATTTCAAAAAACATTTTTGCATCAGCTAATGGTAACTTAATTGGCAAGAAAGATGCTAAAATAATTACTACTGATACTAGTACAGTTGAAGTAGGTTAGGAAGGATAGTGCCTGTGAAAGGGCACTGTTTTTTTGTCGATTGAGATTGTATCGGTAAAATTTAGTGGACCATGATGTTGCGCACTTATTATTCTGTTAACATGCCCTTATGGGTATGGTCTAGAAGTTACATACAAAGGAATGATAAAAGTATTTGTATAGGGGCATTTTAATAATTAATAAACAACAGTTTGCTATAGTATTATTTATGTCGGAATATTATTGAAGTACGACGTAAAAATGCCGTAAAATTCAGTTATGAATAATACGGCATTTTAAGGGATTATTCGGTTTTAATAGTTGTGACGCTTAATGCGAATTATCCGAACAAGGCTAACTTGCTACACACCCAAAGAAAGGCAACGAAGATACTGAAATATACTAATATAAAAATAAGGATATTAACGGAATCGTTATATTTAGCGTCCTCATGTTTTTTACTTTTAAACAATTCAAATATAAATTGAATAATGAAATCCATAACTACAACTCCCTACACCTATTTATAAATAGGTTTTTAAAAACAATATTATACCATGTCGTCTTAGCTAATGGTAATTATAGCATATTTCTATCTAAGTAATTACTATCTTTGTAAAACACATCAAATTATTTCATTTTTAAATACCGTATTATGTAGTTTTCAAAGAGCATTGTTCGTACTTCCTATTTCAACTTATACATCGCAATTTTCTCATATTTCGTCTTAACTTAAAATAAAAATACCGTAAAACTAATTTCTGAATTATACGGTATTTAAGATATATCTGAGTTTAGTTCCAATGGACTAAAAACATTCTTTGAAAATTGTTTTTGCGAAAATTATATATATTTTGCCGTTAGCAAAACAGATTGAGTTCACAATTTGTTCACGACCCTCGAGGGTGTTTATGAGCGAAGTGAATTTGCTAATATTACAGGGAAGCTTGATGGCAGAATTGCAGGAGAAATTCAACAGGAATTCATATTAAATTTTTATGAGAAATATCTATACAATAATTCTAATAGTAATGTTGAGGAAGTTTTAAAAAAATATAATGAAGTTAAGAAAATATATAAAAATAATAGCAAAAGGATTTGTGGTACAATCAGTATGCTAATAATACGACCTAAATAACGTAAATCGAAAGGAATGGATTTTAAGAATGATAAACAATACCGAATTAAAACAAAAACAATTCATAGCTGCTATGGATCTTTATGAAAATAAAAGAATTTATCAACTCTTTGGAAAATTTATTTCTACTATAAATATTTCACTTCAAATCATTATAGCGTATATGGTTATACCTATTTATATAGATGTTTGGTGGAAAATATTTTCATTCATTGTTGCGTATGTTCTTGCTGACTTTATAAATGGACTAGTACATATGCATATGGATAATCAGGATGATTATAAATCCATAGCAGGACCACTAATAGCAAGTTTTCATTTGCATCATAAAACACCGCTCTACACAAAAAAAAATATTTTGTTGGTCTATTTTAATGAATCAGGTTCAAAGATTTGGCTTTCGGGGTTTTTAATAATTACGTCAATAGCAATTGGCATATTTCATATTAATACGGTAATTTCATATATCATATTATATTTTAGTTTATTATCATCGGTAGCGGAGGTTTCGCACTATCTTTGCCACGTATCAGACGAAAGATTAGTAGATTTTTTTAGGGGAAGTGGTTTATTACTTGGGAAACGTCATCATGGAACACATCATAGTGAAGATAATGTTAATTATGCATTTTTAAATGGTATGTCCGATCCCTTGATTAATATAATCGCAAAAAGATTTTATTCAGGATATAAAAATACAACAGATAAACATTATGCGTATTACCAAGGTAAGGGCACAAAAAACAGGGGGCAAATTTCAGAGCAAACTTATATAAAGTAAAACATGAACAATTCATAATTGTTCAGTACATCATAGATATACCAAGAGGTAATAAATGAATTTACTAAAGGATATTAAAGACGGGTCAAAAGAATATTTAGAGTACTTATTAAAATATAAAATATTAATTTTAGTAGCATATTTACTTTGTCAATTAGGTATATATATGCTTATAGGAAAAACTAACTATTTTATATTTGCAGCTAGTTTTTTTATAACAATATTTATAATTAGTTCATTAGTTTTAATGCTAAAGGATTCAAAAACTGCCATACTCATATATAATATTTCCATACCAATACTGCCTATGCAGTTATACTTATTAAATAGATTGAATCAAAATAGTATTGCTGCTACAACGTAGCAAACAATAACTTCCAGTTATTGTAACGTCTCCCGAGGTCGTAGCATAGCCATCAACCTAACAGAACCATTAAATGTAAGTAGTGAATTTTTTTTATTAAACCTCTTATAAATACGATCAAATACAGGGTAAAAATTATGATTTAAATTATTAATATTTATTTTAATAAAAGGTGTGTTTTATACCTAATTATGGTATAAAATGCACTTTTGTTTTTTGATTTATTGTTAAATAATATATAATTAGTGTATAGCAAAACAAATTGAGTTCACAATTTGTTCACGACCCTCGAGGGTGTTTATGAGCGAAGTGAATTTGTTATAAATCAATAATATCAGATGTTGAATTAAATGTATTTAGTGAAAAAAACTTATGGAATGAAATTTACTTAGTGGATGAAGAAGATAACTTCTTGTATGTAAATGGATTTTTAAATGAAGATGAAAATGAAATGAACAATTCAGGTTCAAATAATTCAAGCGAAGGTGGGAGAACAGAAACTCATACAAAACGTTCTGCTAGGTCTAAAAAAGCAAGGGACCGGTGTATTGAGATTTATGGAGCAAAGTGTGATATATGTGAATTTAATTTTGAAGAAACATATGGCGAAGTCGGTAAAGGCTTAATACATGTACATCACTTAAACCAATTAAGTAAAAATACTGAAAAACATATAGTTAATGCTCGGGTGGATTTACGTCCAGTATGTCCTAATTGTCATTTAATACTGCAAAGAAGAAAGGAACCATTTTCAATAGAAGAAGTTATTGATATGATTAAAAACAATAAAAATATTCCTAAAAACGTACCAAAAATAAAAGAGTAACTAATCTGACTAAAGCTATTTAAAAGTACGATAAAAGGCGGTTGAGCTAATTAAGGCTAAGCCGCTTTTCGTTTACACTAGGAATTAGTAAAAGGTTAGTAATCGTAAAAAAAAGTTTGCCTCATGGAGAGTTTGCTAAGCAGCTTGAAGATAAAGTAGATATAGGTGCAAGAACTGGTTTATGCAAATTGCTACAGAATTTCCCAATATGTCAACGTTGACGGATTTGAACCAATCTAAGATATTCGCACTTTTAGATATTCCCCAAGAAGAAAGAAAAACCTTTTTAGAAGAAAACCCAGTTAATGAAATGATTACTAGGGAACTCCAACAAGAGAATAACCTACTACGCTGTAATTGAATAGAAAAAGAGCACGGAAAGACAAAACGCATCATATGGCCTTCTAGAAAGACAATAGATAATTGTAGCTAAATTATACACATGACGTACAAGAGTGGCTTAGAGTTGATATTACATGGCTTATAGTGTGAAATAGAGGTAAAAGAAGTTGTAAGGGGGAAGGCTAATGTGTAAAAGTAGGTGGGAGGAAGTTAAAGATAAATTATTATTAATAGAAGCCTGGTGCAGAGATGGACTTATAGAAGAACAGATTGCTAAAAACTTGGGTATAGGTGTATCTACTTTATCTAAATATAAGGTGGAGCATGTAGAGTTAGTAGAAGCCCTAAAGGATGGTAAGGAAGTTGCAGACATAGAAGTAGAGAATGCTTTAAAGAAAAGAGCTACAGGCTACTCATATATAGAATATAAGACCACTACTAATGCAGCTGGGATAAGTACTACTACAGAAGTTACTAAAGAAGTAGCTGCGGATCCTACATCAATGATTTTTTGGCTAAAGAACCGTAAGCCTAAAGAGTGGAGAGATCGTAAGGACATAGATAGTAATATAAATGTGACAGGTGAAACTTCTACCAAATATGATCTTAGTGGATTTACTACAGAAGAGCTCAAAGAGATGCTAAGAGCATAAAAACCTAAATAAGCTATTGAAGTTTTAAATTACTTAGTACCGCATTATTCAAATAGTGTGGTACTTTTTATTATCTTAAATGGGAAGAAGCATTAAAGTGTTTGCATATAATATGTTATAAGAATTAAATAGGGGTTTGAAAATGAATAGAAAAAGAATTGTAAAAATTGTTAAAAAATTAGTTTGTGGCTTAATCCTCGTAGTTTATTTAACTACATCAGGGATTGTTCTGTGGTCAAAGATAGTGAGAGCATCCACCGCAAATAATTCTAAATATACAATTACAAATAAGTATGCAATGACAGAAGATGAAGTGAATTTACTTGCAACTAAAAGTGTATTTTATGTTATTTTCACAGCATCGGAAGATAAAAAGTTGGCATACAGTTCATTAAATATGGAACGGAGTAAAAAGTTTTGAAGTAAGATATAACTTTACAACAATTTTTCTAGATAAAAAGCTAAGTGGACATTGGATATATAAGACCTTGTATTATTATCTGCGAGAATACTTAAAAGGTGAAGTACTTTCGTAAGGTTACACCTCATTTCACAAAGTGTATGCTTAATATATATGATACTTACATTCAAAAAAAAGTCGTATCATGAGCTATTAGTTTTGATGTGGCTTTTTAATTTTATTTGGAAAATTAATGATATATTCTACCGATTAATCTACAACCAATCGTGAAAAAAGCTCATATAACTCCTACATGACCAGAAACTGTAGTTTTTGGTCCTGTACCTAAAACCCCACCAAAGAATGCTCTTAACGGTGCTAAGAATACTTCAAATCCATGTGGGCTCCTAACAAAAGTAAATTCTAAGTACACAGTAATTCTATGAGTTAATCTTAAAAATACCAGTACAAAGAACCGATGAAGTAGTAACTATTGTGGCACATCTAATGCAATAGCCATAAGTTTTTATTAAGAAAGAAGTATTAGAAAAATAGTAGTTGTGCTAACTCTTAGCGCAGGAGTTGCAATAACTGCAAATGCCCAAATAACAAGATTAAATGGATCAGACAGATATTTAACATCTTCAGGGATTATGTTACCAAAGGCGATGATCTTACAGTAGCACCTCTTGTATAAGCTAAAAATGTGCTATCAGTAATTGTTAATCTAAAATTCTGTTGAAAAAACCGTGGCTAAGTTTACAGCATTAAATGTAAAAACTATGAACATTGTTAATGGCACTGAAGTTTTTATTTATGTACAATGCTTTTTAATTAATAAACGAGCTAATCCATCTAAATCTGGATAAATACTAAATTCATCAATACCTGCTAGTTTAAGAAATGTATTAGCTTCTGGAATAGCATCTATTGGTATCTCAAATTTTGTTAAACAAGTTGGATATAACTTTTCTAAAGGTTTTTCATTACTTCCAAAGATAGTAAAAACGCCCTTTTGTGCAAATACTCTAGGACTTTGTTTCTTGGGATAAATTGCTATAGGGTCCTTATTTTGTATTGTGATTTTTTTAATAAAATCATCATAATAATTTACTTCAATATCTAATTCAGGCACTAAAATTGATTCTTTTCCGGTTGATTGTGTATTTAATGCAAAAGGGTCCAACATCCAAATACACGGATTTAAAGCAGTATCATTTCCATTTAAAGCAAAGTATAATGCAACAGCAAAGTTCTCTGACCAATCCAACAATCTAGTTGGCACTCCATGGTGTCTCATTTCGAAAAGTATGTCCCACGATGTGACCTTGCCTAAAAGTAACTGAGCCGAATAAGAATGAAATTCATAATATAATACTGATTCCAGACCAGCAAATCTATTTGGAATACGAAAAATACTTGGTAATAATGGCCAGCTTGAAATACTATGTCCTCTGAAAAATGGAACGTCGCAACCCTTTGCATCAAGCACATTAATTTTTGATTCAATTTTATTTATAAAGCTTGTCCATGAACTCATACTATAATCCTCCTTCATGATAATAATCCTTAACTATAAAAGCTATCTATCTATAATTCTGTAAAAATGGTATTTTTATATATGGTGGTATAATTTATTTGTAAGTTTCATCGGAGTATATTTGTAATACAAAGTAAATGTTATTATTCCTTATAACCATCTGGCGGTTTTCCTGGATCAAACCATATTTCTTTAGTATAATTACGATTTACTATAAAGTATTCATGCGCATAAAATCTTGTTGTTCTATTAGAATTATCTAACATATCATCCGAAATGTTAATGTAATCATTTAAAGGCGCCCACGACAAGAGTGCCTTTTGTTTCGGTGAAATTGGTAATGTTATTTCAATTCTAGGATATGCTAAGCCTGGACTTCTATACATAGCTGGTCTTTCATAAGCTTTTGGGTCAAACCACACACATGGCGCATCAGATGTAATAAAACCAACATTATTATTTGTACATAAAATACTAAGATTCATTGGCATAAATGCTGCTGTTAGTGCATTTATGGATGGAATAAGTGTTTCTTGCAAGGGATCTTTTGCAATTCTACTTACTTCTTCCATACTAAATTTAGGACTATCTTCAGATAAAGGTCCTAGAGATTCCATTGCTTTTCTTCGCTCTGGAGATGCTCCTTCCATATCTTTCTTCATGAAATTCATTAAATCCAAAGCGCTTCCCCATTGCTTTTTATAATGTTCTCTTCGTGACGGCGTTCTACTATAAGAAGCCGCAATAAACGCAAGGATCATAATTCGATCTTCATGATTAATTTCCTTATGTTTAGCTAGACAATTTGTTCGTATATTTGCAAAAGTATTTTCTAAACCAGCCAAACCGTGTTCAATATCTAAAATTCTTGTTCCATCTTTTAACTGAATTGTATACATGTCAGGTTCGAAAAAAATGTTTTTCGGAGCTTTTTTTTTCGGATCACTTCCATCGGATTTGAATCTCCATACATACTTATCATACGCCTTAGGAGTATTAGGGTCACACCATTCTTCTAGATATGATTGAGGTATCCAATGCTGTTTTTTATAATCCATATAAACCACCATCCTTTAATACAACATAATTATATGGAAATTATAACATATTTTTCATACCAGTGTTTTTATTTTAAATACCGCAATATTTAGTTTTCAAAGAACATTAGTTTTGATTAGTAGTGCACGTTTTTTTCACACTGCGTAGTAAAGATTGCAAATAAGTGATTCAAAATACTATAGTATTAGGAAACACGATATAAGCAACCTGGAACAGGCAGCAAATGCAGTCATAACATAATGACCCATACCCCCTTTGTTAGACACGAGGAACTCGTGCTATACTAAAAATGAAGGGTGGATGGTTTATATGAATAAAAGTTATAGTGCTGAATTTAAAATGGAAGCGGTAAAGAGATTAGATAAAACAGGAGAACCAATGTCAAAAGTAGCTGCTGATTTAGGTGTTAAGCCCACTACAATGCAGGGCTGGGTAAATAAGTATAGAAAATCTCCTAAGGCTCCATTTATAGGTAGTGGACACTTAAGCCCAGAAGATGAAAAACTACATAAGCTTGAAAAAGAAAATAGGGACCTCAAAGAGGAGAATGATATATTAAAAAAAGCGGCAGCCTACTTCGCGAGAAACCTCAAATAAAGAGATTTCTATTTATCAAGGCTAATCGCATGAACTACCATATAGCGAAGCTATGCATGGTCCTATCAGTTTCTAGGAGCAGCTACTATGCATGGGAGAAACGTCCAGAAAGTATGAGATCACAAGCAAATAGTCTTCTATTAAAGGAAATTAGTGATATCCATGTTAAAAGCAAGAAAGTTTACGGTTCAACAAAAATTACACGGATATTAAACACCAAAAGCAAATCTCCTATTAATCATAAAAGAGTGGAACATATTATGAGTGAAAATGGCATAAAGTCAAAGGTTTCAAAGAAATTTATAGCAACTACAAATTCTAATCATAAGCTTCCAGTTGCAGAAAATATCCTTAACCGCGACTTTTCTGTGGATAAACCTAATGAAAAAATGGTAAGTGATATCACCTACCTGTGGACAGATGAAGGATGGCTTTATATCGCTGGAATATTGGATTTATGTGGACAAAAAATTGTTGGATTGTCCATGAGTGAAAGAATGACAAAGGACTTAGTTATTGATGCGTTGAATTCGGCATATCTACGTGCTGGTAAGCCTTCAAACGTCATTTTACACTCTGATAGAGGCTCGCAGTACTGTTCTTATGACTACCAAAATTTGATTAAAAAGTATGGTTTTACATGTAGCATGTCCCGAAAAGGTAACTGTTGGGATAATGCACCAATGGAATCTTTCTGGGGTAAATTAAAATGTGAATGGCTCTATGGTACCCACTTTAGAACTCGTGAAGAAGCCCGTGCAGCTGTATTTGAATATGTTGAGGTATTTTATAATCGACAGCGAATCCACGCCTCAAATGGATATGTGACACCTGAAGACTATTATAATAAAGCTAATCGAAAAGCTAAAGTAGCTTAAATTGAAATATTAAGTCATTGTACGAAAACAAGAGATAATACGAGTTTAGAGTGTCTAGTTTATTGGGTAAGGGTCATAAGCCAATGTGTAACACCATTCAATAATTCTGTTTAATGTTACCTGTAATAGGTATAGGCTCTAAAAAACAACAGGATAATAAATAAAACAGGATTTCTTTATATCCAATTTAAGGTAGTAATAGTATAATTAAATAAATGCTTTATGTCGTACTCGTAGATTATGACGAAGCACTTATTATTTATATTTTGTACGTATAACGTACACGAATGGAGGAATAAACTTGGTTGAACTTTGGGATATATTAGATAAAAACGGTAATGTAACAGGACGTGTTCACGAGCGTGGCAAGCCCATGAACAAAGGCGAATTTCACCTTGAGGTTTATGTTTGGATTGAGAACGACAACGGTGAATACCTTATATCGCAAAGGTCTCCGAACAAGACGTTCCCAAATATGTGGGAATGTACGGGCGGAAATGCGGTTGCGGGCGATGATAGCTTGACTACGGCATTGAAAGAAGCAAAAGAAGAATTAGGTATTATTCTTGAGCCGCAGAACGGACGAATGATTCAACATCACTTACCGTGTAGCGACGTTGAATGTCGCGGTTTGGCTGATGTTTGGTTATTTCGGCAAAATGTAGACATATCAACCGTAATTCTTGCTCCTGATGAAACCTGCAATGCAATGTGGGCAAGCCGTGATGAAATTAACCGTATGATTGACGAGGGAACATTCACAACATGGGAACAATATACATACATTGACGAATTGTTTGAGGAAATTAAAATGGATTGCACACAGTATAAGCATTTTTAGTACCAAACTACTACACAACATTCTTATATTGCGCAATTGAGACTGTATTTAAAAATGCAGTTTTTTGTTATTTTATGAACCGATGAGAACATATAAGCGTAAACAATAACATTTGTTTTACACTACACTTTAAATGTGCCAACGTTGGCGACTTTGGATTACTTTTAAGTGGGGTTCAAGGTACTTTTATATTAAAAACTGTAGTCGAAAATATTTATACCATTTTGTATACATGTTGGAATAAATAGTATATTATATATTTAGAGTGTATTTGAAAGGGTGGGGAATATATGTTATATGGATATGCAAGATGTTCTACAGACAATACTAAGCAGGATATTACGAGGCAGACGAGAGAATTAAAGGCGTTAGGAGTTACTACTAATAATATATACCTGGAATATGCTAGTGGCACTAAGACAGACAGAATAGAGTTTAATAAGCTATTAGATAAAGTAGAGCAGGGAGACACTATAATAGCAACAGAAGTTAGCAGAATTACCAGGAGCACCAAACAATTATGTGAAGTTATAGAATTAGCTAAAATTAGAAGAATTAAATTAGTGCTAGGAAATTTCATTGTAGATTGCATAAAAGCATTAGATCCAATGACAGAAGGAATGTTAAAGATGATGGGTGTATTTGCAGAGCTAGAGCGAAACATGATAAGCCAAAGAGTTAAAAGTGGTATGGCTAATGCTAAAGCTAAAGGAAAGTTAATAGGTAGACCTACAACTACTATAGAAGATGTTCCAGTGGCAGTAGTCAAAGCTTATGGCCTATTAAAGAATGGCAAGATAAATAAGAGTGAATGTGCTAGAATGTGCGACATATCAAGATCTTGTTTATATAAATACATTAAGATCATTGAAGAGAGCACTAAGTAATGGGTAAACATAAAAGGTTATATGAGAAGTATCTAGAGCTATAAAACAATGAATGTAAATCAGACATAATAGGTATGACAAATTTATAGAAACTGGACACGATATAGCAATGAAGGATAAGTTTAAAGATGGTAACTGTTTAAGTGACTACTACACAGACAATTAAGAGTTAGAATCGTATTAAATTTAACTGAAATTTAATTATGCAATGAGAGGGTTAACTAAGCCTTCTCTTTTTTTATGTGACGATTTTGGACAATAGATGTAGTAGGTGGTGCAGCAGCATGGATAAATATATGTATCACTTTTATTGTATAGGAGTAATTTTAAAAATGAAAGTTCTAAAAGAAAAACCCCCACACAGAGAAGGAGTAAAGTGGCGTATATATAGATTAATGTAGAGAGGAAAGGACAATAAAAACATCTACAAAAAATAATTTAAAAAATATATACAAAATAATTTCCCCGAAAAAATATTTATAAAGAAGACAAAATAAGATTTACATGATACTTGTTCTATACTTTCGCAGACTAAGAAAGTCAACAGAATAGGTAATCTTTATGTACAAAAAGTAAGTTAAATAAAAATATAAAATAACATCATAGTATTTTCCAAATGAATGATATAATTGAGTGAACATTAGATGAAACACATGGAGGTTATTGCATTATGGCAGAAAACACAGCAACAGTAGGATTTGAAGATAAATTATGGCTCGCAGCAGATAAGCTAAGAGGAAGTATGGATGCATCTGAATATAAGCATGTAGTACTAGGCTTAATATTTTTAAAATATGTATCAGATTCTTTCTCGGAAAAACATGAGGAGCTAGCAAAAGAAGAAGAAGGATTTGAAGAAGATAAGGATGAATATTTAGCAGAGAATATATTTTGGGTACCATTAGAGGCTCGGTGGAATGAAATAGTATCTTATGCTACTTCTGTAGATATTGGTAAAAAAATAGATACAGCTATGGAACTCATAGAAAAAGAGAACCAATCTTTAAAAGGCGTATTAAACAAGAACTATTCAAGACCAGAACTTGATAAAACTAGATTAGGTGAGCTAGTGACATTATTCACTAATCTTGATATAGGAAGTGATAAAGCAAAGGAAAGAGATATGCTTGGACGTGTATATGAGTACTTTCTAAGTAAATTTGCTAGTGCGGAAGGGAAACTAGGAGGGGAATTTTATACGCCATCTTGTGTTGTGCGTACTTTAGTAGAGATTTTAGAACCATACTCAGGACGTGTATATGATCCGTGCTGTGGATCTGGTGGTATGTTCTGCCAATCTGCTAAGTTTGTTAAAGAGCATCAAGGCAATATTAATAATATATCTGTATATGGAGAAGAAAGTAATCCTACCACATGGAAGCTGGCTAAAATGAACCTAGCTCTAAGACAAATAGAAGCAGATTTAGGAACTCATAATGCTGATACATTCCATGAAGATTTACATAAAACTTTAAAAGCAAACTATATATTGGCTAATCCTCCATTTAATATATCTGATTGGGGCGGCGAAAAGATACAAGAAGATATTAGGTGGAAGTATGGGGTACCACCAGTTGGCAATGCTAATTATGCATGGTTACAACATATGATCCATCATCTGTCACCTAATGGAGTAATGGGTTCAGTACTTGCAAATGGTTCATTAAGTTCCAGTACATCAAATGAAGGAACAATAAGAACAGCAATAGTAAATGATGATATAGTTGATTGTATTGTAGCGATGCCAGGACAATTATTCTATTCTACAGGTATACCAGTATCATTATGGATATTGCGCAAGGGTAAGGAAGAAATTACTAAGAATAAAGTATTATTCATAGATGCCAGAAATTTAGGTCATTTGGTAAATAGAAGATTAAAAGAACTAGATGAAAATGATATTAAAAAGATTGCAGATACATATCATAATTGGAAAAATAATAAGAGCTATGAGGATATAAAAGGTTTCTGCAAATCTACTAGTATAGATGAAATAGCTCAGCATGGATATGTATTGACTCCTGGAAGATATGTTGGGATAGAAGAAATAGAAGATGATGGAATTCCTTTTGAAGATAAGATGGAAGAAATAACGAGTCAATTAGCCAAGCAGTTTGAAGAATCTAAGAAACTAGAGGATAAAATTAAAAATGCTCTAGGAGGAATTGGGTATGAATTATAACAAATGTTCCTTGAAAATAGGAGAATATTTATATATTAAAGGTCGAATAGGTTGGAAGGGCTTGAAAAAATCAGAGTATTTAGAAGATAGTAATTATAGAATTATCAATGGAGATGCATTAGAAGTTTATGGAATTAATTGGAACAAATGTGGTCATATTAGTAAAGAAAGGTATAACGAATCGCCAGAAATAATATTGAAGGAACAAGATATATTAATTTCAAAAGATGGAACAATTGGAAAAATTGGATATGTAATGAGTCTAGATATTCCAACAACAGTTGCATCAGGTATTTTTGTAATAAGAAATGAGAGAACAGATATAATAGATACGGATTTTTTGTATTACTATTTTAAATCGCAATATTTTAAATCATTCATTGCAGCTAGAACAGAAGGAAGTGTAATACCTCATCTATATCAGAGAGATTTTGTAGAAATGCAATTTCCATTGTTTGATTTGCGTATTCAAAAAAAAATGAGCTATATTCTTAAAATTATTGATAGTAAAATCGATTTGAATAATATAATTAACGAGAATCTACAAGCTCTATCTCAGCTCTTATTTAAACAATGGTTTGTGGATTTTGATTTCCTAAATGAAGTAGGATTACCTTATAAATCTTCTTGTGGAGAGATGGTTGATAGCGAGTTAGGAAAAATTCCTAAGGAATGGAAAGTAGGTACTCTAAATATAATTGGAAATTTTAAAAATGGAAAAGGTATTAAAGAAGAATTAAGAACGGGAAAAGGTAATAATTTTATATTTGGTTCGAATGGAATAATAGGAAAAACTAATGAAATATTACAACATGAATCATGTATAGTAGTGGGTAGAGTAGGGGCGTATTGTGGTTCAATACGATTAACACTAAAACCATGTTGGATAACAGATAATGCTATAATTGCTTCATCAGTTGAAAAAGAAAATTTACCATATTTATATATCTGTCTCTTAAGATTATCATTAAGAGATTTAGCTGGAGGTTCCGCTCAACCGCTTATAAATCAAAATATTCTGAATAATATAAAAATAATTTTGCCGCCATCAAATTTAGTAGAAAAATATTCTATTATTGTATTTAGTTTAATGCAGAAGATAGAAATCAACATTGAACAGAATGCTAAATTAAATAATCTAAGAGACACCCTTCTCCCCAAACTAATGAATGGAGAAATAAATTTAGATAACCTAAAAATAAATCTTTAAAAGTGAGGTGATACCCATGACTTTTACAGAAGATACTTTAGAGAAAGCAATAATAGAACAGTTTCAATTATTGGATTATGAATATGTATATGGGCCAGATATACAGCGCGATTATAGTCAAGTTATTCTTAAGGATTATTTCTTTGAATATGTTACTAGTATCAATAAAGGTATAACGCAGGATATATTAGAAGAGGCCTACAAGCAGGTAAGAAACTTAGGGCTTATTAAGCTAGCAGATATTAATGAGGGCTTTCACAAGCTATTAATTGAAGGGGTGTCGATACCTTATAAAAAGGATGATGAGAATAGAACCTTTCAAGTTAAGATTATAGACTTTGAGAATGTTTATGCTAATGATTTTAAAGTAGTTAATCAGTACACAATTATAGAATTTAAAACGAAAAGGCCAGACATAATTATATATGTTAATGGCATCCCTTTAGTTGTGTTTGAACTTAAGAATGCAATGAAGGATGATACTACTATAGAAAATGCTTACAATCAGATAAAGAACTACCAGCTAGATATACCATCACTATTTTACTATAATGCTTTTAATGTTATATCAGATGGAGTAACTGCAAGGATGGGAACTATTTCAGCAGATTTTAGCAGATATATGGAATGGAAGTCTAGACATGGAGAAGCACCTGTTGGTGACTTTAATCCTATTGATGTGTTACTCGATGGGGTATTTAGAAAAGGTAGGTTACTAGATATTATTAGAAACTATATTGTATATCAAGATGTAAAAGGTATTACTGTAAAAATTGTGGCCGGTTATCATCAATATT
The DNA here is from genome assembly GCF_018861755.1 of Clostridium sp. CF012. Taxonomy (GTDB): domain Bacteria; phylum Bacillota; class Clostridia; order Clostridiales; family Clostridiaceae; genus Clostridium_AD. Next base: position 31,194 of record NZ_JAHLEF010000033.1, on the reverse strand, counting down.
TTGCTGTTACTAAGGCCGTCAACAGAACTAAGGAAACATTAGCTAATAATGATAAAAAAGTAGGTGTTGTTTGGCATACACAAGGAAGTGGTAAGAGCTTTTCTATGGTATTTTATACAGGATTACTTGTGACAGATCCAAAACTTAACAATCCTACAGTAGTAGTAGTAACAGATAGAAATGATTTGGATAATCAACTATACACTACCTTTGCAGCTTCATCAAAGCTATTACTTAGGCAAGAACCTAAGCAAGCTAAAGATAGAGAACACCTAAAAGAGCTACTAAGGGTAAATGCAGGAGGCATCATATTTACTACTATTCAGAAGTTTGAAGAGAATCCAGATGTGTTATCAGAAAGAAGTAATATTATATTTATAGCAGATGAGGCTCATCGCTCACAATATGGATTAGAGGCTAAGTTAGATAGAACTACAGGTGAATGGAAGTATGGATATGCTAAAAATATGCGAGATGCCCTACCAAATGCTACGTTTATAGGATTTACAGGCACACCCATAGATTTTAATGATAAATCTACAAGAGAAATATTTGGAGAATACATAGATGTGTATGACATGACACAAGCAGTTGAAGATGGAGCAACTGTTCCTATTTATTATGAAAATCGAACTGCTAAATTAAAACTGGATGAAGAAGTGCTAAAACAGATAGATGCTGAGTACGCTAAAATAGCTGAGGAAACAACAGTGTATATTATAGATAAATCTAAACAGGACTTATCCAGAATAGAAACTATAATAGGATCTAAGCAAAGACTTCAGATGCTTGCTAAAGATATAGTAAAGCATTATGAAGAACGCCAATATGTCCTTACAGGGAAAGCCATGATTGTTTGTATGAGTAGAAAGATAGCAATAAATCTCTATAAGGAAGTACTAGAATTAAGACCAAACTGGACTAATAAGGTAAAGGTAGTTCTTACAGAAAGCAATCAAGATGATGAGAATTGGCACGATATTATCGGTAACAAGGAATATAGAAAAAATCTAGCTATTGAATTTAAGGATGAAAAAAGTGAAATGAAGATAGCCATTGTAGTTGATATGTGGCTAACAGGCTTTGATGTACCATCTATGGCTACTATGTACGTAGACAAGCCTATGAAGGGACACAATTTAATGCAAGCAATAGCTAGAGTAAATAGAGTATATAAGGATAAAGAAGCAGGTCTTGTTGTTGACTATATAGGGATGGCGGCAGAGCTTAAGAATGCATTAAATCAATACACTAATAGAGATAAAGACAAAGTCCCAGATGTAAGCCAGGCATTAAATATAGCACTAGAGAAGTTAGAGATAATGAAAGATTTCTTCTACGGATTTGATTATCATGCATTCTTTGGAGAATCACAGAAAGAAAGGTTAGGTATATTGTTAAAAGGTATTAACTATGTACTAGGATTTGATGAAGAAGATTCTAAACTCTTTATTAGAGAAGCAACGGCACTTAGCCAAGCTGAGACACTCTGTAGAGCATTACTTAATGAAGAACAGAAGAAAGAGATAGAATATTTTAAGGGAATAAAAGCTGGTGTATGTAAATTGGCGAATAGAGGTAAGCTTACTGCTAATGAAGTAAATGCAAGAATAGAAGTAATAATTGAGCAAGCTATACAACAAGAAGGAGTATTTAATATATTTGAAGCTACTAATCAAACTAATCCTGAAATATCAATTTTGTCAGAGGAATACATGAATAGCATCAAAAATATGAGGCATAAAAACATAGCTGCTGAGATGCTTAGAAAATTACTTAATGATAATATAAAAGTATTTCAAAGAAGCAACGTTGTTAAATCAGAGCTGTTCTCTAAAAAACTAAAAGATTTAATGAAGAAATATAATAATAGAATGATTACAAGTGCGGAAGTAATACAAGAACTACTTAACCTATCTAAAGACATAGTGACCGCTGTAAAAGAAGGAGAAGAAAAAGGTCTATCAACAGAGGAATATGCATTTTATGAAGCATTAGTAGCAGATCCAAAAGTACTAGAAGAAATGCAGGATGCTACCTTAATAGCAATGGCACATGAATTAACTGACATGGTAAGAAAGAATAAGACTATAGATTGGGACAAGAAGGAATCAGCAAGAGCTGCTATGAGAAGAATGGTTAAAAGATTGCTAAGGAAATATAAATATCCTCCTGAAAAAGCAGATGGAGCTGTAAACATAGTTATTAAGCAAGCGGAACTTATGAGTGCTGGAATATAAAGATTTAAGGACAATAGCTATGTTTATGGGTTCATTAGCATATATTAATTATTTAATAATTCTTGAGGAGGTCTAAAGAATGAATGTGCCAAAGATTTTTATGTCTTATTCATGGAATAATAAAATAATAGCGGATAAGATAGATAAAGATTTTCAATTATTGGGTATTAATTTTATTAGGGATGTAAGAAATTTAAATTTTAAAGATAGTATTAAACATTTTATGAAGAATATTAGGAATACAGATTATGTGCTCATGATAATAAGTAGTAGTTATTTAAAATCAAAAAATTGCATGTATGAAGTTTTAGAATTTATAAAAGATGAAAATTACAAGGGGAGATTATTGCCTATTGTCTTAGATGATGCTGGGATTTTCGAAACCAAAGATAAACTTGAATATATAGGGTATTGGGAAAAGCAACTAAATGAATTAAAAAGTGAGGTAAGTAATCTAGATGCTTTAAATATTATACCAGTATATGAAGAAATGAAGATAATAGAACAAATATCGCGTGTAATTGGTCAATTTATGGTTCAATTAGGAGATATGAATGCTATACCATTAAATAAATTAATGGAGGATAAATATAAGCAGATTTTAGATCTTATAAAGTTTGATAACTCTTATTTGTTGGAAGAATTATTAAATATATATTTTATAAAAGATAAAGAAGAGAGACAGGTTTCATTAGATTCATTTATAGATAAATATAGTAATTATGCACAAGGATACGTCTATAAAGGTATTTTAGCATACGAAGAGCAAAAGTTTAAAATTGCAAAAACAAATTATTTAAAAGCTATAGCATTAGATTCCAATAACATATTAGCTTATTATAATTTAGGGAATACATTTTTTAGTTTGAAGGAATATGAGAAAGCAAAACAATACTTTGATATAGTTTTAAAATTAAATCCAAATCATCCAGATGTGCATAGCAATATAGGAACTATTCTTTGCGAGCAACTACTATACGATGAAGCAGAAAAAATGTACAAAAGAGAGATTGAATTATATCCAGAATCATTTATTGCTTATTATAATTTAGCAAAACTATATGAAGATTTAGAACAATTTGAAAAAGCATTAGATATTGTTATAAAGATTACTGTTATAAATAACGAAGATTATATAGCTTATAAAATTATGGCAGATATATTTAGTAGCATTGGCAATTATGATGAGGCTGAAAAACATTATAAAAACGTAATTGCTTCCAAACCAAACTTTGATGAGGCGTATAATGACTATGGTATTTTACTTTATAAATTAAAAAGATATAAAGAATCAAAAGAGGTTTTAGAAAAAGCAATAAATTTAAATCCATATGAATGCATGTTTTACAATAACTTAGCTAACACGCTTAGTGAGTTGGAGTTATTAGGAGAATCTATACAAATTTATGAAACAGCAATAAGATTTAATCCAAATAAATCAGAGCTATATTCTAATTTAGCAATAGTATTACAAAAATCAAATTTTATGGAAGACGCTATTAAAAATTATAGGAAGGCGATAGATTTAAATCCTAATTTAGCGGAAGCATACAATAATCTTGGAAGTGTTTATCTTGAATTAGGCGATTATAAACAAGCTACTATTAATATTAAAAAATCTATTAAAATAAATAGAAATGTAGCATCATCTTACTTAAATTTAGGGAATGTATTTTTAGAATCAGGAAAGTATACTGAGAGTGTTGAAGCATATAAGAAATATATTAGGTTAGACAATGGTAATTTTGAAGTATACCTAAAGTTAGCAAATGCTTTATTTGAATTAGAAGATTTTAAAAAGGCTATAAATATGTATTTAAAGTCTATAGATATTAATCCAAGCTATATTGTTTCATATTTTAACCTTGCAAATACTTTTTATGCAACAAATAATATTAATGAAGCAATTAAATATTATAAGAAAGTTATTTCGTTAGACCCACTGTACATTGGTGCATATAATAATTTAGGAACTATGTTCCGTATTTTAAAAAAATTTAAAGAAGCTAAAGTGTATTATAAATTGGTAATAAAAAATAAGCCTGATTACGCTATAGGTTACTACAATTTAGCTGCAGTACAATATGAGCTGGGGGAAGAAGAGGAAGCAGTTAGAAACGATGAAATAGCTATTTCACTTGATAAAAGTTTCGGGGAACCACCTTTTAAAAATTAAATCTAGATATAATTTCCATTATACATAACACTAAAAAACTATTTAGTTAAATTTTGAGTTTATGGTAATTAAAAAAAGGAATATAGCAATTTATGGTGAATTAGTTTAATAAATTAAATTTAAAAAGCATGGTTACTAATTGGATAAGAGATTTTCTAAAGGACACAGCTTACAAGAGAGAATAATAAATATTCAAAAAATGGGGGACAAATATGAATAAAAATATTTTCATATCATATTCGTGGAAGAACAAAGACTTTGCAGATAAGTTAGATGAAAGATTTTTGGGAATGGGAATAACACTAACAAGGGATGAGCGGAGGATAAATTATACGGAAAGCATCAAGGAATATATGAAAATTGTTAGAAAGTCAGATTTTGTTTTAATGTTAATTAGTGAAGAGTATTTAAAATCTATTAATTGCATGTATGAGGTTCTTGAGTTTGTAAAAGACGAAGATTATAAGAATAGAATATTACCTATAATTCTACATGAAACAAATATATTTCAGGTCGCTGGACATATAAAATATATCATGTATTGGGAGGATGAGTTAAAAAAACTTAAAGATGAATCAGATAAATTAGATGAGCTAAATTCTATAGAAATAACTAAAGAACGAGTAAAACTTGAAAAAATATCGAGAAAAATCGGTGAATTTCTTAGTGTTATTTCTGATATGAATAATATAGTTATAAAAAAAGATATTTTAGATGATAAAGATTTTGAAAAGATATTAGATAAGATTGGAATATCGAATGACCGATACTATATATTAAATAAAATAAAGACAATGACTCGTGGACAAAGTACTTTACAATGGTGGCAATCTAAACGGGACGGTTATACGGATAATCTTAACATGGCTGGAATATACTCATTAGAGGATGTTGAACATATTATTCAGCCATATGATCATCAAGGTGGTCCCACAAGAAGCATAGCTATACCAATAAAAGTTGCGAAAACCATGTTTGGTCAGCAAACTATAGTTCCATTTAATGATCAATTTATAACATTGATTATAAAGAATAAAGAATATATTAAAGGGGATTTAGTATGGGAAGGACTTCCAAAATCGATGTATTAATTTAGATATTAAAAATAGTATATAATATGCTTTAGATGAAAATGTAAGAAAGAAAATGTGTGCAGGATATCATAGTTTATAATACCCGATGATATTAAATATAAAGAATATCTAGAAAAATATGGATGAAACAAAACTGTTCAAGGGCCTGAGATAGATGGCATATTAACTGGTGTATAAAAGAAAAAATGGCATGATAGTACAATTATGATATGGATTGTGAAAATAAAAAATTAGCTATTTTATTTTGCCCCCTTTTTTGCCCCTTATAGTTTAAAATAAATAGGGATAGATAAGTATAGTTTAAAAAACAAAGTGAGCATTTAAGCCACTTTGAGCACTGTTTAAAATTGCTTAAAACGCCACTTTACGAACCAATTGGTCGCAGGTCCGACTCCTGTCCCACGCACCATAGTAAATGTAGGTACCTCAATGGATTGAGATACCTACTGTTTTTTTAATACAACGTGATAAATATTAAATTATATGTTTTAACATGATCCTTAATAATATTATGAATTAGTTAAGATACAAAGAGCTGTTCCAGTTTTTGTATCTTAACTTGACACTGTATAAACCTTATATATTAGAATTGATTAAATCTTTACTATAAAAATTAAGAAATAATATACTCATAAATATCTTCTCTTATAGGTGTATATAATTGATATTTAATTTCCACAGCAGTCTTATTAGTATTTCCCATAATAATGGGTTTAGCAGTTCCTACTGTCTTAATTTTTCCTAGATAATAAAACTCTTTTGACGTTTCATCATCTTTATTTTTTCTTACAAACAAACTCATTTCAACACCATCTTTTTCAGCAGCATATGCTTGTACAACATCAGCAGATTTTTCGGTTCTCCCTGATTTAGATATTGCAATTAACTGTGAAGCTGACTCAAATCTATCTTCATAATTTATAGAAGCGCTAATAACTTGAGATTTATTATAATTAATAAATACAGGATAGGTTTTGGTGGTTTTATCAAACTTGTAACCGCCTATATTAAGGGCTACTTCACCTTTTTCCCATTCCAATAGTCTACACACATCCTCGTATGTATACTTTTGGTACAATTCAAAGCTTGTATTCATATAACGTACACTATAAAATTTTTTATATCTAGTTATACCAAACTGAATCAGCCCTTCGACCATTTCCTTAAATTCTTTGTTTTTTAAATTTTCAACAAAAATCTCTGATGCTTTATAGTCTAAACCATATTTTTCTAAGAAAATACACTCCTTATATGTTTCCTTACCAGCTCCACTAGAAAATTGATTTGTAAGAACATTAACTATAGAGGTCTCTGTACTATCCTTAAAATTTATATCATATTGTTCTTTTAGAATATGCGTTAGCCTTAATATTAAATCAACCTTATAATTTATTGCACATTTAATCATTTCTAATTCGTGGATTCGCTTTCCAGAAGCAAGCTTTTTAGAAATAAATTCTATAAAAGATTCTTGCACTGAGCTAAGCTGCACCGTATATTCTTTTTCGTACTTTGTTAAAAATTTATAATATGAGCCTAAGCTGTTATTATCGAAAATCCTTAATGGATCAATAGAATCATGTAAATCAAAATCATTTAAGTTAGGAATTTTACCTAATTTTTGTTTTAAACTATTGTAACTCTCCTTAATAAGTTTAATATTATTGAATTTGGCTTTATCAATTGATTCAAAAATACGTTTCTTAGAAATTTCATCGAAATTCACAGTAGAGCAACCAGGAATTATTCTATTACCTTCCATAACATATTTCCGGATAGTATCTTTATTATAGGTTCGGTCTCCTGAAAGTGCTATAGGAATTAGAAAGTTACTATCATAGTTTCCTACGAAGTCTATGATGACAACATATTCTTTATAAGTATATTTTCTAAGGCCACGTCCTAATTGCTGTATAAAAATTATAGCTGATTTAGTAGGTCTTAACATAACAACTTGATTAACTGATGGTATATCTATTCCTTCATTAAAAATATCAACTGTAAAAATATAATCTAAACAATTAACGGGTTCATCTTGCTCCAAGCGCTCAATAGCTTCCTCACGTTCAGGTTGAGTATTTTCTCCTGTTAATGCTAATGTTCTTAAGCCGTGGTTATTAAACTTAATGGATAACTCTTTAGCTTCTTTCTTATCACTACAAAAGATTAGCCCTTTTACTCTATCTCCACAATATCCATAAAAACTGATTTTATCAATAATATGATTAACCCTTTGTTCATCCACTAAATATTTAAAATCTGTTGTATCATCTAAGCCAGTACCATCTATAGATATATCTGTAATCCCAAAATAGTGGAACGGACAAAGTAAATCTTCCTCTAACGCTTGTTGTAGACGAATTTCATATGCCACATTATAATCAAACATCTTAAAAATATCAAAGTCATCAGATCTTTCTGGCGTAGCTGACATTCCTAATAAAAATTTAGGCTCAAAATAATCCGCGATTTTTTGATAGCTTATAGCACCGGCCTTATGAACTTCATCTATAACAATATAATCAAATTCATTTTTATGAAAGCTTAATAATACATCATCTTTTGATAAAGTTTGCACTGTCGAAAATATAAAATCTTTATCAATATCTTTTGAGTTACCTGAAAGAATTCCCATACTTTTAGTATCACCAAAAACATTTTTATAGCTATCCAAGGATTGTTTTGCAATTTGTTCTCTATGAACAATAAATAACGCCCTTGTTGGATTGAAATTTCTAATATCAAAAGCTGATAAATAAGTTTTACCAGTACCGGTAGCGGAAATTAATAAAGCTTTCTTAGCTCCGATTTCTCTTATCTTGTCTAAAGCCTGAATGGCAGATACCTGCATCTTATTTGGCTTTAATAAGTGTTGCAAAATTCTTGGAACTCTGCTTTTTCTAAGAGACTCTCTTTGTTTTAGGTATATTTTTTCATAAGTTTCAATCCACTCTAAAGTTAAATTATCAGCATCCTTCCACATGGATCGAAACTCATTTAATACTTCCTCTGTTAAAGAACCTTTCTCTAAAGAAGACATTTTTATATTCCATTCTTTATTTTTAGTCAATGCTGATTGAGTCAAATTAGAACTACCAATAATAAGCCTATAATGATCACTATGCTTAAAAATGTATCCTTTAGTATGAAAGTTATTTTTAGAATATAATCTAATATGAATATTAGAAAACTCTAAAAGCTTCTTTAATGCCTTTGGTTCACTAAAGTTTAAGTAATCCGTAGTTAAAATTTCTCCCTTAATCCCATTTTCCTCTAAGTATTTAAAGGTTTCGAGTAGTGGAGTCACCCCACTACTTGTAATGAATGCCACAGATATCATAAACTCATTGCAGTTCATAAGCTCTGAAACAATATCACTTAATACTTTACTGCCCTTACTATAATCATTTAAAATAAGCTTGGGTCTTAATGCCAAATTAGAATCTACTAGGCAACTTATTAAACCTGTTTCATTTGCTTTTAAAATATCCTTGGCAATATTAGTTTTACCATCATAGCTTGCATCAATTGTTTTAAAATCTATAATAGATTCTAAATTTCCTTTTTTATCTATTTCAACTAAATTCTTCATAGTTCCCCTTCCTTAAAAGATGCTTATTTTTTATCTATAAATACACAATAAATTTTTGGCTCTAATGTTATCTCTTAACGTTTTTTTATCCTATATAAACGTGACTAGAGTCGCATGGATTTTTATTGTAAACTCACTTAGCATTTTGTTAAGCAATAAGCCCCATATGAACTAAGTTTCACTTAATATTATAACATATATGTATAATTATAACTTAGATGATTAAAGAAGATTTACAGTCGTATTACTACTTATGCTGTCAATGATTCCTCATAATATAAGTTTTAATGTAAATTATTGTGTTATAATTTATTTAAAATACTTTATTTTTTAGGAGAATGAATATGAAAAAACAAATAATTTCTTTTTTAATATTACTTAAAAAAACGACTATATCATTAACACAGTTAGAAAACATATTTTCCGGTGATATTTCTTATGATATTATGGCAATTAATATAAAAGAGTTAATTGATGAGGGAATACTTGAGGAAATTAGCCCTAAACATAATAATGGTAAAAATAAACCACTTGCCTATAAATTTAGAATTAATAGATCTAAATTAAAAAAAGAATTAATTGAAGAAATACAAAGTATAAGATTGAAAATTCAACCTGAAATAGATTTAGAAGATTATTTTATATTAAGTGAAGATACTTGGAGAAAAGATTTGCCGTATATTTTAAAGGTTAATGAGTACTTGAAAGAAAATAAGCTCTTTGAGAAAGTAACCAATCAAGAACATTCTTATAATATTACTGGAGATGAAAAGTGGATTGATGAAAAGGGTGGTAGGAAGCTACTCGAGCGAATAAAACTTTGGGATAAACTTGAAATACTAAGCACAGGTGAGCCATTAATGCTTGCAGTGAACCCAGTCCAATTTTCAAAGGGCGAACATTTACATCTAATAGTTGAAAATAAGGCAACCTTTTATGCACTGCTTGATACTCTAAAAGAAACAGCTTTTACATCATTGATTTTTGGGTCAGGTTGGAAGGTTGTGTCAAATATTTCTATGCTAAGTAGGCAGTTAGGGTTAAAAGGAGAAAATAAATTATATTATTTTGGAGATCTGGACTATGAGGGTATAACCATATGGAATTCTTTAAACGAAAAGATCCATTCTAAATTAGCTGTGGGATTCTACACGGAACTTTTGAAAAAGAACTATAGCTTTGGAAAAGAAAATCAGCAAAAAAATCAAGGAGCTTTAACGCAGTTTCTTAAAGCTTTTACAGGGGAGGAGCAAGAGTATATTAAAAGACTTCTTGGTAATGGAGGTTATTATCCTCAAGAAGGTTTAAATAAATATGAACTTGACAATATATGGAGGAATAACATATGGGAGTAAACTTAAAAAGTATTACTGAAAATTATAGAGAAAGAATCCAAAGACTAGCTTTGTTTGATACTTTGTATAAGCTTGACAATAAAAAATCTAAAGATAATAGTGACAAGCTTATTGATTATTTCAGTTTGGGTTTATTAACTTTACTATTTTTCTTTGAAAATATGTTAGTGCGTAATAAGAAAACAGGTGTAAAAGAATTATCTATATTCTTAATTGAATTAAATCAAGGGGAAATTGATTTAGAGCCTGAAGGGTTTGAAAAAATAGCAAGAACAATTATAGGGGTATTTCGCCCGGCTACAGGTAAGCGGAATACTAAAAGTTTTTATAATTGGGAAACAAGAACCGAGGAAAGTGTGCAATATTCTATTTTGAAAGCGGATAAAGCAGATTTAACCACTAATACTCAATACTACACCTTGGATGATCAAGGCTTAGAATTGATTTTTGCTACAAAAGAATATTTTAATGAGTTTCAGCTATCAATTAATCAGTTAGTTCTTAGAAAACAATTAGAAAAGGGTGAATTTGTTGGAGCCCTTAGGCAAATTGATGAAATGAGTTTAGATGTTAAAAATCTGCAGGATCGTATGTTTAGAATAAAACATGAGATCCAAAGAAATATTGTATCTAATGAAACCTTTGAGAGGTACAAGAGCATTATTGAAGATATTAATATGAGGCTTTACAGGGAAGATGAAGAATTTGATGAACTTCAATCTTTTGTTAGAGAGACAAAAGAGAAAATCGGAAACGATATGTCAAATGAAAAGGATCGTAAAACTTATGAATTAATATTGCAAATTGATAGAGAACTTGATCATGTTCATTATGAACATAGATTGTTACTTAAAGAAAGTATAATTTTAAAAACCTCAGCTCTTCAAGCAGCGCAAGAATCTCTTTATTATGTAGGAATAGATTCTTTTAATTTTGATCAAGAGATTACTAGCAGAGTTTTTTCATCTCCGCTGCCTTTAGAATCGACCCGTATGCTTATTGAACCACTTTTATATTTAGAAAAGCAGCAAAGCTGGTCTCCCCTTACGGTATTTTCACAGCAGAGATTAGAAGCGCGAGATAAACTTGAAAAATCTAGTGAGTTTTTTAAGGCAACGGGTGAAGAAGATAGAAAAGTTGATTTGATGTTACTGAGGGGTAATTTTAAGAGGATAATGGAAGTTATATTAGTGGCAATGAAAGGGAAAAAAGAAATTACAATTGAGGCTGTGGTTGAGGACTTAAGAGTGAGAAAATTAGAAGAATTTCTATTACATCGAAACTTTTATGATTTTTGGGTTATACTGCATCAAAAGTCTCCTATTATTATTGATGATTCTGAAAAGTCGAGGGAAGATTTATTTGGAGAAGTTTTGACTTTACTTGAAAATAAAGGGAAGGTAATGAAGGTTGAGGAAATAGAAGGCATTTTAAAAATTACTGATAGGTATACCATAAGAAATATGAAATTAAGATTGGAGGATGGTTTTGATAACTTATAACAATGAACAAGTAATTCAGGCTTTTAAGCTGTATTCAATTTTAGCTATGAATACCTATGGAGATAAAGAGTCGTTAAGGCTTTATATGGCGGATGATCAGATAAGAGGGTTAGTAGATCAGTTTTCTAGAGAAGTGGACTGTACAATATTTACTTCTGGGGATTGTATATATATGATTCCAATTTCAAAGAACTCCATATTTCATGTTTCAAATGAATTTTTGAAGAATACATATCTTCCATCTAAGGCTGTTAATCTAGATCTTTACCTTATGTATGTTTCCATTATCGTTTTATTTGGAGAGTTTTATGATAGTTATCAGACAACTGAGCCCACCAGGGATTTTATAACAGTGGGTGACTGGCTTGATAGTTTAAATCATAGAATCTTGTCGCTTAAGGAACATGGTGATGAAAAGTTAAAAGCAATGGATAAAAATCTAGATTATAATTGGTCCACAATAGTTGAAAAGTGGGAGGACATGGACGATATTAAGGAAAAAGTAAAAGCTCAAGATGCTAGGACAAATAGTAGAAAAAGTTTTTTGAATACCGTAAAACAGTTTTTAATAGCTCAAGAACTAACCGTTGATATTGGAAATGAGGAGTTAGAGCTTACTGAAAAGGCTAAGACTATTATACAAAGGTATTACATGGAATATGATTATAATAGGGGAATACTCGATTTTATATATGAACTAGATCAGAGGAAAGGAGAGAGCTAGATGCCAGCAATTTCAAAAATAAGATTTACCAATGTAGTATATGAAAATGGTGATAAGAGATACAATGATGATATTTTTCAATTTGATGGTCAAAATGCAGCTATCCTTTTAGAAAACGGAGGGGGTAAAACTGTATTTGTACAGACAGCGCTCCAGGCTATAATCCCTCATATTGAGGTAGCCGATAGAAAAATAAAAAACACTTTGATGTTAGAAAACAGCGCCGCACATATAGCTATTGAATGGATACTCAATGAACATCCAAGGAGATATGCAGTAACAGCAGTTACTTTATTCATTAACAAAGGTAATGTGGATTCACATAAATATGTTTATGAGTATGATGAAGATGACGATAATTCTATAGATAAAATTCCATTTGTTAAAGAAACTAGTAATGGCAACAACCGGCCTGCAACTAAAGAAGAAATGGGAGAATACTATTACGATATGAACCAAAATCGCATGAATGCACATACCTTTAGTACAATAAAAAATTATCATGAATACATTGAGGATAATTTTAAAATAATTCCCTCAGAGTGGAGAAAAATAGCTTTGATAAATGGAGCAGAAGGTGATGTAGAAGCCTTTTTTGATGCTTGCCAAACTACCAATCAACTTATTGATAACTTATTGATACCAGTAGTTGAAGAAGCTCTTGCGGGTAATGGAACCAAAGAATTTATAGATACTTTTGAAAAACAGCGTGAACATTTTAAAAAACATAAACAGTTAAGGACAAGGATAGAGGAAAGTAAAAAAGTAGAGCAGCAGATAATGAAGTATGTTAATGTTTTTGATGTCTTTGAGCAGGCAAACAAAAAAATAGTTAATGCTAGAGAAGAAGCTAAAGCTATCTATAATTTTACCAAGAGAGAGTCTATAGTTAATGGAAGAGAAATAATTGAAAATCAAAATTCACTGATAAAACAAGAAACTGAGCTAGAACTTTGTAATCAAAAACAAGCTTCCTATAAATTAGCTGTTTTAGATAGACAGGTTGTTATAGCTGAAAAGGCTTTTAACGAGGCAAATAATGAATATGCACAAGCTGAAAATGTATTTGAAGAAAAAAATGGGAGGCTTAATAATCTAAAGGTTGCAAAACTCAAGAAGGATATTAAGGAGCGCAAAGAAAAAATAGAATATTTAACTGAGCAGATAGATCTACTTGATAAGGAAGAGGATATTATTGACCTTAAAGAAGAATTATTGCAAAACAGCAGTGAATTAAGAGGTTATTATCAGGAGCAAGAGCAGAAATTAATAAAGCAGCAAAATGTTATTAATAGCCAAATTGAAACTCATAAAGATGAGTTAAAAGCACGTGAAACCGAAAAAGAAGTTGTTAGAGAAGATGAAGAGAAACTTAAACATAATGAAACGAGAATAAAGACAGAAATAGATAATTCAGAAAAGAACATGAAAAAAATTACCAACGAAATCCTTGCGAATCCACTTCAGGAGAAGATAGAAGAAGAAAATGTAAAATGGAAAGGAAGATTAGAACAACTTGAGAAGAATATATTTGATTATGACCAAAAGTTAAAAAAATCATGGGCACAAAAGCAGGATTTAATAGGTGAAATAGATATATCTAGATGTCAACTTAATAAGTCTACAAAACAAGAAACAATCATGGATGGAGAAATAAACAGCATTCGTGAAAAACATGATATATTGCTAAACAGAATTAAAGTAATTAAAAATAATAGGAATTATTCAGATTCTCTTTATTCGAAACAGGAGAGTATTTTGCAGCAGTTAGAACTTAGAATAGAAAACCTAAGAAGTGATCGAGAAAAATTACTCCTAAAGGAACGATTAGCTCATAGATATTTAGATGAGTATAAGTATAGTGAGTACTATACTGGCGAGCCTCTAATTGAAAATTGGATTAAAAGCTGGGGTAATAGTTTTAAATACATAGAAAGTGGAACAAAATATATTCAAAGAGTAGCAAAAGGCATTGAAAAAACAGAAGCAGATTTATATAAAATCAATCCATATTGGTCCGTAACCATAATTGTGTTTGATACTGAAATAGAAAAATTAAGAGAGAGGGTTTACAAAAATAATAATGAAATTAGCACTCCAATTTTTATAATGACAGAAAAAGAAGCACTCGGCTCTATAAAAGGAGAGATCGTGGAGGATTCAAGGACGATTTTCCCATTATTATGGCAAGATAATATTTCTCAAAAGTTATTTGAAAGTTGGAAAAGTGAAATTGAATTTAAGGCTAATGAGGTAACAGAAACTCGCGATCTCAAAGAAAGAGAATATAGTATTTGGACCGATTTATTAAGGGACGTGAGAGAATTTTACGAAAATTATCCTTATGATGAATATGTGGAGTTACAAAAGAGGTTCAAGGAGATAAAGGAGAATAATTTTAATATTAGCAAGGAAATAAACGCAAAGGAAGAGGTTATTAAGCAAATTGATAAAGGAACTATTAAATATCAAAAAATGGAGACGGATGATAGAGAAGAAAAATATGTTTTAGAAAATAAGGTTATAAGGGCTCAGGATTATATAAGCAGCAGAGATGAAAGTCTTAAGTGGAGACTAGAAATAAATAAAGTTAAAGAATTCTTATTGTTATACAAAGAAAAAATCTCGAGGTGTGATATAAAAATAAATGACTCTACAAGAGTTTTAAATGAAATGTTAGAGGACCTTCGTGAAAACAAATATAATATTCGTCAACTAATAGCAGATGTTATCTTTCAAGAGGTTAAGTCTTCTGCGCCCCGATACACCACAGTAAGTAAGGTTATTCTAATTACAAGAAGGAAAGATTTAAAGGATGCAATAGACAAGAAACAAAAGGGCAGAGAAGTGTTAGAAAGCAAACTTAATGATGCACAATCAGGAATAAGTGGCCTAGAGTATGATTTAAATAACCTACGACTAGAAGTAGATTTTGAATTAAATGAAGAGCTTGAATTTCCATTATATGGAGGAGATGAAATTGATAAACTTATAGAAAGTATAGGTAATTTAAAAGAACCATTAAAAACATTAGAAAGGGCTTTAGTTAAAATCGAGAAAAATTATAATGACAAGAAAGCCGTTTATACTTTAAGAAAAGGAGATTTTTATAAGAAGTATAAGGAAATATTGATTTTCACGGTAACATTAGCAGAGGTTGAAATTCAGTTAAATAAAGAAAAATTAGAATTCGGGCAGCAAAAAGAATATCTTACAAATAGAAAAAATCAACTCTCTACTGTTATGGATGATATTACGCGTACCATAAATGAACTTAATATTCAAAATGGTAAATTTGCATATTTATCAGAAGAAATTAAAGAGATAACATTGACGGAGGATGTTAAAGCGAGTCTTCCATACCAGAGAAAAGAGTTCGTTTCCAAGATAAAAGATGAGTTGCAAAATTTAAATGAAGTTCTTGTGATTCAAAGTAGCAAAGTTGAAATGGAGCAGCAAGGGTTTATTAAATTTTGCGATAGTGAAATTAATGACATTAAACTTAAAGAAATGGCTGTAACAGGGATTCAACATAAAAAACTCTTTAGGGATATATTAGAATGGCAGCAAAGGATGAATGAGCGAATAGCGAGAACCATTGAAATCGCAGAAAATGATATTAGAGATCACGATAAGGAAGTACAGCAATTTATAAGCCATCTTCATTCATATCTACGTACCATGGCGGAGGAATTAAGGACTATTCCTAAAAAGACTAGGATAAAAGTACAAGATCAATGGAAGGATATATTTTTGATAAATGTACCTGAATGGGATGAAAAAGAGGGTAAGGAAGAGCTAAGTAATCATATTGATTGGATACTCAAACAATTAGAGAGCGATCAATATAAGGATGAAAATGGGGTTGAGGTTGAGGCGAGTGTAAGAAAGGCTATAGAGAAATGGATGAAGTCAAAACAACTACTTCAAAATATAATGAAACAAAATTCAATTAAAGTAAAATGCAGAAAGGTAACCAATGATGGAAATGTAAGTAGTTCACCTTTTACCTGGGAAGTATCAAACTCTTGGTCAGGTGGCGAGAAATGGAGTAAGAATATGACTTTATTTCTAGGAATACTGAATTACCTTGCAGAAAAAAGAAAAAATATAGTATCTACAGCTAAACGTTACCGTACAGTTATTGTAGATAATCCCTTTGGAAAAGCTTCCAGTGACCATGTACTAGACCCTGTATTTTTTATTGCTGAGCAGTTAGGTTTTCAAATAATTGCATTGACCGCTCACTCCGAGGGGAAATTTATAAGGACATACTTTCCTATAGTTTATAGTTGCAGATTAAAAGCAGCTGAAAATAGTAGTAATGTTCAAATTCTACTAAAAGAACGTGAAATACGAAAAGCGTTCTTTAGGGATAGTGACCCTCAGACATTGCAAAGGTTAGGTCAATTAAAGCAAATGGATATATTTGATTATAATCCTAGTTTAAATTTGGGTAATAGTGAAAAAGAGAGGTCTGGGAATAAATAGAAATAAAATGCAAGTAAGTTTATATAAAGAATTTACAGAAAAGGTATAGCAAAAATTGCTATACCTTTTCTGTAAGAAGCTGTTCTACAGCTGGAATGTCAGCTGGAGCCCATTTTAGAGAAAGTAAATTATTTCTATGTAACCATATTAATTTTGAATGCTCGCTTATGGTAGGAGTACCAGTTACTAAGCGGCACTTAACAGTAATTAAATTTACTATAAACTTATCATATTCGTGAGTATTATCATTAAAACTATCAATAAATTCAACATCGCAAGCAAGTTCTTCTTTTATCTCTCTTTCAATAGCCTCTTTTAAAGTTTCGCTACCTTCTATTTTACCACCAGGAAATTCCCACATGTTTGGAATAGCCATTAGTGGAGAACGAAGAGCACATAGGATTTCATTATTTTCATTTTCAATAATAGCCCCTACGACTTTAATTAATTTTTTCATATAAAACACCTCTAAATAAGTTTAGCATAAAAGGGGTGAATGATAAAGTTATGGGGTTTTAATTATCAGTTTTTCGGCTATACCCATAATTTCATTATCAAGTTCGTATAAATCGTCTATTGATTCAAAATCATAAGAGATTTTACCAGCGTCATTATTATAAGGTAAACTTATTCCTCTTTTATTTGTACATACTTTACATACCCATTTTTCTGGATTATTTTCTAAAATCACAGTAAAATACATATCGCTATGAATAAAAGTTACATTTTCAGGGCTAATAATTTTTCTTAGTATTGATTTCACTATATAAAAAGATTCTATTTCAATTTGCGTCATTGTCATTGGATTTTCTATATTTTCAACATCTAAATTATTATCATATTTAACGCTGTGTTTATTATGAGCTATTAAATTTTTTAAGGATGTCTTTGTGTATTCTCTAAAAATATCAACTAAGGTCTTAGTCTTTCTGCCAATATGCATTTCACCCAGTATGTAATTTACAAAAGCATCACTTGGTTTCTTGCTTTCAGAAATAATTAATTGCTTGATTTTATTTAAATAGCGTAATTCTGAAGCGGATTCATGTATTTCATCCACATTAAAATTACTCTTGGTGTATTTGCTAATCTCAATAATATCATTATTAGTTAGATCCAATATGTTAAATTCAAAAAAACTTTCTGTATCCATAATATTTTTCTCATCTAAATCTGTATAAAATATAAAACTAAAACCATTTGTTAGCATTCCATACCTTGCCTTGCTCACAGCAAAATACCTAAATAATTGAGAGATATGCCTTTTTAAGTTTTTATCTGGGCAGTTTTTAACCTCAATAAGAAAAACAGGACTTAATTCGTTCATAATCACATAATCAATTTTTTCACCTTTTTTTATACCTACATCTGTAGTATATTCTGGGATGAATTCTTCAGGATTAAAAATATCATACCCTAATAGGTGAAAAAAAGGTAAGATTATTGATGTTTTAACTGCTTCTTCTGTTTGTATTTTATCTTTTATTTGCATTATTCTATTTGAAAATAGTTTTATTTCTTCTGTAAAATCCATAAATGCACTTCCTCCTAATTGTTATTCTGTAATGGGATTATTCTACATATTAATTAATAATCCTCT
This sequence comes from Clostridium sp. CF012, assembly GCF_018861755.1. Classification (GTDB taxonomy): domain Bacteria; phylum Bacillota; class Clostridia; order Clostridiales; family Clostridiaceae; genus Clostridium_AD. The sequence goes on along the minus strand of NZ_JAHLEF010000033.1, from coordinate 12,420 downwards.
TTTTTGACGGCATCATAAAGTTTAGGTTTAATTATACATGGCTTTAAAGTTTATTATAAAAAATAAACTAATTGTTGCCATAGTAAGTGTAGGATAAAAAAAATAATAATTGATATTTACACCAGTGGGTAATAGGTAAGAAGGGAATCCCCTCTTAGAGCTAGAATACTCCATACAATAACAATTAAACTGGAGGTATAAGCCACATGTTAAAAGAAGGAATCTACGAACAGATTATATATGAAGATCTTAAAAATCAATTAATAAAATTGGATTCAGATAAATATCTTTTCCAAAAGGAACCCATTGATGTAGAAGAGGCTAGGACCCAATTATCCGGCTACATTTCCTCTGTGGTAAAGAAATGCCTAAGGTTTATTAGAGAAAATAATAAACAAAACGATAAGGAAGCGTTACTTTCACAGATAAAGGCTTGCAATGAGCTCATTAAAGGTTTAAGTAGCTGGCAGAGGATAAGAATATTGAGGGATTAAAAATTGACGAGGAGGGAGAAATTCTTACAGCATTATATTCAAAGATAAACAACATAAGAGGAGTCAAAGGGGGTAAAGCAATTAGACAAGTAACTCCACTTTCCCAAAGCTCACTTTTCACTGGTACTACCCAGGAGCCTAACATGATGGGGGAGATAAAGAAGGAGATATTGAGCAGTGATTCTGTGGACATGCTTGTTTCTTTTATTAAATGGAGTGGACTTAGATGTATCTTTGATGAGCTTAAGGAATTTACTGATAATGATGACCATAAACTTAGGATAATTACAACCTCGTATATGGGGGCAACAGATTACAAAGCTATAGAAGACTGAGTAAATTGAAAAATACAGAAATTATGGTCTCATATGATACGGATAGAACAAGGCTTCATGCAAAGGCTTACCTTTTTCAAAGAGAGACAGGGTTTACTACAGCCTATATTGGGTCCTCAAACCTATCAAATGCAGCACTAACCTCAGGTCTTGAATGGAATATCAAAGTATCAGAAAAGGATTCCTTTGATACTATAAAGAAATTTCAAGCTACCTTTGAAGGCTACTGGAATGATGATGAGTTTACATCTTTTAATGGTCAGAGCGAAGAGGATAAAAGAAGGCTTAAAAGTGCGTTGAATAAAGAAGGAAAAACTGATAATAATGTAAATTTCATGTTTGATATAAAACCTTATTATTATCAAAAGGAAATTTTGGAGAATTTGAAGGCTGAGAGAGTGTTATTTAATAGATACAAAAAGCTCATTGTTCTTTTAGGGCTATTTTAAAGGACAACAATTTTGGGGATTTATTTGTAGGTTGTAATGTTCCAGATTCATTAGATTATCTGTTCATGAGCATGCAAAGTTTTAACTCAACTAAACTTTATGAAAAAACCACACCGGATTTTTACGACTTCATAATAGTGGATGAATTTCATCATGCAGAAGCACCCTCTTATCGAAAACTACTGGACTATTATCAGCCTAAAATATTACTGGGATTAACTGCTACCCCTGAAAGAATGGATGGTAAAAATGTACTTGAGCACTTTGATGATAGAATAGCTGCAGAAATTAGATTATCAGAAGCTATAGACAGAAAGCTTTTAAGTCCATTTCAGTATTTTGCAGTTTCTGATTCCATTGACCTTACTAAACTTAAATGGGCAAGGGGAGGCTATGATAAACAAGAATTAGAAAATATTTATACCAATAATGATATTAGGGTAAATGGGGTAGTAACCAGCATTAACAAATATGTTACGGATATAGAGGAAGTTATAGGACTTGGTTTCTGCGTAAGTGTTCCGCATGCTATTTATATGGCTGATAAATTTAATGCAAGTGGCATACCTTCAATGGCTGTGACATGTGAAAGCAGTCCAGCAGATAGAAACAGTGCTAAAAGAAAATTGGTAAGTGGAGAGGTTAAGTTTCTATTCACTGTTGACTTATATAATGAAGGTATAGATATACCTGAAATAAATACTGTGCTATTCTTAAGACCCACAGAGAGTTTAACAGTATTTCTTCAGCAGCTAGGAAGAGGGCTTAGACTTAGCGAAGATAAAGAATGCTTAACAGTTTTGGATTTTGTAGGTCAAGCTCATAGGAGTTATGATTTTGAACAAAAATTTAAAGCTTTAATGGGAAGGGCAAAGCATTCAGTAGAAAACAGCATAATTAATGGTTTTTTAAATCTACCAAAGGGTTGTTACATACACTTAGAAAAGCAGGCTAAGGAATATATACTAAGAAACATAAAGGATGCAAGGGTCACAAAAGCAAATTTGATAAGTAAGTTAAAATACTTTGAAAGTGATACAACTAAAAAGCTTACCCTAAGTAATTTTTTAGAACATTATAATTATACATTGAATGATGTGTATGGCAAAAGTGGAGATAGAAGCTATAGCAGAATGAAGGTCGAGGCAGGAATAATGCAGGACTTTAAGAATAAAGATGAAGAGGTAATGACAAAGCGATTAAAAAATTTGTTTCATATTAATTCAAGAAAGCTTATTGAGTTTACAACAAATATATTAACCACGGGTAAGATAATGCAAGGCTCTGAGTTTAATAAAGAAGAGAAACTAATGCTTGGAATGATATACTATAGTTTTTATTTAGGTGCACCACAAAAGCTTGGGTTTAATTCCTTTGAGAAAGCTTTGGCTACTCTTTATGAAAATAATAAGGAAATGATTGAAGAGGCATTTGAGATATTGCAGTATAACTATTTGCACATTGATTTTGTTGATAAAAATGTGGATTTAGGATACATATGTCCTTTAGATTTATATTGCTCATATTCTACAGACCAAATCATGGCAGCGCTAGGATACTTTGATGAAAGTATAAAGCCAGCCTTTAGAGAAGGAGTAAAGCATTTTAAAGAAAAGAAGTTGGACGCCTTTTTCATTACATTAAATAAAACGGAGAAAGATTATTCACCTTCTACTCTATATGAGGATTATGCTATCAATGAAAGGCTATTTCATTGGCAAAGTCAGAGTCGGACTACAGCGGAAAGTGATATGGGCCAGAGGTACATTAACCATTTAAACACTGGTAATAAGATAATTCTGTTTGTACGTGAAAATAAGAAGAAAGATGGATTAGTTGCCGCATATACTTATCTTGGAGAGGGGGAGTATGTACGTCATAGCGGAACCAGTCCTATAAGTTTTGTATGGAGACTTAAGGAAGAGATACCTGCGGGACTTATGAGGGCGGCTAATAAGGGTATTGTTTAGTGAATATTTAAAATACAATTACAGGATATTAATAAAAATATAGGAGTGAATAAATGTTTAATAAGAAGAATGATAAGAAGGAAAATAAAAGATTTGAAACTATATATGAGCAGGGTAATATGGCATCACGTTGTAAAATACTTGTTGATACAGAAACTGGAATAAACTATTTAATTAACATTGATGGTTATGCTGGAGGGATTACTGTATTGTTAGATAAAGATGGAAAGCCTGTGGTATCATCAATAATAATTGAGTAGAAAAATAGATGTTTGGCCATAATTATAAATGAATTTATAATTATGGAGGAGTTTATATTGGATACTTTTGGAGAGCGATTTAAAAGTGTAAGGTTATCTAAAAATTTGACTCAAAAGCGATTAGTAGATGAGTTCAATGGTCAATATGGCTACGCATTTACAAAAACCACTATTAGCCAATACGAAAATAACAAGAGGATACCTGAGATGAATGCTATTAGAAATTTTGTAGAATACTTTAATATTTCATTAGATTATTTATTGTGTAATGATATACATGTTATTAAGGAATTGGATCAGAGAGATTATATGCATAGGGATTCTCAATTTATTGAGTTAGAAAAAATAGCAACTTTAATAAAAAGTTTAGCTGCAGAAAAAAAAATACTTCACAATAATAAAGTGTTAAATGAAGAACAAAGAAAAATAATATCAAATGGTATTGATATTATTTGTGGTCTAGTAAAAAGAGAAACAGAGTGTGTGATAAAATAGTACACATTTAAATTGTGGACAAGTATACTATTTATCATAATATTGTGGATGGAATAGTTTGAATATTAGATTTTAGTGTCTATAAGATTTTCTAAATGGATTTTTAAATTTTCATAATTCCCAAAATGATCATTGATCCAGTGATAGCTAGGTAGGTTATTTTTAATGCGAAGCTCATTAATATCAGGCCAGCGATTGTATAAGGTTTTAAATTTTATTATTGAGTCAAGCCTTAATTTGACGTTGGCGGTCATAGATAAACCCTTTAATTTTAAATAATCTAGTCCAAGAGAGTTAACACAACCTTGAATTCCACCCCAATATTTTAAATAAACCTTTTGAGTATAAGTGGTATTTGGGGGACCCAGCTCTCTGTATAGTGGTAATCGTCCAAGTTTATTAATAAGATTTAATAAATCTTCTCTGGCTACCTTTTCATTAAAAGGCAAATTAGCTAAAGTATTTATATCTAATCCAGCTGCAATTAATGCATTATTAAATGTTCCAAACAATAAAGTTATAGTTGTTGAAGAGGGGTAGTCCGGATTATTAAGAAAGTCTCTGGTATAGGGGGTTCTACCATTTTTAGTGTGAAACTCTTTTAACTTTTTAATCACATAGTCTTTTTTATGATCCATGTATAAATCATTTAAGTTTTTATATACTAAATAAAGATTTTTTATATCATAACATAAATCATGGTAACCTAGTGCTGATAATCTCACAATTATTTCATCAGCAAAAACATACTTTAGATTTGGCAAGTTTAAACCAGGTTTGTTATTTTTATTTAAGCACCAATATTCTACTGATGCACCTTTGTCTGTAGCTTTTTTATATTGTTTTTCCTTGTGTTTACAGGCATAGTTGGATGTGGCCGCATCTATTACTTTATGCTTAAGAGGAACATAAATATCTGGTTTAAAATCTAAACCGAATCCACAATATTGAAATAGGCAGTCTCCCTCTAGAATTGAGGCTGATTTTTCAACAAGATACTGCCATGCAGGCCAAAAGTCTCTATAATCTAAAGGAGTAACACCGGCGAGTTTTAAGATATCATTCCAACTAGATACATTAGTATCAGATTTATAATAAATAAAGTGCCGATAGTATGTTTTAAAATGCGGATATTTATCAGTATTTTCGAAATCACAGGTTGTGGGCGCTCGTTTAAATTCATTAAAGAAATTTCTTATTATTTGTAATAATTCATCATCACTTATAGTTGAATATTGTTTGGTTTTATAAGGGAGCATCACTCGACCTTCTTTAGAAGCCTTTCTTTCTTTATATCTCCTACCAAGATATTTATTACATTCCTTGCAGTATTTTTGGTGCCCATCTTTAGAAGATTTATTTAAATTAAATTCTGCTAGTTCCTTAACTTTTTTACAGTGTCTGCATTGTTTATATTCCATAATTACTCCAATCTTGTTTTTATTAATGCTTCAAGATTAGTATTTGTAATTAATGATTTAGTATACATTGATATAGTACTAAAGAATAAAAGTTTACTTTTGCGTTTACTAGGTTTAATAGTAAACCTAGTAATATTAAATACTGGAATGTAAAGAGGTGATCTAAACGCTGATCCGGGATATTTTAAATACATTTCTTATTGGGCTTAAAATTCAGCTTGCTGGTAACTTGCTGGTAACTTGCTGGAGTGAAATGTTGATTATAGTTTTTATGTAGCGACAGAGATTATCCGCTTAATCTAGTACCTCCTTAGGGTGTATGAACCTTAGTAAATTCGCTTCGTTCATAAAACTCCCAAGGGATGTAAACACTCAAAAACAGCACCTAAATTTATGGAAGGTGATGTTTTTAGAAGGAGGATTCCATTGATCCCTCAAGCTGGTGAACAAGCTGAGCATAGCACCAAAAAAATATTGGAGTTTTGTAAAACAACTAGAACTAGAAGTGAAATTCAAGATATTCAAAAGAGGCAGGAATACCTGCCTCTTTTATGGTTCCGGCTACAAAATGCTATTTTGCGTAGACAAGATAAGCTACCAAATGGAAACCCAAAATGGCATCGAAGATAGAACAGCTGATGCGTATTCAGTGATTATTCCTCTGACCATGCAAGCTGGTGAAAAAACTACAGCTTTGCTTTAAGAGTGTTTATATATTCTAACTTTTCATAAACTTTCTTTTCAAGACCCTCTTGGGTGGGCTTATAATACTGTCGGTGTTTCAAATTATCAGGTAGACACTGCATGTTAGTAAGTTTTTCATCTGTGCTATGAGCGTACTTGTAGTCCTTTCCATAGCCAAGGGAATCCATAAGTTTTGTAGGGGCATTTCTTAACTGAAGAGGTACACCCTCGGCAATGGTATTTAAGGCATCTTCTTTTGCACTTTCATAAGCAGCATAAAGAGCATTGGATTTTGGCGCCATTGCAAGGTAAACTACAGCTTGGGTAAGATTTACTGTGCATTCTGGCATTCCAATATAGTGAGAAGCTTCATAGGCTGAGACTGTAATTTGAAGAGCAGTAGGGTCTGCAAGTCCAACATCTTCAGAAGCAAATCGAATTAATCTTCTCGCAACATACAAGGGATCTTCCCCACTCTCTAACATGCGGGCAAGCCAGTAAACAGAGGCACTTGGGTCACTGTTTCTCATAGATTTATGGAGAGCTGAGATTATATTGTAGTGTTCGTCTCCTTTTTTATCATAAAGGAGAGTTTTTTTGTTCAGACATTCTTCGATTATTTTCTTAGTTAAAGTTAGTTTACCTGACTCCATAGGCGTACTACTAATTGCCAATTCCAACAGATTGAGCGCTGTTCTAGCATCTCCATTTGAAAAAACCGCTATAATTTCAAGGAGAGAACTGTCAACTAATATTGGTAGACCTCCATACCCTCTTTGGTCCAATAGTGCATTTTTTAAAACTTTGATTATGTCATTAATGTCTAAAGGGTTCAAAACAAATACTCTAGAGCGTGATAATAAGGCCGAGTTAACCTCGAAGGAGGGATTTTCAGTGGTGGCACCAATGAGAACTATATTACCTTTTTCTACATGTGGAAGAAAAGCATCTTGTTGAGACTTATTAAAGCGATGAATCTCATCAATAAACAAAATAGTTCGGATACCTTGTTGTCGATTTTCTTTTGCTTTTGTCATGACTTCTTTAATTTCTTTTATACCTGAAGTAGCCGCACTAAAGGTTATGAAATTAGCACAGGTAATTTCTGCAATAATCATAGCAAGAGTAGTTTTTCCAACTCCAGGGGGACCCCATAAAATCATGGAAGAAACATTATCAGATTGTATAATATTTCTCAAAACCTTGCCATTTCCTATAATATGCTCCTGACCCACATATTCCTGAAGAGTTCTAGGACGGACTCTATCAGCCAGTGGAGCCTTATGTAACATCTTATCAAATATTGAATTTTGCACATAATCCATTTTAACACCTTCACCTTTTATTAGTAAAATACAAGCACATATGCTAAGTTATTTTCCATTATAACTCTATATTAACTTAATTAGCAAGTGGGAAAATGGCATCAACTATTCTATACCTATTTTTAAACAAAGACTCTAGAAAGACTGAGCAAAAGGGTGTTACTAAGTTGAAAATTTATATGGAAGGTCTATAAAAGAATATTTTATAATTCTTAAGCAAAATACTAGGTTAGAAAATAGGTAGGAACCACAGTCGCTAGCTTCTTTGGAAAATTCCCCGGTGGACGTAAACAAATTGTTAAATCCAAAAATATTCATATCTACTATTTTTCTAGCAAAATAGTTATAATTTGAAGTAGATCTAGCGGATTTTTACTACTTTAGGACATACAAAATAAAAGGATGTGCTGGTGGTGAAAATTACTTTTGCAATTGAGGAAAATAGTAAAGGTCAGAAGGATATTAATTACTATTATTGTAAAATAAGTTCAAATGTGCTATAATTAATTGTCTATTATATTAGAATGCAATTAGTTTTTAGCACAGAACAAAACGTAATTGTTTTAATTATTTTATGATTTGAAGGCAACTTTTAAAAAATGGTTGGCTTTTTTTGTTTTTAAAAAATAGTGTTTTCAAAAAACTAGTTCAATATTTGTAATTGCTTTGAAGATATCTCATATAAAAAGGGGTTGTAGAAGATGATTAAATTAGATACTGTATTCAATGAATTTCATAAACTTGAAACTGAAAGGTTTATACTAAGAGAGGTAGTAGAAAGTGATTATACAGCAATATATGATATATATTGTAATGAAGATGCAGTAAAATATCAACAGATAAAAGCTATGTCAACTATTGAAGCGGCAAAGAAATCAGTAGAGTTTTTTATTGATGGCTTTAAGAATAAAAAGTTTATTAGATGGTGTATTACACTTAAAGAAAATGATGACGTTATAGGATTAATAACACTTCATGATTTTGATACTTGGAATTCTAAAGTAGAGATAGGATACATGCTTAATAAAAAATATTGGGGACAGAACATAATGAGTGAAGTTTCGAAAAAAATAATACAATATGCGTTTGAGGTTCTGGAACTTAATAGAATAGAGGCATTGGTAGACCCTGAAAATATCATATCAATTAAATTAAACATAAAACTTGGATTTGTAAAAGAGGGTTTAAAAAAGGGAGCAGCTTATAATAGAAGAACAGAGAAATATGAAGATCGCTTAATGTTTGGGATCGTAAATAATTTGGTGCAGTTGTAGCAGATATGATTTTGCATATGTGAGTTATATAAAATAAAAATCCACCACAAACCAAATACACTTTCTGTATTCTTTTTTTGTAGAAAATGGAATATATTTAATGAGATATTTACTATTTGTTAAAAGCTGTTAAATAAATAAAAGAGGGGGAATAGAATTGAGCAAAGCATTCACGATAATGCTTATGAGCATAATTAGTATACTAGGATATGCCGTTATAATCTATTTAGTTTACTTGCTAATTAAGGCATTAAGAATATACATAAAGAAAAATTCGTAATATTCTTTATAACTCTGTTTTGCCTATCCTCACTACATTATAAATTAGAGCACTTGATATTTATATTGATAATAAGACAAATAATGAATTGTTGGTTGATATTTTTTTATTTGATGAATTAAAAGGGAGGCAACTATTTTGAAATTAAGGCACCCGCGTAAGTATATTTTATATATGGTTTTTATTTGTTGCATTGCTTTGCTATCTATTAATTTTACTAATAATGGTGTTAATAGAATTGAAGATAAGACTAGCAGAATAATTATTAAAACGATTGAAAAGGAATATGGTCCAGATAGTAAAGACCATAATGAAAATGGAGGGATTAGAACATCAACACCAGTAACAAATGGAAACACCGAATTACATCGGAAATGGAACAGCTGATGGGTAATCAGTATAGATATAGCTGGGCAGAAAAATTGTGAAAAGAATAGAAAAAAATAGCAAACACAGTCGCTAGCTCTTTCGGAAAATTGCCCAGGGACGAAAACAAATTGTTAACAAGTTGTAGAAATAGACTAATGCTAAAATAGCTCACATTTAATTTGTGGACAAGTGTGCTATTTATCATAATATTGTGGATAAAATGCTTTGATTAATAAACTCTCTAATTTTAAATAACCAAGTCCAAGGGAATTGACACAACCTTTAATTCCACCCCAATATTTATAATAAATTTTTTGAGTATAAGTGGTTTTAGGTGGATATAGCTCACCTTACAGGGATTATGATAATCGCTGTTGTTAATTTGGCAGGCTGTATTTCATTTTGGGTTGATTTTTCCTGCTATGTTTTATTTTTTGTCATTTCCTTTTCATACCCCTCATATAAAATATTCATCATTTCGTTTAATTCCTCTTTAGAAATTTTTAACGTCTTTGCTGTTTGAATTAAGTCCTGCATTTTTTGTTCAACAATACGCCGTTTAGAGTCACGAAGCAGCTCTAAATTACCAGCAGAAATAAAAGTGCCAATGCCCACCTGACTTGTAATAAAGCCCTCTTGATCTAATTCATTATAGACACGACGAATAGTAAGAGCACTTACGTTCAAATCATTGGCAAAATTTCTGATAGATGGAAGCGGATCACCCTCGGACATCTCACCTTTAAAAGGGAACTCCATTTAATAGGTGTAACTCTATATCAAGCAATTCTAAACGCGGAAGCGCAAACATAAAGTAATATCTATTTATAATAGTGTAGAATAAAACGTAATTTTCTGATAAAATATAGATAAGTAAGAATGAATAAAACAATGAATAACAGTCAATAGATGACAATTTCATAATGTCGCCAAAGTATGATTTTGTATTTAAGTATATATTTGGAAATGAAAAGCATAAAGACCTACTAATCGCACTTTTAAGTGATGTTTTAGGTGTTCCAGAAGAAGAATTTGAGGGAATAGAAATAATAAATAGTGAACTACTAAAGGATTTCAAGGAAGACAAAAAAGGGATACTTGATGTACGAGTGAAAACAAAGGTAGGAAAGCAAATAGATGTTGAGATACAAATACTACCCACAGATTATATGGCAGAACGCACCATTTTTTATTGGAGCAAGATGTATACAAGTCAGATAAAGCCAGGTGATACTTATGACATGTTAAAGAAATGTGTAACCATAAATATAGTAGATTTCAAGTGTACACCGCTAAAGAGGCTATATTCTAGTTATCACTTAACAGAAGATAAAACAGGTTTTAGATTAACGGATATAATAGAGGTACATTTCCTGGAGATACCGAAATTATTTGATAAAGATATTGAGAGAGATGAAAATGATCCAATAGTTCAGTGGATGGAATTCTTTGATGCAAAATCGAAGGGAGAGATGGAGATGCTGGCAGAAAAGAATAAGGATATAAAGAAAGCCTATGACTTATTGCAAATAATAAGTAAGGATGAAAAGGCTAGAATATTATATGAAGCTAGACAGGCAGAAATTAGCGATCAGCTCACTAGGATAAAATCAGCGGAGGAAAAAGGAATAGAAAAAGGAATAGAAAAAGGAATACAAAAGGGAGCAACTGAGAAAGCGATAAAGGTAGCAGAAAAAATGATAATAAAAGGGCTTTCTATGGATGATATAGCTGAAATAACTGAGCTTACACTAGAAAGATTAATTGAAATAAAGCATAATATGGTGAATTAGAACCATAGGGAGAATAATTAAAGGAAAATATCCACCGCCTGGGTAAGATGAATTTATCCAGGCGTTTTTTTATATTAAATTATTTGGAGGTGGTATTGTAGGAATTGTTACCATATAGTGATGAGAGTAAATTTTCTCAGCATAAATATTATAAAAGTATTGAAAGAATGCAATGTGTAAATAGTATCAAAGCCGATATTATTATGCAACAAAAGGTATTTCAACAACAAGGAGAACATTATGCATGAAACAGAGGTAAAAGGTATTTTATCAGCTCAAAATGGAATAAATATATATCGTGGCTGTACTCATGGCTGCATTTATTGCGATTCAAGAAGCAAATGCTATCAGATGCATCATGACTTTGAAGATATAGAGGTAAAGCTTAATGCAACAAAAATTTTAGAGGATGGACTCCGAAGAAAAAGAAAGAAATGTATGATAGGCACTGGGGCAATGAGTGATCCATACATTCACTTGGAAGAGAAATTAGGGAATACCAGAAAGTGTATTGAACTTATTCATTCCTATGGATTTGGACTTGCCATACAGACCAAGTCTGCAAGAATTTTAAGGGATCTGGATTTACTTAAAAAAATTAATGAGAACACAAAGTGTGTTGTTCAGATGACACTTACGACTTTTGATGAAGCTTTATGTAAAATAATAGAACCCAATGTCAGCACTACAAGAGAACGGTTTGAGGTGTTAAAGATAATGCGTGATAACGGAATTCCCACGGTAGTTTGGCTCAGTCCTATTTTGCCATTTATCAATGATACAGAGGAAAATATCCGGGGAATTCTGGATTATTGTATAGAAGCGAAGGTACATGGCATTATTTGTTTTGGCATGGGATTAACATTAAGAGAAGGAAACAGGGAATATTTCTATAAAATGCTGGATGAGCATTTTCCAGGAATGAAGGCTCGATATATAGAAAGATATAACTATGCATATCAGTTGCCAAGTCCTAGTAACGACAGGTTGATGAATATTTTTAAAACAACCTGTAAATCCCATGGTATATTGTGTGATATTGATGAATGCTTCAATTATCTTCATAAATTTGAGGAAAGAAATGAGCATGAGCAGTTAATGCTACCTGGACTAGATTAGCTAACTAATTGCATTATTTTGTTTTGGTTCACTATTAATTTGAGAATGTTTATAGATTTGTGTAAATAATTTTAGACAAGTATATTTCAACTGAAATTAGTATGGGAATTCACTCCTGTACTAATTTTTTATTTTTATGGTAATACTAATAC